>JAOIVW010000020.1 GCA_028224375.1 Hellea sp.
TTACGGCGTGACTATGACTCTTCCTGACATGATTCTGCCATGCTTACATAGCCCGCACATCAGCTCTTATTATCAAAATACTTATTGATGGAGCGCGTGACAGACTTCAAGACTTTCTTACGGTGATTGGCAGATTTTAACAGCTTCTCGTCTTTCGCATTAGACAAAAAACCCATCTCTAGCAAAACCGCAGGCACGTCAGGTGCCAATAAGACGTAATAGCCAGCGCGGCGATGTGAATTCCCCACAAGTTGAGTAGAACCGCCTAGCTCATTTATGAGGATATCTGCAAAGGCTTCTGATTGCGTCGAGGTGCTGCGCTGAGCCAAATCCACAAGAATATCCCCGACAGGATCACTTTGCGCGGTCAAATCAACGTCCATTATCCAGTTTTGTGAGTTTACGATACGCTTTGAACGGTTCTTCGCCCGATCCGCGAGGGTATAAACCGAGGCGCCGCGCGCTGATTTATTTCCTGCTGAGTCAGCATGAATTGAGATAAAAAGGTCGGCTCCGCCAGCTCTGGCGATTCTGAGGCGCTCTTCATGCTCGACATATTTGTCCTTAGAGCGCGTCAGAATGACTTTATAGCGTCCCGTTGCCAGCAATTGACGTTGCAGTTCCTTAGCCGAAGCCGATGTAATCAACTTTTCATATGTTCCTTTAATGCCGATTGCGCCAGGATCGCGCCCGCCATGCCCGGGGTCGATAACAATGACAGGCTTGCGGAACACTTTAACAATTCCGCGCGGAGCCAGGCGGGGATAAGGAACTCTATCGTCAAAATAACGAGGTCCTGAAACAGGTTCTGGTCTCGCAGCTGCAGATTTTGGAGTCTTGGCGTTTACGGACCCGCTTAAGCTAATCATTACATTAGACCCTGATACAGATTTTTCGGTCATTGTGATGCCTGCATTCAAATCCATGACAGCGCGGAAACCTTTATCGCGGGCAGCGATACGAATGCGTTTCACCGCGCCCTGCCCTTCAAGCACATGCGCCCCTGTTTTAAATGTTTTTCCGCCTATGTTCATATCACCATGAGGCACATCTATGACGATACGCGGCTTGTCGTCTCCGATTGCGAATATCTGAGAGTTTGCGTCTGATGAGAACTCAAGGATGACCGTCTGCTTGTCATAAGAAATATCAGTAAGCGTCTGCGCACTAGCGCAAAGCGTAAAGGCTCCCCATATGAGCAGGGTCAACAGCAATGTCACGACATTTCGCAGCATAGCTCTCTATGGCCTCTTATGGTGAACAGAGCGTTACTTTTAGTGCTATGAAAATAAGGTGACAAATGCTTTGCGCAGTGCCGTTAAATAGGGCACAACGCGGCTACGAGCCAGAATCTAAGCGCAGGATGCGCCCGCAATCGCGGCTTTTCTAGCTCGACGTACCGTCGTTTTACTTCGGCAGTACATAATGAAAGTTACTATGCACGCTGCAAACGCATATAATCAGTCCCTCACGGCCAAGGCCGGGACCGTTGCGCGTGCCGTAAAATCGAACATACACACATATTTATCAGAGCCCCTCTCCGCCCCGCCAATTCGGCGAAGTGACGGAGAGCCGAGGCTCTTTGGAGAATACCATGACAAAGAAAATGCTTATCGACGCCTCCCACCCGGAAGAAACGCGCGTCGTAATTGTAGACGGCAACCGAGTTGAAGAACTAGATTTTGAGAGCCGTAATAAACGGCAACTCAGAGGTAATGTCTATTTGGCGCGTGTCACACGCGTCGAACCCTCACTTCAAGCGGCTTTTGTGGAATATGGCGGTAATCGCCATGGTTTCCTTGCCTTTAGTGAAATCCACCCAGATTATTATCAAATCCCGCATGAGGATAAGCTTGCCTTGCTCGAGGCTGAAGCCGAAGCGCAAAAAGAAGCTGACGCCGAAGAAGATGAAGAGATCATTGAGGACGGCGAAGCTGCAGAGCTCGAAGCCGATGAAAATGTAGACCCCGACGCAGAAGACGTGGCTGACGCCGATGACGAAGAAGTCGCGGAAGAACAGGTCAAAGTCGCCTCCTCGCGCCGCAAGCGCCAATCACGCCGCCGCTATAAAATCCAAGAAGTTATCAAGCGCGGTCAAATCCTGCTTATACAAGCCGTAAAAGAAGAGCGCGGTAATAAAGGCGCGGCAATGACGACATATTTGTCGCTCGCAGGACGTTATTGCGTATTAATGCCGAATACGGCTCGCGGCGGCGGCATTTCCCGTAAGATTGCAAATGGATCTGACCGTAAACGCCTTAAATCCGTTATGAGTGAGCTTGAGGTTCCTCAAGGCATGGGCGTGATTGTTCGCACGGCCGGGGCGAAACGTACCAAAGCTGAAATTAAGCGAGATTATGAATATCTGTCCCGCCTCTGGGACGAAATCCGCGATACGACAATGAATTCTATCGCCCCTGCTCTCATTCATGAGGAAGGCAATTTGGTCAAACGGTCTATTCGAGACCTTTATAACAAAGACATAGAAGAAGTACTCATAGAGGGTGATGAAGCTTATAAGAACGCCAAAGCCTTCATGAAGATGCTCATGCCGAGCCACGCCAAGAACGTTAAAGCGTACAAAGACGACATCCCGCTATTCCTGCGATATAATGTCGAACGCCAAATCGAAGACAGCCTGAACTCAGTTGTGCAGCTTAAATCCGGCGGCTATCTGGTCATCCACCCGACTGAGGCGCTTGTCTCTGTAGACGTTAACTCAGGCCGTTCGACCAAAGAACGTAATGTTGAGCGTACAGCGCTTAAGACCAATACCGAAGCCGCCGAGGAAGTCGCCCGCCAGATGCGCCTCCGTGACCTTGCGGGACTTATCGTGATTGATTTCATTGATATGGATGAGCACAAAAACAACCGCGCCGTTGAACGTACAATGAAAAATGCGCTCACCCGCGACCGCGCCCGTGTTCAAACCTCCCGCATTTCACAATTCGGCTTGATGGAAATTTCCCGTCAACGTCGCCGCCGCAGTCTCCTCGAAGGCTCAACAGCGCATTGTGATCATTGCGAAGGCGTGGGCCGTAAACGCACCATCGAATCCTCAGCCCTCGCCGCTATTCGCGCCGTTGAGGAATTTGGCGTGCGCGGTAAAGCTAAACGAGTTCGTCTGAAAGTCTCTTCCGATGTTGCACTTTATATCTTCAACGAAAAGCGGGACTTGCTCCAACATGTTGATGATACATCAGGGTTATTCACGGAGCTTGTTGGGGATGAAGAGCTCATCCGTCCGTCTTACGAAATTGAAGTTTTGGAGAAAGCAGAGGGTCAGGGCCCTGATCCGCTTGACGAAATAGAAAAAGAGTTTCGCAAGCAGCGCAATGCCAAGCCTAAGTCCAAACCGCGTCAGCGCGATGAAGATGACGAGAATGAACAGGATGATGAGTCCGAAGCGCCTAAATCTCGTAATAATAATGACGATGAGAACGAAGGCGGCAACCGCAAACGCCGCCGCCGAAGAGGCCGCCGTGGTGGACGTGGCAAACGCCGTGATGAAAACACGAGCGAAGAGTCAAAAGACGAGTCAAATGAACAAAAGTCTTCTGATGAAACTGAAACATCTGAGACTGAAGAAAAGCCGAAATCTCGCCGTGGTCGCCGCAAAGCCCCTAGTAAAAAGCCAGATGACCAAACTGTAGAGGCATCAAATGATGCGCCTGCGGATGATGAAAAGCCGAAACGCGGCCGCCGTAAGGCCCCTGCCAAGAAAGCTGCAGCCACGAAAGCTGAAGCGCCTGCTGAGGTCGTCGAGTCTAAAGAAGAGTCGCCTAAACCGCGCTCTGGCTCTCGCCGCAAGGCCCCTGCTAAGAAGGTAGCGTCTGACGATGCGCCTAAGAAAAAAGCCCCAGCTCGTAAAAAAGCCGCTGTGAAGACGCCAGAAGTGAAGGAAAACATCACAAAGATGAAGTCCAAAGCACCAGCACGCCGCAAGGCTCCAGGCAAGGCGACCAAAGCGGAAACGACTGAGGAAACGCCTAAGGCAAAACGTAAAGCCCCAGCGAAGAAGGCTCCTGCCAAAGCGAAAGCCGAAACGGTCAAAGCTAAGGCCCCTGCAAAGCGCAAAGCACCTGCCCGTAAAAAAGCACCTGCGAAAAAGGCTGAAACCGAGGCGGAAAAAACGCCTCCTAAGAAAAAAGCCCCGGCCCGTAAAAAGGCACCCGCAAAGGCGGGTAAAGCTGATGACGCAGACAAGGCACCAGCCCGACGCAAAGCGCCAACACGCAAAGCTGCAGCCATAGAAGATGTCTCCATCAGCACGGACCCTCAAGACGTAACCGCGCCAGAGGACACTCAAGCCGCCAAGCCAAAAAAGACAAAGCGAAATTGGTTTGGTCTAAAGAAATCATGATAGAACCACGTCGTTAATTTTACTCATATCACGAAGCCTGCCTTATGGCGGGTTTCTACTTTTGAGCCATGCAAGATCAATATTGAAAATAGCTAACGCGCAGATGAATTTCCTCACTTTTACCCCCTTGCATAGAGACGCTTTTTCCCATAAGTAGCGCGGCAATATAGGAATCTCTTGGCTCTGACCTTTACGCCGCCTTCACGGGCGGCTGATTATTTTAGAGCCTATGAATAAGGCAGATGAAAAATGAGTGTTGTTCTTGATGTAAATGTGCGTGAAAATACAGGCACAGGTAATGCGCGCGAAGCTCGCCGCAATGGTATGGTCCCCGGTGTTCTTTACGGCGGCGACGAAGCCCCTGTTGCAATCGCAATAAAAAGTAATGAAGTGCTAAAAGCTATAAACTCTGGTCAGTTTATCGGCAACATGATTGAGCTTGTTCATGACGGCAAAGGCCAAAAGGCTTTGACAAAGGACATTCAATTCCATCCTGTTACAGATTTACCCGTTCACTTGGACTTTTACCGCGTGACAGCAAAATCTATCATTGAAGTTGAAGTTACTGTGAACTTTGTCGGCGAAGAAGAATCACCTGGTATGAAGAAAGGCGGCGCGCTGAACATTGTGCGTTACGCTATCGAAGTAAAATGTCCCGCGGGCGAAATTCCTGACGGAATTGAAGTTGATATCTCCGCTATGGATATTGGCGATGCCATTCATATTTCAGACATCAGTCTTCCTAAAAACGTAAAGCCATCGATTACGGATCGCGACTTTACAATTGCAACAATGCAAGAGTCTCGCACAGAAGTCGAAGAAGCCGAAGAAGAAGAAGGCGAAGAAGTTGCAGTTGGCGATGTTCCTGCATCCGAGCAAACTGACGACGCTGCTGAGGGCGAAGGCTAAGCCGCTTGTTTGGCTGGTTTCGCCGCAAACGAGCGGAGCCTGATATGCTTTTATGGGTTGGACTAGGAAATCCCGGCGCGAAATATGCCGGGAACCGTCACAATATCGGCTTTATGGTGATTGACGCCATTGGCGATGATCACAACTTCCCTGCTGATAAATCTCAATTTAAAGGCTTAGTCCGTTCTGGCTTAATTGACGGCAAGAAAGTCCTTCTGCTTAAGCCTATGACCTTTATGAATGAGTCGGGCCAATCGGTGCAGGCCGCCATGTCATTTTACAAAATTCCGTTGGAGAATGTGACAGTCTTTCATGACGAGCTTGATCTGGCCCCCGGTAAATTTCGGATGAAGATTGGCGGCGGTATTGCCGGGCATAATGGCCTGCGCTCAATACGTCAGCATTGCGGCGAAAACTTTCAGCGTGTGCGCCTCGGCATTGGTCACCCCGGCCACAAAGACAAAGTGCATAGCTATGTACTCTCTGACTTTGCCAAAGCTGAACATGCAATTCGTGATGATATTTGCAACGGCGCTGCGCGCTATGCAGAGCTACTCGCTAACGGAAATGGTGAGCTGTTTCAGACTCGCGTGACAGAATATATAAAAGGATAGATCGATGGGTTTTAAATGCGGAATTGTGGGCTTGCCCAATGTGGGTAAATCAACGCTATTTAATGCGCTGACCAAAACGGCTAATGCGCAAGCCGCCAATTACCCCTTCTGTACCATTGAACCTAACGTCGGCGATGTCGCGATGCCCGAGCCCCGTTTGGACATTATTGCTAAGATTGGCGGCTCAGCTCAAATCATCCCGACGCGTATGAATTTTGTTGATATTGCCGGCCTCGTTAAAGGCGCTTCTAAAGGCGAAGGCATGGGCAATCAATTCCTTGCTAATATCCGCGAAACTGATGCTGTTATCTATGTACTGCGCTGTTTTGAGGACGAGGACATCACTCATGTCGAGGGCCGCATTGATCCGATGTCAGATTTTGAAACCATTGAAACCGAGTTAATGCTCGCCGATCTTGAAAGTCTTGAAAAACGCAAAGGCGGGCTTGAGAAGAAAATTAAGCAGAACGACAAAGACGCGCTTCAAACCATGCGCCTCATTGAAACTGCCATTGCCGTTCTCGAAGACGGCAAACCGGCTCGTACAGCCGAAATTGAAAATGACGATAAAAAGGCTTGGCGGATGCTACAGCTTTTGACATCCAAACCTGTTCTCTATGTCGCCAATGTCGATGAGGAAAGCGCTGCCGATGGAAATGCATTTTCTGAGAAGGTTGTCGCCCATGCCAAAGCCGAAGGCGCGCAATCCGTTATAATCTCTGCGCAAATTGAATCCGAGATGGCTCTGTTGGATGATGAAGAACAAGCCGAATATCTGGGGGCGATTGGCCTGACAGAACCCGGACTTAACCGCCTAATCCGCTCAGGCTATGCTCTGCTCGGGCTGCAAACCTATTTCACCGTTGGGCCAAAAGAAGCCCGCGCCTGGACGTTCCAAAAAGGCTGGACGGCCCCAAAATGTGCCGGCGTTATTCACGGCGATTTCGAAAAAGGCTTCATCCGCGCTGAGACGACAGCTTATGAAGACTATGTTGCCAATGATGGCGAGCAAGGTGCGAAAGAAGCCGGTAAAGTCCGCCAAGAAGGTAAAGAGTATATCGTCAAAGACGGCGATATCATGCTGTTTAAATTCAACGTTTAATCAAAAGTATTGTTGCGATCACCTAAAAGTTTTTCAGCACGTTTGCGCGTAAGTCCGCCATAAGCCCAGCGCATCATAAAGAAAACAATCACGAAAACGACAAGGAGTAACACGCTCAAGATTGTTGCTATAGTTCCAGAGCCACCTGCTTCTGAGAAGACGTCTCCAAAGGCCCCACCGACAAATGCCAAAGCCAATAATGCGACATTAATGGCTACAAAAATAAAAAAGCTGCCCAGAGTTAACGCATTTCGTTCTTCATCATTGGGCGCCCGGCTTTCTTTTTTGACAAACACCTCCCCAATTATCATAGCCGCTAAAAATGGGGCAATGACCGTTCCAGAGCTGCCAGCAGAAGACAGAAACATCGATATAATTGCAAAGAGAATAAGCATTCCAACATAGGCGAGCGCAAAAAATAGGAGATAGCTGCTAATAGGTCTATTCATTTCAATGCCCTTCAAATTTGACCAATGTCGTGACGGGAATGCCCATACGCATAAGTTTTTCAGTTCCGCCCAACTCAGGCAAATCGATAACAAAAGCCGCGCCAATAATATTTGCGCCCGTTTTACGCAGCAATTTGACCGCGGCTTCTGCCGTTCCGCCGGTCGCAATCAAATCATCAACAATTAGAACATTTTCGCCTTTGCGAAGGCTGTCGGCATGTATCTCAATTGTATCCGTTCCATATTCAAGTGTGTAATCCTGCTCATAGGTTTTAAAAGGAAGCTTGCCCTTTTTACGGATGGGCACAAACCCCGACCCCAATTCATAAGCTACCGCAGTTCCGAAGGTAAACCCCCGTGCTTCTATACCCGCAACACTATCGACATCCTTATTCTTATAAGGAGCAGAGAGTTGAATGATAGCCTCGGTCAATGCCCGCCGATTAGTCAAAAGCGTAGTAATATCCCGGTACATAATGCCTGGCTTAGGAAAATCAGGAATCGTGCGAATGGCGTCTTTTAATTTCATCGATTGATCTCATCAAATTTAGGCAAAACATGGGTTTCAACAAAGGCCTCAGCTTCCCAATCCTGAAAATCAGTGTCAGCCATAAGCTCCGAAATATAGGTGTCCGAGCGCGCGCTGCGCGGCAAATCATAGCTCGCAAAACGCGTGGCCGCAGGTGTATAAAAGGCATCCGCAATAGACCAATCATTGAAAAGAAACGGCCCGTCATGACGAGATAAAAGTTCATCCCAGAGTGCGCTCATTTCTGCGGCGTCATCCAAACAATTTTGCGGCATTTGTGTAGATGTGCGGCGCCGCAAATTCATCGGCGCTTCTGTGCGCAGGGCTGAGAACCCTTCATGCATTAATTTTGTTACGCGCTGCGCTTCGGCTTTTTGCTCGGGGTTTTTGGGCCACAAATTGGGCACAGCCTTTGCACAAAACTCTGAAATGGCCAGACTATCAGGTAGCATATCCTCTTTGATTTTTAAGACTGGCACCGTCCCCGCATCTGTCAAAGCCAAAAGCTTGTCTTTATAGCCCGGCACATCTAAATCTATGACCTCTTCCTCAAAGGGAAGCTCCGCTTTGCGAAGCACAAGCCATGGCCGAAGAGACCAAGATGAGTAATTATAATTTCCGATATAGAGTTTCAAAGACATAATTTGCCCTACCGATTTATCAGCTTCAACGCCATTAAAAGTTTGTCTTTATCTGCTGTAAATCCGCTTCGTATCCAGAGCGCCTTTAAGGCCTTCATCACTTTGCCCATTTGCGGGCCTGGCTCGACACCTGCTGCTTTTAGGTCTTTGCCCGTTAACGGAAAGTCGGGCGGCGTCCAGCCCATGGCCAAATCCGCCAAGCTCATCCAACGCGAGCTTAACAGCGCATCATCCTCACCTGCGGCTCTAACCCTAGCACGGTCAATGACGACATCTTTTCCGGCCACGTAAATCGCTTTGAGTTTTTCGCCGTCGCTTGCATGAGGGTCAAGCGCAGCCGAGCTGTCTGACCACGCTCTCAAACGGTTCGTTTCTTTGGTGCTCATTTTAAGCCGTTTGCAAAGTAGCGCCATTTGCAGCGGTTCACGCGCGCTCATAGACATGAGACGCAAAAGAGGGTCAGGCGCAATGGCTTCACGGCGCTCCAAAGCCACAAGCCGAGTCAACCCTTCCGCGTTACTGGCTTCAGGCAGTAAGGTATCCAATATCTCATTGGTCAACATGATACGCAACGCGCGGGACGGATCAGGAGCGGAGAGCAGTTTTTTAAGCTCGGACCAGACTCGTTCAGCCGAAAGTTTTTTCAGCCCTTTGCGGTTTTCGCGGCAGGCTTTCAGCGCCGTACCGTCAACTTTTCCTTCCCCGCCATACCAAGCCAAAAATCTAAAAAAGCGTAAAATACGAAGATAGTCCTCTTTAACCCGTGCCTCTGCCTCGCCGACGAAGCGAAACTTCATAGCATTTAGATCTTCCAAGCCTTGACCAGTTGGATCAAAGACTTTGCCATCTCGGTCTGCATAAAGGGCGTTCATTGTCAGATCGCGCCGCTGCGCGTCTTCCGCCCAATCTTGTGTAAAGGCGACGACAGCGCGGCGGCCATCCGTTTCAACATCCTTGCGTAGGCTGGTAATCTCAAAGGGCTTACCGCCAATCACCGCCGTTAACGTGCCGTGATCAATGCCTGTTGGAACATATTTTATTTTTGCGACCTCCAAAGCTTTTGCCACAGCCTTGGGTTCTAACTTTGTCGCTAAGTCAATATCTCCAACTTTGACCCCCATCAGAGCATTACGCACACATCCGCCCACATATCTTGTGCTATCCTTTGGTAGGGCCTCAAATATAGCAGCGACATCATCGCCGCGCATCCAAGACAGTTTTGAAGAGTCTAATTGGGTCATAAGCTCTGTGTAACCTAGAGGCCCAAAGCGTCCATGCTTTTTTTACCCCAACCGTAATAAGCTTTTGGATAGCCAGTATCGGTTATACCTTTCTCTTGGGCTAAGACAGATAAGAGGCTGCGGCTTCGTGTGGGCGTCTCTGGCTGAAGTTTATAGAGAGGATGTGCAAAGGCCTCTTTGGCATCAACCATTGACCACCCGTTATCTTTCAGCGCCTGCAAGACGTCATCGAGAAATAACCCGTTCAAGACGTTATGGTGCATCAACATAGAATGAGGCAGGTTAGGCATGCCTATTTGCTCAGCTAGATTTTGAAAATGGTCTGCCAAAGTCACGACGGCTTCCACATAATAATCGCGATAAGGCTCCAAATCCGCCATGTCATCTCGCTTAAGACGCTTTTCCATACGGCCCGTGATATACCAATCCACCGTATCGACCGTCACCGCTGCATTTTGAAATCCTTGTTGTTTCAGAAAGGCCCGATAGGTAGCAATTTTATCTAAAGACCCTCCCTCAGCCAGAAACGGAAAGCGAAAAAATTTTCTATAGGCTGGGTATTTTGATAGTAGAGCATCATTTTTAATAATGTCAGTTTCAATCAATTCTGCAGGTTCATCCGAAGAATTTAGATGCGTATAAGTGTGATTTCCAATGAGGTGCCCCGCATCCGACCATGACTGAACGACCTCATCACCAAACACATTATCGACATAACGTCCCGTCACAAAGCCGGCAGCTTTGTGGTTATGTTTATCGAACGCTGCTAAGATGCGTTCATTACGCTCGCGTGGATTGAGGCGAATATTAAAACCCAAGTTAAAATCATCTATCGTTACAGCGATGCGCTTTGCGGGAGACGTTATGACAGATGGCGCGCAGCCGCCCAGAGCTAATGCGCCGATTATAAAGCCGCGCCGGTTTAACATTTAATACTCCGTTTCAAACACACCTAAATAACTGCGCTGATATAGCCTATACATCATCATTGCCGTCATCCCCCAGATGTTACGATAAGTGCCATCAGGGCTATTATAAGGCATATCATAGAGACGATGATTCTTTCCTTCAAAAAATATGTCGCGCGCCTTATGGTTTTGCGCGTTCATCACAAATGAAAGCGGCGTTTCAAAAACATCATCCACCTCATGATCATCCGGAATGATAGTAGCCGCTGAATTCACGATCCCGACGAAAGGCGTGACGCGATAATCGCTGACAGCATTAAATGACGGCAATCGCCCGATGACAGATATATCTACGGCTCTCAGGCCTACCTCTTCCTCGGTCTCGCGCAAAGCCGCGTCTAAGGCTGTCTCTCCCGCCTCTCGTTTACCTCCCGGAAAAGCAATCTGTCCCGCATGGCTCGGCATAGTCTGCGGACGTTGGGTCAGGATAACATGCCACTCATCGCGCATGACGAGCGGCATAAGCACAGAGGCCCCACGCTGACCTTTACGCTTTAACTCATCCGCGCCATCGGAAATATCAACGGGTAGGAGTCCGCTGCGCAATTTGGTTATGATAGGGTCAGAATCAAAGCTCATGGCGAACTATATTTCATGTGCCCCCGCTGGGCCTAGTGGAAAGAACACACCGCCTGCCCAAATGCCCAGCTGTTGCCCGTCTTTCGTCTGTCTCTCAACA
This sequence comes from Hellea sp., assembly GCA_028224375.1. Classification (GTDB taxonomy): domain Bacteria; phylum Pseudomonadota; class Alphaproteobacteria; order Caulobacterales; family Maricaulaceae; genus Hellea. The sequence goes on from JAOIVW010000020.1 coordinate 11,496, forward strand.
GCCTGTTCAACCAGTTCATAAAAAACGGGCCGATTAAGCGACGCTTCAAGGCGGCCGCGAATAGTTACATAGGGAGCAGGTTCTAATGTCTCGCTATCTGTTTCAACGCGGATAGGGTTGTCAGGACCCGCTTCAACAACTTCATCAAGATTAGTCGTAAAGAAAATTCTCTGCGTTTCCCCCTCACCCTCTATGTCTGCACGAACAGCAAGAAAAGGCGCGCGTTCGACCTTAATTTTTATCTTCTCAACGGGCGTGACTAGATATGTTTCACCGTCTTCATCTTTGCGCAGGATAGAGGCGAATAAGCCCACTAAGCCGCGCCGCGTAATGCGAGACCCCTCATGCCACCAAGAGCCGTCGGCTTTGATGACCATGTCCATGTCGCCGCAATATTCTGGGTTCCACTTTTCGACAGGGCGCTGCCCATCTTCGGTATCTTCCAAGGCTTTCATCAAGTCCTGCAAAGAGAACTGCGACTTACTGCCATTTAACGTGTTTTCCATGGACTTTACTCTAAGCTTATTCCATCACTTTTCAACATAGCACTGACTCAAACGGATATCCTATAATGAACATGCAAAGCGACATAACAGTTCCTGCAAACATTGAAAAAGCGGCGGCGAAAGCTTCCGACCAACTTTCAAAGGCTAAAACTGAAATCGGACAGGTCATTTTGGGACAGGAAAATGTTGTGGACCTGTCTCTTGCGGCGATGCTTTCGGGCGGCCATGCACTTCTGGTTGGCGTGCCTGGATTGGCGAAAACCCTTTTGGTTGAAACATTAGGAACGGTTTTGGGGCTTAGCGACAAACGTATTCAATTTACACCGGACCTTATGCCCGCAGATATTGTCGGCTCTGAAGTCTTGGAAGAGACCGCTAAAGGCAAACGCTCATTTCGGTTCATACCCGGCCCTGTCTTTTGTCAGCTATTAATGGCCGATGAAATCAACCGAGCTTCACCGCGCACGCAATCAGCTCTACTGCAAGCCATGCAGGAACGCTTCGTAACCGTCGCAGGTCAAAGACACGACCTACCAGCACCGTTTCATGTCTTGGCAACGCAAAACCCGATTGAGCAAGAAGGCACCTACCCGCTGCCCGAAGCTCAGCTCGACCGTTTTCTTTTCCAGATAGATGTCGGCTTTCCAGAGCTGGGAACAGAGCGCGATATTCTTGTGGCGACGACAGGGGCTAATGACGCAAGCGCCAAAAAAGTCATGACGCCCAAACAGCTCATGGACATGCAAAAGCTTGTTCGTCAGTTGCCAGTGGGCGAGAAAGTCGTAGAGGCTATTTTGACGCTCGTGCGTAATGCGCGTCCTGAACAATCCGCATTAAGCGAAATTAAAGATACTGTCTCGTGGGGCCCTGGTCCACGTGCTGGTCAAGCCCTGATGCTGGCCACTCGCGCTAAGGCGCTGATGGAAGGACGTTTATCTCCATCCATAGATGATGTCCTGCATTTGGCAACGCCTGTTCTTCAGCACCGTATGGCCCTGACATTCGCCGCGCGCGCAGATGGACAATCCATCTCGACAACCATCGCCAAGCTGAAAGAAAGCATCGCTTAGATCCGAATGGCTGCTCTCGCACCTACACCGATAGAGCTTCGCCGCCGCGCCCAGCATCTCGCAGCAGGCTACCCTGCGCTACTGGCCGAGGCCGAACGCGTGGCTGCCGTTGTCGCCCAAGGCGTGCATGGCCGCCGCCGCCCCGGACAAGGCGAGACCTTTTGGCAATATCGAAACTACCGGTCCTCTGACTCCGCCAATCAGATTGACTGGCGGCGCTCGGCTCGCGGCGATCAGGTCTTTGTACGCGAAAATGAATGGGAAGCCGCCAATACGGTTTATTTCTGGCGTGATGGATCAGAGGGCATGAATTGGTCATCTTCTAAAAAGTTACCCACCAAACAAAACCGTGCCTCTGTGCTGTGCATGGCAATGACATCGCTCCTGATGAGAGCCGGGGAACGCTGCGCTGTCATGGGCGAAAGCGAACGCGCACGTACGGGACGTATCGGACAAGAACGAATTTCGCGCAGGTTAGCTCTAAGTGAAGGTCCCACCCGTAATCTCGATGCAGATATTCCAGCCTATGCCCGTTTAGTGATTGCCTCTGATTTCCTTGAAGCCCCTGATGTGTGGCGTCAGCGTATTGCGCGGCTCTCTGGCCGTCCTGCCAAGGGCATATTGCTCCATGTCATAGATCCAGCAGAGCGCGAATTTCCGTTTAAAGGCCGCGTGCAACTGCGTATTCCAGGTCTTTCAAAATTGGAACCTATACTTGTAGGCCGCGCCGAAAAAGCCCGCGAAGAGTATCAAGCCAAGTTCAACGCCCATTGCGAAGCACTTGACCGTACAGCCTCACGCTTGGGTTGGCCCGTTATTCGTCACTACACAGATAAACCTGCCAATGCCGCGCTGACGGCACTCTATACCGCCATGGCGGAGTCGGAACTATGACACTGGGCGGATTGACATTTCTCGCGCCCTTGACGCTTTTGGGGTTATTGGCCCTGCCGATTATCTGGTGGATATTGCGCGTCACGCCGCCAAGTCCTAAAAAGGAAACCTTCCCGCCGCTGCGCATCCTCCAAGATGTTGTGACTGAAGAAGAAACACCTGACAGCACGCCTTGGTGGCTCCTGCTCTTTCGCATTGCTATGGGCGCTATTATTGCCATCGCGCTCGCTCGTCCGATATTGCAACAAGCGGAAGGCATAACAACGCGCCCTCTAACTCTTGTAATAGACGATGGCTGGGATGCTGCAGCTAATTGGAGCAATGTTATTCGTGAAGCTGAAGCGAAAGTCGCCGATGCACGCCGCAAAAATGTGGATGTCTTGCTAGTAACGACAACTGAACCAGCAGCAGACCCTAAATTTGTGCCCGCAGCAGACGCGATGCGCGCTGTCAAAGCCTTGCGTCCTAAGGCCATAGCCCCTGAACGCGGCAAAGCCGCCCAAGCTTTAGAGCGTGCAGACTTGTCCGGCAGTGACGCCGTCTGGCTATCCTCAGGCATTGGGTTTGGTAAGTCAGACTCGCTGACAACAGCTTTAAAGTCAGCCAGTAAAGTCACCCGCTTAGACCCTTTAAGCGATTTATCAATTTTGGTGCCTGGCGAAACCCGCGAAACGCCTGATGGATTTAAATCCGTCTGGCACCGGACTAATACATCCGGTTTGCGCAATGCTGAAATCATAGCCAGCGGTAAAGACGGGCGCGTCATTGGCCGCGCCGATATTAGTTTTGCGCCAGGAGTGGGCCGTGCAGAAGCCGAATTTACTCTGCCCAGTGAACTCCGCTCACGAGTCAGTCAAATCCGCGCCAATGGCGTAGCCTCAGCCGGCGCTGTAAAATTACTGGATGATAGTTGGGGCCGCCCGCTTATCGGGGTTGTAACGCCTCCCAAAGACAGCGCCACGCCGTTGCTGTCAGAGCCCTTTTACGCCAAGACGGCACTAGCGCCTTATGCCGATATTTTTGAGGGTACGATTGAAGATTTATTACCCCTCTCCCCTAGCGTCATCATCATGCCTGATGTGGCTCGCACCATTAATGATGACGTCAAAAATTATGTAGAAACGGGCGGTTTGCTTATTCGCTTTGCGGGTGAGAAGTTAGCGGAGAGACCTGATAGCCTGCTGCCTATTGACCTACGCGGCGGCGGCCGTGCTTTGGGCGGCGCTTTAACGTGGGAAGACCCGCAACGCCTCGCGCCATTCAGCAGTGAGAGCCCCTTTTTCGGCCTTCAAATTCCCGAAGACATTACGGTGAGCCGTCAGGTTATGGCGGAGCCTGGAACTGAAACAGATAACCGCACATGGGCACGGCTGGAAGACGGCTCCCCTATTGTCACCTCGGCGACAGATGGCTTAGGCCGCATCGTTCTCTTTCACGTCACCGCAGGACCTGAATGGTCAAACCTGCCCGTTGGCGGACTTTATGTAGAGATGCTACGCCGTATTTTGCCCCTAGCCCGCGCGACGCCGTCCCGCTCACAAGAGAGCTCGGGCGATTGGGTACCAGAGCGCGTGTTGAACGGGTTTGGACGTTTAGAAACGCCACCTGTTGAAGCCGCAAGCATTGCTGATAAAGACTTCGCGACGACGGTCATCGGCCCAAACACCTTACCCGGTCTGTACAGGCAAGGTGCCCGGCGCCAAGCGCTTAATACGGTGAAAGATGCCGAAGCTTTGAAGCCAATTGGTAATGCTTCTAATGTGACCATTGGCAGTTACGGTAAAACTAAGGACCGCACTATTGGCGGATGGTTGTTAGGCGCTGCGCTGTTCATGCTAGCCTTGGATGCCTTCTTCGCGCTCTCAGCCTCAGGCCGCTTGGCTTATCTTAAACCTAAATTTAACAAAGGTTTAGCCGCGATCCTTATCGCGGGTTTACTCTTCATTCCTGCGCAAAGTTTTGCGCAAAGTACAAATGAGGTTAAAAACCTTGAAGCCGCTACAGCCCTACATTTAGCTTATGTTAAAACAGGTAATGGCCGTGTTGACCGCATGAGCGAAGTCGGCATGGAAAGTCTCGCTCGGCAATTAACAGCCCGAACAACCATTGAACCTGCGGGCGCGACAGGCGTCAATCCGGAAACAGATGATCTAGTCTTTTACCCGTTTCTCTACTGGCCAGTACTGCGGGATGCTGAGCCGTTATCTGACGAAGCAGCCTCAAAGCTCAATAACTATATGGCTAGTGGCGGCACGATTGTTTTTGACACGCAGGATGAAGGCGAGCGAGCCCTGCGCGGCGGACAAACGCATCCGGGCCTGGCAGCGATTACAGAAAATCTTGACATACCCTCTTTAACGCAAGCGCCTGAAGATCATGTTCTGACAAAGTCATTTTATCTACTGCAAACCTTCCCAGGACGTTGGGCCAATGGCCCCATCTGGGTTGACCGCGACACAAATGGCAGCGCCCGCGATGGCGTTAGTTCCGTTATTCTAGGCAGCAATGATTGGGCCGCAGGTTGGGCGATTGACGAAGATGGAAACGATCTCGCTGAATTGGAAAAAGATATACCTCGGCAACGTGAATTCTCAATTCGTTTTGGTGTTAACGTCGCAATGTATGCGCTGTCGGGAAATTACAAAGCCGACCAAGTTCACGCCGCCGCCTTAGTTGAACGTTTAGGGCGACAGAGACGCACTCCGCAAGACTTAGGCCGAGATAGGGAGGACAGACCCTGATGCTGGACCAGCTCCCTAACATCGCTTTTGACCCGCTCTTGCCGATAGGTTGGATTGTTGCGCTTGGTGCGGTCATGTTTCTAGCCGCACTCGCAGCAGGCCTTGGTAAACTTCGTAGCTATTTTCTACGCCTTATAGCGGGGTTATTTATAATCTTAGCCCTTCTAAATCCACAAACCGTCATCGAAGATCGCACGCCTCTACAAGATGTTGTCTTGGTCATTAAAGACGAGTCTCAATCTATGGAGCTAGGCGGCAGAGCGGAGGCGGCAAATACCACCTATAAAACCTTAATCGAAAAACTGAACGCTGACCCATCTATTGATGTCGCGACGAGTTACATTCGCCCTGACAGTGACGGCACACGGCTGGCCGCTTCGCTTATTGATGGCTTGGGAAATCTGCCCGCTGCGCGCTTAGCAGGGGTTATCGCCATCACAGACGGGCAAGTTCATGATTTACCTGAAAATCCTGAGACCCTCCTTCCCCAAGGCGTTCCATTTCATTCTCTTATCATCGGTGAAGAGAACGCGCGTGATCGCCGCATCAGCGCCATCGTAGCTCCCAAATTTGGCCTCGTCGGAGAACAAGCTGAGTTCGAACTTCGTGTAGATGATCCCGGGTTTGAAGGGCAACGCGCCAATATCGAGATTAAACTCAACGGCGAAACCAAAGCTCGCTTCCCAGCAATAATCGGTAACCGTATTTCTATTCCAATAGAGATTGAGCGGCGCGGACAAAACACTGTTGAGCTAACTGTTCGCCCCGCAGAGGGTGAATTGACTCTCAACAATAATGTTTTTGTAGCTGAGATTTCAGGCATACGCGATAGCATGCGTGTCCTGCTTGTGACAGGTGAGCCCCATAATGGAGGCCGCTCTTGGCGCAATTTGCTAAAAAGTGACCCTGCTGTGGAGTTAGTTCAATTTACGATTCTGACGAACCCGCGCGTAAAAAACACCAATGCGAGGCAAAGCGAATTGTCTCTTATCGCTTTCCCAACGCGGCAACTCTTTGAAGAAAAACTTGAGGAATTTGATCTGATTATCTTTGATCAATTCCGCCGCCGTTTCGCCCCCAGCCGCAGCGGCCGATCAAGCCCAATCTTGTCACCTATTTACCTCCAAAATGTTGCGCAATATGTCGAAGATGGAGGCGCCTTGCTCATCGCAACGGGTCCCGCTTTTGCTGAGACCGAAAGTATATACCGATCCCCCCTCGCCGCTGTATTGCCAACACGGCCAACAGGCGAGACAACAAATGAAGCCTTTAGGCCAAAGCTAAATAATAAGGGACGCCGTCATCCCATAACGTCCAGTTTTTCAGGCAAAGAGGATCAAAATTGGGGCGAGTGGTTTCGCATCATCGACAACAAACCCATTAGCGGAGATGTCCTTATGGAAGGCCCCGGAGCCGCCCCGTTATTGGTTATTGATAAAATTGGTGAGGGGCGCGTGGCTATGCTCATGTCCGATCAAGCATGGCTCTGGTCCAAAGGATTTGACGGCGGCGGGCCTTACTCAGAAATGTTCCGACGCACTGCGCATTGGTTGATGGGTGAACCGGATTTGGATGCGGAAAAACTCACCGCTAAAACGGAAAATGGTGTCTTAGCCATTGAACGCCGTACACTCGAAGACGGCGCACAAAGGGTTGTGGTTGAAAAACCTGACGGGACTAAAGAAACAGTGCGGCTGTCTAAAACAGCGGAGGGTATTTACCGCGGAAGCCTTAAATCAAGCGGTCAAGGGGCTTACCGTCTCTCCAGCGGTGAGGTCTCGGCGATATCTGCCATCGGCACATTAAACCCAAAAGAATTTACGAAGCTTCAGCCTACTACAGAGATTTTAGCGCCTTTGGCAGAAGGCACAGGCGGCGGGCTGTTCCCGACAGGACTGACAGGTAACGTTCCTGATATTCGCCGTATTAAAAGCAATAAAACAGCGCAGGCCGAAAACTGGATAGGACTGATTGCCCATGAAGATTACGCCGTCACAGCGTCGAAGCGAACACCTTTGGCGCCAGGCTGGCTTTTCTTTATTCTTGCGATGCTCGCCATGGGCGGGGCATGGCTCCGCGAAGGCAAATAATACTGTCATTCAATCTGGCATTTCACCATCATAAGCGCCAATACACATCATTAAAGCCATGGCCAAGGGACCTATCATGACCTTATCTAAACTTATTTTGACCTCTTCACTTCTCTGCGCTGTTCCATTTACGGCTTTTGGGGCTGACCAAATTCCTGATGAGGACCTCGCAGTCGAAGAAATCCCTAATAAGAAACTGGAACGCCGCGGTGAGCGCATAAAAGGCCCAATCACAGCAATTAGTGCAGGCGGAATGCTCTTTGCGAGTTTTGACAGAAACGAAGATTACACCGTTGATAGCACCGAATTTACGGCGGGAGTTTCCCGTGCTTTTAAAGCTGCCGATAAAGATGCTTCAAAAACACTAAGCCTGTTTGAGTTGGAAGATTGGCGCAAAGCCGCTTTAGGATCGCTAGATGCCGCGCCGGGCACGCTGGCTTTTGATAAGGATTACAATCAACGTGTCACGCGTGATGAATTTGATCACGCTTTGGATTTTGTGTTTAAAGTCGGCGACAAGAATGATGATGGCCGCCTGGAATTTTTAGAACTTGTCAAAGTTTTTGAAATGCCGCGCCGACCTGTTCTTGATGATGAAGAAAATGCCATTGATCGTGTAAACCGCCAAGGTCGCCAAAACGAGCAACGCCGCAGAGGCTTTTAATACACTCTCATTTTAGGCGCTTGTTAACTATCTAACTTAAATGTTCTTTCGCCTTATTTAGTTAAAAGACGTCAAGGATATTTAAGGGGTAGTCATGCGAGTTTTAATACTCACGTCTATTGCGGGACTTTGCGCATTTGTTTTATCGGGCTGCCAAGTCGCAAAAGCGACTGGTAAGGTCGCGGCATTGCCGTTTAAAGGCGTTTACAAAACGGGCGAATTTGCGGGTAAGACAGTTTATAAAACCGGGGAACTTGCAGGAAAGTCGGTCTATTATACCGGTAAGGGCGTCTACAAAACTGGCGAGTTTGCAGCCAAGGGTGTCTACCACACAGGAAAAGCGGCTGTTGGAGTCGGAAAAGGCGTTTATTATGTTGGGTCTGTTCCCGTAAAAATCACGGATAAGGCGTTAGATACAACGTCAAAAGTTCTTACAATAACGACCAAATGCATTGATCTTAGCGGCAAAGTTGTCACGACGGCAAAGACTATTCAATCCGTTGAACTAGAGGCCGAGTTGGCAGCGCTGAAAGGTGCAACGAATATTCTGGGTGTGTTTGTTGACGCCATCGCCTAAAAACTGGGTTCACACAGATGTGACTGATAGGCTGCATTGAGATGCGGCCTTTTTTGTGTTATATAGTGAATATAACATGGAAAAAGTTTATGCGCTCATTTCTCACGTCAACACTACTTGCTTTGTCATTTGCGTTAGCCACTCCGGCTACGGCAAAGAAATTTGGTTTTGATACGACCATAACCTCCCCTTTGACCTCTGCCGTGAAGGTTGAAGTCGTCCTTAGTGAAGATTTGGCTTACCGCGCGAATAATTTACCTAAGAAGTTAAAGGACCGTAACGGAACCAGAGGGCTTAGCGCTGGTTTTGCAACCAATGGTTTTTTTGGCGAAAGAGATCTTGAGCTTTTGCAAGAGCGCCTCAAATCTGATCTTGAAAAAACGTTTTCGAAAAAAGGTATTGAAACTTCTGACACTTCCTTAACAATTTTTCGCGTGACGCTTGACGATGTAACTCCCAATAGGCCGACATTTACACAGCGTACCAAGCAGCCTGGTCTGTCCTATAATAGTTTTGCGAAAGGCGGCGCAGAAATAAAAGCCGAACTGATCGCACCCGACGGGCGTTCGCTTGGTAATATGTCTTATGCATGGTACGAGAGAGATATTCGTTTCGCAGGATTGCAAGGGACATGGGGCGATGCTTATGACGCCATACAGCGTTTTTCCCGTCGAGCAGCAAAAAGTCTAAGTACTTCACGATGATTTTTAATATTATACTCAGATACTTGTAGGTTTGTGCACTCAGCTTTTTATGCGCCGCACTACATTGGCAGTAGACAATCTGGTGTACTTAAGAATTAATCTGGTAGCTCTTCAATGTATAAAAAGATACTCGAACAAAATTAGCTCACACGGATTTGACTAAGGGATTAAATTGAACTGCAGCTTTTTTGAGTTATGCCACATGCAAAAACAGGAAATATGACCATGCGCTCAATTCTATTAACATCTCTTTTCGGCGTAACATTTGCTCTCGCTGCACCCGCATTAGCAAAAGGTCATGGCTATAACACAACAATATCTGCACCCCTAACATCCGCTGTAAAAATTGAAATCGTGCTTAGCGATGATATGGCCCATCGGGCCAACAATCTACCAGAAAAACTAAGCGAACGCAGTAATGCACGAAGTCTTAATGCTGGTTTCTCAGGAAATGGCTTTTATGGTGACCGTGATTTGGAATACCTTAAAGAACGTCTTTATAAAAAACTTGAACGTAGATTTACGAAAAAAAACATTCAAGTTTCAGATACAGCGCAAACAGTTCTGCGTGTCACTATAGTCGATGCGAGGCCTAACCGTCCCACGTTCGAACAATTAAAAAAAGAAGTGAACTTATCTTTTAGTAGTTTTGCAATTGGCGGCGCAGAATTAGAAGCGGAACTCATTGCTGCAGACGGAGATATAGTTGGCTCGATGTCATATGAATATTATGAAGATGATATTCGTTTTATAAATCAGAGCAGTACCTGGAACGACGCCTATAAAAGCTTCGACCGTTTTTCCCGTAGGGCGGCGAAAACTTTAAGCAGTCCAAAGTAATTTTAAGGTACGCCGATATACTTATGGGTTTGCACGCTTAGGCGCCATTTCGGATGGGCTAAACAATAATCAAAAGCGGCTTTGTCATGAGCTGCTTTTTTTGTACCCAGATAACTGTCATCACGCGGCTGTAGGCAAAAGATATCAAATTCAAGATGCACAAAGTCTTCAGGTTTATTTTCAGATTGCGGGTAAACAAGTTTCAATTCGTGACCTGATAGCTGAACTAGTTTGACATCAGCTTTCGGTGACACACATATCCAATCCAATCCCTTGGGCGCTTTAATCGTACCATTCGTTTCTACAGCAACTTTGAAACCCGCCTCATGAAAAGCGTCAATGAGAGGCTCATCTAATTGCAATAAAGGCTCTCCTCCTGTGCACACCACCCAAGGCTGCCCGCCTCCCTTTTGTCCCAACAACGGCCAATGCTTAGCAACGGCCTGCACCAGTTCAGGCGCAGTCTTAAACTTTCCACCATTAGGCCCATTCGTACCGACAAAATCCGTATCGCAGAATTTACAAATGGCTGAAGCCCGGTCTTTTTCAAGGCCGCTCCAAAGATTACAGCCCGCAAAGCGTAAAAACACAGCGGGGATACCCGTCTGCGCGCCCTCGCCTTGAACGGTCAGATAGATTTCTTTGACGCTATAAGTCACGCGCAGTATTCCGCCCAGCCTTTGGCACGAAGGTCACAAGCCGGACACGTCCCGCAGCCATAGCCCCAGTCGTGAAGCTTACCGCGTGTACCCATGTAACAGGTATGGCTGTCTTCTATGATAATGTTGACCAATTTCTCTCCGCCTAGCTTTTCAGCCAAAGCCCAAGCGTCCCCTTTCGACAGATGCATCAAAGGCGTTGCTAAGCTGTAAGGTTTATCCATACCGAGAGATATGGCTCGCATTTGCGCGTCCAACGTCTCTATACGGCAATCTGGATAGCCTGAGAAATCAGCCTCACACATCCCGCCGATAAGCGTCGTGATTCCGCGCCGATAAGCGACCGCCGCCGCAAAGTTTAAAAATATCAAATTTCGTCCCGGCACAAAGGTGCTAGGCAATCCCACATCATCCATTGTAATTTCTACGTCACGCGTTAGCGACGTTTCGCTGATTGCGCCAAGCGCTGAAAGGTCGACAATATGGTCTTGGCCGAGTTTTGCCGCCCATATAGGAAAAGCCTTTGTAACATTCTCCAAAACGACTTTACGGCATTGCATTTCCACGGCGTGGCGCTGTTCATAGTTAAAGCCCACAGTTTCCACATAATCATAACTATCCAGCGCCCATGCAAGGCATGTTGCGGAGTCTTGACCACCTGAAAACAGGATCAAAGCTTTGGTTTTATCGCTCATGGCCGCGCCTATATCGCCAAAATCCGCCGCTGACCAGTGGCTTGGCATCATTCTTGTATCTCTTATTAGGCGAAAAGGCAGTTGCGCTTTATCGGGAAAAGAGAGTCACGGCATGAGACCCAAGATGAAGAGATTTAAAAAACGCTATATCGTTTATGGTCTTATTGCGCTTGAAATCGCGACTATTCCTGTCTCAGCTATGATTATGCAAAATGTAGCCTTCCACGCGCCGCAATCAGTGTCTGCAGCCCCCTTCCCGCACGAAGCGGGCGTTAGTAAATTTCTGCTGACGTCTGATGCCCCTTTTGCCGTAATTTCGGAAAATGCCATTGGCAAATTTGATATTACAATTCAAGCCAGCGGCGATTTAAATGGTCTTCCCTTTGGCGACCAGGCTCAAATGCCAGGCGACGCTCAAAGCTGTACCTTAAGTGATACAAAAGACCCTAAAATAATATATCTAGCCGAACGTAAAACTGCATTGAGCGAAGGTGACGCCTTAAGCCGTGCTGTTATTTTGGAAATTCGCTATCCAGCTAATGTAAAACCTGACTTCAAGATCGTGACGGAAAACGAGTCTAAAGGCGTAAAGATCGCAAAATTATGCACGCCTAAGCAGTCCTAATGGCCTCCAGAAAAGATTCGCCATAGCGTTCAAATTTGGTTTCGCCTACACCAGAAACTGCCAGCATCTCCGCACGGTTTGTGGGAGTCTTGCTAACCATGTCCATCAGAGTTGCATCGGAGAACACAACAAAGGCTGGCTTCCCGATCTCACGTGAAAATTCCATACGTAGTGATTTAAGTTTTGCGAGTAATGATTGTTCATCTTCAGACAGCGCCGTTTCTTGTAGGGCTTTTTGGGCTTTGCGGGCAGATTTAGCCGTTCGGCCCACAGCCAAATCTTTGCACTTGAACTTCGCTTGGCCCGCCAGAATATCCAAAGCCCCAGACTCGAGCGTTAATGCGCCGTAGCGGCTAATATCCATAGAGATAATACCCGAGGCGACGGCTTGGCGAATAAGGGCCTGCATATAGGGCTTGGCATAGTCAGCCCCCTTGCCAAACGCATCTAGATTATCATGAGAGAACTGCACCACACGGTCAGTCGCGTTACCACGTGCCACGGCAATGACATGGGTAGTGCCAAAACGTTGTCCCGTCTGGGACATAGCCGAAAATAAAGCTTTAGCAGGCGCGGTAGCATCAACCATCTCAGGCGGGCTGATACAGTTATCGCAGTTGCCGCAAGGCGCTTGATCCTCTCCGAAATAATTGAGCAAAACCTGACGGCGGCAGCCAGAGGCTTCGGCATAGCCGAGCAGCGCATCAAGCCGTTTATGCTCACGCATTTGGTGCTCGCTGTCAGAGCCGTCATCGCTAATAAATTGTCGCCGCATGCGGATATCATCCAGACCGTAAACAAGCGCTGTCACGGCAGGTTGGCCATCGCGGCCCGCCCGGCCTATCTCTTGATAATAAGCCTCCAGACTACCGGGAATATTTGTATGATAAACAAAGCGGATATCAGGTTTGTCTATGCCCATACCAAAAGCAATGGTGGCGACCATAACTACGCCGTCTTCGGCCATGAAGCGTTCTTGATTTTCAAACCGTGTTTCTGATGGCATCCCGGCGTGATATGGCAGAGCCTTATACCCAGCCGCATTTAACAGGGCCGCGAATTTCTCCGTATTCTTACGCGACAGACAATAGACAATTCCTGATTGTCCCTCTGTTGTTTTCATAAATTCAAGAAGCTGTTGCGAGCGGTTGCGCAATGGTGAGACCGCTAATGATAAGTTCGGACGGTCAAAGCCTTGGACTAGTGTTTTGCCCTGCCCGCCAAAAAGTTTATCGGCAATATCCTCGCGGGTCAGCTCATCCGCTGTGGCTGTAAACGCCGCCATACGGGCGTCTGGGAAAAGGTCTTTAAGCTGCTGTAACTGGGCATATTCAGGGCGAAAAGCAGGCCCCCATTTTGACACGCAATGCGCTTCATCGACAACGAACATGGCTGGATTAAGCGAGCGCATGGCCGAGAGCATGCGTCCTGTCATGAGGCGTTCCGGCGACATGTAAAGCAGTTTCGCGCCGCCATGAGTCACCGACTGCCATTCAGCAATGTTCTCCTCGCGGGTTTGTCCTGAGTGAAGACAGCCGACTTTCACGCCGTTCATGCGCAATCCCGCAACTTGGTTATCCATCAAGGCCACAAGCGGCGAGATGACAACTGTGGGGCGGTCAAACAGTAAAGCCGGCACTTGGTAGCACAGTGATTTACCCGCCCCTGTTGGCATAACTGCCAGCACAGACGTCCCGCCGACTAATGCGTCGATCACATCTTTTTGGCCGGGCCGAAAGCCTGGAAAGCCAAAGGTATTTTGGATTATCGACTCAGGGGTAGACATGTCACATGTCGTGGCCTTGCGCGGGCGTAATTGCAACTGTAAGAGCCGCGACATGGTTGATAATTACGATGAAAGCCGTTCCAGCGGCGCAGCTTTGGCCGCGACGATAGAAATGGACAAGGATAAGCGCGGAAAAGCCCGCACCGTAAAGCCGCTGCGTCAACTTTGGCCTTTTATTTCGCGCTATCCTTTCTTATTGACAGCCTTCCTGATTTTCCTCGCTCTGGCCGCCTTACTTAATCTTGGCATCACCGAAGCCTTGCGCGTTATCGTCGATTGCGGTTTTGGCGGTAAAGAGGACGTCTCCGAGAGTTGCGCACGTTATGCTTTAGGCGACATCGGGCAGATGGGGTCTTATTTCAAATTCGGCATGGTCATCGGACTTGGCCTCGCCTTGTTTAGTGCCCTTCGCTTTTACTTTATCAGCGTGCTGGGTCAGCGCGTTATCACAGATATTCGCAAAGCGGTTTATAATAAACTTACCCGTCTTAGCCCTGAGTTTTTTGAACGAGTGCACACAGGGGAAGTCCTTTCGCGCTTGACGACCGACACGACTTTAATTGAAACCGTGATTGGTTCTTCTGTCTCTTTCGCCATTCGCTCTATAGCTGTGTCCATCGGCGCCCTCATTTGGATGTTTTTCATCAGTTGGAAACTCACGCTTTTAGTCGCAGCTATTGGCCCTATCGTGCTTATTCCGGCAATCTTAATCGGCAAGCGCATCCGCGTACTTTCTCGTTCTAGCCAAGACAATCTGGCCCGCGCGTCAGGCCGTGCAGGCGAAAGTCTTGGCGCCATTCAAACAGTGCAAGCCTTTACCCGCGAAGCTAAAGAACGCGCTGATTTTTCAGAAGCCGTCGAGAAAACATTCGACGCGCACAAAAAACGTATTCTCGTCAGAAGCTTTATGACGCTTATCATTTTCGGGCTCGGCATGATTGGCATGATTGGCGTGATGTGGTTCGGCGCGAGCGAAGTTGCCGCCGCGCAAGCCACAGGCGGCGAAGATGGCCTTTCTGGTGGACGCATAACGCAATTCACATTCCTCGCTTTCATGGTTGTTTCAAGCACAGGCTTTCTGACGGGGACCTGGACAGAATTGTTAAGGGCTTCTGGGGCTACGGAACGCATCATGGAACTCTTGGCAGAGAAGCCTCATATTAAAGCACCTGCGAACCCTGCCGCACTGACAAATACCCAAGGCGCGATTAAATTTGAAAACGTCAATTTCATTTATCCCTCTCGCCCCACAGAACAAACGCTTCAAGATATCAGTTTTGAGATTAAGCCCGGCGAAACCGTTGCATTGGTGGGGCCGTCTGGGGCAGGTAAATCGACTATCTTCCAAGTGCTGCTGCGCTTCTATGACACGCAATCTGGTCTGGTAACCATTGACGGTTTTCCTATCACAAAGCTCTCTCCACAAGACTTAAGGCGTCAATTTGCGATTGTGCAACAAAACACACCGCTCTTTTCTGGCTCTGCTATGGAGAATATTCGTTATGGCCGTGAAGGCGCCAGCGATGAAGACGTTATCGCGGCGGCAAAAGCGGCCTTTGCGCATGAGTTTATTGAAAAACTTCCAGAAGGCTACCTAACAGATTTAGGCGAGTCAGCCGTAACTCTGTCAGGAGGACAACGCCAACGCCTCGCGATTGCCCGCGCCATTTTACGTGATGCGCCAGTCCTGCTGCTTGATGAAGCCACCAGCGCCTTGGACGCAGAGAGTGAACGCGCTGTGCAGCTTGCCTTTGAGGATATGTCCAAATCGAAAACAACGCTTGTCATCGCGCATCGTCTTGCCACAGTCCTAAAAGCAGACCGTATTATCGTCATGGATGAAGGCAGGATCGTAGAAACGGGAACGCACAAGGAACTGGTAAATAATAAAGGCCTTTATGCCCGCTTAGCCGAACTTCAATTTGATGCGGCAGCGAGCCTATAATGCAGTCTTTTGAGTCTCAGTTAATGTTCCAAAACCATAGCGGCTGCCCCATATAGGGCAACAAACTGCGCTGTCATCAAGCGTACAGGAATATCTTGGATAAACCAACTCCCATGTCCGCGTTGTCTCAAACGCGTTTTAAAGTCAGACTCAGCGATGAAGGGCGAGATATGACGTGTCACGCCGCCAGCTAAAACAACACCGCCTAGGGCGCCCATTGTGAAAGCTGTATTTCCCGCAAATGTTCCTAAAATATTGCAAAACATCACAACGGTTTTTCGAGCTATTGAGTTGGGGTCGGCTTTAGCTGCGGCCACAATTTCGTCTTCACGCGCGCAAACAAGCTTGTGGTCTTCGATTTCGCAAAGGGCGGTATATAGGCGATAGAGGCCAGGGCCTGAAATCAAAGTCTCGGCCGAAACATAACCCAGTTTGTTCAGCCAATAGGACAAGACCTCAATCTCGATATAATTTTGAGGTGTGAAAGCCGTATGTCCACCCTCAGTCGGAATGATGCGCGGCGGAGAGCCAGGAAGAATACAGGATACGCCTAAGCCTGTCCCCGGCCCCAAGACTGCAAAGGGCGCGTTGTCGTTTACTTTGCCCGGAATAAGCGTTTCAAATCCGTCATCAGTTATAACAGTTGCGCCGCGTGCCATTGCGACAAAATCATTGAGCACAACAGCCTCTTTAAATCCGAAAGTCTTGATGAGGTTCCCCTCTGAGACAATCCAATCTACATTTGTCATGCGAATTTCATCATCAAACTTTGGCCCCGCAAAGGCAAAAGCGGCCCGAGAGGGCTTTGCATCTTGATGGCTGAGATATTCGCTCACGACGTCATTAAAATGCTTATAGTCTTTTACTGCGAAGCGTTCTGTATGATGCAATTCGATTGTGCCCAGAGAATTACGCTCTGCCAATGCCAGTCGGCAGTTCGTACCGCCGACATCTCCAACTAATGTTACAGAGCCCGTTATTCCATCCACTCCGGCTGACCGAGCACTGAGGCTCCGGCTTCAGATTTATCTGCTTGCGCTCTTAACGGCGCGAACATATTCATACCCAAAGCATCCAAGTTCTTAAACTTAGGAGCTTTGGCCAAAGGTCTTTGCAGCCAATCCGGGTCAGAGATAACAGCTACCGAGTTTCCAGCCGGATCAACACGAATAATATCCCCATTTTTAATCTTAGCTATATTTCCGCCGGCCAAAGCCTCGGGATGCATATGAATGGCGGCAGGCACCTTACCCGACGCGCCGGACATGCGGCCATCCGTGACCATGGCAATCTTGAAGCCCTTGTCCTGAAGCGCTCCCATTATAGGGGATAATTTGTGCAGCTCTGGCATACCATTGGCTTGCGGGCCTTGGAATCTCAAAACGACAACGAAGTCTTTTTCCAACTCTCCCGCCTTATGCATCTCAATTAATTTGTTCTGGTTGTCTATGACAACTGCGGGGGCTTCGACGAGCCAGTTGGCGCGCTTCACTGCCGAGACTTTCATCACGCATCGGCCTATATCCCCCGAGAGTAGCCTCAGGCCACCATCTGGACGGAAAGGCTTATCCACCGTTGTGAGTATCTCTGTATCAAGGCTCTCCTTAGGCCCCTCTCTGAAGAGCACGGTATCAGCTTCGGCATGGGCGTTTTTGATGGGCTCTCGCGTATATTCGATAAGTCCCTCACCGCCTGCAACAGTGGTTACATCGGTGTGTACAAGGCCTGCATCGATGAGCTGACTGATGAGGTAAGCCATTCCGCCTGCGGCGTGGAAGTGGTTCACATCCGCAACGCCGTTAGGGTAAATACGGCAGATTAGCGGTACGGCCTGAGAAATATCTGAGAAGTCATCCCAGTTGATAAGAATACCTGCCGCTGCCGCAATGGCTGCTAAATGAATAGTTAGATTTGTTGATCCGCCTGTCGCCATTAATCCGACAAGGCCGTTAACGATGGCTTTCTCGTCTATGACATGACCTGCGGGCGTAAAATCGCCGCCGATATCTGTCATCTGCACAGCCCGCCGCGTAGTTTGCGCTGTGATAGCATCGCGCAAAGGCGTATTAGGGTGTACAAAAGAGGCGCCGGGTAATTGCATCCCCATAATTTCCATCAGCATTTGGTTGGAATTTGCCGTCCCGTAAAATGTACAGGTTCCAGGCGCATGATAAGAGGCGGCCTCAGCTTTTAAAAGCTCCTCACGGCCGACTTTACCTTCCGCGAATAGCTGACGTATTTTGGATTTTTCAGGATTGGGAATACCTGACGGCATCGGCCCGGCAGGCGCGAAGATTTGCGGGACGTAACCATAACGCAATGCGCCAATCATCAGGCCAGGAACAATTTTGTCACAAACTCCCAAATGGATGGCCGCGTCGAACATGTCATGAGACAGAGCAATAGCAGCGGAATAGGCAATAATATCGCGAGAGAAGAGCGAAAGTTCCATCCCGTCTTGGCCTTGGGTAACCCCGTCGCACATGGCGGGTACGCCGCCGGCAACTTGCGCCGTCGCGCCGTTACGGCGCGCGGCGTGCTTTATAAGATTCGGATATCCTGCAAAAGGCTGATGCGCCGAGAGCATATCATTATAGGCTGTTACGATACCAATATTAGCCCATTTCGCCCCAAGCAATTCAGTCTTTTCCAAAACTGGGCAAGCTGCCGTAGCATGCGCGACATTTCCCTCAGAGAGGCGTTTGCGGCGCGGCCCTGGACGAATATTCGCTTTGACTGCGGCAAGATAAGCTTTGCGGGTTTTAGCCGAGCGCTTTTGAATGCGGTTAGTAACTTTTTGAATAGCTGAATTCATAGTCATAGGCTTAGGCTTCATCCGTCATAACGGTCAAGCGCGCACCCGCCGCGCGGAGCGCTTTGACAGGGGTATCATAAACCGATTTTGTGGCACTTTGTTTGAAAACACTTGCTTTGTCTGCACCCGGTATCATCAGAATGATGTGCTGCGCGGCCATAACCGCCGATAGCGTGAGCGTAATGCGTTCAGGGTGATCACCGGCGACGGGGCACCCCTTGGCATCAATAGCGATAACAGTCTCTGGATTATGGATATCTAACGCCGACTTTAAGCCTTCAGAGCTAGGGAACCAAGACGCTGTATGCCCGTCCAAACCCATACCCATCACGCAGACATCAAAAGGCTGTGGGATGGATTTAAGCTTTGCGGCACTCGCTTTTTCGCCCTCGGCTGGATTAGCATCATCTGTTTTTAAACCTATAAATTTGGCTTTGCTCGCCGCTCCCTTAAAAAGCGTTTCATCTAAAAAGGTTTCATTTGAACCCGGAAGACCACGATTAATCCAGCGGTCATCAACCAACCCGATTGTCACCTTGTCCCAAGGCAAGTCCATGCCGCTTAGCGCCTCATAGACAGGACGTGGACTAGAGCCGCCTGATAACATCAAGCTGGCATGACCCTTATTGGAGACAGCAAATTTTATTGCGTCCGCAATAGTTTTGGCCGCGCTTTTGACCATCGCGCCGCGCGAGGCATAGCTTTGATATTGAAATTCATCCGTCATCTTAGCCCTTTGACCATTTATGACCTGAGCCGCCCAATAAATCGTCAGCTTCGGCCGGGCCTTCGCTGCCCGCTGAATAAAGCACAGTGCGCTGGCCGGATTGCTCCCAAGCCTCCAAGATACCGTCAACCCATTTCCAAGCGGCCTCCACCTCATCACGGCGCATAAAGAGGCTAAGATTACCCCGCACAACATCCATCAACAGACGCTCATAGGCATCAGGATAACGCACGGCGAAATTATCTGCATATGTCAGATTAAGCGGTAATGTCTTCAAGCGCATCCCCCCCGCCCCAGGCTCTTTCACTTCGAACCAGAGTTTGACGGCCTCATCAGGCTGCAAGCGAATAACTAACTTATTCGGATTGAGACGCGTTTTTCCAAAAATAGAATGCGGGACTGGTTTGAATTGAATGACAATTTCTGATCGCCGCGAAGACATCCTTTTGCCTGTCCGTAAGTAAATAGGTACGCCTGCCCAACGCCAATTATCGACTTCGGCTTTGATCGCAACATAGGTTTCAGTGGCGCTTTCAGTGACGTCAACATCGCTCATATAATCCGTAACGGCCTCGTCATCGACTTTACCGCGCGCGTATTGTCCGCGAACAGTCTTTGCGTCTGCACTTTCTTCTGTAATGGGACGTAGCGCGCGAAGAACTTTGATCTTTTCGGCCCGGACATCATTAGCCTCAAGAGACGTCGGCGCTTCCATCGCTGTCAGACATAAAAGCTGCAACAAATGGTTTTGAACCATATCACGCAGCGCTCCGGCGCCGTCATAATAAGATCCTCTTCCGCCAACGCCTATAGATTCAGCTGCGGTGATTTCAATATGGTCAATGGCCTGATTAGACCAAAGTGGTTCCAGCAGGATATTGCCAAAGCGCAAGACTAAAAGATTTTGGACGGTTTCTTTACCGAGATAGTGATCTATCCGGTAAATATTATTCTCTTTGAAGACCTTGCCGACACCCGCATTGATTTCACGCGCCGACTCATAATCTGTCCCGAGAGGTTTCTCGAGAACGACACGAGATTTATCATTCACCAACCCCGCTTTTTTAAGGCCCACACAGATGTCCGCAAACATGCGCGGCGGCATAGCCAAATAGAATACACGGATGAGCTCATCTTTGGTCGAGAGCGTCTTACTCAATGCTGACCAATCTTTATCTTCTATCACATCAATAGACACATAATCGACAAGCTTGATAAATTTGCCCCAGAGCTTAGCATCGAAATCCTCATCCTTGGCAAATTCGTGATAGTATTTTTCAATCAGCGCTTGATAAGCTTTGCGCGAATGTTTGGACCTGGAGACACCGACTATGCGGCTGTCATCTGAAATCTGGCCATCGCGGTAACGGTGATAAAGTGCAGGCAGCAACTTTCTGCGGGCCAAATCACCTGTCCCGCCAAAAACAATAATCTCAAACGGTTGAACAGGTACGAAGGCTGAGTTTGTTTTGGATTTAGACGACGATTTTGAAGACTTTTCCTCAGTTTCATCTTTGTTTTTCGTTTTTGTCACAACACAGGCCCTTATTACGAAAACTTAGAAACTAAACTGACAGCATTATCAACTTTTCACTATCAGCTTTTCTTCAATGATGAGTCGCGTATTATAAGTTTGTGATCAAGGCAATAGCTTGAAGCGGGTCTTCTGATTTAGACGGCTTCATGAGCAGGCTGACAGGCCTGTAACCCGCTTCATATATAAGCTGCTTAATTATTGTCAGTCCAGGGCATAAAATTTGTGCAAGGTGCGTATTCGTAAAACCCTCGATTGAGAAATTATCCGAGACAGATTTAAATTGAACTATAAATCGATAAGGAGACACTGCTTGGGGCCTAACAGCACTATGCATTACCAAGCTTATTGGGAGAATCAGTTGAGCTGATACCCCTAAAGATTACAGATGAACTTTTCAGGCTGGTGCGGCGTTAAAGGCCCAAGAAAAGTGTCACAAGGAATACGACAACAACAAGAAGCGCTTCCTTAATTTTGATGAGTGTGTTCATGCTATCTCTCTTTTACAATACAACTGTTAGATGAGGATGGTGAAAAAGTAAATCGATTTCGACAACTTATAAAATAAAATTTATATGTCCTCGGCTATTTTGGGTGCATTAGGCAATTAAGCTGAAATGGAAGCCTTGTTTGAAGCTGCACGCCGAACCACGAGTTTCTTTTGCAAGCTCAGTGTTCTTATGCAGCTTGCTGTTTTGCTTGCGTCCCGCTAAGCCGCGCCAATGGCGATTATAACTTTAGATGATTTACGCGAGTCTTCGGGCGCGCTGCTGGGCGTGGATCCTGGCACCAAGACTCTAGGTCTTGCGATTAGTGACCGCACACGCCTGATTTCAACGCCCTTAAAGACGATTAAACGAGAAAAATTTACCTTGGATGCTCAAAAGCTTTTTAAGATATACGGCGATAATAACGCCTCTGCGCTTATCGTTGGCCTGCCTATTAATATGAACGGAACACACGGGCCGCGCACGCAATCGGTACGTGATTTTTGTACCAACCTGCTCAAGCTTGAAGACCTGCCCATATTTCTATGGGATGAACGCCTTTCAACGATGGCCGTCACGCGCGGTATGCTGGAAGCCGATATGAGCCGTAAGAAACGCAAGGAAAATGTCGATAAACTCGCCGCAGGCTATATTCTTCAAGGTGTTCTGGATCGGCTGAGAAACTGAGACTCAAAAATGAGTCGTGCAGACAGCAGAAAGCCCGCGACTTAATTTGTTCCACGTCCTTGTTTCCAATTTCGCGCTCACACATTAAGTCGGCGGGCTCTGCCGCTAAAGGATCATCACCTTACCTGATTTGTGTGTCCCCTCATCTATCAGCTTAGATAGTTTTGGTTTTACCGCCTCAGTGCAGCTCCTCTTCGCGTCTTATTCTGAATAGCATAATGATTAGAAATTACAATGTGACTAAACCCAAGTTATCCACATTATGAGAAATTTCTTGTGTGTAACTTATAAAGTCCTGATATCTATTGACTCTGTACGATTTTTTCGTACAGAGCGTCTATGTCTTATTCAAAGTCAATTATTGACGATATTTTCGGCGGCATCCGCCCTGCAGCTCGAGCCTTAGATAAAGCCGCTACAACAATACAGGGTTGGTATGATGCTGGTACAATTCCGCAAAAACATTGGCCGGATGTGATGGAGGCTGCAAAGTCCTTTAATCATCACCTCACGCCCGATGACTTTTTCCCCTCGCAAGCCCCAAGCCCCTCTTCATTCGGTTACGCCTTTGACAAAATGCATTGCCTATCAATTGATGATTTTCACCGCCCTGACATTGAAACACTTTTATCTTTGGGAGAATATTATCTGGATCTAAATGTTCAAAAAAGCCCTGATCGCTCCGTACTGAAAGGCAAGACACTCATTAATGTGTTTTTTGAAAACTCTACCCGCACAGAAAAGAGTTTTGAGTTGGCAGGGAAACGCTTGGGCGCAGATGTTATCTCTATGCAAATTGCCAGTAGCTCAGTCAAAAAAGGCGAGACGCTCTTGGATACGGCCGCGACATTGAATGCCATGAACCCCGATATCCTTACCGTGCGTCACGGGTCTTCAGGCGCGCCTGCCCTGTTAGCCCAGAAAGTTTCTTGTTCGGTTATTAATGCGGGAGACGGCATTCATGAGCATCCCACACAAGCCTTATTGGACGCCCTCACCTTGCGCCAAGCCTTTGCCAGAGATGGCGGTGATGGCCAGATTGACGGACTACGGATTGCTATATGCGGCGATATTCTGCACTCGCGCGTCGCCCGTTCAAATGTGAAGTTACTCAACATGCTCGGCGCAGAAGTTCGTCTTATCGGGCCGCCCACACTTCTGCCGATAGATGCCGACCGCTGGGGCGTAGATATTTTCCACGATATGAAAACGGGATTGAAGGGCTGTGATGTCATCATGATGTTGCGCTTGCAGTTAGAACGCATGAACGGAGCCTTTGTCCCGTCCAAACGAGAATATTTTCATTTCCACGGCCTCGACCGAACCAAATTAGGCTATGCTAAAGACGGCGCATTGGTCATGCATCCTGGCCCTATGAATCGCGGCGTTGAAATCAGTTCTGACATCGCAGATGATCCCGAGATTAGCCTCATCACCCAGCAGGTTGAAACAGGCGTAGCGATGCGAATGGGCATTTTGCATGCGCTCTCAGATGTTCAGGATAAAGCGCCATGAGCACACTCACCATTGTAAACGCGCGTATCATTGACCCGGCAACAGGATATGATGAGGCAGGAAACATCCTTATCGAGGACGGACGCATATCCGCTTTTGGCCCTGATGTAGAGGCGCGCGGCGATATCATTGATGCAGAGGGACATATTTGCGCGCCCGGCTTGATAGATATGCGGGTCTCAACGGGTGAGCCCGGACGGGAAAACCGCGAAACTATCGCAACAGCCGCCAAGGCCGCAGCCGCAGGCGGCGTGACCTCAATGGTCATCATGCCTGAAACCGACCCTGTTATTGATGATATGTCGCTTGTCGATTTCATTACGCGCCGCGCCGAAGAGGCCCCCGTCAATGTTTACGCAGCTGGCGCTTTAACCAAGGGACTGGACGGAAAAACCCTGACGGAAATTGGATTGATGTCCGAGGCTGGGGCCGTGATGTTTTCTAACGGGACACAGCCTATTGCAGACGCCCAAATCATGCGGCGCACTTTATCTTATTCTGCAAGCTTTAATGCGCTTATTGCTAACCGCGCGATAGAGCCGTCCCTGTCCAAAGGCGCTGTCGCCCATGAAAGCGATTTGTCGTCGCGTTTGGGATTGACCGGAGTCCCTGCAGCCGCCGAGCGCATTATGGCTGAGCGAGATGTAGCTTTGGCTGAACTGACGGGCGGGAGATTATTGATCGATATGATATCTTCTGCAGAAGCCTTGGAGGTTGTGCGCCGCGCAAAGTCACGGGACCTAGAAATTGCTTGCTCTGTCAGCATCAATCACCTGGCGCTGAATGAAATCGATATCGGGGACTATCGCACATTCGCCAAGCTGGACCCGCCCTTGCGCGAGGAAAGCGACCGCTTGGCGCTCCTCAAAGGGATTAACAACGGCACCATTGACGTCATCGTCTCAAACCATGACCCTCGCCCCGCCGGTGAGAAACGCCTCCCTTACTCTGAAGCCTCGACAGGCGCTGTTGGGCTTGAACTTCTGCTCGCCGCAGGTCTTTCGCAAGTCGCTGATGGACGGCTGGACTTGATGGCATTCTTAGCCGCCGTGACATCTAATCCTGCAAACCTGTTAGGACTTGAGAGCGGCCAAATAAAAGTTGGCGCGCCTGCTGATTTGATTATCTTTGATCCCAACCGCCCTTGGGTGTGCGATAGCGACGCCCTGCTCTCTCGGTCCAAAAACACACCGCTCGATGGCCGCCGCATGACGGGCCGTAACCTCAAAACAATTTGCCAAGGGCGGGTTGTATTTGACTCATCCCTCTAACTTAGATATGTTCTTATTATGTTCTCAATGCCTATCCTATACGCTGTAATCGGCGGTTATCTTTTAGGGTCTATCCCCTTCGGACTTCTAATTGCGAAGGCCACAGGCCAAGGGGATATCCGTAAAATCGGATCCGGAAATATTGGCGCAACAAATGTGCTCCGCACAGGCCGTAAGGACATTGCGCTTATAACGCTGCTTCTGGACGCCGCTAAAGCGGGGGTTGCCGCGCTAATTTTCAATCACCTATTTGGCGCGCCCGTTGGGTTATTTGCGGGCGCGGCGGCGCTGATAGGACATTGTTATCCCGTCTGGCTGAAATTCAAAGGCGGTAAGGGTGTTGCGACATTTTTCGGATGCCTTTTCGCAACGGCTTGGCCAATTGCTCTTATCGCAGGTGCCATCTGGCTCATCTGCGCTTACATAACGCGCATATCCTCACTCTCAGCGCTGGCGGCAGCAGGCACCTCTCCGCTCATCGCGCTATTCATGGGATATTATCACGTTGCCATCATGGCCGCCGTGCTAGCTGTCATTATATATATAAGACACGCCGAAAATATTGGCCGCATCTTTAAAGGGACTGAAACGCGCATTGGTAAAAAAGGCTGATGCGATTACGCGAGCTTAGCTTTGCCGAAAAGCGGGCTTGGCTTCGGCTCTCACGCACCCCCCGTGTCGGCCCCGTTGCTTTTCGAGATTTACTGGGGCGTTATAAAACGGCAGAGGCTGCAATAAAGGCCCTGCCCTCTATCATGCGGCGTAAATCCACAGCTATTCCAAGCGCGGCTGAGATAGAAGCCGAGATGGAACAGGCAGAGCAGATGGGCGTTAAAATTCTTGCCGCCTGCGAAGCTGATTACCCAACCTATTTGAGGGCGCTTGATCCGCCGCCGCCTCTGATTAGCGTTATTGGCCGAACAGATATTTTACACAAACCTTGCGCCGCCATTGTAGGCTCCCGCAATGCCTCGGCCATAGGACAGCGTTTTGCGCGGCAAATTGCGGGTGAATTAGGTGAGGCCGGATTTACGATTGTCTCTGGCCTAGCGCGCGGCATTTACGCCAATGCCCATAGCGGGGCGTTGCGGACAGGCACAGCCGCCGTCTTGGGCGGAGGTGTGGACCATGTCTATCCTCGCCAAAATGCTGAACTTTACGAAGCCATGACTCTTGACGGCGCCCTCATTTCAGAAAGTCCTCTAGGCTATCGCGCCACTGCCCGTGACTTTCCCCGTCGCAACCGTATCATCTCAGGCCTGTCCATGGGCGTCATTGTGATTGAAGCGGCTGAACGGTCGGGCACGCTTATCACAGCGCGATATGCCACGGAACAAAACCGCGAAGTCATGGCTGCGCCAGGGTCACCTTTAGATCCGCGCACAAAGGGGTGTAACCGCCTCATCCAACAAGGCGCGGCTCTTATTGAAAATACCCAAGATATTATCAATTGCCTTGAAAATATAAGGCCGCCGCACGTCATGGAGACAAGCGGTGATTACGATTAAGCTGAATTTGATTGGGCCCGCGCCGAGAATGATATCGAGAAAGCCCGCGCATCTTTGTTAGGACTGCTCTCCCCGACACCTGCCCCGCGTGATGAAATCATTCGCCTCAGCGGCTTTTCAACGGCTTTGGCCACGGCAGCGCTGTTGGAAATGGAGCTTAATGGAGATGCCATTGTCGAGGCAGACGGGCGTGTCGCCTTAGGTCTTGATTTCTAAGGTGACGCCGGCTGTCGCATGGAGCAAAGAAGAAAGCTCATTGAGACCTGAGCTCCCTGCGATAGAAGACAGCTCTTCTAGCATCTGCACAATATAAGACTTAGCGTGGTCAGCCGGCATGGATATATTAGCTTCGTTTGATTTCATAGGTGTCATTGTGTTTTCCTTATATACAACTTAAACAGGTATAATATGTTTATACCTCTTCGTAAAGCTAAGTCTATAATTTATTCACACTGTAGGCGCGGTGTTGACAATCGATAGTCCATCGCCCAAATGAGCGCTCATTTTAAGACCCGCCGGTCGGCCTCACAGCCCTCCGGCGCCGCTACATTTGGAAGTCACAGACATGAATCTTGTCATCGTCGAATCTCCGGCCAAAGCTAAAACAATCGAAAAATATCTAGGGAAGGATTATAAAGTCCTCGCCAGTTTTGGTCACATTCGGGACCTGCCCAGCAAAAACGGCTCAGTAGACCCTGAGAACGATTTCGAGATGACGTGGTTGGTCGATACACAGTCCAAAAAACGAATCAAAGATATTGAGACCGCCCTTCAAAAATCAGACAAACTGATTCTCGCAACCGACCCGGATAGAGAAGGTGAAGCGATTTCCTGGCACTTGCTTGATGTTCTTTCCAAGAAAAAGAAGAACAAACTCGGCGAGAAAGAGATTGAACGCGTTGTCTTTAACGCGATTACAAAGAAGTCCGTAACTGATGCCATCGCTAATCCGCGTCAGCTCGATATGGAATTGGTGGAGGCTTATCTGGCCCGCCGCGCACTTGATTACTTAGTTGGCTTTACGCTTTCGCCCGTCTTATGGCGCAAGCTCCCTGGCGCGCGCTCAGCGGGCCGCGTACAATCTGTCGCGCTGCGCCTCATTTGTGAGCGCGAAACAGAAATCGAAAAATTTGTAAACCAAGAATATTGGTCTTTAGATGCCGTGATGAAGAACACCAAAGGCGGCGACTTCCCTGCGCGCCTAGTTTCACTTAACGGCGAGAAGCTTACGAAATTCTCTCTGGGAAATGCTGAGGATGCTGCAAAAGCTAAAGCGGCTGTCGATGCTGCAAAACTCTCTGTTGTGTCTGTCGTAGCCAAACCCCTCACGCGCAATCCGCAAGCGCCCTTTATGACCTCAACCCTTCAACAAGAAGCCTCTCGTAAGCTTGGCTTTTCAGCCACTCAGACAATGCGCACCGCGCAGATGCTTTATGAAGGCGTTGATATTGGCGGGGAAACAACTGGCCTGATCACCTATATGCGTACAGATGGTATTTCTATGATTGGCGAGGCCATAAGTGATTGCCGCGCGACCATCGGATTTGAATTTGGCGATGACTACCTGCCCGGCCAGCACCGCGTTTACAAAACCAAAGCCAAGAACGCGCAAGAGGCCCATGAAGCCATCCGGCCCACAAGTTTTGGCCGCACCCCTGATAAGCTAAAACTCTCTGGCGATATGAAGAAGCTTTATGAGCTTATCTGGAAACGCGCCATGTCTTCTCAAATGGCCTCGGCTAAGCTTGAGCGTACTACGATTGAAATGGCTGATAATGATAACACTGTCGGCTTACGCGCGACAGGTCAGGTCATTCGCTTTGACGGCTTTCTCAAACTCTATGAAGAGACAAAGCCGAAAACTGACGATGATGCTGATGACGCTAATGCCACTCTCGCCCCTGTTATTACGGGCGACGGCGTCGACGCCACCAAGGTCAACACAGAACAGCATTTCACACAGCCCCCGCCGCGCTATTCAGAGGCCAGTCTCGTCAAGCGCATGGAAGAGCTCGGTATTGGCCGTCCATCGACTTACGCGTCTATTCTAAAAGTCCTGCAGGACCGCGGCTATGTCACATTAGATAAGCGCCGTTTTACGCCGGTTGATAAAGGCCGCATGTTAGTTGCTTTCCTGGAAAACTTCTTTGGTAAGTATGTGCAGTATAATTATACAGCAGATCTCGAAGAGCGCCTCGATAAAGTCTCGGCAGGTGATTTAGAATGGAAAAAACTTCTTCATGATTTCTGGAATGAATTTTCAGCCTCCATTGACGAAACCAAAGAGCTTCGCGTCACCCATGTTCTGGACGCGCTGAATGATGCGCTGCGTCCGCTTGTATTTCCTGATAAAGAAGACGGCTCAGACCCCCGTAAATGCACAAGCTGTGAAGACGGCAAACTAAGCCTAAAACTTGGTAAATTTGGCGCGTTTGTCGGCTGTTCTAACTATTCTGACTGTAAGTTCACACGTCCCTTTGGCGGTGAAGACCAAGAGGCTCCTGCCGAGGATAAAATACTTGGCCAGCATCCCGAAACGGAAAAAGACATTGTCTTAAAGACAGGCCGTTTTGGTCCCTATGTCGAGATGGAAACAGAAAAGAAGCCCAAACGGACAAGTCTGCCAAAAACATGGCCTTATGACCTGATGGATTTAGAAAAAGGGCTTATGCTCATCAATCTACCGCGTAAGATTGGGCAGCACCCTGATGATGGTAATCAAATTATCACGGCTTTGGGACGTTTTGGGCCTTATATCAAACACAACACAACCTATGTCAGCCTGAAAGACCCGGACGAAATGTTTACCGTCGGCATGAATGATGCCGTCTCTAGGATTGCCGACAAAATCGCTAATCCTGGCCGTGGCCGAAGCGGCGGAACTGTTGTCAAAGACTTAGGCAAGCATCCTGAGGATGAAAAGCCCGTTCAAATCATGTCAGGTCGTTATGGTCCATATGTGAAATATGAAAAAATCAATGCGACATTGCCAAAGGGCACAGAGCCTGCGGATGTCACAATGGAAATGGCCCTAGAGTATATCGCGGCTAAGATCGCCAAAGGGCCAGCTAAGAAAAAGCGTAAGGCGCCTGCGAAGAAGAAAAAACCTGCTGCTAAAAAGAAACCCGCAGCTAAGAAAAAGCCTGCCGCGAAAAAGAAGCCCGCAGCCAAGAAATAGGTTTATAGTCACCCCATGGAATTGAGTCGCGACAGCATCTTAAAAGCCGTCAGCGGTCAGCCTGACAGGTTTGATAATAAAGCCTTGGCTCGTCAATTAGGCGTTAAGGGCGAAGACCGCCGCGCGCTGCGTCAATTACTGCGCGAGATGGTTGATGATGGCGTCTTGAAAAAATCCAAAAAGAAAACCTATCGCGAGGCCGATGATCTGCCAGGCGTAATGGTCATAAAAGTCACAGGTTTGGATGAACATGGCGATATGATCGGGCAGCCCGAAGTCTGGAAACAGGACGGCCCAGCCCCCACTGTTATCGTACGTGAAGGCCCTATATCCAAAAAGGCTAAAGGGCAGTCAGCAGCGACTGTCGGTGTTGGCGGACGCGCGCTCTGCCGCATCTCAAAAAAACATGGCCTGATTGTTGCGCAAGTCATGAAACGGCTCGGCGCAGGGCCATCAAAGAGCCTTGGCATTCTCTATCAGGGGGGCCGCGGATGGCGCATACAGCCTGTCGATAAAAAGGCGCGGCACGAATATAAGCCCGTCAAAGTGCCTGACGGCTCGAATAACAATGACCTTATCTGGTTTCAATCCACGCGGCGCAACCAAGGTGACCTGCGCCTTGCAGAGATTGTCGAGACGGTAGGGTCTGCGGATGGAGGTAAGGCCGCCTCATTGATTTCACTTTATCAACACGAGATACCTCTAGGCTTTCCTGACGACGTTATAGACGATGCTAAATCCCTTAAGCTTCCAAAACTATCTAAGCATCACAGTGACTTACGACATCTTGCTCTGGTCACGATAGACCCCGTTGACGCCAAAGATTTTGATGATGCCATTACCGCCTCTCCCACAAAAGATGGCGGTTGGGATATTTGGGTCGCCATTGCGGATGTTGCAGCATTCGTAAAACCTGACAGTCCGCTCGACCGCACGGCCCGCGAAAAAGGCAATTCCGTTTACCTGCCCGACCGCGTAGAGCCGATGCTGCCACATGAATTATCATCTGACTTATGCTCGCTCAGACCCAACGAAGACCGCGCCTGTATGGCAGTCAATATGCTCTTTGATAAGAACGGGATTAAGCGCTCTCATAAGTTCCACCGCGGCCTCATGCGCTCCCAAGCCCGCCTGACTTATGCCCAAGCTCAAGAAGCTTTCACAGGGAACCCAGGCGAAGCGGCAAAGCCGGTTACAGATATTTTGAAAGACATATTCAGCGCTTATAAAGCTCTACGTAAAGCGCGTCAGGAACGCCAGCCTCTGGCGATTGAGCTGCCGGAACGCCGCGTCCATGTGAATGATAAGGGTGAGGTTACCGAGATAACTATTC
The DNA here is from genome assembly GCA_028224375.1 of Hellea sp. Classification (GTDB taxonomy): domain Bacteria; phylum Pseudomonadota; class Alphaproteobacteria; order Caulobacterales; family Maricaulaceae; genus Hellea. Next base: position 42,348 of record JAOIVW010000020.1, read on the forward strand.
GCGACCGTTTTGACGCTCACAAACTTGTTGAAGAATTTATGGTACAAGCCAACGTCGCCGCCGCTGAAGCGCTTTCCGCAAAAGGCGTTACGACGATTGTTCGTGTCCATGAGCCGCCATCGCGCGAAAAGCTCCAAGGTCTCTCAGACTTTCTTCCCGCACTCGGCCTGAAATGGTCCCTTGGAGAGGGCGCCAGCACGAAACGCCTAAATACGCTGCTCAAACAAGCCGAAGAAAAAGGCTTATCTGAAACTGTCGGCATGTCCGTTTTACGCAGCCAAAGCCAAGCCATTTACGACCCTGTCCCCAAAGGCCATTTCGGACTGAACCTAACTCATTATGCTCACTTCACCTCGCCCATCCGCCGTTATGCGGACTTAATTGTTCATCGGGCTTTGATTGCGACCTTTAATTTGGGCGAAGACGGCACAAGCCCTTCCGAAGCCTCTCGCTTAAAAGAGATTAGCGAACATATCTCCAATACGGAACGCCGCGCAATGAAAGCAGAGCGCGACTCTAAAGACCGATACATCGCCGCCTTCCTTGAAAAACGCGTCGGCGTGACCTTTGACGCCCGCATTACTGGTGTTACCAAGTTTGGATTGTTCATTACCTTGGACGAGACTGGTGCAGATGGTCTTATCCCTGCGCGCAGCTTGGGACGGGAATATTTCGTTTTTGATGAGAAGCGCAAAGCCCTCATTGGCGCAGAGAGCGGCGGCACTTACCGCTTTGGCCGCCAAATTAAAGTCAAACTTGTGGAAGCCACCCCTATCACAGGCGGGCTTATCTTTGACATTCTGACAAAGCCCGAGCCCGGCAAAAAGCCTAAGCGCAACGCCCATCGCGGCGGCTCAAACCGCTCTAGCGGCCATAAGGGTAAGCGGCGCAGATGAAGGACCTCTCTCCAAAATCACTTGGCGAGATTCGCATGACAGACGCCGAACGCGACAAGCGTAGGGATCTTATACGCGCGCCGCGTCCGCGCATTGCCTCAACCATTGTCCTGACGCATGGCCCCAGAGACAATCCGCGTATCTTGATGGGACAGCGCTCTAAAAAGCACGACTTCATGCCTAGCGTCTATGTATTTCCGGGCGGGCGGGTCGACCGCGGTGACAGTTATGTTGATTATACGGGTGAGCTATCCCCGCGCACACAAACCATTATGGAGGCCGCCTTCACGCCACGTAAAGCGCGCGCGGTTGTCTTGGCCTCAGTGCGCGAGACTTATGAGGAAACGTCACTCCTCCTAGGCCAGACGGGTCAAACTATGCGCAATCACCGTGATCCGTCATGGGATGCCTTTAGGCACGCCGGACTAAAACCTGATTTGGACGGCATAGAAGTTTTCGGCCGCGCTATCACGCCCCCTCACCGCCATAAGCGTTTTGATGCTTGGTTCTTCATCAAGCACCTTGAAACGCCTGAGCTACCGCAAATTGCCGACAGTGCGGAGCTGCTCAATGTGGGCTGGTTTACATTTGACGAAATTCAAGCGCTTGAGCTTCAACGCGCGACGCAAATGATGCTGAAAGTTTTAGAGCAATATTTGTCCTATGACCGCCCGCCTGCGCACATCTTTTTCTCTCACGCCAAACACGGCAAAATTCTGACGGATAGCTTCCCAAACATCTGAAAAGGCGTGTTGACATAGGGCAGCATCTGCCCTAATCCGCGCGCTTAGAATTCAACAAGAGGGCCTGAGCCATGGCGAAGCCAACCACAATCAAAATCCGCCTGAACAGCACAGCCGGTACTGGTTATTTTTACGTAACCAAAAAGAACTCTCGCACAATGACTGAGAAAATGGTCAAAAAGAAATATGACCCTGTTGCGCGTAAACACGTCGATTTTAAAGAAGGCAAGATAAAATAAATCTGCCCTATAATTTTTCGAAAAGCCGTTCTTCTGAGCGGCTTTTTTTGTGAGCAGAGTTATGTCTAGGGAACTACACGAAAGCCAAAGCGTAGGTTTATTATGACGCCACAAGACACGACTTTAGAATCTTCGTTAGAATCCAGGGTCGAGTCGATTGAGTCTCTGGCGCGGCTGATGGACAGTCAGTTTAATATTCTGGGCCTTCCGACACCGCTGGGTCTTGATAGCCTTATTGGGTTAATACCCGGTATTGGCGATACAATCGGGTTGGGAGTATCGGGCTATATCATTATGCACGGGGCGAATCTTGGACTTCCCAAACGTAAATTGACCCGTATGGGGTTTAACGTCGGGATTGACTGGCTGATAGGCCTGATACCTCTTATTGGTGATATCTTTGATTGGGGCTGGAAAGCCAATAACCGCAACGCCGCAATCATTCGCGAGCATTTTGAACAAAACCTACGCGTTAGGCCGCCTCTTGACGTAACTCCGAGGCGGGGACAGCTTGGTTCCGGCCCGCTAGTTTAGCTTTATAGAGGGCATCATCAGCGCGTTTAAATACATCGCGCAGCTGCTCACCATTTTTGACTTCAGCAACGCCTACGGATGTCGTTATCTGCAAGGCCTGTCCGTCCACAAATATAGGAGTTCCGGCAATAAGGCTACGAACACGGTCCGCCGCAACCAAAGCTTCGGCCTCTGCCGTGTTGGGCATAGCCACCATAAACTCTTCACCACCATAACGGCTGACAATATCTATCGCTCTCATATTTGTCACAAGACGCGCGGCGATTTCTTTTAGAATTTGATCGCCCATATCATGACCCAAAATGTCGTTAACGCGCTTAAAGTGATCAATATCAAAAACCATAATCGAGAAAGCTTCGTTTTTCTCTTTTAGCGCGCCAAAAAGCGGATCAATAGCGCGGTCAAAATAGCGGCGGTTTCCTAAACCTGTCAGCGGGTCAGAGACAACCATTTCTAAATTTTGGTTAAAGTTCTCACGTAGATTATCAGCATAGAATTTGCGGCGCAGCAATGTGGTCACGCGGGCCTGCATTTCCTGAAGCTCAATTGGGCGCATTAAAGTGTCATTGATACCAATATCATAAGCTCGAATCAGACGTTGTTCGTCTTCAGGATCGCCTACAACTAAAATAGGGGTTTCGCGGCTGCCCTCATCAAACCTAAGGCTGGCACAGACCCGCAAGCCATCAAACCCATCAGACACAAGACTGACAATAATAAGGTCCAAACCGCCTTTGGCTTTTTCCAAAGCCTTTACAGGATCGCCTTCAACGATAACGTTATGCTTTTTCTTAAGCGGAGCCGCTAATTTTTTGGACCGTAATGTATGGTCTTCAATGATCAAAATATTACCACTATTCGAATCAATCTGCTCTAAAAGGGGCCGCGAATTCGTCCGCGTATGACCCGTATGACTCAGAAGTTGATCCGTCACCATTTTAAGGCGCAGTAATGAGCGCACACGCGCCATCAAATTGAAATCATCAATGGGCTTTGTAATAAAATCATCTGCGCCGGCCTCAAGACCCGCAATACGGTCTTTCGTTTCTTCGAGCGCCGTAACCATGATAACAGGAATGTGCCACGTTTCAGGATTTTGCTTGAGCTTCTCACACGCCTCAAACCCGTTCATCCCGGGCATCATCGCGTCCATCAAAATCAGATCGATTTTTTCTTTGCCGGCAATCTCCAACGCTTCATAGCCACTTTTGGCTAAGACTACGTCGTAATATTCAGCTTGGAGCTTGACCTCTAATAGATGGAGGTTTGGCGCAAGGTCATCAACAACAAGTATACGGGCAGACATAGCCTTGCCCTACTTACGCGGCTTCGACGAACTTACGAACCGTTTCAAGAAATGAGGTTACTGTAATGGGCTTTGCTATATAAGCCTCACATCCCCCATCGCGAATACGTTTCTCATCGCCCTTCATGGCAAATGCCGTGACCGCTACGACTGGAATATCAGCCAAAGCCGTATCGTCCTTAATCCATTTGGTGACCTCAAGGCCTGAAACTTCGGGCAATTGAATATCCATCAGAATTAGGTCAGGACGGAAGCTGCGCGCAATTCCAATGGCCTTAAGCCCTTCGCGCGTTTGACGTGTCTCATATCCATGCGCTTCAAGAAGGTCGGCGAACAATTTCATGTTCAGCTCATTATCTTCAACGATGAGGACTTTTTTCGGCATGATTTGTAACATATTCCCAGTTCACCATTTTGCAGGACGTTGCCTGCGATTTTTGTTTTTATACACCCACTCTATGACACCATATCCTTAACTTTAGGTTTGTTTCGCTTTAGGTTTGGATTAACCATAAACGGACTTCACAAGCTTCAGAAAATAGAACATATATAGAACATTACTAAGAGGTCGTAAACCTGTCTAAGCTGTCTAACATGGCTAAACTATGTCGTGACTGCGCCTCCCCTGCGCAAGAGCATAGCTGCATGTCATGTGGGTCAACGCGCCTCATCACTCATCCCGAGCTTGGCTCGCTTACCATTGCTCATGTCGATTGCGATGCTTTCTTTTGCTCTGTCGAGAAACGCGACAACCCAGACATACGCGACAAGCCGGTCATTGTAGGCGGCGGGCGCCGCGGGGTCGTCTCTGCCGCCTGCTACCATGCCCGTATATATGGCGTCCATTCGGCCATGCCGATGTTCAAAGCCCTTAAGCTCTGCCCTCAAGCCGTTGTCGTGCGCGGCAATATGGATAAATATGCGCGGGATGGCGGGATTATCCGAGAGATGATGCGTGAGCTAACCCCTGCCGTCGAGCCTTTATCTATCGACGAAGCCTTTATGGACCTATCTGGCACAGAACGCATACATGGCCGTACCCCCAGTCAGAGCTTAATCAAACTTCAGAACGATATCCTGAAAGAGGTTGGCGTCACGGTCTCTGTCGGCCTGTCTTATAATAAGTTCCTCGCTAAGACCGCGTCTGATTTGGACAAGCCTAATGGCTTTGCCGTTTTGGGCCGCGCTGATGCGATGGAGTTCCTTGCGAATAAACCTGTGGGCTTTATTTATGGTGTTGGGCCTTCTTTTGCACGAAGCCTCGCCAAGGAAGGCCTGAACACCATTGCCGATGTGCGGCGCTGGAGCGATAAAAAAATGGCGGCGCGCTTTGGCGATATGGGGCTGCACTTGGCACGCCTCGCGCGGGCCGAAGATAACCGCCCCGTCAAGCGCGTGAGCCTCCGAAAGTCTGTATCAGCTGAAACAACTTTTAATAAGGACATCAGCAACTTGGACGCGCTGAAAGATAAGCTCTGGCAAGTCTGCCTAAAGACTGCTGATCGCAGCAAAGCCAAAAACTTAGCCGGAACCGTGGTCACGCTTAAGCTAAAAACCAAAGATTTCGAGACCGTCACCCGCAGGCGGACTTTGCCTCAACCTGTGCAGCTCGCCGATGTTATCTTCCGAACCTGCGAAGCTATGCTTGAAAAGGAAGTGGCTAAATATTCCGGTGGCCGGAAATATCGTCTCATCGGCGCAGGTATCTCCGGCCTCACCGCCCCTGTCGGAGATAGCGGCGACCTTCTTGACCCTTCAGCTGTCAGGCGAGGCATGGCAGAACGCGCCAGTGACATTGCGCGAGAAAAATTCGGGAAAGACGCCGTGATGACAGGACGCGGGTTCAAAGCCAAAGGCAAAACCAATCAGGCGGTTTCGCTGCCAAATAAAATCAAGCCGGATTCTATAGAGTAAGGCTCACGCACTGAATTTTGAGGGGCGTCCCTTTTCAATCCAAGCCACAATAGCCGCCATGCCAAAGAAAATCGTCAATGTCGTCACGCCTAAGGCCGCGCCTTGCGGTCCGGCCTGCTGATCGAATGTGCCGGCCTGAACGGCGAGACCCGGAATTAATATAACATAGACTTGAAGCGCGGCCATGACGGCAAAGAATATCCAAAGCGCATAATCATATTTTGGATGCTTGGCAGTTGTTACCTTTTGCCAGAACAAGAATCCCGCAAAGACTAATCCCATCTCGAGGATATAGGCGAGGATTGGATAGTTCCAAAATCCAAAGCCAAACAGCATCTTACTACCCGGATAGAGTGGCAAATCAGGACGATGAACAATCAGGTCCAAAACCCAATGAGAAAATACAAGCGCTGCTATAACCCAAAATCCACGCGCGCCTGCAGATGGCTTAAAGACACGAAACAAGGCGCCTGCAAACACGGCCAAGATTAAAGAGGTCAAAAGCGAATGCGACCAAGGTATATTAAAGATTGGCATGCCAGTCGCATTTGTTCCTGGCCCTTCGATACCCATTATGACGAGCACAGCCCAAATGATATCTACGAATTGAACAGCCAGAAAACCCTGCCAAAGCGTTACAAGCGGAGTGCCATGCCCGCGCTGTGTGTCCCAAACAGCAGGTCCGTAATGGCCGATAAACACCTATTCAGCCTGACCGCTAGGATGGGCGTAGCTACGAAAGTAATCATAGACATCATCTTCTGAGCGGCTGGCCGCGTTTCGCCATGTAGGCGCAGTTTCAAGATTAAGCACTTGGCCGTCAGAGTTTGTGATAAAAACAGTCGGCGTGCCAACAATATTATCAACGCCAAATTCTCGCGCTAAATCAATATTTCTATCCTTCTGCCCCACATCAATATGGGCTACTTTATAATGGCTTCTGAGCAATGTCTGAAAGCGGGGCTCTTCAAAATACGCCGCCAAAGCACGGCTGTCATGGCACCAATTGGCCCCAAAGACGAGAAGACCAAGTTTACCCTCCTCTTTCGCCGCGATAAGCGTATGATTGATATCAATCTCGGCATCGGCAGTGGCGTCATAAGGGCGGTACTCATCATGCGAGACTTTATGTGCCTCGCCATGGGGTTTTTCGGCCGCATGATCGGTCGCTATGGCCGATGTCGTGCAAGCGGACAAAAGAAGCGAGAGGGATAGCACAATATATTTCATAAGTTCTGCTTAACATAGCTTTACGCCTTGCGCCTAGGCTTTGTATGAGACGCTATGAGTCTTTTTTCATTCTTTCGGCGTAAGCCACCTGGCCCGCCAAAACCCGCTGCCGCGCCGCAAAAGCAGCCTAAAGAGCCGCCTCAAATTTGGAAAGCTGCTCCGTCAGAGCCTACGGGCGGGCTAGATATTCGCCGTCATTTTTACAATGAGCGTGGTTTTCAATGCTATGCGAGTTTCTTTGCCCATTGGGAGGGTTGGATTACGGCGGGGCACTGTATGACCGACACAAATGACCTGCTCCCGCCCTTTGCGCAGGGTGAGTTCACGACATGGCCTGAAGGGCTGGATGCAGCTATTCTCGGCTGCCGACTACCTGATCAACGCCCGCCTGACCCCGTCATAGGCCGAGAGGTTATCTGCCGAGGCTTCCCAGCTGGAGCGCGTCATTTAGAAACACGGCGCGGTAAGGTTTATTTCGAACGTAATCCTGGTACATGGATTGCGCATATTTACACCCCGGATGAACCCGTTGTCACGGGTATGAGCGGAGGGCCCGTTATTGACGTGGCCAGCGGAATGCCTATTGGCGTGATTATCACGCGAAACAGCCCTGCAGATTTGAATAATGACCGCGACCCCGACGAGAGCTGTGACTTTATCGCGCTATCAGCCGTCTGGGACGCCGTGATGAAAAATATAGCTATTAGCTAAACAGCTTAGCCGCCTGCGCGCAGGCCATGACAATCAAAACGATGGTTGAGAGAGAAAAGATCGCAAACCGTACTATCACCTTGCCCGCGCTGACTTGGACTAGGCTGTGCAGCACACGCAAAATTACAAAGGCCCAGGCCAGATATCCCATCAAGCTGCTCTCTCCATTCGTCAAAACGATGTAGAACATTAGCGCATAGAAAATCGTCGGCTGCTCCATAAGGTGATTATAATTATGAGCGGCGGCCTGAACCTTTAGGGGCATCTTTTCTTTCCAATCCCCATCAGGTGACTTGGCTGTATCAGGGTCTATTTTCGCCTTTTGCATCGCGGGAATGCGCCGCGCATACATTACGCACCAAATGATGAGCGACCAAAGAATCAATGCCAGAACCGGCGCTAAAAAATGTGACATATCTATTCCCCTTAGTTTTGAGGGACTTTGACGAAGAATCATGCCTGAGGCAAGATTAGCTTATGAATGCCAACCATTCATCTTCGGTCAGCGTTTTAACGCCCAGCTCGGTCGCCTTTTTGAGCTTTGAGCCCGCGCCAGGGCCGGCAACCAGAATATCAGTCTTTGCCGACACACTACCGGATACTTTAGCGCCCAAGCTTTGCGCTTTCGCCTTAGCTTCATCGCGTGAGAATTTTTCGAGCTTTCCCGTAAAAACCACGATCTTACCCGAAACAGGACTGTCCGAACTCGGTGCTTCTGCGTCGATGACCGTGATGTGTTGTAATAGGTTTTCGATGACTTTTGCATTTTGCTCTGCATTGAAAAAGTCTACCAAAGACCCAGCTGCTGCTTCGCCCATACCGTCCACTGAAATGAGGTCCGCCCAATCTTCGCCAATATGGGCCTTTGCGTTTTGGAGAGCCGTCTGCATCTTTGCCCAAGAGAGATAATGCTTAGCAATTAAATCCGAATTGCCTTGCCCAACATGACGAATGCCGAGCGCATATAAAGCCCGCGCAAAGCTAATCTCTCGTTTATCATTGATGGCTGCAAAAAGATTAGACGCGCTTGTCTCGCCCCATCCTTCCCATTTGTTTAATTGAATCTGTTCATTGCGCGCCTCAAGCGTAAAGATATCCGCAGGCTCTTTGACCAGTCCTTTTTCATAAAAAGCTTCGATTTGTTTTGCGCCCATACCGTCAATATCAAAGGCACGGCGCGAAACAAAATGTCTAAGTCCTTCAATAGCTTGCGCCGGACAGCTAAGCCCGTTAGTGCAGCGGCGCACAACATCTACACGGCCCGTTTTCTCGTCAACATCACGAACGGCGGGCGCGTCGCATATAGGGCAGCTCTGCGGCAAAAGAGTTATAACCCCTCCGCCATCTTCTACTACACGAAGCACTTGCGGGATGACATCTCCGGCCCGCTGTATCTCAACGGTGTCCCCCGGCTTCACGCCAAGACGTTCTATTTCATCCTCATTGTGAAGCGTAGCATTGGACACAACCACGCCGCCAACGGTGATGGGCGTTAGCCTCGCAACAGGCGTCAGCGCGCCCGTACGTCCGACTTGAACATCAATCGCTTCGAGTTTTGTTATCGCTTTTTCAGCAGGAAATTTATGCGCAATGGCCCAACGCGGCGCACGGGAGACAAAGCCTAAACGGTCCTGTAAAGCGAGCTTATTGACCTTATAAACGACGCCATCAATATCGTAACCTAGCCCTGCACGCTTCTCTTCAATGTCATGATAATGCGCAATCATCTCTGCTGCATTTTCGTGGAGTTTCATTTGCGGATTGGTGTGAAAGCCCCACTTTGAAAATAGATCAACAGCCTCCATTTGGGTCTGAGCAAAAGGCGCACTCACCTCACCCCATGTATAGGCAAAGAACTTCAACGGGCGGCTGGCCGTCACATTTGAGTCTATTTGACGAAGCGAACCTGCTGCAGCATTGCGAGGGTTTTTATAGGCATCTTTTCCCGCCGCAACTTGAGCCTCATTCATGGTGTCAAAATCAGCATGGTCGATATAGACCTCGCCGCGTACTTCGAGCACATCAGGCCATGCCTGACCGCTGAGGGTTTTAGGAATATTTCTAACCGTGCGTAGATTGGCGGTAACATCTTCGCCGACCTTGCCATCACCGCGCGTAGCTCCGCGAACAAGTTTGCCCTGCTCATAACGCAAAGTCGCTGATAATCCATCAATCTTAGGCTCAGCCGTAAAGGCCATTGGCGCCGCCTTATCCATTGATAGAAAGCGTTTTACCCGCGCGACGAAATCAGCCACATCCTCATCTGTAAAGGCGTTATCCAAGGATAACATCGCCACGCTATGCGTTATCTTGCCAAATTTTCCCGAAGGCTTAGCCCCAACAGATTGGGTCGGGCTGTTTTTAGAAATTAAATGCGGATATTCTGCTTCAAGCGCGACGAGTTCCTGTCGCAGGGCATCATATTCCGCGTCGCTAAGAGCAGGATTATCATCTTGATAATAAAGCGCATCGGCCGCTTTGATTTCGCGGCTTAGAAAGGCAATGCGTTTTTTAGGGTCAGCATCACTCACGAGGCCATCAACTGACGTGCAGCCGCCCTTGCCTCTTGGGTAATCGTTTCGCCTGCGAGCATCCGCGCGATTTCTTCTTCCCGTGCATCATCCGCAACCAGGCTCACATGTGTCGTCGTCGTCATGCCCGTCGAGGATTTCTCAATACGGTATTGATGATCTGCCGCAGCCGCGACCTGAGGGCTGTGGGTGACGACAAAAACCTGTGCTGATTTAGACAGCCTCGCAAGGCGTTTACCGACGGAATCGGCCACCGCGCCGCCAACGCCTTGGTCAACTTCGTCAAACACCATCACAGCATCGTTCTTACCCGCCAATGCCACTTTAATCGCCAAAGCAAATCGTGCCATCTCGCCGCCAGACGCAATCTTATCAAGCGGCCCCATAGCCGTTCCAGGGTTGGTCGACACTTGGAAGCGGACTTTATCAATGCCCAGCGCGGATTCGGGGCAAGGCTCAATGTGGGAGAGAAATTGCGCCTGTTCCATCTTGAGCGGCGGCAGTTCGCGCATGACCGCCTTATCTAAGGTCTTGGCAGATTTTTCACGCGCCTTACCTAAGGCAAAAGCCGCTTTATCATAAGTCTCTTTCGCCTTAACCGCCGCAGCTTTGGCTTTGGACAAATCCATATCTGAATTATCAATAGCGGTAAGCTCGCCCGCGAATTTACTGCGCGCCTCTATTAAGGCATCAATATCGCAATCATATTTACGAGCCGCCGCACGCAGCGCAAAGAGCCGCTTTTCCGTCTCATCCAAACGCCCTGGCTCAACATTGAAACTTTGCGCCGCAAGGCTAACAGCTTCGCGGGCTTCTTGGGTTTCTAGCATAGCTCGTTCAAGCGCTTGGGCCGCAGAGTTCAAAGCCTTAGCCGCATTAGACTGAGCGTCCCCGAATTTTGTCCGCAGTCTTTCTATCCCCGCCAAGGCCGATGACAGACGCGCTTCAAATGCCCCATCTTCACCTAGCGCGTCCTGCGCCGCCGTTAATTCCGTAAGAGCCCCTTCAGCGCCTTGTAAGAACCGCCGCTCCTCGGCCAGCTGCACATCTTCGCCTGAATTTGGTGCTAAGCGGTCCAGCTCTGCAATCGCATGTTCCAAGAAGTCACGATCCTCAACGGCTTTGGCTTGAAGCGCGATTAGCGCATCAACTTGGGCCTGAGTCTCTCGCCGCTCTTTATATGCCGCCTCGCAACGGGCCAAAAATGTTTGATGTCCACCAAAGAGGTCCAACAAATGGATATGTGTACTAGGGTCAAGTAATCCGCGCCCGTCATGTTGGCCATGTACTTCCAGCAAAAGCCCGCCGACCTTGGATAACAGTTTTGCGCTCACGGCTTGATCATTGATAAAGGCTTTGCTGCGGCCATCCTTAGTAAGACTTCGGCGCAGCGTGAGATCCTCATTAGGGTCAACATCAATGTCATGAGCTTCGAGAAGCTTGGCAACTGAGTTAGAGAGCGTAAAACCCGCAATGCACTGCGCCTTCTCCGTGCCGCTTCTTACAAGTCCTCTGTCTGAGCGGGCGCCTGTCGCCATCCCAAGCGCATCCAAGATAATAGATTTACCCGCGCCGGTTTCCCCTGTTAGTGCTGTGAGCCCTGCACCGAATTCGAGGTCAAGCGTCTCTATCAAGACAACATTGCGGATAGACAGCCCAGTTAGCATCGACCCTCAAACCATCATTAGAAAAGACGTTCTTTAAGCCGGGACCAATAGCCTCGCTTACGCGGCTTATTGACTTCTTCATCGAGGTCTACACCGTACTCAACCAGTAATTCGTAGCTGTCCTCATACCATTCACTCGAAGGATAGTTATAGCCAAGAACAGAGCCGACCTGCTTAGCTTCACTAATAATCCCCAAGGACACATAGGATTCAACAAGACGGTGAAGCGCCTCTTCAGTCTGGGACGTTGTTTCATAATTTTTGACAACGTTTTTGAACCGCCCAATCGCTGCAAGCTGCTGATTATCTTTGAGATAGTATCGCCCGATAGACATTTCCTTACCTGCCAAGTGATCATGGGTGAGTTCAAGCTTTAACCGCGCATCTCGCGCATAATCACTCTCAGGGTAACGACGTACTACTTGCTGCAAGGCCGCTTCGGCATTGATGGTTGTCGCCTGATCCCGGCCAACATCAAAAATCTGGTCGTAATAATTTATCGCAATCAGATAATAGGCATAAGGTGTGCTTTCATTACCGGGGTGGAGACCGATAAAGCGCTGAGCTGTGGCGATAGATTCTTCATAATCCGTCGAGCGGTAATTAGCATAAGCCTGCATCAACATGGCGCGCCGCGCCCATTTTGAGAAAGGGTGCTGACGCTCAACTTCTTGGAAGAACAGTTTGGCGCGATCCCAATCCCCACGTTCCATACGTTCAAAGCCCTGATTGTAAATTTGCTCAGCCGGGCGCTCAACATAGGCCAGCTTTTCTTTCTTGTTTCCGCCAATTCCCAAAGTGGAGCAGGCAGACAGCGTCAAGGCCAAGGCCGCAACGGAAACAGGTTTTATAATAGCTCTATAACGCATAGCGATTCCCAAAGGGGTTGAAAGTCAAAGCTTACTAACGGAGATTATCGCGCGGCGAAAGTGAGAAAACGGTTAGGGTTTAAACTTAAGCAGATACCGATTTCAGTTCCTGAACCTCTGGTTTGGGGGTAGCAGATATGAATTTCCACGCATCGGCGGTACCATAGAGCGCCATAAGGAGGTCATGATTAAGACCATGGCCGCCTTTTATAGTCGTGACACGGCCCAAAACAGGCCCACCCAGATAGAGATCACCTAATAAATCGAGCGCTTTGTGGCGTACAAATTCATCAGCAAAGCGCAAACCTTCGGGGTTTAAAACTTGATCACCATCTACGATTACAGCATTTTCAAGAGATCCGCCCTTAGACAAACCCGCGGCTTGTAGTGCAGCAACTTCATGCATGCGAGCGAAGGTGCGCGCGGACGCCAATCTGTCACGAAAAGCGCGAACATCCGGAACAATTTCAACACGCTGCTTACCAATCGCTGCGTCGGCAAAGTCAATTGTGACATCAAGTTCTAATTGCTCACAGGGCTCTATACGCGCAAAGCTGTCGCCATTTCTGACCTCAACAGTCTTAAGCACTTTTATATATCGGCGCGGCGCGGCTTGGCGAACAATTCCAACTTGCTCAATCAACTTTAGAAAAGGCTCCGAGCTACCATCCAGAGCCGGCAATTCCTCACCGTCTAGATCGATATATAGGTTATCGATACCTGAGGCCGCCAAGGCAGCCATCAAATGTTCAATGGTCGAGACTTTGACGCCCGCAGCATTCGATAAGGTCGTGCAGTTTTTTACACCCGTCACACAGTCAGGGCGCACTTCTATGCGGTTATCACGATCTCTGACATCTGTACGAATAAAAACCAGTCCTGTACCCGCAGGAGCCGGGCGCATTACCAAACGTGTGTGCTCACCCCCATGCAGCTCGATACCAGCCGTAACGGCAGGGCCGCTGAGAGTAGATTGTCTGCGAACATTGGACATAATTGTATTCTTCCTCGACTTTAAAGTAGCAGAGAGGCCCTGCAGAGCAATAAAAGCTCCGTTACAGGGTGTTTCAGAAGGTGACGAAAGCGTTATGTCCTCAAGGTGGCTGTTACAATTTATGCGTACTGATAGGGTTTCTGCGAGCTACATACCGCAACTCTCAACAGCTAGCCCCTCTATTTTCTAAAATCAAGCGGCGGTTCTCTATCGCCGAGCAGAGACTTATATTTATAATTCTCGCCTCTGGCCTCTTCAAATTCGGCTTTGGCTTGAGCTCGAAGCTCTTCATTTTCAAATAATTCTATGCCAGCCAATGTCAGGGTCTTGGCCGCATTTTGCGCGCCTTTAAAGCCTATCGACATGCCGCTAGCGGCGGAGCTCTGCCAGCTATGGGCGGAGGTTCCGGGCACCCATGTCGCCGTGTTGAGCCCGACAGTGGGCGCGGCATAGGACACATCTCCGACATCGGTCGAGCCATAACCAAGGCTTCGGCTATAAGGTTGAATATCATTATGGCTGTCCAACTTCGCTGTAGGTTTATCAAAACTGCTATAAATCATCTTGGCGAATTTTTCTTCGGCTGGCGTGTATTTCACCCCGCCGACAATGCGCAGTTTTTCGTCCATCATTTTGGCGAGGGTTTCATTGACCAATAGCGGATTGTTACCGTGAATAACTTCCCAATCAACGCTTGTGCCCGTGCCCATCGCCGCGCCGCGCGCCGCGTCTTCTATCCGTTTCCAAATCGCCTCTACGCCGTCAGCCTCAGGGTGGCGAACATAATAAAAAACTTCGGCGAAATCTGGCACGACATTGGGGGCGACGCCGCCTTCGGTAATGACATAATGAATGCGCGAATCCTGCGGGACATGTTCGCGCATCATATTGACCATCATGTTAAAAGCCTCGACCCCGTCCAGTGCGGAACGGGCTTTTTCTGGCGCGGCGGCGGCGTGAGCTGAGACGCCTTTAAAGCGGAACTTGGCAGAGCGGTTGGCCAAAGTCGTGCGCGCGGCGGCGGAGTTACGGCTGCTCGCATGCCAATGCAACGCGATATCGACATCATCAAAAAGCCCTGCCCGTACCATGTAAACTTTACCGCTTCCGCCCTCTTCAGCCGGAGTGCCGTAAAGCCTTACGCGGCCGGGCGTGCCTGTTTCTTCCAGCCAATGAGCCAGCGCGATAGCCGCCTCTACAGAGCCTGCCGCAAAGAGATTATGCCCGCAGGCATGAGAGGCGTTTTTGCCCTCAATCGGGGCGCGCTCAGGGGTCGCGTCCTGATTAATGCCTGGCAGCGCGTCATATTCAGCCAAGATAGCGATTACAGGCCCGCCGCTGCCATATTCGGCGACAAAGGCGGTGGGGATTTCGGCCACGCCCTTAGTGATGTCAAACCCTTCAGCCTCAAGCGTATCTTCCAGCAGGGCGCTGGCTTTCTCTTCCAGATAGCCCAGCTCTGCCCATTCCCATATCTTGCGGGCGATATCCGCCGTCTGTTCATAACGGCTATCAATATCGTTAAGCACATCCGCATGATCTGAATTGATGTCATGGGCGTGAGCGGAGGTCAGCAGCATGAGCGGCGCGGTCATGAGAGCGAGTGAGGCGAGAAAGGTTTTCATAATAGTCCCCTGTAAATTTTATAGGGTGTTTAAACGCGCCTGACAGAGCGAGGTCAAGACAGCATTCGTTTGGCGGGAAAAGGATGGGATAGATAACCGTCCCAAACACTTGGCTTTAATCCACTGCAACAGACAGAGCTTTTAAATACATACTGAAAAAAAATGGGGCCGCTCAGATGACTTTGGGAGTGTCATGTGGCGGCCCCTTAAAGAGACCTGAGATGTATGCTCAGGGTTAACTATTTGTCTAAATAGTTGGGCCGTTCCGCCAAGGTGAGATGCGGCAGAACGTATTCTGGGTAAATTTCTGGGTAGATTGAAGTAAAAAGATAATGGCGAGGCCGCTCTCATCAGCAGTGGGACATCAGATTGCGGCCTCGGATTTTCGCCCGAAAGGTATTATCTGGCGCTAACTATTCTTTAAAAAGATTAGGCATGGCCTTTGATGTCGTCGTGCTTGGACGGAACGTTTTTGTATTTACGTTCTTGCTGGACTTAAACACAAAGTGATTGTCAGCTGTCATAGACACGTCTCTGGCAACTGGCTGATCAACAGGCTCGATAACGACGCGTGTGATGCGGCGTTTTGTTGTTTTTGTTGAGAGTAAAACG
>JAOIVW010000021.1 GCA_028224375.1 Hellea sp.
AATATTTACCATTACGGGGTTCATGCTTCGGGTAAGACAGATTATTTGAAAGCCCCCATCTTCATTTATTTTTAAAAGGATTGTTGAGTTTTGTTTGAAATTCTTTTCCTGATATAGCCCAAACCAATAATCCTAGCCAAAGCCAGAAAGAGAAAAAGGATGGCACGCAGGCAAAGAAAATAAGTTTTGCGCGTTTCGGATTGCGAAATAATGCCACAATGCCTGGTATAAATATAATGAAAGTAATAGCTGATATAGCTAATAATGCTATGACGATATTTTGCGTCTCAAACAAGTCTCGAATGTGTTCCATAGTTTTAGGCCTTTTGATTTGAGTGTGGTGCAGCGTGTTTCACTCCGCCTTGTTATGGGCGCGTATACGTCTCAAGCTCATCCAACTGGCGTTGATAACGCGCCGCGCAAAGGAATTGCCAAAGAACGCAAGCGGCGGAAAAAGCCATAATGAGCACGAAGGCCATAATGAGTGCGATGCGCATCTCCGTTAATTCCATCAACGTAGAGCCATTTTCTAACCACCGGACAACAAATAAAAATAGAATTCCCGGAGCGAAAGGCAGTAAATACCATCGCCAATAGGTTGCGGCTCCGTCTCTTTGCCGGGTGAGTTCGCGCCGCATGAAATCAACGAGATTGTCGGCAGAATTTGAACTAGGCATAGTCTTGTATCCCATGCGCCGATAGTAACCCCAAATCGCAATAATAGCGCCAATAACGGTAAGACCCACCCACATCACGTCTGTCCAATAGGACTGTCCTGTTAACATATAAATGACCAATAGGAAAAAGACCCCCCAAGCTAGATATTCAATAATATCTCGGCGTTTGTGTTTAGCCTGAAATTTATCTGCGCGCTGCTGCATTTGCCTATGGTTAAAAACGACCTTTTGAGATGGCAGGGATTGCCATAAGGCTTTAAGGCTTTGTGTGTCGCTGGACATCAGTCTCTCCTTGGTTGAATAATTCAGATAATTTGTATTTTATACGGTGTATTTTGGTCGCCACGGCACCAGGGCTCATGCCTGCAACGTCTCCAATTTGGGCGGCGTCAAGGTCTTCGAGATAAAGCGTGATGATTTGCCGATCTACGGGGTTTAGACGCTGTATCAACGCCATTAACTGATCAAGCTGGTCTATGCGTTCAAAGGTGCCCAGATAATCAGTCTGGTCTGGGATTTCGCCGACATCATCTATGTTTAAATAGCTGTTTTGGGAAATACGTTTGTTTTTTAAAACGTGGCTGGCACCTGTATTATGGGCGACGCGGTAGACCCAAGTCCTGACACTTGAGCGTCCATTAAATATCTTAAAGCTCCGCCAGAGTTCCAAATGAATATCTTGCACGAGATCCTTGCGCTTTTCAGGGTCGCGTTCATAGGCATAAGCCAGACGGTCAATGGCATCACCAAATTCCACTGCGGCAATATCATATTGCGCGTCTTGAGATGTCGTCTTTTCAGCCACTAACAATCCTAAAATCTTGTGCGTTCAGATAAGGTAGTCCCTCAGCAGCCAGATTTCTTACAGTTTATTTCAATTAGCAGGCAGTTTGTTGATTAATATTCGCTTTTTGAGTTGGAAGTTTAGATACTGAGCGGCTTAAACGCTCCAAGTCAGCCGCTGGTAATGTTTGCTGATGTAGCAGCCTTCGACCTGAATAGGACGCTGATAATGGGTCGGAATAACTCAAAAATTTTCGAGATAGACAGGTGTATCCCAACCGAATTGAGCCTAACAAATATAATAGACGATTGACTATATTATCTATTAGATATATCTAATAGATATGAAAAATCCTTCTAGAACGCAATTTGCTTGTCTCTCGGCACTGCGGGTATCCCCCTTGTCGGGATATAAAATTGCTGAAACTTGCAATGCGTGGTTTTCCGACTTTTGGAGTGAAAGCTACGGCCAGATTTATCCGACCTTGAAAAAGCTGCTTTTGAGCGAAGACATTGAAAAACTGCCGCCGGAAAAAGGCCAACGCGGTGATGTCTATAAGATCACACCAAAAGGACTGGAAACACTGGAGGCGTGGCTACGCTTACCGGCTGTGCCGGCCTCATTTCGAGATGAGTATTTTTTGAAATTTTTTGGCGGGAGCGTCGTGCCAGTCTCCGTTCACCTCGAGCATTTAGCGCGAAAACGTCTACAGCTTGATGCGTTGCTGGCCAGCGCACAGACAGCGCTAAAGACACTCGAAATCGTTCCCCATCCTGACAAAGATTATTGGACGCTGATGGCACGGCACGGGGAGATTTCCTACCGGGCAGAATTGGCGTGGCTGGATGAGGCTGAAAAATTACTGAAGACAAAACAGAATCAGGCGACCAACCAATGAAAGATAAGCTGCGCAATCCTGACGGCAAAACCAGTATGAAAGCGTCCACAGCCGTCTCATGGGTAACGGTCATCGCATTGACGCTTATCATGGCACCGCTCGTAACGATGTCGCATGAAATTGGCGGACATGCCTTGTCCTGCGCCGCATTGGGCGGGCAGCCAACCGCCATCGGTGCGTATTATGTGGACTGCGATATTGGCTCGCAATGGGCGAACCGGCTTGTGGCCATGGCGGGAACTTTCGCAAATATATGTGTGTTTGCCGTGTTTTTCGGCCTGTGGCTCTGGGCCATGAAGCGGGGCGCATCGGATTTGTTATGTCTGGCCCTCTGGTTCGTCTTTATCCCCAGCGGTCTCGTTGCGGCCGGATATTGGGCCTATTCGGGCGTGACGGGGATGGGCGATTGGGGACCGGGACCCGGCGGCGGCGTTGGCCCGTTGGAGCCGGTCTGGCTTTGGCGCATCGGACTGGCGGTTATCGGCATCTATGCCTATTATCGCATGATGAGGCTCGGCTCGCTGACGCTTGGCAG
The DNA here is from genome assembly GCA_028224375.1 of Hellea sp. Lineage (GTDB taxonomy): Bacteria > Pseudomonadota > Alphaproteobacteria > Caulobacterales > Maricaulaceae > Hellea. The sequence goes on from JAOIVW010000021.1 coordinate 2,895, forward strand.
AATGATCGGCGGCGGGCCAAACGCTCAAGCCAACCGCAAACGCATTGCGCTGGGATTCTATTTCATTAACGGTTGTTTGGCTGTTCTGGTCAGTCTCCTAAATCCAGAGGGGTTTGTTATCACTCTGACGTCGGCCATCGCCTCGTCTTTTGGCGGGCTTTTCGGTATGTTTTCTATTGCGCGCGCCAAGTATGAGGGAGACGAGATCGCGTTTCGCGTCACGTCAACTCCGATATTGATGGCGGTCGGCATAGTCATGACGGGGCTTTTCGCCGTAATTTTAGGCCCGACCATAAATCTGTAGATGGAAAATGGGGTCTTACTCCCCAAACTGGATTTTAGCTGAGCAGCTTAAAATCGCTGTCAAAGAAGGCCGCTCAAAATCTGGTACGTTATCTCTCAATGCGGACAAGACCCCTAAAATCCGTAGCAAAACCTCTTAAAACCTTTTGGCAATTCTCATTCCCAGCGTGTCAACTGAATCATTATCTCGCCTGTCGAAAGCGTCATCAGGATCGGGCTTGCGGCCAATCAGAAGTCCATTTGATAAATGTTCAAAGAACACTTCCGCCGCCCATTCGTCATTTATCCGATAGCCCAAAGTCAATTGTTCTCGGAATAATATTCTAGACCCAAATTCCCTTTGTGTATCGAATGCATTAAATAGAGCCTCAAATTCACTTCGCGCGCGCGCTACACTTACCGGGTCATCAAAATCAATATCTGTTCCAGACGTTATAAAGTCATCTGGGTCAATATTGATAGTTCCGTCATGCGCGGTTAAGCCAAAGGTAAAGTCACCATAGAATTTTTTACCTATATGTTGCCGCCAAAGTAAGCCTGCGCCAGCGTGATTCGTATTCCCTTCAAGGTTTAGCGTTGCATTTATATAGGGTTGAGGAGATAGCGCCCATTTTAGAAATTTAGGTTCTTCAAAAATGATTTCCCCTTGCAAAGCCAAAGACTGCTCAACACCATTATCTATCTCAGTGCCTGGATTAATAAAGTCTTCGGAAAACTCGCCAATACCTATTCTAATTTCGGCGACTTGTGCGATTGCGCTCGCGCTGAATAGCGACACGTAACTAAATGTCACGACACTTATAATGCGTTTTGTATTTAAGATAATGTCCCCCTATGGCTGTTTCTTTTGCTAATGCAGGAAACATTGCGATAGGATTGTGAACACTATAATTGTTTGTAATTTAGATATATTTAAGTGTGGCTTAATCCCATTAATTCTAACGGCTTAAAATCGTTTCACTAAGGACGCTCGGCATCTTTTGCAGATTGATTAATATTGGGTCTGATTAAATCATATTATGGCGATATGATATTTGTAGAAGACTCTCGCCCATTTTGGAAATCGCTTCTCGAAGCTTTAATAATTGGCGTAGTATTAGGACTTCTAATTGGAATTTCAGGAAAAATATTGGGGCAAACCCCCGGACTAAAACAGCCCATCAAACGGCGAGATAACCACCTGCCCTTTGGCGGCTTTGCCGATATCTCGGCCGTTTTTATAGGTTCGAATGGCGTCGTCTTTGCCCGCTTCGGAGACCCGCATAGCGCCGTTTGCGCGTCCCTTATCAAAGGTGCCCTCTAACGTGCGGCTCCCTTGGCGGCCATGTATGATGAGATAGCCTGCGCCTTGTGGTTTGCCGTTTTGCGCATAGCCATAATATTCCATCGCCGTGCCGTCTCTTTTTCGCAGCACGCCCATGCCCGCCCCATTGGCCAGGCCATTGTCGCATATGCCCATCCAGACGCCGATGGGAACGGTGCCGTCATGGACATACTCACAGCGGGTCGCATTTATATCAAGGGCGCGTTGATTGTCTTGGTAGCGCGTCTGCAATTTCTCGCGGAAGTCTTCATAGCGAATGGCCGTAATTGTTTCGCTGGAATCAATCAGGTCAACCTGCACAGAGATTTGTTCTTCTGTGACAGGGAGAATAGCGGCGAAATAATTACTGCCAATGAGGCGCTTCTGGCGGGCGAAAGATGATGGGTTTGCTCCGGCTAAAATTAGGCTTCTAAACAGAGCATTTCTGGCGCGAGCTTCGGCGGGGGTTGGAGGTCTTCTGCTGCGTGTGGCCGCCGCCGCTGCGCCCACGGCAACGGTTGTTAAAATCGCAGGGATCGTCGAGAGGTTTTGCTTGCGCGCTAGGTCCCGCCGCCTTTGCAAGACGTCATATTCAGCCTTTAAAGTGTCTCTGACTTGGATGCCAAGCTCGCCATTATAAACCCCGTCATAGAGGCGCAGAGATTGCACGGAGAGAAAGTTTTGCTCGGCCTCAAGCAAGCGAGCCGCATAACGCTCGCGCGCGAGATAATCAGGGTCGGTTGACCCGATAAAGGTGAGCGGCGCGAGGCTTTCATCAAATTGCGCAATGGACGTTGCGTAATTAATCATCATGGCTTTTTTGATGTCCAGCTCATTAATCAGGCCAATTACCTGATCGGCAAAAGACGCCGAAAACTGCTCTTCAAGCGGGTCTTCTTGCGCAACGTGCGTATAATTTGCGTTTTCAATCTTCGTCCCGTCCAGACGTATTTGCTCAATAGGAAGCGTCGAAATCGTATTGTCTGAGCTGGTTTTTGTCAGCCTTTGCGAGACAACACGCATGGGAACGGTATTGTTCAGCGTCGTGATAAAATCCAGCTCAAGGACATCCGGCTCTAACCGTCCTGTTTGAAATGCATAAATACTTTTCCCCACGGTTTGCCGCCCATTGGCCACCGCGCCGCGCAAAGTTGGGCGGCTGGTCAGCAATACACCTTGGGTTGGGGCAGAGGCGCGGTGATCTGTGCGCACCGTGACCAGCGGCGTGATAACATCGCCAAATGACACAGGCTCGCCCTCAAGCATCAGTTTGGCATCTGGAAATGAATAAGCCGTGAAATCAATGCTGACAATACTGGGCAAGCTCTCGGCTTGCGTCATCGGCTCTGATGTTAGATTTCCGTTCTCATCAAGTTTAATGGCATGAGGAGACAGCAGCACAGAATGTTCGGGCATGCGCTGGGCGAGTTCTTGGAATATGGACAACGCAAAATAATTTGACTTTATCAACATAAGATCAGCAATTGCCGCCGTCTCTTCCACCCCGGCATCATTGGAATAGGAGCGATTCCCAATCGTTCGGTTCGCATAAAGGGTATGAAATCTGTCTTCTGCGGCCTCTTCGATATAGGCAGGGTAGCGCAGGACAGCCGTCACAGTTCCAGGCGGAACATTTGCCGTGAATTTTTGCGGCGCCGTCATAGCATTAAGCCGCGAGTTTTTAACGCCCTTAGCAGATGTCGCGCACCCTGTGGCCAAAGCGGCGAAACCCAGCACAGCAACACTGCGCAAGACAGCGAGATGTAGTAAACGGCGCATAAGTCTCTTTTGATGATTATATATTTTGCGCAATAACCTTTAAGTCAACCAACGCGCAAAGCTATTCACATTTACATTACAATCAATTTAGACCGGGGGTGGTTGGGCGGCAGAGGAAGTTGGGCGTTTGGTTTTTATGGTGAGGCATCCCCAAACAGGATCTTAACCGAACGGCTTAAAACCCCCGCTCCATTGTGGACACTCAGCACTTAGCTTTTTCTGGACCGTATCTCGCGTCATGATAACTTTCAGGAGAAAAGTTATTTTGTCGAACGATTGTGGTGGGGCCAAAACAGAAGCGTCTAAAAAATTGGAGCGCCAAGATGACAAAAATATCCACTGCATCCCCATGTGGTGTGGGCAAATTCCACGCCAACTCATGCCGGGTTGTAAACTGTCTCCGGATCGGTCCACACTCCACTTGGATTATCAGGATTACGGAAGCGTATTCTCGCAAGCTCTGACGTCGCGAGGAACACGTCGACGCGAGAGCCTTCCTTTGCATTGATGGACGCGCCGCCCACCTTATTTCTCAAAATGTTGGCAATCTCCCAAGCTGGGGTTTCGATCTCACTGTCGCGATGGATGGGGAACCCATAAGATTTAAGGTTATTGTCCGTCAGGGCAAAACTGTGCGGAAGTCGCGGGTAAAGCAATGGCTCATAAATTTTCGATATATCATCATCGCTATCCTTTCCCATATGGCTGGAAAGCAGTGCGTGACAAACAAGTCTGCACTCCGCGATAGAGCGGTAGAAGGATGACAGAGTTGTAGGAAAAATATTCTCGCATAATATTTCTAAAGCTTGATCTTCTGCTGCGTCAGCGTCGATTCCAAACCAGTCTTTTATAACTTCGGGGAAAAGCCGGATGTCTTCAGCTGAGACAGCTTTGGGTGATGGGCCGTGCTGCTCAGCCCCGTGGAGCGACGGATCTACAGGTGTAAATATTGTTGCGGGGCCAGCGATTATTTCCTGGCCTGCCATGCACAAAACGACCGCAGCAGACTCGCATCTATCCGGCACAATAAAACTTAAGTCATCTGTGTATTCGAGCAGCAATAGCGCCAAACGATGCGCTGCATTCACAGACCCGCCCCTAGAGATCAATACAACATCCAGCTTCGGTTGTCGTCCCATAGACTTTAAAGCGTCATAAAGGGGAGGCAACAGGTCTATCCCTAAATTTGTGGCCGATAGAACCAAAACACGGCTCTTTCTCGATTTTTCGATAAGGAGAATTTCGTTGTGGACTATGTTCATGCTTCACCGGGTGTTTCAGCAAGTTTTATCAGGCTATCAACTACCGCTCCAGACATATCCAATTTAGGCACTAATTGTTCTACGTATAAAAATTGTCCGACCGGATTGTTTTCCAGAAAAACATACTCGCCCGCCGGAGTTACGATTAAATCCAATGCGCCATATGTTAAACCATAGCTTTGGACATACCGGCGACACAAATCCGAAATTTCCGCAGGTAGGTTTTCAGCTTCATACAAAATCTCTGCGGACATATCCCTACTATCGATCTTTGTGCGCTCATCATCTTGCGAATGTATCTTGGCTGCGAACACTTGATCAAGAATTACCGTAACACGCAGCTCATAGGCTTTTGGAATGTATTGTTGAAAAAAACAGGGCGATAATTCGACTGATTCGATGAGGTCTTCATGAGCATCTGTTATCAAAGTTGTTGGTAGAAATTGCCCCGAGGTTTCTCCTTTGTCATTTTCAAGCGTCACAACGGGCGATGACAAAGATTTAAAGACGGCTCCGGTTTCAAAGCTTTTGCAAAACTTGCGCACATCTTCAGGATTATTTGAAATTAGGGATGGCGGAACGGCGAATCCCATGGCTGCAGCGCGGCTCTGCTGCTCACCTTTCCATATCGCGCCTCGGACATGTTTAGGATGGCTCATCCATGAGCACTCAAGCGAGTAGAGCAGGCTAAATAGAATATGTTCTAATTCTTCATCAAGATACTCTTTTTCGCGTTTCTCAAGAGTGTCATCAGCGTAGTTAAAGTCAGCTTTTTTTCGCATCCACACGACGCCAACATTTTGAAAATCCAACCGCTCCTGTGTTGATTTTAGAGTGATGTGTCCTTGCCATTTCCCAGCGGTAAATTTGAGGGCAACTCCGTAATCTTTTGGGAAAAGATCCATGTTGATTCGGAAAGGATTGCGATTTTTATTCCGTAATTTTTCCATAACAAGATCAGCATGGATATCGTTAGAATTCGTGATAATTAGTTCGCGTTTTGCCATGGATAATTTTTCTCGTTATTAGAAAATAAAAAATGCCCCCAAAGTTGGAGGCACTTTTTCAACTATGTTATCGTCAAAGCTTAGTCATGCTTCTGTGACTAATGTTTAACAGAACTCTCCATCGTCATAGCCATGATAGCTTGCAGCATACATTCCACAACCTGAGAGATCAGTGCAACCTGAAACAGATACACCATCTCGGATGGTCCATTTTTTACCGGCAGATTTTGACTTCTTTTGAGCGGCCAACTTAAATGCAAAAGTTTTTTTGTTAGACATGATTTTTTCCTCGGTTATTGAATGTATTATTACTTTAAGCAGGCTGTTTAGCAGTAGGTTCCATGATCAGGGCCGACATACTGATTTGTAGTGTGGCAGTATGGTGAGCGTAACATGTATTCTCCACTAGGGTCGGTACAACCTGAAACAGATACACCGTCTCTAATGGTCCATTTTTTACCTGCAGAAGCGGACTTCTTCTGTATAGCTAATTTAAATGCGAAACTCTTTTTTGTTTGTGACATAATGTTCTCTCCTTGACTAACAATTATAACCGTTATCTGGTCCAGCATATTGGCCATTATAATATATTTCAGCGTAGTAACATCCATGGCCAGTAGGATCAGTGCAACCCGAAACAGATACACCTTCTCGGATTTCCCATTTTTTCTTGGGCGATTTTGTTTTGTTTTGTTGAGCCAATTTAAAGGCAAATGTTTTTGAATTTGACATGTTAGTCCTCCTCGAAATGAAGCGTTGAGGTGTATTCACGTCTCGGCTTCTGTTAATATTCCCCCTACCATATGGTTAATGCATTCTCAAAATAAATGCAACCTCTAATTTAGTTGAAATATCAACGTTTAATTAATTGAAATATCAAGGACACCTGCTCTAAGTATTATTAGGTAAGCATTATTTGGGCTTTGTGGCCTGACTTTTCCACATTTTATAGTAGGCTCCTGCCTGTTTTAACAAAGCTTCATGCCGTCCACGCTCGACAATTTTACCCCCATCTAAAACGATAATCTCATCTGCATCTATGATGGTAGAAAGACGGTGCGCGATGATGAGGGTTGTTCTATCTTGAGATATCTCCCTAAGATTTTGCATAATATCTTTTTCTGTTTTGGTATCCAAAGCACTGGTGGCTTCATCAAAAATAAATATGGGCGGGTTTTTTAAAATGACTCGCGCAAGTGCAACTCTTTGTTTTTCACCGCCAGATAATTTAACACCGCGCTCGCCGACGATCGTGTCTAAGCCCTGCGCTTGACCTGCGATAAAGTCATTTAACTGCGCGGCCTTGGCCGCAGCTACAACTTCCTCTGCAGATGCGTTTAATTTACCGTACAAAATATTATAGAAGATACTATTATGAAACAATGATGTGTCTTGCGGTACAATGCCGATATTATCCCTCAGACTTGCTTGCGTAACGTCTTTAATATCTTGATCATCAATTTTTATTTGACCGCCTTGTACATCGTAAAATCGGAAGAGAAGCTTAGCAATGGTAGACTTCCCTCCGCCGCTCGACCCGACAAGGGCCGTTGTCTTGCCCGCCGGAATTTCGAAACTAAGGTTTTTGATGTTAGGACTCTCAGCGTCATACCCAAATTTCACTGAATCAAATGTGACTCGTCCTTGATCAATTTTTATCGGCTGCGCATCCGGTCGATCCTGAATATCAGAAGTCACCGTCAGAATTTCCTGCAAGGCTTCAATATCTGTAAAAGCTTGCTTGGAATGGTTATAAGCCATCATGAAGGTTGAAATTGGCGCAAAGAGCATGAGCAGATAGCTATTTAACAAAACAAAATCGCCAACCGTTAAATCCCCATTCAATATGTCCTGCGCAGCCATGACGATTACGCTGACACTGCCAATGGACACAATTAGGGCTCGGCCAATACTTAGGGCAAAGTCGGTCTTCTGATGTGTTACGGTTGCTTTTTCATATGCCGCTCTTACATCGTTATATTTTTGAGATTCATGCGGCTCATTGGTAAAATATTTTATGGTTTCGTGATTCACCAGACTGTCAACAAGTTGCACACTAGATCCAATATCGAACTCGTTTTTCTTCCGCCGAAAGTCCAACTGCCACTGCGTCGCCCAATATGTGAATGCCAAATATAGGCTGACACTTATCACAATGACAAGTGTGTATTTGCCGCTATATAAACCCCCAATGACGATAACGATAAAAGCTAATTCAAGCAGAGTCGGTAAAACATCGAACAAAAATGTCTGCAGCAAGAACTCGATGCTAGTTGTCCCTCTTTCCACGGCCCGAATAACGCCGCCTGTTTTTCTGTCATTATGGAATTTCAAAGATAATTGCTGGAGGTTATCAAAGGCTCTAACAGCGACACGACGCACCGAGCTCTGCGCGACCTGCGTGAAAATCATCTTCCGAAGTTCAGTCGAAAGCTGGATGGCGAGGCTTGCCATGCCGTAGGCTAAAAGAAGCGCCAGAGGAATAACCGCAAATGAAGCTTCAGCAAAACCGTCGACAATTACCCTGAGAATCAATGGTGAGACAATCGCTATGGCCTTGGATAGTAAAACCAATATCAAGGCGATCAATACGCGGACTCGAATGCCTAAATTATCTGACGGCCATAACAGGCGTAAAACCATAAAAATTATGGATTTATGTTCTCTATTCTGGTTTGTTGTCTTATCCATGACATAGATATTTCGTGTTTTATGCGTTCTGTCCATGGAATAGTAAATTAGGTTAGTGCACTCAAAGTGTACTCAAATAGTCAGAGAAGGAATCATTATGGATATTTACATCTTGGAAATAACTCATATTTTCTTCATTTTGCTATTTTCTGTCTCGGCAATAGCGAAGGTGATTTCTTTCAAAAGCTTTCGTAGAACACTTGATGTTATTTTAGAAAAAAACAAATCTGTCTCTCGTCCAATCGGAATTTTTATCATTTTTGTTGAAGTTTTGATTGTTGTCACGCTTGTATTATCAGGTCAATTTTTAGGACCCGCCTATGTCTTAATTCTAATGACACTCGCAATTTTCACATTTGTGATGACTTGGATGAAAGCTTCTGGCAAAGCGATGTCGTGTCACTGTTTTGGTGTTGAGCCGAGAAAGAGTAGTGACCTTGACATCATCAGAAACATCGGGCTCATAGGTCTAACAATATTCGCTATATTCAAACTATCAGGCCATCAAACTTTTGAATATGAAGTAACCTTTCTCTTGTTTGGCCTCGCTCTCATTATGCTTATAATTACAGTGTATCTGGAAAATATTGCTGAAATTCTGAGGCGGTAAATGAGTTCCGGATTAATATATCTTACCTTATGTGCGCTTGTCGTTACGACAGCGCTTAATCTGTGGCTCGTGGTTCGACTGGCGCAAAAGGTTGAACTGATAGACCAAAGCGATACACCCGAACTGACTCTTCCTGCGGGTAGTCGACTCCCTACGATTGCTGCGCATTTGGCGAATGATCCACAGGTCGATATAAGTTTAAATGATATTCAAAATGCGTTTGTCATCTTATTTTTGTCAGATGGATGCCCGTCCTGTAAAGAGGTCGCCGAAGAGGTTTCTGAACATCATTCATTTTTCCAAAGCTCAAATGTAGGACTCTGGATAATGACCCTGCGTGCGGCACCGGTCATTAGAAAAAGGCTTGAAGAACGGGGTTTAGGAAGAAACATTATTGATGTGAGCCCTGAGAGCTTAAAGCTACTAAATCCCAAATCGGCCTCTCCATTTTATATTTTCGTGAATGCTGAAAACGTTATAGAAGCCGGCGATTTCGTTGGCGATGAGAACTGGAACAGTTTCGTAGCCCAAATCAAAGATGAAGCTGAATCTCAACTGAACATCTAGCAGTGTGAAAAAAACTAAGCGTCCCAAAATCGCTTGTGGTTTCCGTCCCCTCAAGCTCCCCTACCCCAATCCATTACTGAAACTGGTAGGCCTGCCTCCTCCCCGCTATGGTAATTGGAGACTTTAAGAGAAAGCAACATTCACCGTGTCGAGACCTTAATGTCATGGGCTTAACCCCCAAACTTTCTAACCATCTCTTCGGCGACATTTCCCCGCCGCTCTAAGGGTTTCTTGACATCTTTTTGTTATATTGCCGGGATGAAACGGCAGATTTTTGGCTACATACCCGTCAACATCGCTAACCTCATCGTTAGCTTTGGGACCATTGTGATTTTGACTCGGCTGTTAGAAGCCGATGAGTTTGGCCGCTATGCCTTAGCGATAGCGCTGCTCTATTTTGTCCATATGAGCCTTTTTACATGGGTTGAGGCGGCTATGAGCCGTTTCTATGCGCGGGCGGAGCAGGATGGAAACCTTCCAACCCATATCAAGACGCTCTACGCGGCGGCCCTCATGATGATTGTTCTTTGCCTGCCGCTATTATTTCTTATTCTTTATAGCCTGCCCATTGAGCCTCAGATGCGGTTGGTCCTCACCCTCGCCTTGGTCAATAGCGGGTTTAATTTAATTTATAACATTGGCCGGGAAGCCCACAAAGCCGCCCACCGGATAGCGCGGTTTAGTATTTTGCAAACCGGCAATAGTCTTTGTGGTTTTGCCATAGGCGTTTTATTAGTTCTAGGAACGCCGCTGCGCGAAGCAGGCCCTTTTGTGGGTTTGCTGATTGCAGTGATGGTGACGCTATTAATTGATTTGCCCTTCATGCTAAGCCGCACGCGATCTGCGAGGGTTGACCGCGCTTTGGGCAAGAAATATTTTCTCTATGGCCTTCCCATTTGTTTCTCTTTGTTGTTGTCCTACGCTTTGTCCCAAGGGGATTTGTTTTTCATTAAATACTTCATGGGCGACGCCGCGGTCGGGGGATATAACGCAGGTTATAATCTCGCAAACCGGACACTCGACGTTGGCTTCATATGGCTAGGCATGGCCATGACGCCGATTTTAATCACGCAATTAGAGACATTAGGCGAGGCCGAGGTGGCGCGCTCACTCAACAGTTATGCGCAGACATTGATTGTTCTAATGCTGCCTGTCGCGACGGGAATTGCGCTCGTGGCAGACCAAGCGGGATTCATCGTGGGCGAGCCTGTCAGAGCAGACGCCGTCAGCGTCATGCCTTGGATTGCCTTTGCAGGACTTCTTAACGGCGCTATCACCTATTACATCAATCAGGCCTTCGTTCTTTCCAAACGCACGGGCGTTATGGCGGCGATTATGATTGCGCCTGTTATTCTAAACTTCGCGCTGAACATTTGGCTTATTCCGGAATTTGGACTTCGCGGCGCTGTTTGGGCGACCTTATTGGCTTATGGGCTCGCCTTCGTTCTGAGCGTCGCCGTGTCACGAAAATATTTCAAACTTCCGCTACCTTTGCGAACCTTGGTTCAATGCGCCGGCGCAGCGACCCTCATGGCGCTTGCCGTAATTTTGGCGCCTATGCCGTCAGGCCTGCCAGACGTCATCTTGCTGCTGATGAAGGCCTTTATAGGGGCGGCTGTTTACAGCGCCTGTGTTCTGACGCTCAATATTGCCGACTGCAGAACACTCTTAAAAACCGTCATAAGAAAATTTCGGACTTAGTCCTGATTATGCCGCTTCCAGGAGCGGCCGGATTTGACCATCAGCTTGCAGCTCAAAGCTAATAGGCACCGGGCTTTGGACCGACGTTTTAATTAGCTTCTTGAGGACGCGTGCGAGCCCCGCTTTAAACAGAGTGACGACAGACATTTTTTTTGGGAAAGCGGCGACGTTCCAGCCTTTTTTGCGAAGAATCGCATTGGTATGTAACGCATTAGCTTTTAAAATCGCCTCAGGGGTCATGAATTCACAGGACAGTGACACGTTCATTGAATTACCATTTTGCACCCTATGCGGGGCTGTTTGCGGCCACGTCACCGCAACACCGGGGCTCATTTCAACAACCGTTGCAGCGGAGTCAAAGGCCGCGTCGTAATGCATCTGTTCATCCTTTAAATTCAGAACCAAATCTGAAATTTCGTCAGATGACACGTAAGGGTCACCCGCTGGATAGACGATAATCTCTTTTTCGCCTCGCAGCTGAACCAAACACACCAACGGAATATCCAAGTGGTAGTGCACATGGATATTGGGCGAGGATATCAGAACGCCCATATCTTCCTTTAGCGTCGAGACGCCCGAAGCCGTGCGTAGGTCCTCAAATATCGTATCTGCAAGCGCTTTATACTCTGGCACTTCTCTGTTCACGGCGCGCAAATTGAGCCAAATTTTGCCCGTTTGAACCGCCTTTAAGATTTCCGCCCCTGTCAGATGTGGCGCGCAGCCATGCTCGGCTTTTCCCGACGCATTTTCATAAGTCGGAAACCGGTAAATCCCGAGTTTCTCGCGCGGGTAAGCCTCTAACAGCTCAGCTAATTTTTCATCCGAAAATTGCGGCGAGAGATGCGCATTATGAGTGGCTTGAAAGAGAGCTTTCCCCAGCTTTGATTGCATCTCTTCCGGCCAAGCATAGCTGAGCTGAGCTTCACCATCAGGGGCTTGGGGCTGTAGCGGCTCTTTCACGTTTTATACTCACTCGTTATTTAGCCCAAAATTGGGCCGCGCTTATTATTGTAGGACAAGCAATATTCGCGCCAATTTAATAACATAACGGCGTGAAAATATCCTTTACGGACGCCGAGCTTGAATGAGGCTAGTTTCCTCTGCTCACGCCTCGACGGCGGATCGCAAATAATATTTCTGCTGTGCGGGCCAGAAGGGTTTTTTCTGACACAAAAATATGATCGAACCGTCGGCGCATACGTGCCGCTGGACCCTGTGAGTTTTTAGCGCCGATTAAATTCCAACTCTGAAAGCTATATTTGTGTAAGGTCCCGCGTAGGTTCGGGGCGTAGACGTCGATATCTTGGGTAAAGCGGTAGCCATTGCAAAAGTATTTCTTGTAAGATTCATGCCCGGTGGAAAGATCATAAGTCTTCAGACCCATCGCGTCCATTTCTGTCATAATCATATATAGGAGCAATATGCCGGGACTATAGGGCTCAAACTTTGGATCAAAAGCTGAAATCCACGGATGAAAATTGGTCTCATCTCTAACGCCAAAATGACCCGCAATGAGCTCTCCATTGATCTTTAGACCCGTCATAAACCCAGACAGGCTGTTGCCTCCATCCGCTGTTAGATTTGCAACAGCGGACAATATCGGTCCTGCATTGCCGGCTGTGATTACATCAAGAAAGCCCTCGCGCATAAATTGCGAGCTTTTCCACTCCAGCAAGCGATCAAGCGAGAGCTCGGTTGGCGCGCCAAAAACAAATTCAACCTCGCCGCATTCACGCTCCAACTTATTCATCAAACGGCGGAAGTTCTTAAACCGCTTAGCGTGCTGAGAGCGAAGCCCCTCAAGGTGATCAGCTGCACTCTGGCCTTTCAGATCAATGATAAAGGATCGATCATAGTCCGAGTCCTCACTCACGCCGCTTTCATCAACATGCACAATAGATGTCCCGGTTCGATAAGATGAATATCCCGAAAGCGACAGCATCGTCTCGAGCGTTAAACCGCTATCCTTTGCGATGATCGGTCCCGCATAATCAGAAAAAGGGGCGCCGACGGGCCGGATGAGTCCGAAACTACGCTTATGAACGCACAAAACGCCGACAAGCCGCTCCGTATCAGTTTCGCGCACAAGAATACACTTCACATCTTTACGTGTTCTAGAAATCAGTTCCGCGAAATCAGGCGAGAGTAACGGTGTATCAAAGTTAAAATCGGAGGCACAAAGCGCGTCCCAAGCTTGCCTATCGCTTTCACTGAGGTGTGACATGGTCTGTATGGAACAGGTAAAATTTGAATCAGGTTTAGCAATGCTGTCAGATGAATCTGATGAAACTTCTTTCATTTTCGACATCTCTATTCCCATCCCAGACAAATTCATCGGCGTTTTACAAGTGGGTGAGTTGGCTACTCCCAATAGCATATCCCAAAATGCGAGTTGAAAGATAAACCACGCGATGCCTCACAATAAATGTTACGTGTCTTTAAACTATTGTCCAGTCCCAATTTTATCTGCCATGCTCTGTCCCTCTTTTATTTTACGGTATCTCACTGGCAACCAGAGGCATAGGCCAGCTTAAACCGGTATCTCCTAATATAGGCTCTTGTGGAACTTAACTTGCATATCGCGCGGTTGGGGTCTGCTTATTTGTTTTAGCAGAAGACAGCTTACTCGCTTTTATCCAAAAGCCCATTGTCGTCATGAGACTTTGTTTTGTTAGCGGGGTGAGCAAAAAATCATTCGCGCCAACGCGTAGAAATTGTTCTTTTATCTCGCCCGAATTTTTATCTGACAAACATATAATCGGTGTCTTCGGGTGGGCTTTTTTCGCTTCGCTCTGCCGAATGGCTTTTACGGTCTCAACATTTTTCGGGAACGGAGCAGACGCGTCCATCAAAATCACATTATACTGCGTCGTGTCGTAGGCTGTAATGGCCTCTCTGCCGCCTCCAACGAACGTCAGAGATATTAATGGATGCTTCAAAAAAGCTTCTATAGTCGATTGTATAGCCGTATCGTTTCCTGCGACGAGGACTTTCAAAACTTTTTCGCTTGGCTCGCGCGGCACAGCTGCATTCGATTGAGATTTAATTTGAGTCTCTACTGCGCGGAGCGGGCGTCTTACGCGAGACGGCGCGGCATCAGCGATGTCTTCAGGCGAAGAGGCCACGATGTCTAAGGGAATCTCGCATCTGAATATAGACCCTTGCCCATTATTGGGCATAGCCCGCAATGTTCCATCCATGGCTTCTGCGAGTCTGCGCGAGATGGCAAGCCCCAGGCCTGTGCCGCCAAATTTGCGTGTCGTGGACCCTTCGGCTTGCGTAAATTTATCGAAGATTAAATCAAGCTTTTCAGGCTCTATGCCAATACCTGTATCGACAACATCTATTGTAACAAGAGCGCGTGAGCTCTCTGTAACACGTCCTGTAACGCTGACTTTCACATGTCCTTCAAGCGTAAATTTGATAGCGTTTCCAACAAGATTAGAAATGATTTGACGCAGGCGAGGACCGTCCATCATATAATTTTGAGACAAGCTTGCATTGAAATATAGACTTAAAGTCAATCCCTTCTCGGCGGCTTGCGGAGTCATTAAATTGACGACGTCCTCGACAATGTCTTTAAGATTACATGGGGCGGGGCTGAGCGTTAACATCTCCGCTTCAATTTTTGAGAAATCTAAAATATCATTTATAATGTTCAGCAGGTGATTGCCTGATTTATACATCGTATCCACACAGGAAATTTGTTTCTCTGTTAGCGGCGTGTTTTTCAAAACTTCCGCCATCCCCATAACGCCGTTCATTGGCGTTCTGATTTCATGGCTCATATTGGCTAGAAATTCGCTTTTGGCCTTATTAGCCATCTGCGCTTTTTTCTCACTTCGAATTAATTTATTTCGGCCCTTTCGCAGAGACAGAACAAAGCCGGTTAATATGACGCCTGCAGCCAGCAAGGAAAATATGGTTGCCATCAGAAGGCTTTTAATGCGCGTATCTCTTTGCGTTATTTCGCGCTGATTTTCGTTCTCATGTTTTAGGTGCAATATTTCCTGATGGCCTTGAAAAGCCTCAAACTCAGCTTCATTAAGCGCGTCACGAGCCTCAGCTGCGGCTTTAAGCGCTTCACTTTCCAGCGTGAAATGCTTCCTTTGCCAGATAAGAGCCTCTTCATACTGACCAAGTTTTTCCAGGCAGAGGGCGTAGTCCGCGTAAAGAAACTTTTTCATTGTCGCGATATTATGAAGCTCTGAGAGCTCAATGCCTTTCTTAAGATTAGAGAGGGCTGTATCGTAATCACCCAGATTATAAGCTGCGCTTCCGATTAATCTATAGCCCAAGGCTATCACATAAGACTGGTCTGTATTTTGACCGACCTTGAGAACCTCTTGCCCCATTTCCATAGCTTCGGCATAGTTTCCTGTCAGGATATAAGCGCGTCCGCGATTACCCACATTTAGCGTTCTTGCCTTTTGTAAGTCCTTAGGGGCTAAATCAGTCTGCTCAAAGCTCTCTTTGGACAACCGCAGATATTCGAGCGCTTTTTCGCCATTGCCTAAACGATTATACGCAAAGGCAATTTCGTTCAAAAGAGAGAAGCGCCAATCTTTCATGACAGCCAGTTTCGCATAATCAGGATTATTCAGCATTGAGAGTTCGATGTTAACCGCGCGCCTATAATCGAATGTCTCAATATAGATTTCCATCAAGCTTCGATCGATTATGAAGTTTAAATACAGGCTTGGTTTTTCATATATGTTTTCTTGTAAATACTGAATAATCTCAAAGGCCAATCCGAGTTCATCCGTTTTGGAAAAGGCTTGTACTATGCGCTGCATGGCGTCGCCAAATTGCTCTTCATCTCTATAGTCTTCGCGGTCGTATTTTTTAAAAATCTCGTAGCCAAATTTTGCGGTAGCCTTTGTATCGCTAATATCAGCCAGCGCTCTTAACTTCCATATGTCCAGGTCAATGCGTGTTGTGACAGGCGTTGTTTCATCAAGACCGCTTATGATTTTATTTAATTCACCCACGAGTTCAGGCGATCTGTTAAACTTAGAAAGATGAAGTTTGAGCGCGGCGACATCGATATCCGTTTGTATTTTCGCTGCGGGACTTGCCTCAGGGATTTGGGCACTCACGCTTTGGCTAGTAAGCATGGCTAATCCCAGAAGAATAAAACAGACGATTGCTTTTTTTATAACGCAGGAAACAGATTTAAATAATTCTGATTTAAGCTTAGCCGAAACCGCACGATGACAGCTCGGCTGATCGCTTGCGGATAAGCTCAAGGCGAATAGCGCCGCATCTGAATGCATCGTAAAGTTCATTTGTGCTGTCGGTCCACCGGCCGGAAATTTATTATTGTTATTATTTTCCAGTAACGAAAATTTTTACGCAGTATCGTTACAGGAAACCTATTCCCACACACATATTGAATACGTCTAAGTTGTTGAAAATCTATTAAATGGCAAACTTTACAAACAGTTAAACCGTAAATTGCAAGGTTGCTTAAAGTTGTGCAGCAGTCCCACTCCGCCGCAAATCAGCCCTAAATTTTTCGCCCGGCGGCGTCCCAATAGGGTGCGCGCAGCCGTTCTTTGAAAATCTTTCCGGTGGGCTGGCGCGGCAGTTCGTCATGGATATCTAATTTGCGCGGGATTTTGAAACGCGCGAGACGCGGCTCCAAAAAGGCATGCACGCTTTCGAGAGTAACCGTGTGGCCCGGCGTGCATTGCACAGCCGCGACGACCATCTCTCCAAACTCCGAATGCGGCGCGCCGATGATGGCGCAGTCATAGACTTCAGGCATCTCAAATAGCACGGCTTCGATTTCAGCGGGGAAGATATTTGCGCCGCCGGAAATAATCATGTTTTTCTTCCGGTCGCTGATGAAGAGGTAGTCATCTGCATCGAGATAACCAATGTCGCCGACAGTGGCGTGCTTACCATAACGCTGACCTTTAATGTCGCCATCTGTGTTGGAATAGGTGAAGTCGCCAAATTGCGGCAAGTCAACATAGATGGCGCCCGCCTGCCCCGTCTCTAATTCGTTCATGTCGTTATCGAGAATTTTGATTGAGCCGCCAGGAAGGACTTTGCCAACTGAGCCCGGCTTTTGCAGCGCCTCTTCCGAGGAGATAAGCGTCATAAATCCAATCTCGGTCGCGCCATAGGATTCATAGAAAATCGGGCCGAACCAGTCTATCATGGCTTGCTTCACATCGCGAGGCCAAGCCGAGCCCGTTGTGATGCTGAAGCGCAGTGTAGAGATATCATATTTTTTTCGCACTGCTTCTGGCAATTTCAGGAGGCGCACCATCATGGTCGGGACGATATAAATATGGGTTATGCCAAATCGCTCGACATCGGCCAGAAACCCTTCCGCATCGAACTTTGGCGCGATATAAATATCGGCGGCGTTAAAGGCGAGACAAATGGTGGAGAGCGCATTGGGAGCGCTGTGATAGAGAGGCGCGGCGGTATAGAAACGAGCGCCCGGCGTCAGCTGCATCAGGGCCGTCCCGAGCGCCACATAAGTGCCGTAGCGATCCGGACCGTCTTCATCGACTACGCGGCGGATGCCTTTGGGTCGGCCCGTGCTGCCAGAGGTATAGGCGAGCATGCCGCGAAACCTTAGCGGGTCTGTTTCTAGCGGCGCAGCGGTTTTCATCAGCGCATCATAATTCTGCTGTCCATGCGAAATAGCTGGGTCACCTTTATAGGCCTTGATAAGCTCGGGCGGTGTTGGCACGGCTAGGACGGGAATATCCATGCCTACATCGGGCGTGAGCTTTGCAGTGAGGTCGCTATGACCGATGAGCATTTTAGCTTTGGCATCACCAAGAATTTGTATGATTTCAGCCGCGGCGGCGTGCCAGTTCAGCGTAACAAAATAGGCGCCGACGAGACGGCACGCTTCAATGATTTCAAGATAGACTCTGTCATTTCGGCACAGCACGGCAATGGCATCGTCTTCTCCAACACCCTGCGCTTTGAACACACTCGCAAGCTTTCGCGCGCGGGTTTCAAATTCGGCGCGGGGCGTTTTGCGGCCAGCAAAATAAATATCATTGCTCATAAAGTGATATGTTACACGAACCCGCCCCTCACGCCACTCCCTTTGGGAGACCAAAAAGACGTCTTGTTGGGATGCATATAGGCGAGCAAGAGCGCGAAAACCCATTCCATAATATGCGGATTAAAGACAAAAACCGATTTTCTGGCGGTCATAGATACCCTCTTGTGTCATCTCGCATAGATGTTTTATATTAGGTTGGGGGGCTGATTATTACGCACACGTTTAAATATGCCGGATTTATCTCTTATGCGCATGCGGATGAGGCTGTAGCGGCACGCCTGCATAGGGCTCTTGAAACCTATTCTATTCCTAAATCGCTTAAGCCCGGCCCCGATAAAACGCTCTCTCCGATTTTTCGAGATACGGCGGAACTCACCGCGCATCATAGCCTGTCTGAAAAAATACGCGATGCGGTCAATAATTCCCGCTTTCTTATTGTGTTATGTTCTCCGGCGGCGAAGACCTCTCATTGGGTGAATGAGGAAATTCGGCTGTTCCGAAAACTCCACGGGGAAAACGCTATACTTTGCGCGCTTTTGGGCGGCACCCCGGAGACAAGTTTCCCGCCTGCCCTAAGTGAAGGTGGGCGAGAACCCTTGGCGGCCAATCTGTCTGGCGGGCGTGCAGGGTTTCGCCTTGGCGTGACGCAGCTCGCCGCCTCGATGCTGGGCGTGGGACTAGACGTGCTTATTCAGCGGGATACGAAAAGACGGCGCAGGCGTGCACGCCTGATGACAAGCGCGTCTATGGTTTTTGCGGCCCTTATGGGCGGCATGGCTTTGATGGCCGTAAATGCGCGCGACGCAGCAGAGGTCAGCCGAACCGAAGCTGAGAAAATGGTCGAATATATGCTGACCGATTTGAAACAAGATCTGGAGCCCGTAGGGAGGCTGAATATTCTCGATGATGTCGGCAATCGGGTCACCGATTATTATGACGCCATCCCCTTACGGGATATGGATGATGACCGGCTGGCCCGCCAAGCCCGCGCCCGGCATTTGCTGGCGCAGGTGGCCATAGACCAAGGTAAAATGGATGAGGCTAAGGATGAAATTGACGCGGCTTATCAGGCTACAAAAGAAGTCCTGCGCCGTAATCCGGAAAATACGGATGCAATTTTCGCCCATGCGCAAAGCGCGTATTGGCTAGGCGAAATTCACCTTAACTTAGGCAATCTCGCTGAGGTAGAAACGCCATGGCTAGAGTATAATGAGCTTGCTCAGAAACTTTATAAGTCAGATAGTAGAAATTTCGATTGTATTATGGAAGCGGCTTGGGCCCAAAATAATTTGGGCATATTATCAAGATATCATCATACAGAATCTAAAACCCATGACTCAATTGCGTCTTTCTCTCAAGCTATCACTTACTTTAAAGAAGCTTTGGCGATAAAGCCCGAAAGTAAATTAGCTAAATATGAGTTATCCAATACATTGGCGGGCCAAGCTTCAGCTGAACTGGCCTTTGGTACAGCGCAACAATCTCGCGCGTTTAAAATAGAGGAGTTGGAATACCGAAGCAGCTTAAGCGAGGAGTATCCATATGATAAAAAACTAGACTTTGAAAAATTAAAAGCTGAACTTGATTATTATCATGATTTTTTTCTGGAGTTATCTAAGTCGCAAGAGAAAAGCGTCAATGGACTTCTTCAACAACTTTATGAAATGACATTACATGATCCTGAAAACCTATCCTATAAAATAACATTTTTGGATTACACATTCGAATATATTTCAAAGATGAATTTGCCGCCCAAAATTTATTTATTACCGCAAATTAAGAATGTAACATTACAATTATCTGATGATGCTGCCGGTAACGATTATTATCTCGCAATGCGTGATTTGGTCGAAATGAAACGAGATAACTTTGAAGGGTATAACTTTAAAAATACAGCTAAAGGAGAAAAGTGGAAACTAGATTACTTATATTTTCTTCGCGAAAAGAACCCAAAAACGGCTCAAAATTTTTTATCTGCTATAAATGAAATTTTGGATCTACCATACCCAACGATACTGGATAAAAAAATTAAAGCCTATAGAGAGCTAGATAAATGTTCTGAAGTGAGTATCTATACAAAGGCTCTGCATTCTCGTGGATTTAGTCAAACTTATCGACCCGATGTGAAAGAATGCAGAACCTCTGACTGATGTTTATGGAATACTGTGGCCCGAATTGCTACTGCCCGGATCAATGATGACATCCGTCCACATATCCTTGCCGTCCTGTTTTTGATGAATGTTGACATGAAGATTGAACTTCAGGTTTTGAGGGTTTGATCTGTGGCGATTAGACAGGATAAGAAATTTCCGGTCTCCAAACATCGCAACTTTTTCAAAATTCCGCGACATATCATCTGGGTCATTTGCGACGCTGTACTGACACGCTTCGCAGAATGTCCAGTTTGCGCGCGGGAGGTGAAATAAGAGCCATGTCGGATGCTCAATGCGTATATCAAGCGGCGATGGCGGCAGACCGCTTTGCGCAAGATCTTGGGGAAATCCTGCTATATAATTCTCGAAAATGACCTGTGGGTCTGGCACGCCCCAACGGTTGCCCTCATCACTTAAATATTTTGGCAGTTCACCTTTGTACTTTTTCCAAATGTCCTTAATCTCATTAGCTTTGATACGGTTTCTGGAAATGCATCCGTCAACAATATCGACAGTGATAGGCAGCAATAGCGGAATACTCCGGTGCTGCTTCTCTTTTACAGCTTCTTCCTGATAGTCGTCCCAGCTTTTTAGATACTCTTGGTTGGCGTTAATATCGCCCTTTTTATACTTTGGCATTTTGTCCTCCTATGGTTGCCATTTTGTTTTACTGTTTCTGTTTCGCCGCGCCGTGACCTCCATCACGAGGTCTCCGGGTCGGCAGGATTTGCTTTAACTAAATTTTCTATGGCCATGGCGAGATTGGCCGCTTCCTGCCCATTAAAGGCGCGGTCTCCAGCAAAATGGACCCCGACTAATCTGCCGCTCAAATCGAGTATAGGCGCGCCTGAACTCCCGCCCAATGTCGACGCATTATGACAAATGGCTAAAAGCGATTGCTGCGGATTAATACTCGCATCGACTCTCACGCTCACGCCGTAAGGCGTATCCGTATCGGTGGAGTGCCGGAATATACGGCCTTGGCTGAGGCGTTTAACAGCAAAAACCGGATCTTTTTCTACGGCTGATAGAATGGTCTCATCAATCTCAAACGGACATGGGTAAGAGATTGTCACGACCTCGATTGTGTCGAGCTCCGTCGTGGGAATGGCCATGCGGTCAATAGGCGCGCGATCGCTCACAGTACGCGCTAAGGTGAAAATCGCAATATCCAAATCAGGGATAATCAAAGGGGGCTCTCCGTTAAACGGCACATAGTCAGAGGCATCACGGTCCCGCTCGGCCATAAATTCAATGCCGCCGCAATCCTCGCCTGTCAGGTAATGCTTATAAAACTCATAGACATGTTGATTGGTCATGATGTGGCGCGGCGTGATGAGAAAGCCCGTCCCAAAAGCGACGTCATCATTTGTCGGAATGCCTTCTTGCGGTCCGCCGATACGGCCTGTGGCTTTATAAGCGGGCTTTAAGACGGAAAATTGACCGCTTAGCGTTTGCAGTCCAGATGGTACCATCTGTCCCAGCGGCGCTAATGGCGTTGGCCCAGGCGCTACGGCCCCTGCCACGAGCGGGCTTTTTTCGAAGATAACACCGGACTCAGGCGGCTTAGGTGGGCGAGCCTGTTGCAAAGATTGATTTTGCAGGCTTCGTCCCAATGCGCGCTCAGCTTTTGGCCGTCGGGCGAAGAGCCATCCCGCAAGCGCTAAAAGGACTAAAGCTGCAATTACGGCAATTACGGCCCATAAAAGGCCAGCGCGGCTTCGCACCTTATCTTTCAAACTTAAATGCGTTTGCGTCCAGTTCTCTATTTGGGCGGCGGTCAGAGGCTTTGAGACAGATATGGCATTTACATCAAGTTTTAAGGCGTCGGACACAGACTGGAATTGATTTAATTGCCCCTGCAGAACATTAATATCTAGGGCGTCTTCATTAATTGTGCTGTCTATATCATCGAGCCTGTTTTTTAAGGCTGAATATTGCGCTTTCAATACATCAAGCTGCTCACCCGAATCTGCTGTATTTTTTGACCCCTCGATTATTACGCTGAGGTCATCAACCTCGCCTTTTAGCTCAGCAAGACGCTCACCAACCGCCTCATCTGACAGCGCTTTATTATCGGCGAGCAAATTATCGCGCTGCAAAACAAGCTCAGCAGGCGAGATTGAGTCTCGTATCGCAGCCTCTTTATCAGCAATAAGAGACTGAACTTGCTCCAGAGATTGCCGGTAAGTCTCAATGGCGGTATCAAATCTCTGCGGCAGCATGACATCTATAGTGACCTCGGCTGACGCTTTAGCCCCTTTGCTATCTTTCACCTCATAGGTAAAATCATAGCTGCCGACGACGGTGGACGCGGCGATAATTAAATCACCATTGCTCTCTAGCCTATAAGATAATGGCGGTCCTTCTGCAGTTTTGGGAGTCACCGAGACAGCATCCCCGTCCGGGTCGGAATAGTAAGCTGAAATATTGCGATTAATCGTGTCTGTTGACGCCTCTATTTCAAGGCTGAAATTTCTTGCGGAAGGCGGGCTATTGTCAGGCGTGATATTATCTTCTGTCAGGGCTAAAATTGATTTTTCGCTTAAGGGAAAATTTGAAATATCCCCTTCATGCAGACTGATGATGGAGATTTTTACGGCTTCAAATCCAATTACGGGTTTGGAGAGCGTGTAAATTTCATTTTTGCCGCCGATAGGGAAAGACTCTATGGCTGTTTCGCCTAAGGAATTGCCACCCGGATCGTAGAACTCAATTTTAAATTCATTGATTTTTACGGTCTGACCCGGATTATCATACATGATGGAGTAGGTGGGCGCGATCTGGTAAGATTGTGCATAGGCAACGTCAAACTCTGCAAGGCTATCCTGAGCCCAGCCAGGCATAAAGGTCATGCAGGCAAGACATAAGCCTAGTATAAATCTTTTATAAATGAAGTTTACCATCCCCGACCCCCCAATAGACTATAGCGCGTAATTATGATTCTTCCAGATAAATTATATTTCTGCCATGACGTTCATCACGGCATCATCATTCTCGCGCCTTTAGATAGAAATCTTTGCATCTTTATTTTCTTTTATTCTGAAAGGCGCTATGACTTTTGATATGCAGACTCCCTCTGAACATGATCATGTCAAAAATTATGGCCAGGCTATTAAACAGCTTAAGCTAACGCCTGAAGACCGAGAGCTTCAATACCAAGCCGTTTTGTCCCTCGCCCGAGCCGGCTCTCTGGATTTTGCAATCTCTGAGTATGAACGCTATGGGCTGAACGCAGTCAGTGGCCATGAAGATATTATGTCGCTTGGCGGGCGGCTCTCAAAAGATTTATATCTGCGCACATCAGACCAGACCGCAGTGGATCATGCTCGCAGCTCAGCCCAGCAATATGCGGCGGCCTTCCAAGATACGAAAGGCTATTACTCTGGCATCAATGCGGCTACGATGGCGTTAGTCGCTGATTTGCCGCAAGAGACAGTTTTGAGCCGCGTTCAGGCGATTTTGGATATCTTGCCCGCGCCTGAAAACCTAACAGCTAGTGATCATTATTTTATTGAAGCCACGCGCGCCGAGTGTTTTTTGCTTCGCGGAGATATCGAAAAAACCACCGAGAGCCTCATATCTGCTATCACCTTTGATCCGCTAAATTACACGGCACACGCCGCCACGGTAAAACAGTTTCGGATGATTTTAGCCAAACTCAAGAAAGATGATAATTGGCTGAGCCCATTCTTACCCCCGCGGCCTATACATTTCGCGGGTCATATATGGGGCTCAACATCCACTAAGTCTTCGCTCGAGCTTTCCATAGATGAGAGCGAAGCCATGGCCATAACCATATCTGACGCCATACAACAACATGACATTGGCTTTGGTTACGGCGCCCTTGCAGCAGGTTCGGATATTCTCATCGCCGAAGCGCTCCTAAGTGAAGGCGCAGAGCTTCATATTATTCTGCCTTGCAACATTGATGTATATCTTGAGCGCTCGGTTAAACCCTTTGGGGATGAGTGGGTCTCGCGCTTTCAATCCTGTCTGAAAAAGGCCTCATCACTTGAAATTCTATCAAATTCAACTGTTTGGCCTGATGCACAGTTGAACCAATTTGCGGGTCAGTTTGCAATGGGACAAGCGGTCTTGCGCGGCCAACACTTTGGGGTTCCAGCCGCTCAACTTTTAATCTGGAATCAACAGCAGAGCGGGTCTCATACATCTCACCATGCCGCTGATTGGCAAAAGACTGGACGAACGCAAATTATCATCCCTGTAAAGAAAAAGGATGAAGATGCACAGCAGAGCCAATCTTCCAAACCTTATTCCATAGTCATGCGCCGCTCGGATACAGATAAGATTGAAACCTTCGAGACACCTTTAGGGGCCGCCAAAGCGGCATTGGATATCCAGTCGCAAGCCAATGATATTAAAATTGGTTTACACGTTGATATCCCAAGCCGAGACATCACCTCTGAACTAGGCGCACTTGTGGCTCATGACATTCCGCATGGCATTCTAGCCTCTGAAGCTTTTGCTAGTCTTTTTGTTTGCAATGAAAGTGATAGATTCAAGGTCTCATTTGCGGGGTTTGTTGACAGCGCTACAGGCGAGACTTTACCGAGCTATTCACTTGGTATGTGACTCCAGAAATTACTGAATGGCGGCCTTGAGACGGTCAGTATTTTGAATAATCAAAGCCCCAGGTTCACGCGAAACGATACCCTTCTTCTGTAGCTCACTCACCGTTCTGGACACAGTTTCCCGGCTTGAGCTGATGCGTAAGGCCAGTTCAACAAAAATAGGATTGGGCCGAATAATATGTTTTTCAGGGTCAATACCAATGGGATTAGAGAGCCGCATCAGTTCAGCACAAACCCGCCCCTTGGCGGATAAAGTCAAAGCCTCGACCAAACGGCGCGTCATTAAATCCAGCCGTAGTGCCAGATCTTTAATCAAAGCGCTGGAGATGTCCCCATTCTCATTGAGCATCTCGCGCATAGCCTTAACGGGAATAATCAATGCGCTGATATCCGTTTCGGCGCTGATTTCGAAATTGACAGGCTTCTCTGTTAATAAAGAGATGTGGCCAAAAAACTCACCCTCTGAAAAACGGCCGAGCCACGTCTCAGTCCCGTTTTCTGAATAAGACACAGCTTTCGCGCGCCCAGACATCACCACCCCGACATGCTCAGACATTTCATCCTGAAAATGAATCGCCTCGCCTGCCTGATAAGTCTTTGTCACCGACCGGCTGGAAATATGATTATACCAGGCTTTATCCGTAAGGTTTAACATAACGTCGATATATCAGTTTAAAGCTGGCAGTAAACTCTTTGTTCCAAGCAACGAAGACGTAGATAAGCTTCACTAAGGGGTCACGGCGCGCATAAGCTCTTGCTAGGAAAGAGGTGCAGTTTGCGCCGCGATATCGTCCGTTTTAAAGCCCTACCCCTCGCCGCCGCCGCTTCCCGGGAACATGTTCATGTTTAGGAACGCTTCCATCAGGGTTTTAAATTCGTCGCGGTTTAGGCGGTCTTTGGGGATATAGCCGGCGATATTGCGGCCATAGCTCTTATTGATGTCTCTTGAATCCGTCGACGTTGAGAGAACAAAGACGATGGTTTCATTCAGCTTTTCGTCGGCTCTGAGATTTTCCAAAAACTCGTGCCCGCCCATACGCGGCATATTAATGTCCAAAAGTATGATGACCGTCTCGTTAGCGAGGCCATCCTCCGTCTCATCTCTGAGCAGCTCCAGAGCTTCCACCCCGTCATGGGCAATTGAGAAGGCAATATCTTTATCCAGCTCGACCAAAATGCGTTTGAGCATAAGGATATCTACATCATCATCTTCAACGATGAGGAAATGGAAACTTTCCAAGGTGTTTGCCATGATACAATCTCTTCTAACTTTAGGATGTAGTTATATAAATTTAGCTCGTGTTTTACGCATAGCCGAGCCATAGGAGCTGGTATCAAAGCGAGCGATCTCGCCTCTATAGAGCGTCATTATGTTCATTTTGGTTAGGTATTCCCCATGCGTCTTTTTTTGATGTTTCTTTAAGCAAAAATTCGCCTCTTAGGCGAAAATCACGTCTGAACATCTTTTCTCAATACTTTTCCTATATGACATATTACGTTGCAAATCTGAAAGTAAACTATACAGTGTAGTTTCGGGGTGAGTGTGACAAGTGTAGTGGGAAAATATGGCTAATATAATTGAAACTGTTGCGCCCGAGCGGCGCGTTGCGAAATCGCATGATTTACGCACGAAACGTATTTTATCGGCAGCAGAGCGACTTTTTCTGGCTCATGGTTTTGACGGCGCAAGCATGGATGACATCGCTTTTGACGCCGGCGTTTCGAAAAGAACAGTCTATAACCGCTATATATCTAAAGAAGAGCTTTTTGACGAAGTCGCCTATGGCGCCTGCGAGAGCATTTTCAATTTCAGCTTTGATGAGTGTATTTCGCTCCCCGCCCGTGACTATCTCATGATTTTCGCAGAAGCCCTTTTGCGGATGCGCTTAAGCCCTGAAAGCATTTCTCTGCAGCGCAATATATCTTTCCGCTCCCATCGTAGGGAAAGCCTTGCCTCGGGTTATGAAAGCTTTGGCACGAAACCTATTATCGAGCTTTTGTCAAAATATCTGGAAGAAAAAACCCGCCTGATGAACGGCGCGATTATGGACGAAACAGAAGCGGCTTGGACGCTCTTTACGCTTATCAGAGAGCCGCTGGAATCGCAGCTTATCATGCTCAACATCGAGCCTGAAGATATGGATGAAGCCATCACACAACAGGCAGATCGCGGCGTCACTAAGTTTCTGACTCTCTATCCTCATTTTGAGCAGAAAACAGCCTTTTTCAGCTAATCCTGTTATCTCGAGAAAGGCGGCAGAGTCCGTCCCTCACATCTAATTCAAACACTATTTCCTATGGGCCGTCAGGCTCATAGCCGATTTTCGGCGGTCTAGCAGGGCATTAACCCTTTGTTATAGTTTTCTTTTTTCACAAAAACTACACAGTGTAGAATGAACCGTTGAAATTTTTGGCGAGGAATTGTCTTTTTATCCCACATTGGCATGAGGATAAAATATGACCGTTTCTAAAGTTCTTCGCAGCGTTCTTCTTGGTAGTATATCCGCCATTGCCCTTCACGGAACAGCCTTTGCCGACGCCAAATTGGGCGAGAGCCTGACCGACGCGCTTGAGAATTTGCCTGCCAATAACACTTTGGAAATCGTGGTCACCTTTGAAGGCGACGACGCCCTGACGCCTGCGCAATTAGGCGGCCTCAATGCCCTCGGCCTTTCCGGTATGAGCTTCCAAGCTCTGCCCATGGCGGGGCTCATCGCGACATCTGCTGATATTGACGCCATTGCGGATTTGGACGGCGTGCGCTCCATCTATTTGAATGAGGCTATGGTGCTGAATAATGGCGATGCGCGCAGACTGACAGGTGTTGAGCGCCTTGAACTCGACGGCGATATTCGCACAGATTTGGGCCTGCCCTATTCCGGAAAAGGCATCACAGTGCTGGTCAACGACTCAGGTGTTGACGCAACACATCCTGACCTGCCGCTATTAAGCAAGGTGCTTGAAAACGCCTCTGGCCATACGAATCTTAGCCCGATAACACCGGGGTTTGAGCCTATCTCTTACCTTGAAGGCATTCCGGATACTGACATTGGCTCCGGTCACGGCACACATGTGGCCGGGACGGTTGGCGGTCTTGGCACCCAATCAGGCGGTGAGCATGCAGGCGTCGCGCGCGGCGCGGGAATCATCGGCTACGGCACAGGCGCAGTGATTCTAGTTCTCGACGGACTTGGCGGCTTTGATTATGCGATTCGTAATCGGAACGAGCATAATATCCGCGTCATCAACAATTCTTTTGGCGGCGGCGGCAGCGACGCCCCGTTTGATCCAGACGAGCCTTTTGCCGTTGCGTCGAAAATCGCCGCGGATCGCGGGATCATCACAGTCTTCTCTGCTGGTAATGACGGTAATGGTGAAGGCACAATTGGCGGCAGCTACATCAAATCCCCTTGGGTCGTCGCTGTTGGCGCAGGCACAAAGAGCGGCAAGCTGGTCGATTTCTCCTCTCGCGGCGTCAAAGGCGCAGGCGGAACCGTGACCATTGACGGCGAAGAGTTTGAATGGAAAGACCAGCCGACAATCGTCGGGCCCGGCGTGGACATTGTCTCTACGCTCGCAAATACTGGCGTGCTGGGCTTAACCGACATCGTAGATACAGATTATGCCCGCATGAGCGGCACCTCGATGTCAGGCCCGCATGTGGCCGGCGTGATTGCGCTAATGTTAGAGGCCAATCCTGATATGGGCTGGCGCGAGGTTAAATCCGTTTTGGCAGATACCGCCACTAACATGCCCGGCCGTGAAGCCTGGGAAGTGGGCGCAGGCTATATAAATGCTTATGCCGCTGTGACGATGTCAGCCGAAATGGCCGAAGGTTTCGGACAAACGCCAATTGTGAACCGCGATTTCAACTCTAGCCTTGAAACCTCACGTCTGGACGGCCCTACATTACAAGCCAGCTTTACGCCTGCCGGGGAATCGCAGACACAAGAATTTACAGTAGAGCCGGGATTATCGCTCGTAGTCGCCAAAGCGCGTATTTCGAGCAACACCGCCGCGATTGTTTTGCGCGATCCGAATGGCAATACCTACCGCTCAGGGATTTCACTGCCCGTTCTGGGCGAGAACGTGGCTGTCACAGCCCCCGCAATGCCCGGCACTTGGACTGTCGAGCTTGGCGGTATCGGCTCTGTTTCAGGCGTTCCGCTTGATCCGACTGGCACGACCAACGGCACAGCTGTTCCGCTTGTCCCCTCAGATGTAGATATCTCATTTCTGCGTATTGATGGCTATTCAGGCATATCGGATGTGACGGGCCATGCCGCGCAAAGCTTTATTGAAACAGGCGTCGCTGAGCGGCTGCTCGATTCCAAGCCCGGCGGTGTCTATAACCCTGACGCGGCTCTGACACGCGCCGATTTAGCTGATTATCTTGTCCTTGGCGGCGCTATTCGCCAGCATTTCGCCACAGACGGCACAGAAAGCTTTACTGACACGGCTGAAGGCTTAGCCACAGCCAATGCCGAAGCCGTCATAGCGCGGGGTGCGGCCTTATCAAATGGCCCGCAAGATCAGAACGGCGTGATGTTAGCCGCCCAGCCTGGCACATTTGACGGCGACGCCTCTGTTTCGCGGGCTGAGCTGGCTTTTTCTCTGGTCCAGACATTGGGATTACAGGACGAAGCTGCGGCAGCCGCTGCGAATCTAGACAACCGCGCCATCACCGTTACAAATAATGGCGAGCTTATTGAGCTTGAAGATGACGGCGACATCCCCACTGAGTTTCGCGGTTACGTGCAGACGGCGCTGGATTTGGGCTTGATGCGTGTGTCTTATAGTTTGGAGCAAGGACCATTTGATTTAGAGCCAACATTTAAGGCCGCTTTTGACCCTGATCGTGACGTTACGCGCGCCGATTATGCCTTTAACGCGGTGAATCTATTTACAATTTTGGAAAGTGAAGATTAAAATTTCCTTTATGGGCCGTTTTAAAGAGGCCAAATTTTACCTATAATTAACGGCGTCCGAGCTTGTAATCGGGCGTTGTGTTATGCCTTGGGACAGGTAGAAAAATTTTAAGATTAATATACCAAAAATTCGAAAAAGCACAACACTGTGTAGTTTTATACCCTCCTCAAAAACCGATTTCCGTGCATTATGAGACCATAGAAATCTTGGAGAACTAACATGAAAAATACAACTAAAATAATCGCAGCAATAAGCCCCATTCTTTTACTCATTGGCGCAGGCACAGCCTCTGCTCAGCAAGACGCAACCGGCACACTTGTTGTCGAAGCGACTGTATCTAACGTATGTAGCGTTGCAACAACGCCCGTCACCTTTGGTGAAGTTGGGCTGACTGACGTAAGTACAAACGGCAGCATCACCGTAACCTGTACAATTTTCTCACCATTTGAAGTAGCGCTAGACGGCGGTAATGCAGGTGACATCAATGGTCGTCAAATGGATAACGGTCTTGGCAATACAATTGACTATCAGCTTTATACAGAAGCAAACAACACTACAGTTTGGGGTGACGGTACGTCCGGTTCTACTGTTGACGGAACGGGCCCTTCAGAAACGCTCACAGTCTATGGTGCAACATTATCAGGACCGGAAGCTGCTGGTACTTACACAGATAGCGTGACTGTTACTGTTACGTACTAATTCAGCGCCTGTTAAGGTTTATATGGTTAAATTCGCGGAAATTGTGTGGAGATTTCGCGAATGCTGAAAAAGTTACTATTAGGGTTGTTTGGATTATGTCTGACAGCCGCACCAGCTTACTCAGAGGGAATTTCCATCTCCCCCATATTACTAACGGTATCCGAATCTGGAGGCCCGGCTTCATTGAGAGTCGGGTCTTCTCGTTCATCTAAGGTTCTCATCCAGGTGAGAATCTATAATTGGAGCCAGGAAGACGGCGCCGATGTTATGACGGAAGCGGCGGATATCCGTTACGCCCCTGAATTTTTCGAACTTGATCCCGGCGCTGAAAAAACAATACGTATGCGGGTGCCGGATACGGACGGTGAAGGCATCTGGAGAATTGTTTTAGACGAGCTGCCCTCAACGGAACAAGTTGATTCGGCCTTCTCTGAAGAAAATGCCGGCATGGATATGCGCGTGCGCTATATCGTGTCTATGTTTGCCTCAGACGTTTCTGATGGTGACGGCTTAGCCTTTGATTTGACGGAAAGCGGGGAGACGAAACAGCTCGCTATTACCAATAATGGGTCCTCATATGCGCGCATTTATGCCGTGGAGCTTGAAAATTCTGCGGATGAGGCCAACACGCCTCTCCCCCCTGTAGGACCAAAAGCTGGTGAGCTTGCCGCGCAAGAGGTGAGTAATACCGCGCTTAGACCTCAACTTATTTATGTTCTACCGGGCGCAACAATATCAGCCGACATTCTTAAAGCGCCCGCAGCCCCCGACACTGTGTCTTACAGCATCGGCGAGGAGCGCTTTACAGCTCCGCTAAAGTAAGATGTTTAGGCGCTTTCTGTGCGGCGGCGTGATGCTGGCCTGTCTGGGCTATGCAGGATCACCATTTTCGCAAGGCTCCAATACGGCTGGAGACTATCTCGTTGATATATACGTCAATGCCAACCCCACAGAGGTGCTGGCGGATTTACGTATTGATAAGACGGGCCGCGCCTTTGTGCCTGCCCAATATCTTAGAGAGGCCGGTTTTGACGTTGACGACGAAGGCGAAGTTGAAATCGGATCTAACTTTCCGATTGATTACCGCTTTGACGAAGATGACCAACGGCTTGATCTGTATCAAGCCGAAGAAAATCCTGAGCTAAGCCGATATGAACTGTCTGCCGCGCCCGAACTCTCGCGCGAAATTCCCGCCATTATTCTCGATTATGGGCTGAGCTATCAGCGCGTAAACAGCCCCGACTTCACGCGGGACACTTTTTTTGGGAGTGCGGATATTATCGCCACGCGGAACGGGTGGGTGTTTGATCACAGTATGGTTGTGAATGCCAGTGACACCAATACAGATATTATCCGGCTTCAAACTTTATTTGAACGGGATAATTATGACAATCTAACTCGGCTTAGTATTGGCGATAATTTCTACCGCGCGCCATCTTGGGGACGCAGATCGACCTTTGTCGGCGTGCAATATGGACGGGATTTCTCCCTGCGCCCTGAAGATAATCAACGCCCTTTCGCGCAACTTCAAACCTTGCTCAAAGAAGAGTCAGAAATCGAGATTGTCGTTAACGGCGTCACCCAGGATGTGCGTACCGTCAACCCCGGGATCGAGCTTATCACGCCAGAACAGGCTGACGGGGTCAATCTTGTTCAGGTGCGCATACGCGACGCGCTGGGCGTTGAACGCGTTGAGAATTTGAACTTCTTTTCCGCCCGCAGCGCTCTGGCCAAGGGCGTGCATGATTATAGTTTCAGCGCTGGCTTGCCGCGCACGTTTGATGGGCTAGAAAATGACTATGAGGATTACCTTATCGGCACGGCCACGTCGCGATACGGGGTCAATAACTGGTTTACCTTAGAGACAGCCGCAGAAGTTTCCGGGCGCGTAAATACGGCAGGCGCAGGCGGCTTATTCACCCTCAACTCCCTCGGCGCTTTGTCGCTGTCCCTCTCCGCAAGTGACAGCCGCACAGAAGGCTTTGGCACGCAATTACGCGCCGGATTTGAGCGCAGAAGCCAAAATGGCTCTATTCAGGCCCAAGCCCGCCTCGCCTCGTCCGACTATAGCGATTTGGCGAGTGAAAAAGGCGTTCCATTTGCGGATCGGCAATGGTTCGTCCGTGCCAGCCGCAGGACCGATCTTGGTAATTTCAGACTGACTTACAATGAGCGCAGTGATGATATTCTCTCAAAGCGTAGTTTCTTAACCGCCGGTTGGGATTACAATATCAAAAACGGCCCAGCCCTTTTTGCCAATAGTTTCAAAGACTTCGAACAAGATAGTTTTGGGTTTAGCATGGGTCTGCGCTATGCGTGGGACCAATATTACAGCCGCGCCGCTTTAGAGAGTGCCGGTGGTCTGCAGCGCGCCTCCATCAATGCCGGCAGATCGCGGGCCGGCCGAAATGATTATCAATATTCCGCCTTTGCCAGTGCAGGTGACGGTCCGGCGCTCATACGCGGGGATGCGTCTTACCTCTCTGATTACGGCGAATACTACGCCAGCGCGAGTAAGCTCGGCTCTACCAATGATTTTTCGCTCGGCACACGCGGCGCCGTTGTCGGGGTCGGCGGTAACTTAAGCTTTAGAGAGCAAATCGGGGATAGCTTTGCGCTTGTCAAAACACCCGGCCTGCCCGGCCAAACCGTCTTCAGAGACTTTCGCGAGGTTGGGAAAACTAATAAGAACGGCGAAATATTGGTCACAAATTTGCGCCCCTTCCAATCCAATACGATCTCGATTTCACCAGATCAGATCTCGCTCGACTATACCGTTGGCAATACGGCCATTGACGTTGTGCCGCCGCGCCGCGGGGTCGTGGAGGCTACTTTCGACATCACGGCAGATACGTCTTTATCCTTCGAAGTTTTGGAGACTGATGGCAGGACCATTGAGCTGGGACTGACCGTAGGCCTAAAAAATGCTGGAACCCGAAGTGTTGTGGGCTATGGCGGACGCGCCTTCCTGAGCGAAGCGGATGATGATGATATTGTACAAATTTTTGGGAAAGACCTGCTCGCGGAAATGCCCGTCAAAGAGCTTCGCGAAAGCCGGAAAATCTTTGTTACGACAGGACCAAATGCACAACAGGAATCAGAACCAGTAACTGAGTTAGTCTCAGAGCTGGTGCCAATACCGAGATTAAAATCCGATCCAAAACCGACATCAGAGCCAAAACCGAAAAAAGGACCTGAACCCGAAGTCGAGTCAGCGCCAGAGCCAGTCCTCGTCGCCTCAGTCACAAAACCTGCCGCAGAGTCATTGCCGTCGGCCCTAGAGTCAGCGCCAGAGCTGACATCAGAACAGGCATTAGAACCATTATTAGCGTCATTGCCAGAGCCAAGCTCAAAATCAACCCCAGCTCCGCTATTTGCTTCCTTGCCAATACCAAGATTAAAATCAGCCACAAAATTAGTATTAGCGTCAATACCAACACCAAGATTAAAATTTGGCCCCAAGACGCCCGAGCAAGAGATGTCTGCGCCAAAAACGTCTGAGCCAAAGACCCCCGAAACAAAGACGCCTGAAACAAAGACTTCTGAACCAAAACTGTCTAAGCAAAAGACCCCTGAGCAAAAACAGTCTGCGCCAGAGACAAAACCAGCCGAAAAATCTGTCCTTGCGTCAGTCGCAAAGCCTGTAATATCTTCAGTGCCGGGGCCGAGCTTGAAACCCGGATCAAAAA
Organism: Hellea sp.; assembly: GCA_028224375.1. Lineage (GTDB taxonomy): Bacteria > Pseudomonadota > Alphaproteobacteria > Caulobacterales > Maricaulaceae > Hellea. Next base: position 37,222 of record JAOIVW010000021.1, read on the forward strand.
TGAAACCCGTGAAAAAACAAGCTCCCGCGCTGGTCACAGAGCCGGAATTAGACTCTTCACCAGAGCCTCTGCTCGCCTCCGTAGCTGAGCCTGCACCTACGCCTTCGCCAAAACCAAAGCCAAAGCCATTATCACCGCCAGAGCCAAATCAGCTATTGGCGTCATTGCCAACGCCAAAATTGAAATCAGTCCCGAACGCAGTCATGATATCAGTGCCGACTCCAAAACTGAAATCTAGGAAAAGGGCATGAGCAAGACCGCTCATATGATGAAAAAGGGCGCTGTGATAGGCGCGCTCGTCATGCTCACAATGGCGCCCGAAGCCTCCGCACAGGTCAGCTGCTCAACCTCTGTCACGCCGCTAAGCTTTGGCACATACCGCCCTTTCATTGAGAGCCATACAGACTCAGCCGCTGGCATTGTAGTTACCTGTTCAGGCCCCGTGGGCACGACAATTGCTTACGAAACTCGCATGTCCGCAGGTCAGTCCGGCGACGTCTATAACCGCGCGCTCAGCAGCAGCGAGTCCATAGACGAGATGGCCTATCAACTCTACGTAGACCCCTCATACAGCGCCGTCTGGGGCGATGGCATCACTGGCACGTCAGGCGCAGGCGTCATCTCCCTCGTCGCGCCCACCGGCTTCTCAACAAACAACGTCTATGGCCGCATTTTCAAAAAGCAAGCGGTGAGGAGTGGCCAATATTCGGATTACATCACGGTGAGCGTTGTTTTTTAGGGTTATTTCGATAGAGAAAGATAGCTCTAAAAATTCTCCTCAACTGGACGGCCATCCTTTTTATAGACCACGCCATCTTTCATCACGAAATCTACGTTTTGGAACAGGGCCGGATATTTTAGCGCGTCGCCTTTAATGGCGATAATGTCGGCATAGCGTCCGGGTTGCAGCGTGCCCCATTCATTCTCCACGCCCATCATTTTTGACGGCCAATAGGTTGCGGCCTGAATGGTTTCCATGACCGGAACGTCCATGATGCGCGTCCAGACATCAATTTCATTCCAGGTAGATTGGCAGTGAAACTTGAGCGGAATACCGCTATCGGTGCCGATGAGCATCACAACCCCAGCCTCACGAAGCTGCGAGAACTTGCGCTTTAACGTCGGCTTTCGTTTTGGCGTGAGCTGAAAATAGTCAAGCCTGTTGGGATGCTGGATAGAGGCTTTGATATCGGCAATCGTGTCGTCTTCCAAACCCCGGTGCCAACAGTCACTATCGACATCTTCGGGGTTGTCGCGAGTCTCTACAAAATTCCAGAGCCCTTCGACCGTCGGCGTCCAATATAACGGGCCGCCCGCAATCCGTCCTTTGGCCGTGCGTTCTTTCAGCATCGTCATGATATCTTCAGGGTATTCCGGAGCCGTCGTAAGTCCCGTATGCTCAAAATTATCAATGCCGACTTCCAGCCCTATGCGGATTTCATCAGGCTTGTGCGAATGGCCGACGACTTTGAGCCCCTGTTTATGGGCTTCGTCGACAACGGCCTCAACTTTATCCAAGCCCATCACGTCTTGATCAATCAGCTTTATTACGTCCACGCCAGCCTCCGCTAAGCGGCGCACCTTGGCGCGTCCATCGGCGGGGCTATCCACGCCCCAGCGGTAAGCCTCAGTGCCGGGATAGGGCTCGTCCTGTAGAAAGGGCCCCGAGATAAATAATCTCGGTCCGGCAATCTCTCCATCGGCAATACGCTGTTTAACGCTCACGCTAGCGTCCAGCGGCGCGCCGAGGTCACGGGCAGAGGTTATTCCGGCCAGTAATAATTGCTCGGCCGAGGCAGGCATAATCTCATCGGCAAAACGGTCAATATAGGTTTTGTGCCAATGGCCATAATCACTGTGACCCGTCAGCATCAAATGCGCATGCATTTCCCACAGGCCGGGCATAACGGTCATGGCTTCCGTGGAAATAACCTCATAGCCTTCGGGGATTTTAAGCTTACCCTCTTGCCCGATATCGACAATTTGGTTGCCGTCAATCAGCACAACACTGTCATAAATAGGCGCGCCCCCAAGGCCGTCCACCAACGTGCCGCCGACAAGCGCTTTCTTCGCCGAAAACACACTATCCGCAGCCCCCTCCGTGCTTGATTCATGCGCAAAGCCAGGAAGGGCCAAGCTAGCCACCAACAAGCTCCCTGCCAATAGCAACCCTTTAAAAATTGATGATGTCATGCCGCCGCTCCCATTTTTGTTTTCGCCACCATAGCGGCGCAATATGGGTTATTCAAATTTTAATGCCGCACTGGAAAACGGGCTTACCCCTCCCCTTGTTTGAACGCCGCGCTATCTTATAGTTACCGGCATATATTGAATGAAGGTATTTTAGAGCAATGGACGTCACCGGCTTTTGGACAGGCGAATATAGTTACGGCGCGGGCAGCCAAGCGAAAGTCAGCTTCGAAGCAGAACTGACTCAAACGGGCACAACACTATTTGGCCATAGCACCGAACAAAATACCTTTGATGTCAGAGCCGGCCAAATTCTCATAGCTGATTTATTTGGCACAGTGACCGGGCATGATGTAAGCTTTACCAAGAGCTACACAAACACCTCATCCATCAATGATAAAATCATCTATAAAGGGTCTCTATCAAAAGACGGACACCTCATTATAGGGAGCTGGAGCATTATCGGTATTTTCAGCGGCAGTTTCCGAATGACCCGCGCAATAGAGCAAAAACCAAAAGGTAAGGTAGTCACAGCCAAGGAAACTGAGGATGCGTGAAGCTGCGTGTTATAGTGAATTGATAAAAGATTTTTGGAGAGCGGTTCTCGCGCCGCGTTTTTTGCTTTGCAAAAAGACGCTTTTCGCTGCGCCCTTGGTTTTGTTTTTTTGCGAAAAACGAAATTGGTGATGGACATAGACTTACCCTAACGGGTCTCTTTACTAAGTTTTCCCTTATAACAGTGAATTTACAGGGGAATAAATGAAGTTTTTGCTCACTTCTCCATTTGGCAACCTCTAATTCGCTGAAGGCACCAAGGTTTCTTATCAATTTCCTGATAACTTAACGGGGAAATATATCTCAAAAAACAGCTAAGTGAAACTTTAAAACAGTGAAATGAAAAAGAGGTTTAGTGTAACACACAGCACTCTTATATAAGGATATCAATCTCGAGGACCACCATGTCATGGATTAAAGCCTCAGGGCCTCAGGGCCTAACGGGTCTGTTGAAAAAGCATTATGGTCACCTAGAGGCTCAGCCATTATGGAAGTGAAACTAAAGTTTCCTGCATTTAAGTCAGCGATGTTATGACCGACAATAGTTAAGGCATTCCCGCTACCAAAGTTGAAGATTATATGCGCTCCGGCATAACTGGCGACAGCTAAAAGCTCTGCCAATGTATCAAAGGCTGCATCGCCGCACATGATTTCGATGACTTCATTTGTGACGAATACTCATTCTATATAATTTTTACTATAACCAGAGGCTTTGCCTTCAGTACCGCCTGTAGCGAGGTCTTGCGTAACACCAGTATAGAACCGTATACATTGCAATCTCAACACCTGTGCCGCCTATGAGGCTAAAGTAGGCGTTGTGCTGCTTTAATCAATCGTGACTTCTGAGCTTTTCGTTCTCGCCTTCGGTTTAGAACATGCGAGTTCTCGGCCTAGTTATTCTTGGGGCCTCTCACATCTTAATGATGTTCTAGGCCGAGTACTTGCAGCGCAGCTTAATAAGATCCTAACTTATCGGTCATGATAAGCTCGGGTTTTACCGCTTAGCTCGTCAAGACCTTTCGCAAAAGCCCTAGTGCGGCTTTGGTGTTTCTACGACTTTGAACGACAATATCCAGCATCGTGCCTTCATCATCGACGGCCCGCCAAAGATAGACCATCTTTCCACTTATCTTAGTATAAACTTCATCCAAATGCCAATCCGTACTGGGCTTATCTATCGTCCGTTTTATTCGTTTTGTGTATTGCAAACCTAACTTATTAATCCATCTTATAATAGTTTCATAGGAGACATCGATACCGCATTTCGCCATCACATCTTCGTTGTCGTGGAAGCTCAGATTAAACCGAAAATACATCCAAACAACGCGACGGATAATAACAGGATGGAAACAATGACGTGGATATATTGAGGTTTTTATGTGGCTAGGCTAGCATATGATTAGGATAGAGCAGTTATTGTGACAAAGCCCGCTGCGCCTACTCAAGAAACTCTTACAAAAACAAGTTTTAAAACTAAAACTAATTGTGACTGATCGACTTTTTTCAAACGGAGCAGCGCTCAAAAACTGCTATCCGTTCACGGCCAAATCTATAATCAATTTAACAACCGACGACATCTCATATCAAGAAGCACTCTAAGAAAGTTTAAGTCTCAAGCTGATACAATATGAAATTCAGTCACGGCACCAGTTTTCGCTTAAGAGCGCACCCAGAGAAAATAACGTCTCGTTCAATTAACGTGACAAAGCCAGCCTATCTAACCTTCTCTTCTAGAAGGCTCTTCATTTTCGAAAACTACGATAATATCAAATAGGGTATGCCAATCTTTTGTATCAGTCTCATGCATAAATAAAGATCCTTCTGCTAATTTGAGACTGACAAGATCATTGCTCGTTAAGTACCCCTTGACAGGCCGGTCTTTATTATAAGCGTAAGCTTCAATGGATATGCTGCTTTTTAAAGGAATTTCTTTTACGTTACTGCCGAAAACACGTGTCGTTCCTTCCAGTGCCGTAAAACCAACAGTAACAGATTCTTGCTTTTGATTCTCACTGAGATAAGTACCCATGTTTTTTCCAACTTGATATTGAACTAAGTCTTCACTACGTTTTGCAACATGATCATTAGTCGACCAAATAATAATTTTGTCAGTTGCCTCCCTATCAATCTCTAAATAGTTTAAGACATTGAGGTACATCGAATAGTCTCTCATAAAAACATATTCTGATTCATCAATAAAATCTCGTGCTACCGCCCTGTCAAAGTTTTTTATCATCAACTCATAATTCAATTTTAGTTTTGAGTTCAATTCCTTGTTCTCGATACCTTTCGCTGCATATTTGAGACAGGTCTGAATATCAGTTTTTTTCATCTCATCATATTTGTCGTTCTTAGGGAACGTGTAAAGTATTCTATTTTTTAAGAGAGTTTCGCACCTGTCTTGTTGAGGGCCTTCAATCCCGGAGGTTAGATCACTCACCATGCCTTTAAGTGAATAAAATGCACCTCTAGAACCGAGTTGGTCATCAATTCCTCCAACCAACAAAGAATTAGAATTGACTTTTCTAGTAAGAAAATTGATAAGTGGGTGCATCTCATAATTTTGATTATGTATCACACCTATTGCTGATGATAATGTTTCTGCCGAAATTTTGGTGCCGTTATTTGATAAAATCTCTACTTTTTTCAAATCATAAAAACTCGCTTCAAATAAAACTACATTGAAATTACATTTCGACACTAACGTCTCGACCAATAAAGCTTTAAAGCTTAGAGCGTTCTTATCGCCATGTGCACCGCTCTCGCCTAAGATCACTAAATGTTCATCGCATAAGTCCCTATATACAACCTCAAGAGTATCAGTCATTATTCTCGTATCCGACTGTTTTCCAGTGCAAGAACTCAATCCCAAATAGGAAAAGAGAATCCATGAAGTGCAAATCAAATTAAAGATTTTACGATGCGAAACTAAAATACTCATGGTGATAAGATCTAGATAAAATAAGGTTTATAATGATTATTCACAGATTTTTACAATTAGGTCAAAGTTTTCTAGAACAATTATACATGATAAAATCATTATTGCTGTACTTAATATTGAAAGAAAGCCAATTATTGGTTGCCAATTGTTCTATTTCGTAGGATATTAAGGCTGATTACAATCTCCTGATATAACAAAGATATCATATAATGTCATAAAACTAGTAGAACCCTTAGATTTTATTTTGGTATAGCTTATTTCAATGGGAACTTTACTAAATCGAGCAATGGTTGAAGCTAAATTTTTTTGTCTTAAAAAGAATTGCAAGCCTCATCGATGGAACAAGGAAGTGTTAATATGGTTAGTTGAATTTGTATCAGTAAAGTTTGGCCATTGCAGAAATAATATTGAATATTTTGTTCATAGTTGAGGCAAGTACTAGGCAGCTAACGGCTCTTCTATTTAGAAAGTATTGAGCAGTTAGTATTTACGACAATCAATTGACACTATTTATGTAATAGTTTTGGAGCCATTTTTTAGAAAAGAAGTAAGTGATAAGTACTCTGGCGAAAACCTTGGTACTATAACTTTAACTTCACCTATCAGCTATAAAATTTGGTTCTTTGCCTTACTTCTTTTTTTCATTACACTTATATTTTTTTTGATAAAAACAGATTATGCTCGTCGTGAGAAAGTTGCAGGAACTATTATTCCTAGCCAAGGGGTAGTAAGAGTCGTTGCGCCAAATGAAGGTGTTATTGAAAAGATTTATGTCTCTCCTAGCGACACAGTTTTAAAAGGCCAAGCATTAGTAAAGTTTTCTAACAATAACTATCTAGAAGACGGCCGGAATAGAGAAGAAACTCTAACATCCGAGATAAATAATGAAATTTTAAATAAAGAAAAAAAAATTATCACACTTCAAGAAGCAAAGCCCATAATTATAGACAATCTTAATGAACAAAAAGCTTCCAAAATTGATGAAATAAAATTTATTGATAATCGAATAAAAGACACTAGTAGAGTCATAGAAATAGAAAATGGTATTTTTCTCAGATATCAAAAGCTTCTCGATTCAGAAACTACATCTATTTTAGAAGTTTCTAGACAAGAATTATCTCTATTGAATCGTAGGCAAGAATTAAATTCTCTTCAAAGTCAAAAAATAATTTTGCGTTCAGAAATTAGTCAAATAGAGTCAGAAATAGAACTTAACCCGATTACTTCGGCGAACGAAATTGCAGATTTACAAAATGAAATAACTCGTTTGAAACAGGAACTAATCGATTTAAGTTCGAATAGTGCTTCCATAATTACAAGTCCAATAAATGGAAAAGTCGCATATTTAATCGGAAATACCGGGCAACCTGTGGCGGGGCAAACCATTCTAGCTCTGCTTCCTGAAGAAGCCCGCTTTGAAGTGGAATTATACATACCATCATCCGCAATTGGCTACATACAAGAGGGAGACGAGATCAGAGTTGAAATTGACGGGTATCCTTACCAAAAGTTTGGTTACCAGATTGGGCGTGTTTCAAGAATATCTGAAGCCGTCATAAAGTCTAATTATCTTGAAGAGGCTACAGGCCTTAACGATCCAGTTTTTGTAGCGCGTCTCACTCTTAAAAATCAGAAAATTAATTTTGCGGGCAAGTTTTATCCTATACAATCAGGAATGACAGTTAAGGGCAACTTAGTAATCGAAAAACGAAAACTCTGGAAATGGTTGTTCGGCTCGTTTATGACTCCAGCTTCGGAGGGGTAATGAATTTTTTGCGTACATCAAAATTGCCTATCATCCTTCAAACTGAAGCTACAGAATGTGGATTAGCCTGCTTGGCTATGATTGCTAATTTTCACCAACATCGCGTGAATTTAAATGGTCTCAGAGCGCAATACCCTATTTCGTTGAGAGGTGTTACACTAAAAAATCTAGTTGAAATATCTTCAAATCTCGACTTAGAAAGTCGAGCAATCAGAACTTCCATGCAAGGCTTAGAAAAACTACAACTGCCCGCAATTTTACATTGGGATATGAACCATTTTGTAGTTCTGTCAAAAGTTTTATCAAATAGCTTAGTAATCCATGATCCGGCTCATGGTATAGTGAAAATAACTAAGGAAGAAGCATCCGACCACTTCACAGGCATTGCACTTGAGCTATTTCCTTCTCTAGACTTTGAAAAACAAGAAATTCGCGCATCAGCAAATTTATCACTTATCTGGGGTAAATTAGTAGGTTTGAAGTTAGCTCTAACTAAGTTATTCGTACTATCGATAATGCTACAAATACTTGTTCTAGCCGCCCCATTTTATATGCAGCTCGTTGTTGATGAAGCGATTACAAAATTTGATCAAAATATTTTAACGACATTAGCATTAGCCTTTTTTCTACTATTGTGTTTTCAAATATTGGTATCCTGGTTTCGACAAATCGTTGTTATAAATTATGGGCACCAGATGTCATTTCAAATGGTCTCGAACATTTTTACGCATCTTGTTCAGTTAAAAACAGGCTATTATGAAAAACGGCATATTGGTGATATTTTATCTCGCATCAGCTCCACTAACCCAATAAAAACATTTCTCACGCAAAACGTCGTAGCTGTTGTTCTCGACAGTATGACCGCTATTTTAACTGGGATAATAATTTTTACATACGACTTCTTTTTAGGAATGGTAGTTTTTGGATCTACAGTGCTTATGCTCCTTGTATCCCTTGTTTTTTATCCGATTCTTCACCGAAGTCAGGAAGAACTTATTTTCAACGAAGCCCATGAAAGTACATTTAAAATAGAGACCATACGTTCAAATCTTTCCATAAGGCTTTTCGGCGCCCATGCACAGCGACTTTCGAAATGGCGTAATCTCTTTTCATCTTTTATTAGCTCTAGCTTAAATTTCGAACGCCAAAAAGTCCATAAAGACCTCATCATTGAATTTATATCCAAATTACAAGCTATCATTGTTATTTACGCGGGGGCCAAGTTAGTACTTGATCAACAAGTTTCTTTTTCTGTTGGGATGCTTTTTGCTTTTCTCGCATTTAGACAATCCTTCACTGATAGTATCACTTCATTATTCAGCAAGTATATTGAGTTTCGCCTTCTCTCTCTTCACTTGGAAAGATTAGGGGACATTACAAGTGCTAAAAAGGAGTTAACTAGTTCAAATTCGTTTGAGGCTATTTCTGGTTCAATCAATATAGAAATCAGAAACCTGAGTTTTCGTTATTCCGAAAATGACCCTTGGGTACTCCAAAACTTAAATTTAAAAATTAATGAGGGAGAGTTCATCGCCATTATCGGAAAGTCGGGGGGAGGTAAAACGACGTTGCTGAAACTCATTTTAGGACTTTATTATCCAACTGATGGCGAAATTCTCATAAATGGAACGCGCCTGTCAACAAATAATATTAACTCATGGCGTCAAACTATTGGTGTTGTTATGCAAGATGATAACTTATTGTCTGGCTCTATCGCTGATAACATAAGTTTTTTTGATCCTGATATGAAATTAGAACAGGTTATAGAAGCCGCAAAATTTGCAGAAATTCATGAAAGTATTATTTCCATGCCCATGGGGTATAACTCTCTTATAGGGGATATGGGAACAGCATTATCAGGAGGACAAATACAAAGAATAGTTCTAGCACGGGCATGGTATAGGAATCCAAAAGTTTTAATCCTAGACGAAGGTACTGCGAATCTGGACAGAGAAACTGAAATTTCAATCGTTAACGCAATTGAAAGGGCAGATTGTACACGTGTAGTTGTTGCTCACCGAGAAGAGTTTATAAAAAGAGCCGATAGAACTATAGAGGTTTAACCTTATTCTTGAAATGTGAGTTACACCCATTTCCCTGTCGCGGGGTTATAATTACACCTTGAAGGTTTAGATAAATCCAAGTCTGAATTTAAAAACGCTCTACACCCAGTGCAAACTAATCTAAACTCGCAAACCTTACACTCTTCGATTTTAGAGTTACCTAGATGCCAAACCTCTTGAAACTCTTCACTCTTAATAACCTTAGACAAATTTGAATAATCTTGACCAAAAGAACTCTTCATAGCTGGGCAATTACAAATCTCTCCATCAGATCTAACTGAAACCTTTTTATTTAAACAACCTTGAAATTCTTGTAATTCCGAAAATATTGTGTGAGTTGGCATCATCATATTACCCTCTTTGATGTTACCACAGTTACTCTCACTAAGGATTGGTTTAGTTTGATATCGAACAAATCTATCAGCGAGGTTTATCAGTTCATCGCCACTTATGTTATTATTGTAAGGGGACGTGTGTATAATTACTGACAGTAAATTACGGTACTTCTGAAAGAAACTACTCCACTCAATATTTTTCCAACGTTCATCCCACTTAATAATAAGTTCGACATGGACAATACTAGATTTTTGCGTAAAATCTAGTATTTCCAATACTTCCTCTTGACTTAACATGTCTGAGAAAGATCTAATTTGCAGTGCCCTACATCGCTCAGCCTTTAAGGCTGACACTATCTTTTTCCAATCTATTACAACATCTTTAAAATCAATAATAGAATTTATTATATTACTGGCTTTGCCGAAGTTTTCTTCTATTGGCCGAATGCTATTTGAAAACTCTTCCTTACAGAACATCCCCAATCCAAGGCTTTCGAGTCGCTTGAGTGTTTGTTTCAACATCTCCTCTGTACAAATTGCGCTAGCTTCGAACAAGGCAGCTGATATGCCGGGCGGAAATTGTGCATCTTTTAAAATTTCATAGTATTCTGTTGGAAATCGTACTAAATTACGTCTTTGCAAGTCATAAATCGCCGAATACTTAGCACCTTTAACTATCTTGCAATTAGGATGTAGCCTGAAATATTCCGTGTTATTGGCAGCATCTGTATCAATCATCTATTGATGTCCTAGAAATTGGCTTGTGGAAAGTAGTTAGTGTAAGTAGTTCGGCTTTATCTTCCTCAAAATACGCGGTTTGTTTATTTGTTTCGAACTCTTCTAGTTCTTTTATGTAAATTTTGCGATAGCATAGAGGAAGGCTCTTAATTTGAGCGGGTGTCATCGGAAATGGTTTTAATGTATTCATTGTGATCCTGCCCTTGTAGCCATGCGGAGATTGCTTCGTCGATTCTATAATTACATGTATTCGATAGAGGTGCATACATACCCACTGGATTCACCTCTAAGAAATAAAATTTACCATCCAGCCCTACAATGATATCAACTGAACCGGTGTTCAACTCCAGATTATCAAATAACTTTTGTAATTTTTCTCTTATTTCTTGCGGCAATACAAATGGCATAACGCGGTTCGGGTAGTCTATGTTATATTTTCGGTGATCTGTTGCAGTCTGAGGGTCGTTTTGTGATAGAATTGCACCCGCTATAAAAACGCCATCTAAGTAAAACACTCTTAACTCAAAATCCTTTTTGATTTTTGACTGGATAACAGAAAGAGGTATAACATTTTCAACATCAGATATTTTTAAAATATCTTGCAAATCTTCTGTGTATGAAAAATATGCTCGTTTTGCATCCTCTAAATCCCACAAATAGATGCAATCTGATATCGCTTTAGTAATAAATTTCTCAGGATTTTTTTTATGAACTTCGAGCAAGCTATTACTAATATTAAACGCAGGCACCTCGAGTCCAATGCGTACAGCCTCCCACATCAAAATGAACTTGTTTGGGTCACCAAGGGTAGCATTTCCTAATATTCGAATATTTCGCTTCTTAATTAAGAATTGCAAATACTCACCTGCTCGTTTCTCTTCTAAAATTAACCTGTCTTCTATCAGCGTATTGAGTTCTTCTTGTCCCTCAAAGGACGGAGAGGAAGGAAACATTTTTGGGTAGTAGCTTCCTTTTCTGTACCAGACAGCAGTAACATCATCCAAAGAAAACTTCCTATCAGAAGTTTCAAAAAAGACATTATTTTTAGTGTAATTTATTTTCAGTTCTGCATCAGGGGTTTCATCAAAGTTAAACCTAAATACATTGGCGCCAGCATATTTTAGCCATGCAACTACATTATTAGTAGGAGGATCTTTAGATATAGAAAAAATTAATATCATAAAATTTTGTTAGAACTAAAAGCCAAGATGGCTTTTAGTTGTTTTGACGTGACGATAGAATTTCCGACTATCAATTTGGAGTAAAATTGTTACGTAGTGCCAGGTTCGTTATTACCGTCAATGTGGCACTGGCTTACGCAGGATGAATCTTCACCCATGGAACTAAAACTATCCATTCCACCAGCAACATTGCTTAACTGCTCCAGTTCAATTACTTCAAACGCGATTGATTCTACAATTTGCATAAATTTCTCCTTAGTTTAAAAAACCATTGTGTGAATTTACAATGGTATAATCATGTAAAAACAATTTGAAGTAAATGTCAATTTCAAAATAAACCGATTAGGGCCCCCTCGAAACATTAAGAATTGTAAGCGAAATATAGCTTTGCCACGCCCTCATCACGAAAAGCGTGCGTTAGTATAGAGGTGGGCAATATTATAAAATCTACAAGCCTTATTTTTTAGGATTGGGGCGGTCTCGAATAGCTGGCTCTTGCTGGCGAAAAACTACCAACCCGTCGAAAAGCAATGACCAATCCTGACTGACTACAGTTTTTCCTCTGACCCAACCGGAGCGAGTTCCCAAGCGGCCTAAATCATTTGTCGAAAGAAATACGGTATCGCCGTTGTACTCAGAGAAAGCTTCCTTTTCTAAAGAGCCGGTGACGGCTTGAGGGACGGGTCTTTCTATCCCTTGGACATCAGTATATGCCCCCTTAAGTGAGGAGAAACCAAGAGAAAAGGCTGCGCCTCCAAACTGACTTTTTACTTTAGCACCGAAGTTAGGAGCGGTTTCAGAATCTCCCAGTATCTTCTTGGATTTGGCCGCGTGAGCAGAAGAACTCCAAATAATTGTTTTTGGTATTGACGATGACAATCCTAGCCAAAACTCAAAATTTTCATACATAGATTCAGCACGTCCACTAATACGATCGCTTTTACTTAAGAAATCACGCTGGATATGCCTATGAAGGCTAGCGCGCATGCTTTCGTTCCAACTTACTGAATTAGACAAGCTTTCACTATCCTTAATTGGTAATAAGCAATTTAAAAGTTGTTTTTTTTGGACTACATCATAGGGTTTATCACTTGGAAAACGCCATAAAATACGCTTCTCCAATGCTTCCACACAATCAGTCGATTCTTCAATTGGCAATGTAGGCAAAACTTGAGCTGGCATCTCAAAATTCGAATAATTCTGTCCTGGGCCGCCAATTGGATCGTCAATCCCACCAATTTGAACCTCCTTAGAATTGAAAGCGTTTTTGAGAAAGTTAACCATATCAAGTATGTCCAAATTATATCCCCAAAAATACCCAAGAGCAGCTCTGATATCTTCTGTAGAAACCTCTACGTTCGCATTTTGAATTTCATTTAACCTGACAAATTCGTAAAAACTTGCCTCAAACAAGACAAGCTCAAAATCACATGTTTTGACTAAGGCCTTTATTAAGTCCCCCTTGAACGACTGGGTCGTACCTTGCCCATGATTAGAGCCTTCGCCTAGCATTACGACTTGCTTATCGCACACGGCTTCCACTACCTCTGCAACACCCTCTCGCTGAAAATAGGGATTTTCTTGCTGATTTTCCACAACAGCTATATCCTGTTGTTTGCAAGCAGAGAGAAAAATCAAAAGAGCGATGCCGACCTTAGGAAACAACCATGCAAAATAAAAATATGCCTTTGAAATGGATACTGCCTTGTCGACATGAATGCGCATTCAGGACCTTAAAGCTTCTTCCCAAGTGCCACTTGTGGGATCATATCTACACTTAGCGGGTTTTTTAAGACTTGTGGGAGACTCTAGGTATGCCCGACATCCTGTGCAAACATAACGGAACTCACAGTTTTTGCATACATCAAGCATATCATTTTTTATATGCCAAACTTCCTGAAAACTCTTGGACCTAACGACATCAGCGAGTTGGGATAAGTTTGTTCCATAGTTTTTCTTTAAAGAGGGGCAATTACACATTTGTCCGTCAGAGCGTATTGACACTTTCCGATTTAAGCACCCTTGAAAGTTTTTCTTTTCGCCACATAATTTTGGTGATGGTCGATCCATCATATTTTCATTTACTACGCCGCATTGTTTCTCACTGAGAAGAGGTTTTTTCTGCCAAATCAGCACCCTTTGAATTGGGAGATCATCCGAAGTGAGTTCTAATTGGGCATTTCGGTCAGAAGAATGTATCATTACAGACACTAGAGCAGGAAAGTCATCGAACAGTTTTCTAAGTCTTCCCTCGTCAATATCATTACTGGATTTCAGAATAAGTTCAACGTGAGATACGCTACTTCCATGGAAGGTTCTTAAAATTGAGGCGGCAGCATCAAGATCAATTCTGTTACTGTAACATCTGATTTGTAAAGCTTCGCATTTTAGTTCCTCAAGTTGAGAAACCAACTCATCCCAATCGGGAACTTTTTCAGCTACATCAATAATACAATTAATAATTTCGTTAGGCGGATCCCAAGCATCTGAAACAGTTTTGAAAGGAGGGTTATGCAAGTCGTTATCTACGTAGAGCATATCCTCAATTAAAAGACGGTCAACAAATTCTTCAACTTTTTCCCGAATAATTGGTTTGAGGCCCTCCAAGTCTTTTAGAGATAGCCCGCCGTTTTTCATCTCTTCCGCAATAGGAACGAAAGCGCTTTCGAAGCGAACCAAACGGAACCTATCTAAATCGTACAGCGCTGAGAAGGCGATACCTATTACCAACTCACAAGATGGCACAATCTTATAAATAGCGTTTTTTTTCATTCGTTTGTTTCACGCAGATCAAGCTCAATACGCGAAATCATTTTTGTGTCGCCGAGCGATGGAATTTTAATTATTCCGGTGGAAGAAACAGTATATTCTGGCAAATCCATCACCCCTGCACTTAAGTCCTTTACGAATAACACAGTAAAACCGAGAGGAACTTTCTCAAGCTCTTCTACAGGCCAATCAAAACGGTTGAGATTCTTCATTAGTTCCTTACTCCGCAATAAGCCACTTAGCAATTATTCTATCAAGGTCAACATTCGCACGATATACGATTGGTCCATAAATTCCGTTTGGGTTTATCTCTAAAAATATGTATTGTC
>JAOIVW010000022.1 GCA_028224375.1 Hellea sp.
GCTCTTCTTTCCGAGTGCCGGATTTGGTCACGTCAATCGCTGGGAAAATACGTTTATCCGCAACCTTACGGTCGAGCACGATTTCAGAGTTACCTGTCCCTTTAAATTCTTCAAAGATAACTTCATCCATACGCGAGCCCGTATCAATCAAGGCTGTTGCGATAATTGTAAGGGAGCCGCCTTCTTCAATATTTCGCGCTGCACCGAAGAAACGCTTTGGACGTTGGAGGGCATTGGCATCTACACCGCCTGTGAGGACTTTACCTGAACTTGGCACAACCGTGTTATAAGCCCGGCCCAATCGCGTAATCGAGTCGAGCAAAATAACAACGTCTTTTCCGTGCTCAGTTAAGCGCTTAGCTTTTTGAATGACCATTTCAGCGACTTGAACGTGGCGTGTTGCCGGTTCATCAAATGTCGAGGAGACAACCTCACCTTTAACGCTGCGCTGCATATCTGTGACTTCTTCAGGACGTTCATCAATCAGAAGCACAAGCACATAACATTCAGGATGATTTTGCTCGATGGAATGCGCAATGTTTTGAAGCAGAACTGTTTTACCTGTCCGCGGCGGCGCAACGATTAGGGCCCGCTGGCCCTTACCAATCGGGGCAACAATATCAATAATCCGGCCTGAAATATCTTTCAAAGTTGGATCTTCAATTTCCATTTTCATACGCTCATCAGGATAGAGCGGCGTTAGGTTATCAAAGTGAGCTTTATTACGCGCTTGTTCGGGCGTGCCGAAATTCATGGACAGCACTTTACTCATTGAGAAGTAGCGCTCATTTTCCTGTGGAGCGCGAATTTCACCAGAAACTGAATCGCCAGTGCGTAAACCTAATTTGCGAATTTTTTTCGTACTGACGTAAATATCATCAGGACCCGGTAAGTAATTGGCTTCAGGGGCGCGCAGAAAGCCAAATCCGTCTTGGAGAACTTCCAAAACGCCGCCGCCGTGAATTTCAACTTCATCTTCGGCTAAGTCTTTAAGGACGGCGACGAAAATTTCTTGCTTACGCATAGAGCCGGCATTTTCAACGCCGACTTCTTCTGCAAATGTTATCAGCTCGGCAGGTTTGAGTTTTTTTAAGTCTTCGAGACTGATAGAGGTCATTCCCTCTAAATCTAATGTATTTATATCTGACATGGTATTTCTCTTTGGGGGGAATAAATCTCTTCGAGCTTCTCTGTAAGCTAATATATGGAAGAGGCGCGGCAGGACTGCCGTCTTATGCTCTTGCCTTTATCCCTGAAACTTAATGTCGTCAAGTCAATTAGAACGGTTTTACAATCGCCATAATGACAATGATAATCGTAAATATTGCCGGTATCTCGTTGATACGGCGGAAAAACTTTTCAGATTTCGGTCTTTGACCATCCGCAAATAATTTTCGCTGTTTAGATAGAAAGACATGGTAACCCATTAAGGCGAATACAAAGACCAATTTTATCGGAAGCCAAAAACTACTCGTCAGATTTGGAGCATTATATCCGAACAATAATATCAGCCCTAAAATGAAAGACACCATCATAGCCGGGTTCATAATGATGCGCATAAGCTTTTCAGCCGCTTCTATCATTTTGGCCTCTAACTCACCGCCAGGCTTTGACGCGCTGTGATACACAAAGAGCCGCGGCAGATATAACAGGCCAGCCATCCAGAATATAACGGCAATCAGATGTAAAGCTTTAAACCACTCATACATAATCTCCGTCTCCTGTTCTTATATGGTTGATGACCGCATGAACATTTTCAATTTTAACGTCTGGTGAAACGCCGTGTCCAAGATTGAAAATATGGGGCCCTTTAGCTGTATCTAGCACAGTTTGAACCGCAACCTTTAAGACATCGCCCCCTATGCGCAGCGCGAGAGGATCTAAATTTCCTTGGTAAGGCATTTTATTGGGCAGAGCCTCTCGAAAAGCTTGCATTGGAACATCTGTTCCCCCGGCTATGGCTGTTATCCCAGTTTGTTCTGCATAACGGATTGCATTTAAACCTGCCCCGCGCGGGAAGCCTATAATCGGTTTTTTAATGCCTGCCGCGCGAACGCGTTTTATAATATCAACCGTAGGCGTAATCACAAGACGTTCAAAGAGATCAGGAGATAAGCCTTCAGCCCAGCTTTCAAATATCTTTAAGACATCAGCCCCAGCCTTAGCTTGCGCAATTAGGTATTCTGCACTGGAGACTGATAAGGCTTTTAAAAGGTCATCCATTGCTGATGGGTTCTGATAAGCAAAACGTTTAGCCACTTCTTTTGTTGGGCTGCCTTGCCCTTCAATCATGTAAGTCGCGACGGTCCAGGGCCCCCCCCGCAAAAACCGATAAGTGCTTTTGAGAAATCCAATTCAGCGCGAACTTTTGAAACAGTCTCATAAACTGATGAAACTCTATCTGCAGCCCCTTCAATAGTCAGTTTGGAAATATCTGAGACTGAGATGGGATCGAGCTGCGGGCCCTTTCCTTTTACAAATCTGACATCTCGTCCGAGCCCTATAGGAATGAGCAATATATCAGCAAATAATATAGCGGCATCCATATCATAACGCCTGACAGGCTGTAATGTCACTTCAGCGGCTTTATCTGGCGTGAAACAAAAATCGATAAAATCTTTAGCTGTCGCTCTGATCTTTAAATATTCAGGGAGATGGCGTCCGGCTTGGCGCATCATCCATATGGGCGGGACATCAAGTCTTTGTCCGCTTAGCACTTTTAAAATATCGGGGGTCAAGATTTATGCACCATGTTACGCTCTATTCTTCTTTTCTCTTATATATAAAATATAAGGAGTGATAGTATTAGAGATGTGACAATGTGGACGGCGTTAAGACTTTAGTAACCAATCTTAATATTAAGCGTAAATCATGGAATTGTTCTCAAATGTATAAACTTAAATTTATCATACGCTGGCTTGTATAAAACTATAACCATCTAAATTTTCTATCTTTTTCACTAGATTGATATGTGAATAAAAATGTGGGTAAGACTTACTCACATTATTCACAGGATTAATATTTACAGTGTTAACGCTGGGAAAGTTTTGTGGATGGCCTGAAAACAACTCAAGGGATTCACAAGAGAGCGTCTTATGTCAGACTATGTGTGGACAAATTTGCATAAGCCGCTCTACAAAGGCTTATGAGAGAGCTTAACAAAAATATCGCGATATACTTTCATGTTCACCTTGTGTCTGACTCAACGGGCGAAACATTGGTTGCGATGATGAAAGCGTCAACGGCGCAATTTCGTAATGCGACGGCTCTGGAACATTTGCACGCTTTGGTCAGATCAGAACCTCAGATGCAAAAAACTCTGACTGATATTGAAGCTAAACCTGGTGTTGTACTTTATACATTGGTGAATGAAGACCGCCGTAAAATGCTAGAAAGTCATTGCGCCAAACTTAATATTCCAGCGATTTCAATTCTAGACCCTACATTGTCGATGTTAGGGCGATATCTCGGCTCTGCTATGATCAGTGAAGTTGGGGCTCAGCGCACATTGGATGCTGAATATTATAATCGTATTGAAGCTCTGGATTTTGCTATGGCGCATGATGATGGGCAGAATGTGACAGGCCTTGAGAGAGCTCAAATTATATTACTTGGTATTAGCCGAACTTCTAAAACGCCGACATGTATATATCTCGCTAATCGAGGGTATAAAGCCGGGAATATACCGCTTGTGCCCAATGCCCCCCTACCCACTATTTTGGACGGTTTTACAAAGCCTTTTATTGTAGGTCTGGTAGCCTCTCCTGACCGTATTGTTCAAATTCGAGAACAGCGCCTAATGGGACTTAAACAAAACGCGCAAACCGATTATATTGATGAAGACCGTGTACGGGATGAAATGCGCGAAGCTAAACGTATGTTTGTCCGCAAGGGATATAAAGTTATAGATGTGACTCGAAAGTCGATTGAGGAAACATCGGCGCAAATCATCAACGCCTATCAATTGGCCAATAAGGTAGATGTATGAGAGTCATATTAGCTTCAGGTAGTGCCATTAGGCGCAAGCTCATGACAGATGCTGGGCTTGAGTTTGGGGTCATTTCTAAACCTGTCGATGAAGGGGCTATCAAAGAGGCTATGCTTTCAGAGAATGCGCGGTTCAGAGATATTGCAGATGCCCTTGCTGAAGCGAAAGCTATGCGCGTAAGCCTCATGGAGCCAGGTTTAGTTATTGGCGCTGATCAAATTATGGTCATGGATGATAAGCTTTTTGATAAACCAGAAAATATCGAAGAGGCTCGAGAACGGCTCAAACTTATGCGCGGCAAAACGCATTTTCTAATTGGGGCTGTCGTGATGTGTGAAGGGGGCGTTCCTGTTTGGCGTCATATCGCCAGAACAAAACTTACAATGCGAAAGTTTTCAGATGAGTTTCTTGAAGATTACCTCCTCAAAGAAGGTGAGCTTGTGACTAAATCTGTCGGCGCTTACCGATTTGAAGGGCTAGGCGCTCAACTTTTTTCTAAGGTTGAGGGAGACTTCTTTTCAATATTAGGATTATCTCTTTTGCCTGTTATGGATTATTTACGCACACGGGGAGCGATTGCCTCATGAGCGAAGTTGTTAAATTAGCAGGTGTCTGTGGGTGGCCCATTCACCAATCTCTGTCTCCGGTCCTTCATAATTTTTGGCTACGAGAACTAAGCTTGTCCGGGGCTTATGTTCATTTTGCTGTCAGGCCAGATGAAGCTTTACGAGCCTTTAAAAGTTTGAAGCAGACCTCTATTTCTGGTGTGAACGTCACTATGCCGCTAAAGACAATAGCTTTTGAAGCGGCGGATGAAAGAAGCCCTGATGCTTTAAAATTAGGGGTTTCTAACTGTCTTTATAAAAAAGAGGGTAAGCTTATTGCGCATAATACGGATCTAGAAGGATTTGCGGCGCCGCTTATAAAAACAATGGGCGGGAAAGCTCTATCTGAAACATCCGCCCTTATAATTGGGACAGGCGGAGCCTCACGCGCAGTTATTGGGGCGTTATTAGCGCTAAACATTCCCGAAATTCGCATTACGGGCCGTACGGATAGCAAGGCAGAAGACCTTGTGAGCATGGTCAATGTTCCAAGTTTTTATGCCGTACCGTGGGAGCATAGGAATGTTGCGGTTGCGAGTGCAGGCTTAATTATCAACGCAACATCAGCCGGTATGGCGGGCAAAGCTGAGCTTGATATTGATATTAGTAAAGCCAAGCCTGGTACATTTGTTTATGATTTGATTTATACGCCGCGCGAAACAAAATTACTTAAAGACGCGAATCAAGCCGAGTGCCAAACTTTAGGGGGACTTCAAATGCTAATCGCGCAGGCTAGACCGTCCTTTAAATTATTCTATGGCCATGAAGCGCCTACTCTACCTGACCCCAGCGAAATGTTACATAAAGCTTTGAAAGACGCGCGGTGATTATTCTTGGCCTGACAGGCTCCATCGGAATGGGTAAGTCGACAACGGCTCAAATGTTTCGTGATGAAGGCTGCCCTGTTTTTGATGCTGATGCGGCTGTCCACTCGCTATATGCAAAAGGCGGGAAAGCCGTTCCTATTATCAAAGCGGTTTTTCCAGATGCCATTAAAGACGGCGCTGTAGATCGCGCCGTTCTGGGTCAGCATATGCGGGCCGATCCGATTGACCTCAAAGTCCTTGAGAGTTTTATTCACCCTCTTGTCAGCGAGTCTCGCGAGGTTTTTTTTAAAAATCATAAAGACGCAGATATTGTCGTCATGGATATTCCGCTTCTCATTGAAACCGGGCTTGATAAGGCTGTTCACCACGTTGTTGTTGTGACGGCGCCCTTTAAAGTTCAGCGCGAGCGTGTCTTGGCAAGAGAGGGCATGTCAGTGGACTTATTTGACTCCCTACTCTCGCGGCAAACGCCTGATCAAGAAAAACGCAAGCGAGCTGATTTTTTGATTTTTACCGATAAGGGACTGGAAAATGCGCGCGAACAGGTGCAGAAAATATTACGGGAATTGCGATTAAAGACTTAGGGAATTGTCATGGATGGTGTGCGGGAAATCTGTTTTGATACAGAGACAACGGGCTTTAATGCACGCGGCGATGACCGTATTACCGAGATTGGCTGTATTGAGCTGATTGATATGTTGCCGACTGGGCGCGAATTTCATGCGCTTATTGATCCGCAGCGCGATATCCCTGAAAAAGTCACTGAACTGACAGGACATACGCTGGAAAATTTAAGAGAGCGCGGCGCTACAGTTTTTAAAGATCAGGCTCAAGCTTTTTTGGAATTTATCGGCGATAGTCAGCTTGTCGCGCATAATGCCGATTTTGACCGCGGCTTTATTAATGCAGAACTGGACCGTGCAGGTTTTGAAGAAATACCAACTAAGCGCTTCACGGATACGCTTCAAATAGCACGTGAAAAATTCCCAGGCTCACCCGCCTCGCTTGATGCTCTGTGTAAACGTTTTGGTGTGTCTCTTGCCTCTCGAGATAAGCACGGCGCGATTATCGACTCTATATTATTGGCCGAAGTTTATTTGCAGCTTAAGGGCGGCCGGATGCATAAATTGGGATTAGAGCCTGAGTTAAATAAAGAGGTAGAGTCTATTCTCGTGCCAGTGGCCAAAGCGCGCCCGACGCCTTTAACTAAATTATCCAGCCAAGAAGAACGCACGGCCCATAAGGACTTTATTGAGGCCATGGGAGACGATATGGTGTGGAATAAATATTGGCGCCGCGCTTAGACTCTAAAGGCTCTTCAAACAATTTTCCAAAGCAGATTTATTATCCTTGGTTAAGCCTGCAATGGGTTTGTGATCAAAGGCATCATCAGTAACAAGGAGGTCGGCTGCGTCTGCGGCATTCGCATTCCACTGCTTACGGATACGGCCAAGTACGGGAATGTCTTTTTCGCGCAGACTTTCAATTAAGCCATCATTATCGACATTATAACCCACCCACGCTGCGACTTGATTTTTCTTATAACGGGTTTGGCCTAAGGCCTCATTAGAGCCAATGGAGAGCATCATATCGGGGGCTAAATTTGCGAGCTTTTTTGATTGCCCTACATTATAGGATATTAATATGACGTCGTCGCTCATATCGTGCTTTCGAATGAGACCGAGAACGGTTTCATATTTGGCGCTGCTTTTAAAATCGATTTCAAGATAGATTTTACCCTTAGCGGCCATGAGGTAATCCTCGAACTTTACAGGGCGATCAGCGCTAAGCTTTCCTTTAGTGTCATTTAAAAGAATTTTCTCTGCGTCCTTCCATGTGGAAGAAGCGATAGGGCCCCTACCTGTTGATTTCTCTTCCCAAACACCGTCGTGATAGAGAATGTGAGTGCCGTCTTTCAGGCCAGCGACATCGACTTCACTGACGAGATAACCTTTCTCCAATAACGCTTTCAGCGCGCTCATGGAGTTTTCAGGATAAATCGTGTTTTCCGCTGTTCCGCGATGCGCTGCAATTAATGCGGCTTCTTGGGGCAAGCAAGAGAGGTAATCCACTAGAGGCGGCAGTGTAACGTCAGCTTCAGCCTTTGTTGTCTGAACAGGTTTGGAATTGACATCGATGTCAGTTTGCGAGCTACAAGCGCAGAGCATCAGGGCTAAGGTAAGGCCTAAAGGACGGGCAATATTTCGCATAGCAAAGTCTTTCTTATTGTCTCGCCTCCCTATAGAAGCCCGAAGCTATGAGCGGTAGTCCTAATGATACAATTTTTGCGCTGTCATCTGCGCCCGGACGCGCAGGTGTGTCTGTGTTCCGTGTCAGTGGTAAAAATGCGAAAAAGATAGTGGAGGCTCTGATCAAAGGTCCCTGCCCCGCCCCGCGATATGCAGCTTTGCGCAAGCTATATGCAAAATCAGATCAATTGATTGATGAAGCTTTGGTGCTGTGGATGCCAGGCCCTAAGAGCTTTACAGGTGAGGATTGCGCAGAATTTCAAGTTCACGGGAGTCCATCGGTTATCGAAGCCATGGCGAGCGCCTTCCTTAGTTTGAGTTTGCGTCAGGCTGAGGCGGGGGAATTTACGCGGCGAGCCTTTGAAAACGGTAAAATGGATCTGACTGAAGCCGAAGGTTTGGCTGATTTGATTGATGCCGAAACAGAAAGCCAGCGCCAGCAAGCTCTTCGCCAAATGCAAGGCGGCTTACGCGATTTATATGAAGGGTGGCGGGAACGACTTCTGGATGCTCTAGCGCAAATCGAAGGTGAAATTGATTTTCCTGACGAAGAAGACATCCCTGATACATTGTCTCATAAGGCTTATCCTTATCTATCCGAGGTGATTGAGGCTATGCGCAAAGGCCTTATGGAAGCTGATAAGGGAGAAGCTATTCGGCACGGTGTTGAGATAGCGATTATTGGGCGGCCTAATGCCGGGAAATCAACATTGCTCAATGCTTTGGCGGGCCGCGAGGCCGCGATAGTCTCAAGCGAAGCAGGAACAACACGTGACATAGTGTCTATAAACACAGTATTATCGGGCCTTGCTGTAAGACTTTCCGATACGGCTGGACTGAGAGACACTGAAAACGCCATTGAAGCGGAAGGTGTAAAGCGTGCCTTGAGCCTGGCGGCTGAAGCTCAAATACGCTTAGCTGTTGTTGAATCCACCGAGCCTGAAAGCTTGCTGGATTTGATCTCACAACTCGAAGACGGCGATGTGGTGGTGTATTCTAAGGCCGATCTAGCGCCAAACTTTGTGCCCGATGTTTCACGTGAAACATATTCGGTCCTATCTATGAACTCACAAAAAAAGGACGATGTTGAGGCTTTACGCGAATTGTTAGAGGCAGAAGTTTCTCGCCGCTTTGCCATCGGTGACGATGTGGGCTTAACGCGTGCTCGTCATAAGGATTGCGTCAAGCGCGGTCTTGTCGCCCTAGAACGTGCCGTCGAAAAGCTTGGAATTGCGCCTGAGCTCGCAGGCGATGATATTCGGGCCGCGCTGCACGCCGTTAAAGAGTTGGCGGGCGAGACAGATATTGAGTCTGTTTTTGATCGGATATTCTCAAGGTTTTGCGTCGGCAAGTAGGTTTTGGTTGCTTTATCGCGTGAAACATAACCTTCCCTTACAGAGCTGCAAGCGCTATAGGCTCGCCAAATAGTCATATGGAGATGTTTCACGTGAAACATTGGGATGTCATTATTATAGGCGGAGGTCATGCGGGCTGCGATGCGGCGGCAGCTTCTGCACGTTTGGGCGCTAAAACTCTTATGTTGACCCATAAACTTGAAACAATTGGGGAAATGTCCTGCAATCCAGCGATTGGCGGGTTGGGAAAAGGACATTTGGTTCGAGAAATTGACGCGATGGACGGCGTTATGGCTCATGTTGCCGATGCCTCAGGCATTCAGTTTCGCTTGCTAAACCGCTCTAAAGGCCCAGCTGTTAGGGGGCCTCGGACACAATCGGACCGTTGGCTTTACAAAAAGGCGATGCAGGAAACACTGTTTGATTATCCAAATCTCACGATAAAGCCCCTCGCCGTCGAGGACTTACTTGTCAAAAACGACCGCGTTATTGGGGTTGAAACCGCTGATGGGCAAAAATTTGCGAGTGAGCGGGTCGTTTTAACGACTGGCACATTTTTGCGCGGTGAAATCCATATTGGTCATGAGCGCACGCCAGCGGGTCGTTTTGGCGACGCCCCCTCAATTGGTTTGGCGGATAGGCTTTATGGTCTCGGCTTTGATATGGATCGCCTTAAGACGGGAACCCCCGCCCGTATTTCTAAAGCCTCTATTGATTGGAATGCTCTAGAGCAACAAGCGGCTGATGATGAGCCTGTGCCCTTCTCTTTTCTGACGGATAAGATTGCGGTTCCTCAAGTGACATGCGGTATTACGCATACAAATGAGGAAACGCACCGCGTTATCAGCGAAAACATAAAGAAATCAGCGCTTTACGGCGGCGGTATCTCTGGAAAAGGACCGCGCTATTGTCCCTCTGTTGAAGATAAGGTCGTGCGCTTTGCCGATAGAAACCGTCATCAAATCTTTTTAGAGCCGGAAGGCCTAGCAGGAAATCCTGATGGCGATACAATATATCCCAATGGGATATCAACCTCCCTGCCCCGCGAAATTCAAGACGCCTTTATGCGGACAATTGCGGGTTTAGAAAATGTTGTCGTGAAACGTTACGGCTATGCGATTGAGTATGATTATGTCGACCCGCGCGAATTACGCGCAACATTAGAAACCCGCCGTTTGCCTGGCCTATATCTCGCGGGCCAGATTAATGGCACGACTGGTTATGAAGAAGCGGCGGCTCAGGGTATGATGGCCGGCTTTAATGCCGCTCTTGCTGCTTCAGGCTCAAAACCATTTATTCTGGACCGAAGCCAAGCCTATATTGGCGTTATGATTGATGATCTGATCACAAAAGGTGTTACTGAGCCTTACCGAATGTTTACGAGCCGTGCGGAGTACCGCTTACTACTGCGAGCGGATAATGCAGACCAACGTCTAACGCCATTAGGTGAGGCCATAGGGGCTGTAAGCTCTAAGCGCTCTAAAGCTTTTGCGGATAAGATGACTGTCCTAAAAGGGGCGAAGTCTCAGGCTGAGACGCTTTCAAAAACACCAAATGAGCTAAAAAAACAAGGGCTTACGATAAACCAGGATGGTAAAAAACGAAATGTGTTAGATTTACTGGCCTATCCAAATATCGGTTTTGAAGATCTTGTTTCTGTTTGGCCTGAACTCGGAAGCCTCCCTCATTTTGCGCGAGAGCATTTGGAAACTGAAGCTCTTTATGCAGGATATATTGAACGTCAGGCCCGTGACATCGCCGCGTTTCAACGTGACGAAGGTCTGCGTATTCCTGAGGCTTTCGATTATAAAACGGTTGGCGGATTATCAAATGAGGTCCGCGGTAAGCTCGAATCTGTGCGCCCCGCCACTTTAGGACAGGCCGCGCGTATCGAAGGTGTTACACCCGGAGCGCTAACGGCCGTGTTAGCTTATCTGCGTAAGGCCTCGTAATGGCTTACAGTTTTGAGGATTTTGCGCGGGACAGCAATGTTTCACGTGAAACATTGGCGGATTATCAAGCTTGGTCAGCACTGCTATTAAAGTGGAATCGTAAAATAAATCTCGTCTCACCCACCGCGTTGGGCGATTTTTGGCGGCGTCATGCCCTCGATAGTTGGCAGATCTGGCCTCATATTCCGTCAAAAGCGGAAAATTTCATAGATTTAGGCTCCGGGGCAGGCTTTCCGGGCTTGGCTATGGCAATTGGCTGTAAGGCGAGGGGGAGCGGTCACGTTACGCTGGTAGAGTCTGCCGGCAAGAAAACAAGTTTTCTACGCACGGTTATTCGAGATTTAGCACTCCCGGTCACAGCTACGACTGAGCGAGCCGAGAATATAGAGTCAAAACCCTATGATGTTATCACTGCAAGAGCCTTTGCACCTTTGCCGCGTCTGTTCTCTTATGCACAGCCTTTTTGGGGTGAGGGGACAATTGGCCTGTTTTTAAAGGGTGAAGCTGTCGAAGAGGAATTGACGGAAGCGTCAAAAACATGGACATATGACGTGGAAAAAGTCCCTAGCGTCAGTGATGGTGCAGGGTATTTGTTAAAAGTGACGAAGCTACAGCCTCGTTAATCTTACATGGAGCCCACATGGCTAAGCCTCGCATTATCGCGATCGTCAACCAAAAAGGCGGTGTTGGTAAGACAACCACCACAATAAACTTGGCGGCTGGTTTAACCTTGCGCGGTAAAAAAGTTCTCTTGATAGATCTAGACCCGCAGGGAAATGCGGCGACAGGCTTAGGCATTCCCAGAACTGCACGTGATATTACTGTCTATGATGTCTTAGTAGACGGGACTGCCATAGCTGAGGCGACGATGGATACAGTCGTTCCGGGATTAAAACTCGTGCCGTCCCATATCGACTTAGCAGGAGCGGAGTTGGAAATTGGCGACAGGGCAGGGCGCACAACGATTTTGCGCGATGCTTTAAAAAATGTGGATGTTGATTATGTCCTGATAGATTGTCCGCCATCTTTGAATTTATTGACGGTTAACGCCCTATCTGCGGCACGATCAGTCCTTGTGCCTTTGCAATGTGAGTTTTTTGCGTTGGAAGGTTTAAGCCAGCTTTTACAAACTGTTGAAATGGCGAAAGCGAATATTAATCCCAAACTCGTCATAGATGGCGTTATGTTGACAATGTATGACAGTCGCAACCGTCTTTCAGCTCAGGTCGCGGCGGATGTACGAAAACATCTGGGCCGAGCGGTTTTTAAAACCGTCATCCCGCGTAATGTGCGTATCGCGGAAGCGCCGTCATTTGGCAAACCTGTCACCATGTATGATCCCGATTGTGCAGGGTCTAAAGCTTACATTGCGCTGGCGGATGAAATACTTGCCCGCCATGCAAGAACGCGGCGTAAATAATATGTTTATATCAATAATTACAATAGGTTAGAGATATGTCAAAAAAAGAAAAATCACGCGGTTTAGGCCGAGGGCTGTCAGCCTTAATGTCTGATGTGAGCGTCGCAGCAACCCCTGTGGAAGCAAAGAAAACGGCTAAGCCAAAGGCCAAAAAGCCCGTAAAGCGGCCACCAAAAACAACGCCTAAGCCCCAACCAAAAACAAGTAAGGCTAAACCAAGAGCGGCGAAACAAAATGGCGTAACCTCTGTAGCGATTGATCAATTAGAGCGCAATCCCGATCAGCCCCGAAAATATTTTGATAAGGAGAAGCTCGCGGAGCTAACTAAATCCATTAGTGATAAAGGTGTATTGCAGCCTATTCTCGTTCGGCCGCTTCCGCAGAAAAGAAGCGAAAAGAAAAAACACTATCAAATAGTGGCAGGGGAACGCCGCTGGCAGGCGGCGCTTAAAGCAAAACTTGATGCTATGCCGGTTCTTATCAGAGAACTATCGGATCAAGATGTTTTGGAAATTGGCGTTGTTGAAAATGTTCAGCGCGCAGACCTAAACCCCATTGAAGAAGCTTTAGCTTATAGAGCTCTCTCCGATCAATTTAACCGCACGCAGGAAGATATTGCGCAAGCCGTCGGAAAATCCCGTCCGCATATCACTAATATGCTTCGTCTCCTAACTTTGCCTAAGCGTGCACAAACTTATTTGGCGAAAGGTAAAATCACAGCAGGACATGCCCGCGCGATTATTGCCGCGCCTGACCCGACAGAATTAGCGGACGCCATTGCAGAAAAAGGCCTCTCCGTGCGCGAAGCCGAAGATTGGGTTCGCCGTATTAAAGCTGCGGATGGAAAGCCGGCCAAAATACCCGCTCAAAAAGGGGCGGATACGCGCAAAGTCGAAAATGATCTCTCCGACAGTCTCGGTCTTGTGACAGATCTACGGCATAAAGGGCCAGGCGGTGAGCTGAGAATTAAATACCGCACGGGCGATCAACTTGAAGCGCTGATAAAGAGACTTAAGTCTTAGTGGTCAAAACCACCACCAAAAATAGGCCCACACCACCGCCTTTAATTCCTGCGGCAACGGTTATGCTGCTGCGAGAGCAAGGCGGGCGGCTTGAAGTCTTGATGTTGCGAAGGAATCGGCAACTTAAATCATTTGGAGGTGCTTGGGTGTTTCCAGGTGGCCGAGTCGATAAAGCTGATAAAGGGCAGGGTGAGGTTGAACGCGCCAAAGCCGCAGCTATTCGCGAAACAATGGAAGAAACAGGCCTGGATATTTCCGGAGCGGACATGGCCACATTATCGTGCTGGATTCCGCCAGTTCAGGAAAAGCGCCGCTTCTCGACCTGGTTCTTTATCGTGCGGGCCCCTGACGCGCCCGTCAAAATCGATCAAGGTGAAATCCATGATTATCGCTGGGTTTGCCCGCATGAATTTTTAGCGCCCGTGCCAACGCCTGACATCACGATCATGCCGCCAACATATTTGTCCTTAAAAACACTTACGCAATTTTCTACTGTGGACGCTGTTCTATCTCATATTCACACGTCAAAAACGGATATATTCGAAACACGCTTTATTAAAACGCCGCTGGGTTTCGTCACGCTCTGGAAACCAGATGTCGCTTATGAGACCCTCGATCTTGAACAACTGGGACCGCGCCACCGCCTAAATTGTTATTCAGATAGATGGGACTATCAGCGAGATTAAGCTTTAAGCGATTCAACGGTCAGATTATTATTGGTGAAAACACATATACGATCTGCGATAGCCATGGCTTTTCGGGCCAGAACTTCGGCATCTTTTTCATATTCATCCATGGCAAGCGCCGCTGAGAGGGCGAAGTTGCCGCCGCTGCCAATCGCGGTAATCCCGCTTCCGCTCTCAAGCTTATCAGGCTCAACGACATCGCCATTACCCGTCAGCACATAAGTCTCGTCTTTATCGGCGACAATCATCATCGCTTGGAGTTGGCGCAGATATTTATCGGTCCTCCAATCTTTGGCGAGCTCTACACAAGCTCGCGCCAGTTGCGTTGGATATTGCTCAAGCTTTGTTTCAAGCCGCTCAAGCAAAGCAAAAGCATCAGCCGTCGCGCCGGCAAAGCCTGTGATGACATTGCCTCCGGCCAATGTGCGGACCTTTCGCGCTCCGGCTTTCATAACCGTATTTCCTGCACTGACTTGACCATCGCCCACGACGACAACTTTGCCATTTTTACGAACGGATAGGATTGTTGTGCCGCGCCACTGGCTGGCATCAGCATAATCATGTTGAGGCATTATTAAGCTCCATATCTTTCCCCAAAGATGGGGAGTTCAGACAGATAATTCAAGTTAGCCCTAAATTAGTCGAGAACCCGCGCTTCTTCGATGAGCATTATCGGGACGCCCTCGCGAATGGGATAAGCCAACTTCGCTTTCTTGCTTATCAGCTCATGTGTGGCGGAGTCATAGGTGAGGGGGCCGCGCGTTTTGGGGCAGACCAAGACACCTATCATTTTGGGGTCCATTATAGGCTCGTTGGATTTATCTTTAGACGGCATATGATTATCTTACTGTTGTACCTGATCTGGATTCTGACCCATATCTTTATTGGCATATAAATGCATCAGGCCGATTAATAACTTACGCCGCTCATCGGTTGAAACGGCTTCGAGGAGGGATTGCTTATCTTCGGCGGCAAAGGGACTGATCATCGCGGCTTGATTAATTAAAACAGGCAGGGGAATTTCATTTAATCCGTCCCAATCAATTTGAACGCCTAGAGTTTTCGCTAATGCTTTCATCGCGACCGTTAAAGTGGTGCGCTCTCCAGTTTTACCGGAAAGAGCTTCAGACGTTTGTCTGGCATTATGAATATCGGCATCAGATTCAAAACCATCAAAATTAATTTTCGCTTGGCGGTAAGGCGTTTTAACTGTGGCTTCTTCTGAAATAGAAAACCGTTTTAACCCTTTAAGAACAATAAGATAGCGCCCGTCATCTGATTCAGAAAATTGCGTTATCCGTCCAAGCCCGCCTATTTTTGCTAAGCGGCCATTTTGTTTTTGAACCATGCCAATTAATCGATCGCCCTTAAGAGCATCATCAATCATATTTAAATAACGCGGCTCAAAAATATTAAGCGGTAAATCACAAGCCGGTAATAAAACGGCCCCATTGAGCGGAAATATCGCTAGCTGTGCCGGGTTAGTTCGGCGGGTGAGTGATTTATAATGCGCGCTCATTTAATTAAATAATGTCCTTAAGCAAAGAGAATTGAGGAGAGGGCGCGGCGGCCTTCTATGGAGACATCAGAGGTTGGGCCTTCAGCCTCGAAAATAGTTAGCAGGAATAATCGTGCCGCTTCGCCATTATGGGCTCTGTTTGTCCCAATAGAATATAGAAGGTGTTCAACCGCTTCGGCATTGCGTCCTGAGGCGGCCAAAGCTTTCGCCAAAGCCATACGCGCATCTAAATCATCAGGGGCAGCCTGGACAGCGGCCATAAGCTCCGCAGCTTCATCTGGCTCAACCACTTGTTCCGTCAAAGTTAACTGCGAGGCTACAGCTTTAATCTCAGGGTGGTCCTTCATGCTTTCAGGCGCAGAGGCGAGCAAATCTGCCGCAGCCTCATCATTTCCGCCATCAATATAAAGGCGAATAAGTCCTGCCATGGCTTCGGCGCTATTGGGGTTGAGCGATAGGGCTTGCGCGTAATCTTGCGCCGCCCCGCCCGGGTCTCCAGCCGCGAGGCTATCTTTCGCCCGCGCAGCGAGGGTCGCCGCTTCTTCAACAGGGTCGGTTTCCCCCGTTAAGCGGCCGACAAATTTCTTTAGTTCTGACTCAGGCTGTCCGCCCTGAAACCCATCAACAGGCTTGCCGTCCTTAAAGGCATAAACGGCGGGAATGGAGCGCACACCGAGCTGTCCAGCGATGCCGGGATTTTCGTCAATATTGATTTTCACCATTTTTACGCCGCCTCCAGGGGACTTATGGCTGTCTTTCACGACACGTTCCAAAACTGGCATGAGCTGCTTACAAGGCCCGCACCACGGCGCCCAGAAATCCACGACAACAGGTGTCTCTTGGCTGGCCTCAATCACGTCGGCCATAAAGCTCTGATCAGAGCCATCTTTAACTATATCGAGTGCTTCACTCATCATTTATTCCTTTTTCGTCAGCTCTGCAAAATCAAGCACAATCGGATCATGTCCTGTGGCTTTGGCGAAAGCTATCATATCTATAGATGAAATGGCGGTCGTGGCGTCATTTAGCAAGGGGTGGAAATTCACAATCTCATGAGCCGTCAAAGCTTTATCCAAAATCAATGTCACATCACGACCCTTATCATTCAGAATTGAAAACAGTGTCACCGAGCCGGGCGTGACACCCAACAGCTCCAATAACGGCTCCGGCTTTCCAAATGACAGACGCTTACAGCCCAGTACTGGATGCAGCTTATTAATGCGGATTTGCGTATCGTTTTTGGCGCAAATCAGGAAAAACCGCCCGGCTTTGTCTTTCAAGAATAAGTTTTTAGTATGCGCCCCTGGCATAGCCGCCTTAATATCTGCGCCCTCATCAACGGTAAAGATAGGCGCATGCTCACGCGTGGTGTGTGCAATATTGAGCCCATCCAGATAGTCAAACAGATCTTGGCGTGTAACAGGCATATGACTCTTTTCAATTGAGCTGTGATGGGGCAAGTTACGCATATGACGAAGACAAACGAAACCCCTTTTCTTGACGCTTTTGCGGTGCATGACGTCGCGCCGCCGCTTTTGCCCGGCCGTCCGCATCGTGATTGGATGGATGAGTTCACCGACAGGCAGCCTTATCGCTGCCTACCGCTGACCATGGCAAATTCAACGGGCTGGGAAATGACTTGCCCGTTCCCGCTTGATATAAATTGGAATGGGGGCCCGAATGCCGAGGATATTAAGCTCAGCTCGCCTGACCCTAAGGCGCATGTTGCAGGATTGGCGGTGAGCCATTTTCGCGAAGGAATTTTAACCTTCCACACGGGCTATATCTTCAGAACACCTCCGGGATGGGCCGTGCTGTGCGGCGGGCCGCCCAATTGGCCCAAAGACGGGATTTACCCTTTATCAGGCTTGGTAGAGACAGATTGGCTCCCTTTCCCTTTTACAATGAATTGGCAAATGACGCGCAAAGGGAAAGTGCGGTTTGAGAAAGATGAACCCTTTTGTTTTATTTCACTGTCTGAGCATCGCAGGCTTGAAGCCGTTCAGCCTAAAATAAAATCCTTGAAACAAGACGCCGTTCTTAAGGCAGATTATAATTTATGGCAACAAAGCCGCAGCGATTTCATTACGCGATTAGCAGCGCGTGAGAGCAGCGCCGTTAGTGATGGCTGGCAACGTCACTATATGAAAGGCGAAAAGCCAAGTGGGGCGCGAGTGGATGCCGAGCACAATACCAAGCGGCGCCTTAAAAAGCCCATAGACCTAAGAGGCGGCGCCCTTTTCAAATGATAGGCGTGCCTAAAGTGAGCGGCAAAGATTTTCGCGAAAAACTGTGCAAAGCCGCTTGATTATGAATCCCGTTTAGGTCATATAGCGGCCTTCTGCCAAACGGGCTTGCCCCGTAACTACGCAAAATATGAGCGGGCGTAGCTCAGTGGTAGAGCATCACCTTGCCAAGGTGAGGGTCGAGGGTTCGAATCTCTTCGCCCGCTCCATTCTTTCTTAATAAAAATAAAATTTAATAGATTTCTTAGAAATCGCCTAGAGAGCGAATATGTCTTTTGGTAGCAATTTGGTAGCAGTTTGCACTTTAGTGAATGCTAAATTTATTCTGTGTATAAAAATTTGAAATAAATTTCTTAAAATCGCACTAGACTTAAAAGTAAATCCTATGTCGTGCCTAAGTTAAGGCTGAATAGAATAGCGTGCCTAAAGTCCGCATCGCGTAATGTCTTGAACTGAAACGTTGGAGTACACTATTTGATGTGACGCTGCCGTGAAAAACGACCCCTTGTGAGTGCATATTGAAGATTGCACAACACCGTGTAGTTTTCTCCCTCCCCAAAATACAACCTTTGTGTGTAGGAAAATATAAATGTTTTGGAGGGTTGGACATGCGTATCGAATTTGGAATTAAAGTATTTTTTGTTTTAAGCCTGTTTATTTTGGGGTTTAGCTTCCCCTCCGTAGCCCAATCCGACCCACAATCTACCAACAGCTTTCATGACATTGCACCAGACGACATTGATGATGACCCTGCGGAGAATCAAGGCGTCGACGATGATGAGATAATTAATCCATTTCCAGTAGGTGACATACAGGCTCGTTATAATTCCCTTGATTTCGACGTTCTTGATGACGGCCTTGTTGGTGATAACATTGACTTGGACACAGGATCAGTATCCTTTTCGCAGATGGATGTTTCGATCCCCGGCAACTCTGGCCTGCCAGTTCAGTTTGGACGTACATTAAGCCGTTCTAGCCTTAGAACAGGAATGATAGGAAATTATTGGGCACCTCAAATTCCCTACATAAGCCGAAATTATACAACTCATAATTCACAAACTTACGGCAAGGCCCTCGATAGATGCTCAGGCGAAATCTACCCACCGAGTGAAGAGATATCACTTAATGGTGAAGCCACATACTTACGCGCGGAAGCATATTTTAATGGATATAAAATTGATGTTCCAGGGAAAAACCCAGGGACTCTTGTAGAGGCCAGAGGAAATAACAACGTCATATATAGCGATGAGTTTAATACAACTGGAGCTTATTTTGTCAGTACTGAAAATTGGTATGTCGATTGTATTACCTCTATTCCCGCAGGCGGTGAAGGCTACAAAGCTCACGCACCCAATGGTGATATTTACGAATTCACCCATTTAGTAGAATCTGATGTGCGGAATTTTGAATTTGGAGGAAGTAACTTTCCTGTCACGGCTGAGACACTTTATGTCACTGAGATTACAGATGTGCATGGGAACTGGGTGAGGTTTGAATATTCTGGTGCAAACCTTACTCGTATCCACTCCAATGACCTTCGCGAAATAGATTTCACATATAGCAATGGACGGCTTGCAAGTGTTGATGTGCACGCAACTTCCAATACGACTGCTAGATCTTGGGACTATCATTATACGAATGGAAATTTGAGCCGTGTTGACTTACCAGACGGACGGTATTGGACATTCACGAGCAATGGTAATGACCTTCTGGCCGTTGATCCGCTAACAACCCGGGACATATGTTTTAAAATACCTGTGCCGAGTATCGAAATTCGGCATCCAAGCGGAACCATTGTTGAGTATGATTTTGAGGTCATTCGAAATGGTCGTAAAGATGTAATATTCAGACAAGAAAATTATCCTTGGATAAACCAATCCCTTCATTCAGGTCCAGAATCTGCGCCAAATCAAGCAATTACTGATTGTAATGACGATGGAGACTTACGATCAAAGCTACCGTCCTCTTTTTGGTCTTTTGCTGTTATTGAAAAACGGCTTATTTTATCTGATGGCTCCACCCATATATGGGAACGAGAATATCAAGAGGATAAGGGGTCTTACAACTATCCTAGCTCAGTTACGCCTTGGGCACCCTATGATGCAAATTTAACGGACACTAAAACAAGGACAGTCACAGACCCTGAGGGGCATAAAACAGTAACCTACATTAATCGCAGATTTGGACGCCAAGAAGGCCAGATCGTTAAGGTTGAAGTTATCCCTTCTGGGCAGACAACGCCCATTAAAACGATAGAATATGACTATTTAGAAGGCAACCTTGTCGGCTCGAGTTTAGGTGCTCGAGACCATGGTTATACGGGTGCTGACAGCACAAGAGTTTATCAAACCGAGTCTGTGATCTCCCAAAACGGCGATACATTCACAACACAAACCGATTATAATACCGTTCATACTGCATCGAGCTTTTCTTATGGTTACCCAACAGAAAGGCGATCTTGGAGTAGCTATGTAATCTCTAATTCAAACAATTTGCGCAAAACAGAAACTGACTACGTTCATTATAAAACTAAGTGGGTCTTGGGCAATCCCACTAAAGTCACACAAAATGACCTTATATTGTCAACTTATGGATATCATAATAATGGCTTACTAGTTTGGAAAAATCAATATGGTCAGCGTGTAGCTACTTATGAGCATCATACCGCAACAACTGACCCATTAGCTATTGGCATGGTCTCATCTTTTAAGGATGGGGAGAACCGTATTACCAAAGCAGAAAATTGGCATCGGGGTCAACCAAAAACTATAACGCGAGCCTCCGGGACGCCTTTGCAGCAAGTAACCTCTTTTGGCGTGAACGATAATGGTTGGGGAACGAGCGTCACAGATCCCGCAGGTTATACAACAACCTATCAACGCGACTCCATGGGCCGTTTGACAAAAATTATACCACATACGCCGCCTGCAGGCACATATAAGCTCGTAGCTACAAATATTAGTTATAACTTTTCTGGGGGAGGCGCCGTGCAAACCATCAAGAAAGGCCCCCGTTGGGATATCATCACTTATGATAGTATGTTCCGTCCTATCCTCTCAGAAACAAAGGATATTGGCACCGGAATTTCGACATATGTGAATACCGATTATGATGCGCTGAGCCGCGTAACATTTGAATCTTTTCCATCATTGAGCTCAACCTCTCTCAATGGGAGTGACACGCGTTATGACGCCTTGGGGCGAGTGACGGAAACAGAAATAGATTCCGCCACGACAAAGTATAGCTATTTGAACGGTCATCGCTCTGTAGTAGAAGACCCGCTTGGCAACGAAACCGTGACTCGTCGCTATGGTTATGACGGGCCAGATGCGGGCGATACCTATCTCATCCAGCAAGAGGAGGATATCGACACCTACATATTCCGCGATATCCATGGCGAAATTGATCGCGTAACCCAAACGGGTACTCAAAACGGTCTTACAGTCAATAAAACACAATATTTTTATTATAATAACCAAAGCCGCGTCTGCCGTTACCGTACATCCGAGGGCGGAGATACGGTTTATGAATATAACAATACCGGAGAGCTTATAGCTTACCAAAAAGGACTAGCGGCGAGTACAAGTTGCACGTCGCCCATAACGAGTAATCGTGTGGAATTGACATATAACATTTTGGGCCGCCTTAAGGACACTCTGTTTTCCGACGCAGCCACACCTGACATTTCGCGTGATTATGACCTGAACGGAAATCTAACGAAACTCTATCGCGGGCTAAATACTGCGAAAGAAGTCAAATGGGATTACACATATGACAGCTATAACCGGCTTACGAATGAGGACCTCACGATAGCGGGCGCTTCGCAAGGCTATGATATCTGGCATCGTTATAATGCCTTTGGCTATCTTTTTGCCGAACGCCTGCCCAGCAGTAAATATGTCAGCTATACGAATGATGGATTGGGCCGTGCGACGAAGGTTAATTCCGGCTCTGCAATCTATGCCCAAAATGCCAGCTATCACCCCTCAGGCGCGCTTGCGGGGATGACCTTTGGCAATGACAATGTCTTTAGCCAGACCTTAAACGCACGGCTTCTGCCTGAGCGCCTGAAGGTCATGCATAACGGTACGGATAAGCAAAACCTGCTTTATGATTATTACGCCGATGGCCGCGTCTATCAAAAGCTGGACTATGTTGACCCTACTTACTCCGCCATCCATTTTTATGATGGGGCGGGACGGCTCTCTGCGGCTAACTCCACTAAATGGGGCGGCGCGAATTATAGCTATGACGCGCTAGGTAATCTTCGCTCTAAAACATTCAGTAATTGGAATGGAACAGGCTCTCGCACGGTCACAAATAGTTACAACGCTAAAAATCAAATCAGCAGCAGCCATGATACCATCAATAGCCTTTACAGCTTCACCCATGACACGCGGGGCAATGTGATCCAGACGGGGAACCTGCACTTTACTTATGATCTCTCTGATCAGCCTGTTGCGATGAACGGCACTGCGCCCAATACAGGCACATCCGTGGACACCACCTATCTTTATGACGGCAATAATAAGCGTGTGCGCTCCATTGATACGGTCAGCGGTAAGACCATTTACAATGTCTATGACGCGGCGGGGCGGTTGATTCATGTCGATAATGCTACTGACGGGGAAGAGACCGACTACCTCCACGGGATGGGGCAGACCCTCGCGC
Organism: Hellea sp.; assembly: GCA_028224375.1. Taxonomy (GTDB): domain Bacteria; phylum Pseudomonadota; class Alphaproteobacteria; order Caulobacterales; family Maricaulaceae; genus Hellea. Next base: position 22,541 of record JAOIVW010000022.1, read on the forward strand.
GGATAAAGAACGGCGTATTCACCTATCTGCATCCCGACCATCTGGGCTCTGCGGTGCTGGGCACAACAGAAACGGGCACGACCGCCTTTAATGAGCGCTACACGCCCTTTGGCGAAGCGCTGATAGACGCCGCCGCCAATGACAACCAATCCGGCTTTACGGGCCACATCAAGGATAAGTCCACAGGCTTGAACTACATGCAGGCGAGGTATTACGACCCGAATATCGGGCGGTTCTTGAGTGTGGATCCGGTGACTTTCTTGGAGACTGGGGAGCCGGGTATGTTCAATAGATATGCCTATACTTGGAATGACCCGATTAACGCAACCGACCCTGACGGTGAGTTTTTGAAAATTGTAAAATCCGTCTATAATGTTGGAAAGAGGACTTACAAAAATGGGGGTAACTTTAAGGGTGCCCTAAAAGACGAAGCCCTCAGTTATGTTGAAAACGGTGCGACGTTATTAAGTAAGAACGCATCCTTAGGTGATAAAGCCTTCGCAATCTTCGACCTCGCAACAGGGTTTGGAGATGAAGCTAAGGGGGCGAAACGATTACTTGGGGGGTGCTGTTTCGTTGCGGGAACGCTAGTTGAGACCGAAGACGGCCTTCGTCCAATCGAAGACATAAAAGTTGGAGACTTGGTTCTCTCCCGAAACCCCGAAACTGGGGAGACAGCTTACAAACAAGTTACCGCGTTCATTCCACGACATGACCGCATTATCTGGACAGTCGTCCTGTCAGGTGAGAACAATTCTTCCGAAAGCTTTGAAACTACCGATGAACATCCCTGGTGGGTTATAAGTGAAGCGGGTGTCGGTAGTTGGAAACGAACTGACGAGCTATCCGCTGGAATGATTGCCACGACTGCTGGTTATCAGACCATGACGATAACGTCCGCTCTAAAAACCGAACGTTTAGACGGCACATACAATATTACCGTCGCTGATTTTGAGACTTACTTTGTTGGCGAAAACAAAGTTCTAGTTCATAATTGTGGCCGTACTGGTAAGCAGGCTCGACTTAAAGAAATGGGACAAGACCCCAAGCTTGGAAAAGCTGATAGAGGTTGGATTAAGCAAGAGCAAAATTCGATTGCTAGAGGACAAAGAAAGAATATACGCGTCCCGCCAGGAAAGGAAATGGCTCATGAACGTGGCAGAGAAGCTGCAAAAGGCTATGACTACAAGCATTCAAACTTACAGAATAAGGCAGACCACAAAGCACAACATAAATATGATAACAATGGACGTAGTAACATGGAAAGGCCCGTCGAATGATAAGTGAACAGCAAATAAAGGCTGTTTTAAACCTTAACGCGGCTGGGCGGTACAATCATTTTATCAAACAAGTGGTTGATTATGAAAAAGTCTGGGGGTTATATTTTGATGGCTGGGCAACTTCTGCTGACAATCAAGAACAAAAATTAATACCAGTATGGCCTCGCCGCGAATACGCTTTACTTCATGCTTCAGATGAGTGGGAAGGATTTGAACCGAAGGCAATCTCAGTTAATGAATTTATCAATACTTTCATTCCAGAATTAGTAAAATCAAATTACGGACTATCGGTTTTTTATGTAGCCGATGTTGGAGGTGTGGATATTGAAATCACTCAACTTTTAAATGATTTGGAAATTGAGGCGTGCAAGTATTAAATAGTCAAAGTAGAGAAGAGGGTCAAAAAAGTTGTAGAACAAGATAAAGCGAAGGGTGCCTTGTGGCCCACTTCGACGCTATCCCAAATCAAGTTTGGGATAGCGGAGATTCTGTTTTTACTATTAGTCTTGCCTTTGCAAACCATAGGTTTTGCAGGTCAGACGACTTATTTTGTGGGAACGGAACCGCCGCGCGAAGCGAAAAAAAAGGTGGAGTTGAGGCCCCCCACTTTTAAATCATTTTGGGCCATAAATGGCTTAATTTTAGGAGATAAATTTCAGTAGCCTGCGCACACCAATTTGAATGCGGCGCTAGATTTTACGCCTCAAACGACAATGCCCTATCTGCTGATGTAATTCCCTATCAAAGAAGAATGTCCACGGCTAGTCGCCGTGGTCTTTATAGTCCATATGGTCGCCGCCCTCGCGGCGGCTCTCTTCTCGCTATCCGCCGTCCCCCGGACGGCGTATTTGAACCGCGAGCCTTGGCGCTACCGCGCCAAAACTCACCGCTTCAATCGCTCAAAGCCTATGACCTCTCTGATCAGCCCACCGCTATGAACGGCACCGCGCCCAATACTGGCACATCCGTAGACGCGACCTATCTCTATGACGGCAATAATAAGCGTGTGCGCTCTATTGATACGGTCAGCGGTAAGACGATTTACAATGTCTATGACGCGGCGGGGCGGCTCGTTCACGTCGAAAATGCTACTGACGGGGAAGAGACCGACTATCTCCACGGTATGGGGCAGACCCTCGCGCGGATTAAGAACGGCGTGTTCACCTATCTGCATCCCGACCATCTGGGCTCTCCGGTACTGGGAACCAAGGGGCAGGGTCATCCAGTGGGTGCGATTGGAGACGTAGATTTTAATGAGCGCTACACGCCCTTTGGCGAAGCGCTGATAGACGCCGCCGCCAATGACAACCAATCCGGCTTTACAGGCCATATCAAAGATAAGTCCACAGGTCTGAACTATATGCAGGCCAGATATTACGACCCGAATGTCGGGCGGTTCTTGAGTGTGGATCCGGTGACGTTTATGGATACGGGAAATCCGGGGATGTTTAATCGCTATGCCTATACTTGGAATGACCCAGTAAACCTAACCGACCCTGATGGTCGAAATCCAGGAATTGATAGGAGGGCTGACCAAGCTTCGAAGTTAGCCAGAGCTCGTGCAGCACGTCGAGGCGCTGCAATGAGGATATTCAAGAAGCATCTTCAACATGCGAAAGCTGCAACTGCGAAAGCTCATCAGGCCCTTGCGGAAGGTGACGAGGCGACTGCTAGAACTTTTACCGGTACTGACAAGTTAGAACACTTTATGGCAAACTTTGAGACTGTAGAAGAGTTAGATGAAGGTGGCGCAGAAATAGCGGAGTCAATTAGTAACCGCAAGGAGATGTTCGACAGGGCAAAACATATACTAACTTTAGGAAAAAAAGGGAATTCTGCTCCTGAATCTGCAGAAGACCAAAGATTTAATGTGGGCGGTAGAAAGGCTAGCGAAGACGGGTTGACTAAGACTGAAGCTGTGGCAAAGGCGACTGAAATGATCAGAGAAACGAATAAAGAGTTCGTTATTCCACCAGAGCATGATCAATAAGGAGGCTGATATGAACAAATTAAACAAAAACTCAAAAGTTAAAACGTTGTTTGGTATGTTAGCCATATTAGCATTTTCATGGTTGGTTCTTTACCTTTATTTGATGCTCTCACCTACAGTAGCTCTTGAATCTTGCGCTGATAATAGCGGTATTTGGTCTGAGGAAAAACAAAAGTGCTACTGTGAGCAAGAGCGGGGTGAGGATAGAGAAATCTGTATAGCCAAACTTGCAGAAGAGCTTAAGAGAACACCTGACCGCTAATTCAAAGGTATTACTAATATTGTTTAGTTGCTGATTGAAAAGTCTAGAAAATAGAAAAAGGGTCAAAAAGTGTGTAGAACAAGATAAAGCGAAGCGTGCCTTGTGGCCTACTTCGACGCTATCCCAAATCAAGTTTGGGATGAGTGGAGACTCTGTTTTTTATTATTGGTCTTGCCTTTGCAAACCACAGGTTTTGTAGGGCAGACGACTTATTTTGTGGGAACGGTACCGCCGTGCGGAGCGAAAAAAGGTGGTGGAGTTGAGGCCCCACTTTTGCATCACCTTGGGCCACAAATGGCTTAATTTAAGGAGATAAATGTCAGCAGCCTGCGCATACCAATTTAAAGACGGCGCTAAATTTTACGCCTCAAACGACAATGCCCTATCTACTGCTGTAATTCCCCATCATAGAAGAATGTCCACGGCTAGCAGCCGTGGTCCTTATAGCTGTCTATTACCCAAATAACGCAAGGTGAGGGTCGAGGGTTCGAATCTCTTCGCCCGCTCCATTTTTTCTTAAATTTTTAAAGTGTTGCGACGACCTGTTGAGCTCACACCTCATAACAGACATTAGCAAATTACTCAAAATTGGCTTGGCCAATATTGGTGATGTCAAATAACCTAAGGCCCTCAAATTCATAAAAATTATTGCAATGGAGGCGCGACTCTAAGATAGGAGACCGATGATAACTTTAAAAACCATGTCGTCAGGAGACATATATGTTCAATAAAACTTACCATGCCACTCATCCTGATATGATGGAGGGCGTCTCGAACGAGCAGTTACGCGATCGCTATATTGTCTCTGGTCTGTTTGCGGATGATGAGATTAATCTGAACTACTCTCATAATGAGCGCTTTGTGATAGGCGGGGCGGCGCCTGTGTCCAAATCTGTCACTCTACCGCATCAGTCTGAACCCGCCTCTGCTAAGGGTCACCCCTTTCTGGAACGGCGTGAGCTTGGCGTTATCAATATTGGCGGCGGCTCCGGCTCTGTTACGATTGACGGCACAAAGTATGAGCTTAAAAAACTCGACGGTCTTTATATTCCGATGGGCAGCAAGGACGTTGTCTTTGCCTCGGATGACGAAGCCAACCCGGCCAAGTTTTATCTGCTCTCCACACCTGCTCACAAAGCCTTTGAGGTCGTAAAAATTTCTATTGATGAAGCTGTCCCGCTAGAACGCGGATCGCTGGCGGAAAGTAATGAGCGCATTATCTATCAATATATAGTGCCGACAACCGCCAAGTCCTGTCAGCTTTTGCTCGGCCTGACGATCTTAAGCGAAGGTAGTGTTTGGAATACAATGCCGCCTCATTTGCATGACCGCCGCTCGGAAGTTTATCTTTATTTTGATTTGGATGCAGATTCGCGTCTCTTCCATTTTATGGGCGAGGAAGATAAAATTCGCCATATTGTGATGGAGAACGAAGAAGCGGTTATCTCGCCGCCTTGGTCTATTCATATGGGCTCCGGCACGAAAGCCTATTCCTTTATCTGGGGTATGGGCGGTGAAAACCTCGATTACACAGACCTGTCTGTCTGCGATATTTGTCAACTCGCCTAATGTTTGACCTAACTGGAAAAACTGCCCTTGTTACAGGCGCGAATACAGGCCTCGGCCAAGGCATGGCCATTGCTCTTGCCAAGGCAGGCGCAGACATTGCGCTTATCGGGCGCTCGGCCCCTACAGACACGTTGGCGCAAATCGCTAAAACAGGCGTTAAATCACATTCTATTCTTACGGACCTTAGCACGGCTGATAATGTCGAAAGCATTGTGGCTGAAGCCGTCTCAGAGCTGGGCCGCGCAGATATTCTGGTGAATAATGCGGGCATTATAAAACGCAATGAGGCCATCGATTTCACGCCTGATGAGTGGGACGCCGTGATGAATGTCAATTTGCGGACGCTATTCTTTTTATCCCAAGCCTTCGCGAAACATGTCGTGGCAGAAAAGCAGTCCGGGAAAATCATCAATATCGCCTCCATGCTGACCTTCCAAGGCGGCATTCGGGTGCCGTCTTATACGGCTTCTAAAAGCGGTGTTGGCGGGCTAACCAAGGCTTTGGCCAATGAATGGGCGAAGCACGGCATCAATGTGAACGCCATCGCGCCGGGTTATTTTGCGACCAATAATACAGCCGCGCTTCAGGCGGATGAGCAGCGCAACAAAGAAATATTAGGACGCATTCCTGCCGGGCGATGGGGCCATCCCGACGATATGGGCGGCGCTGTTGTGTTCCTGGCATCTGCTGCCTCTGATTATGTCCAAGGCATCACCTTGCCCGTTGATGGTGGTTGGTTATCTCGCTGACCGGCAATAACCTCATAACCTCCCCTCTCGGGCGCCGGCAGGTTCTAGCGGGCAGCGCTGCCATACTCGCAGGCTGCGGGAGCAAATCAGCCACGTCTAAACGCTCAATCTATACCGCTGAATCCCAGCCCGACGGCTATCCGAGCGTTGAAGCTATTAAAGCGATGGGCACATATCTTGAGGAGAAAACTAATGGCCGATTGGGCGTAAAGCTCTACCCCGGCGGACAGCTTGGCTCAGAAGGCAGCACGCTTGAAATAGCCATGTTTGGCGGCCTCGGCATGACCCGAACTTTCAGCGCCGCCTTAAATAATATTGCGCCTCTGACAAAACTCTTCAGCCTCCCCTTTCTTTTCCAGTCTACTGAACATCAACGCCGCGTGATTGACGGCGAAATTGGCGAGGAGATTATGACCTCGCTTGAAGCCTTTAATTTACGCGGGCTTGCGATTTACGACACGGGCGGGCGCGGATTTTACACAACGGATCGCCACATCGCGCGACCCGCCGATCTGCAAGGCCTGAAAATTCGTGTCCCTAATTCTGATATCTTCTTGGACACGGTCAGGGCTTTGGGGGCCAATCCGACGCCGATGAATTACAGCGAAATCTACCAAGGGCTTGTTCAAAAAGTCATTGATGGGGCTGAGAATAATTGGCCGAGCTATATTGCAACACGTCACTACGAGGTCGCGAGCTATTTTTCCGAAACGGGACATTTCCGAACGCCTGATATGCTGATTATGAGCCTGCGCACATGGCAGAGCTTCTCGCCTGAGGACCAACAAATTGTCAAAGACGCCGCGCGTCATTCTGTGACCGTGATGCGCAGCTTGTGGGATGCCCGCGTGTCTGACGCGAAAAAGACGCTAACAGATAATGGCGGCGAAATATTATCAGATATTGATAGTGCTCCTTTCAGGGCGCTCATGGCCCCTGTCTATGAAAAATTTGTGACGCCGGAGTTAGAACCCTATGTGGCCAGAATTAACCGCATTGCGGAGACGGGGTCATGAAGCCGCTCCTTAATGTGCTTAGCCGCATATCGCTTTTAATTAGCGCAAGCTGTCTCGTCGCCATGACAGTAATTATTTCTTATCAAGTTATTGCGCGGTATTTTTTCAATGATAGCCCAGCTTGGTCAGAACGGCTCGCATTGGTACTTTTGGGCTACCTCGTTTTCTTTGGCGCGGCTGTCGGCGTGCATGAGCGTTTCCACATCCGCATTGACGCCATTCGCAATGCCTTTCCGGAAAAAATCGGCACATGGCTTGACGTCATCGCCAATCTGGCCGTCGCCACGGCGGGACTGGTCATGGTTGTTGCAGGCTTCACCCTAACAACAACGCTTTGGGCTTTTGATATTCCCTCGCTGGGTATTCCGCGCGGAGTAGCCCTGCTGCCGCTGCCCATAGCGGGCGCGCTGATTACAATTTTTGCGTTGGCGCAACTGCATGAAGAATACACGGCACCTAAAACCAGAAAGGAGGGTTAGAGATGGAGCTCTTAATTCTCTTGCTCCTGCTTTTAGGCCTGCTGTGCATTCGCGTGCCTGTCGCCTTTTCGCTGCTGATTTCATCAATGATTGTCTTCGCCCTGCTAGGTCTTAACCCGCTCGTTGCAGTCCAGCGGCTTTCCGCAGGCATAGATGTTTTCACCTTAATGGCCATTCCATTTTTTGTCTTTGCCGGAGACCTCATGACCCAAACAGGCATTGCCGCGCGATTGATAAAAGTCGCCGAAGGCATGTTTGGTCGCGTGCGCGGCGGGCTCGGTCACGTCAATGTCGGCGCCTCCATGATGTTTGGCGCGATATCAGGATCCGCCGTCGCCAGCGTCTCTGCCATTGGCAGCACCATGATTCCCATCATGGAAGAAAAAGGCTATGATCGAGACTTTGCCGTGAATGTAACCTCTTCCGCAGCTGTCTTAGGGCTTATCATTCCGCCAAGTCACAATATGATTATTTACTCGGCGGCAGCCGCAGTTTCTATATCCGTGGGCGAGCTTTTCGTGGCGGGCATATTGCCAGGTATTCTCTGCGGTCTGGCCCTGATGGTGACCGTCTCAATTCTGGCCGCGCGCAAGGGCTATCCCAAAGGCATCTTCCCAGGATTTCGTGCCCTTGCCCGCTCAGCGCTTAGTGCCATTCCCGGCCTTATGACGGCGATTATCATTGTTGTCGGCATTCTCGGCGGCGTGTTTACACCAACGGAAAGTTCTGCGGTCGCCATCGTTTACACCTTAGTCATCGGCATATTTGTCTACCGCTCACTGGACCTGAAAGGCTTTAAAACGGCGGTCATCAATTCAACAAAAACGACAGCGATGATCATGCTCATTATCGGCTCTGCCGCCGCCTTTGGTTGGCTGTTGGCCCTGCTGGAAGCGCCGACAATGATGTCTGACCTTATCCTTGGCGCAACGGAGTCCCCTATTCTCATCCTCTTAATGGTGCTGGGATGTCTGCTGGTGCTTGGAACCTTTATGGATATGGCCCCGCTCATCATTATTGTGACCCCTATATTCTTGCCCGTCGTGCAATCCATAGGCGTCGATCCCGTTCACTTCGGTATCATCATGATGCTCGCATTAGGGATTGGAACGATTACCCCGCCCGTAGGCACTGTCTTATTCGTCGGCGCGGCGGTCGGTAAAATCAGGGTCGAGGATACAGTCAAAACCATGTGGCCGTTTTATCTGGCGCTCATTGCTTGCTTATTGCTTGTGACATATGTCCCCGCCATCTCGCTCCTGCTGGTGCGGTGAGACTTAGGGGTCTTTGCGCTGGTTTAATTGATAGGTGTAAAGCGACGGCACTTGGCTGACCGTCTTATTCATGGATTCGATATAAGGAGCTGGGCGATAATCCAGCTCGAACTTTCTGTTACCTGACAGTCCAACAATCCGCGCCTCTGGGCCTTCTGCGGTGGCTTTTAAATAGACAGTTTCGCTCGGCAAAGCACCGTCTTCAACAATGACATTTAAGTTCCAGCTTGTATTATATAGGCCGTGGCCCGGCTGCCAGTACCCTGCGCCGCTACCGTTAAACAGCGCATATTCCGGTTTCCCATCTTTACGAGTGGGATGGATATGCAAGGTCACATTATCGAATAGGTTTTGGTGGTTAGCACCTGCATGTTGATCTAGCACAGCACCGCTAAAGACTTCGGAGTCTTTGTAAACACAGCGCGTGGATTGCGTATTAAAGGTGAAAGAATGAATGACAGAGTTATAGACCTGCACACGTTCTGCCAATACATTGTGAACATTGCCCATATGCACAGCGTAATGGGCAGGTCTATCCCCCGCAGATTTAATATCACGCAGCGTCAGATTAGCACTGTCATAACTAAGGATACCGCTATCGGCATTAGTAAAAGTCACATCCCGTATCCAGCTATCCGCCGCGCCTGTCATGTAGATGGCGTTATAGCCCTGCTCATTGTGGTGCCCATAATAAGGTGATTGCGGGAACTCAAAATGAAAGCCTTCGATACCGATATTTTCAAGCGCGTCCCAGGCCGAGATATCTGCGGGTAATCTGTCATTCACGTCATGGAGCAGGCTATCCGCTAGAGTGATGACATTACCGTCTATAGATCTAACAACTGTGCGCTGGCGGACAATGGGACGATTGGGAAATGTCCAATGGTGAGAGCCAACATCTTCACCCGTATAGCCATAGATGGACGAAATGAGCGCGCCGTCCTCACCTTGCTTATTATACCAGAGAAGCTGAATCCGTTGCCCCGCTTTCAAATCTGCCGCGTCATCAACCGTGAGGGTCGTCTCGCCGCGCTGACCCTCTGTTCCAATGGTGAGCGCGGGTTCGGGCTTATCAAACTCCTCGAGGTATGGCGCGGGGCGAGAACTTGCTTTACCCACCCATATAAAACCGCCCGTCCATGAATATTCCGAAAACAGAACATCCAGATTTTTCTTTGGCTCTCTTTGGCGTTTATCATATTTGACAAGATACTCTCTCAGTTCATCAAGCTTACCCTTATCGCCAATCATTTTAAGCGGCCTTGGAAAGTAAAGCGTCGTGCCTGCCGCGCCGCGTCCTTCGCCTTGGAAAACAATATCCCCGCGATCGATATTTATAATCTCGCTAATAATAAATTTCCCAGCTGGAAAGCGGATGATAACAGACCCCGATATTTTTCGGGCCGCCTCAATAGCCTCTAAAATAGCCGCTGAGTCATCAATGCCGTCATCCGCCTTAGCCCCAAAATCCGTAACGGAAATTACCTTGCCTACACCAGAGGGAATTGACTGCAAACCAAAACCATATCCCGCATAGGAAAAGTCGGGTAGAAATGGTTTATCTTGGCTCGGAATATCGGATAAAATATTTGGTAAATCCGGGGCGCTCTTCTGGCCCTTCAAAATTTCTTGGGCATCAGCACATGCAGACTGTATCAATAATAGCGTTGTGATAATTAGCCAAGAAACAATTCGATTCATTATAGCCCTTATTATTTCAGCAAGTAAGGTAAGTGAGATAGACGTATCAGTTCTAGGCCGTAAGATAAAGTTTATCTAGAGGCTATTGAAAACTGTTAAACTAAATTTCCCAAAGGGGAGCGTTGAGGGTTCGAGTCTCTCCGCTGGCTCCATTTTCCAATTTTAATTTCATCATCTCTTGATGGAATGGATTTGTAAAATAATGCCCGTCTAATCTTGCCACTCCCTTCCTGACGTGGTTCTGTGCCGTAAAGGGAGGCATTATGAAAAAACTATTTCTAATTATTCTGGCCGCTATCGTTTTAATCGGGGTCTATCTAGCGGCGTGGCCTGTTTCTGTTGATCCTGTGTCTTGGAACGCGCCTGAAAATAAAGGCTTTGTCGGCGATTTTGCGCCTAATACGGATTTAGCTAATCTTGAATATCTGCCGATGGGCGAGAGCCATGGTCCCGAAGATGTCGTGATGCATGAGGGCAAACTTTATGTCTCGTCACAAGAGGGCAAGATTATAGAAATTGACCCCGCCGCGAAAACACACCGTGAATATGCGGATACCAAAGGCTCGGCCTTGGGCATGGAAATGGACGCGCAGGGTAACCTCATCATCGCCGATGCCTTTCGCGGATTACTGGCCGTCTCGCCGCAAGGCCAAGTTTCGGTGCTGACCGATGAGGTTGATGGCACGCCTATTCTCTATGCGGATGATTTGGATATCGCCGCAGATGGCGTGATATATTTTTCGGACGCTTCGACGAAATTCGGGGCCAAAGCGAGCGGCGATACCCTTGGCGCGAGCGTTTTAGAAATTTCAGAACATCGGGGCACGGGCCGATTGCTCGCCTATAATCCGGCGACGAAACGCACCCGCGTTGTCAAAGACGGCTATGTCTTTTCTAATGGCGTGGCGATGACATCAGATGGCGATATCTTAGTCAATGAAACCGGCACCTATCAAATGCACCGCGTGTCACCTGATGGCCGCAGCCGCGTGATAATGGATAACCTTCCCGGCTTTCCGGATAATGTTAATCGCGGGCCAAAATTAGCGGACGGGACTGAGACCTTTCTATTGGGTATTGTCTCGCAAAGATCAAAGTGGCTTGATGATAATTCAGAAAATGTTGGGGCGCGGAAAATGGCGATGCGCCTGCCGGCTTTCATGCGTCCGCAAGCCGTCAATTATGGTTTAATCGTTCAAATAGACGGGGAAGGAAACGTGCTCAAAACCTGGCAAGACCCAAGCGGGAGCTACCCCAGCGCGACGGGCGCGATTATCGCTGAAGATGGCTATATGTATGTGTCGAGCTTGACCGCGCCTGAGCTAGGCCGCCTAAAAATAAAATAACCAGGAGAATAAGATGAAACGCGGATTACAAATAGCGCTGGCGGTGCTCAGCCTGATACCTTTGTGCTTTGCTGTGATGGGGCTGCTGGGCGGCGCGCAAGCGGCCAATGGCGGGGGCGTTGTTACCGCCGAGCTGGATAATCAATTTCGGTATTTTTCAGCTTATTATCTCTCGCTCTTCTTTTTACTGTGGTGGGTGCTGCAAGATTTAGAAAACCGCGGGCCTGTCTTGCGCCTTCTGGTCTTGGCGATTTTCCTCGGAGGCCTTGCGCGGCTTTACAGCTATCTCACAGTTGGCCCGCCGCCTATTAATGGCTTAATCGGCATGGCGCTGGAACTTGGCTCTCCTGTGCTGCTGCTTTGGCATAATTTGGTGGTGAAAAAAGGCTAATCATTTGCAAGCTTGCGCGGCCTAAATTTATATGCAATTTGTTGCATATAAAGGAGAAATCTATGTCGCGTGAATTTGATGTTGTTGTATATGGGGCCACAGGCTTTACGGGCCGCTTAGTGGCAGAATATCTACAAAGCCAATATGGCCCAGATAATGATAGCGGTGTATCTTGGGCGATGGCGGGACGGTCTCAGGATAAGCTCGAAGCTGTCCGTGATGAAATGGGCGTCTCCAAAGATATTGCCCTCATTGTCGCTAATTCTGATGACCCTGCCTCGCTGGAGGCGATGGCGGCGCGCACAAAATCCGTTTGCACAACCGTTGGCCCTTATCAGCTTTACGGCGACCCTTTAGTTGAAGCCTGCGTCAAAGCGGGAACAGATTATGTCGACCTCTCAGGCGAGCCGCCTTGGATGGTGGACACCATCGCGAAATATGACGCGGCGGCTAAAGAGAGCGGCGCGCGGATTGTCCATTCCTGCGGTTTTGACTCCATACCCTTTGATTTGGGTGTCTATTTCCTGCAGCAACATGCCATCGCTCATCACGGCGGGCCTTGCGCCAAAGTGCGCGGACGTGTGCGCAAGATGAAAGGCACATTTTCGGGCGGCACAGCGGCGAGTTTTTTCGAGACCATGAAACGCGCCGCGAAAGAGCCGGAAGTTCTGACATGGCTCAAAGATCCGTTCTCTCTCGTGCCGGACTTTAATGGCCCGCCGCAACCGACAGGGCATAAGCCTATTGAAGAGACGGATATCGGCAGCTGGTCAGCGCCTTTTATTATGGCATCGATTAATACCAAAAATGTCCACCGCTCCAATGCGCTGCTTGGCCATCTTTACGGCGAAGATTTTGTCTATGACGAGATGGTGCTGACAGGCCCCGGCGAGCAGGGCAAAGCCGCGGCGGAGTTCGTCGCCAAGGATGACTCCATGGCGAAAAATCCGCCCAAGCCTGGCGAGGGTCCCAGCAAAGAAGAGCGCGAAACAGGCTTTTATGATGTCATGTTTATCGGCGACGCCCCTGACGGCACGCGCATCATCGCAGGCGTCACAGGAGATAAAGATCCAGGCTATGGCTCGACCTCAAAAATGATTGCCGAATCCGCACTCTGCCTCGCCAAAGATATCAACCGCGACGACACACCAGGCGGGGTCTATACCTCAGCTCCCGCCATGGGGGGCGCGCTGATTGACAGGCTGGTCGCCAATGCGGGGCTGACATTTAAGATTGAGAGTTAAAGGTTGAGAGAGTGGATTGGGCGACTTAAACCGCCCAAACAAGGCCGCTGGTAATGTTTACCGATACGGTAGTATTTACTGAAAACAAGCCAATTGAAATAGGTAAGTATTCTCCGGAAGCAGACCTCAATTACTCTATATTTTCATCCTGGTTTTCAACATACTCGAGAATGCCAAGCGGTGGTCTTTTCAGCATTTTCTTAGCTAACCGTACTAGATCTTTCTTGGAGTTTATCGAGCAGTAATCCGTTTTCAATATATCTAAATTTGGCCCCGACCGTATATTATTTCGAGGGCACTTACGTTGCAGAACTAAATAAGCATCGCCCAATTTTTTCTCAGATTCTCGTGCAAGCAAAAGATAATCACTTCCCGGACGCGCTCCGATTTGGATTGCCCAAAGATCGTAATTCACTTTTTTGCGATCTACATTCGTTAACTCAACAAAAAATGAAGGCTTGTGTTCTGCAGTCTCTAACTCGTCGCGTTCATAAGCCTCATACACATTTACCCAGCAATGAAACACGCCATAGTTTTGAAAACGATACCACATATGATCACCATCTGAATCTGTAAATCGCCAATCACCAAATTTAGATCGATTTACGCAACCAAATTCGTCTTCATTTGTGAAATTTTGAGGCCAAACATTGTCATCAGAGGCTGACCAAAGCGGCACATCAGAATGAATGAGATTATCATATAACTCATCATCTGAAGCTTGGGCCGTGCAAAATATGCAAAGCATTACAGAAAAAACAACTAATCGAAATAAACCCATTGTAAGTCTAATAACCCTTAGTTTAGATTTTGGCAAACTCGAGCAGCTTGAATCCGCAGCTCCACAACAGCCGCTGGTAATGTTAGATATTGCGGCGATAATCTGCTCCGTCAAATACACACAACAGCCTAGCTTTCTACCCCTTCTCCGACACAAAATCCTTGAGCAATTCCGCATAGCCTTTGCCGTGTGTCCAATAGGGCGTGATTTGGATGAGTGTCATGAAGACGCCTTGGTCGATAAGGGATTTGGGCGGAGATGTGCCGTGGCGTAGATCGTGATATTGTAGCCAGAATGTGAAGTGTTGGGCGATGCGTCCTGCGAGGGCATCCCGTTCGCCGTCATCAAATTTTAGATGGCCTTGGCTTTCTAATGTAGAGAGAAGGGCGAGGGCGGTTTGTTCTTTCAGAGATAATATCCGCGCGAAGCGATTTCGCAGGGCGGGGATTCTGTCAATGAGTTCAGATTGGTTTTTATAAAAAAAGCGAAAGTCGAAAATCTCTTCAAAAATAATATAAAGATAAACCCAATTATCTTCAATCTTAAGCGGCTCGCGAACGGGTGAGCTTAAGACTTGGCGGATTTCTTCTTCAAAATCTGCGAAGAGCTCGACAATGATTTCGTCTTTGCCTTTATAGTGGTAATAGAGATTACCGGGGCTAATGCCGATGACAGAGGCAATATCAACAGAGCTGACGGCGCTTTCGCCTTCATTGTTAAAAAGGCCTAAAGCTGTTCTAAGAATTTTCTCTTTGGTTTTAGACCGCTCTGCCACTTATTTTTTTTGAGTTGGTTTTTTTGCGGCGGGCTTCTTTTTAGGCGGCGCTTTTTTAACAGGCGTCTTTTTCGCAGTTGTGCGCTGCGTTCGCGTCGTCGTCTTGCGTTTCACAGGTTTTTTGGCAACTGGTTTTTTTCGGGCTGGTTTTTTTGGCTCTAATAATTCCAAAATTCGATCTATCTTGGCTTCAACAGCTGTGAGGCGATCTTCATGATTTGCAACTTCAGCTGCGCCTTTATCTCCGCGCGATAGTCTGGACCGCATGGCTTTTATGCGCTCATCAATATCAAAATCAGGCATATCAAAATTTGGCATCTGGGCTTTATCTAGAGCTTCCTTTCCTTTGGCTTTGCCGACTTTTTCGAGCATCGCGCCTTTTTGGACAAGGTCATCAAAAACTTCGCTGCTTTTTCCTGTCACATCTTTGAGGGCTTCTTGGGCTTCTGTGAAAGCGCGGCCATAGGCGCCAATGCCGGCCAACCATATACGGCGGGCTGATTCTTGTGCTGATTTTGGAGAGCTGCGTTTTTTCTTATCGGTCATAAGTCCTCTTTACACTGGCGGGGTCAATTGATTTGTGGTTATAGGCCACAGCGACTGAAGGCAGCAAGACAGGATCAACACGGGGCATGCGCACTTCTGGCTCGCCAAAGAAATCCCTTATAAGCTCAACCGTTTTATCGCGGCGCGTCAATAAGAAGAGATGACCTGCGCCGTCTAATATTTCGAGTTTAGATTTTTTAATGCCGCGCTTTAAAATACGCCCATTAATGACAGGCACGATATGATCATTCCCGCCCATAATGATAAGGGTTTTGGCTTTGATGCGGCGGATAAAGGGCAGGGTAGAATAGCCCGCCATAGCGCCTAATTGGTAGAGATAGCCCTTCATACTGGGCGGCACCATATTGACGGAGAAATCATGCACACCGTCTCCGGCGGCATCACCGTAAAGCGCCTCAAAGTTTTTGGCGAGAAAGTCGCGGTCAATATAACGCTTAGGCGATATCATTTTGGACAAGGCTTTAGGTTTGCCGGGCACCATGGTGACGCCAGTTGTCGTCGCGCAGAGCACAAGGTTGCGGGTCATGCGTTTATATTGCCAGGCAAATTGCTGCGCGGGACCGCCGCCCCAGGACACGCCTAAAACGTCGACTTTCGTATAACGGTTTTTCAGCAAAATTTCTTTGGCCGCATAGGCCACCCACCACGGACGATAAGGAATTTTAGGATCAGGCGAGCCGCCCACACCTGGCATGTCAAAGGTGATAATATCGCGGCCTGTAAAGGTATCTGCAAAAGCCTGCGCGATTTCAAGGTTTGCGCCAATACCATTAAAAAACAAAAGCGGTGTGCGTTTACCGCTGCCTTTATCTGTGCCCGTCCAAATGGCGGTTCGCAGGGACTGATTGCCAATCTTTGAAAAGAAAATCCGAGGAAGATTGGGATGAAAATCAGGATGTAAGTCGTCTGCCATAAATGGCCTTTCAGGCATTTAATCTAACAAGCAGGGCCTAGGTCCTACGTGTTTCATATAGGATTTGGGTACGAAACCCAGTATGTAAAGCGTTTTACTGTGAAAATACTGGTGTAAACCGCTTTATATTAGGTAAACACATATTCGCCCGGCGCCTGTGAAATTGGCGGATGGGCTTTGTTACCCAAGGATTTAGGCGCGTTTTTAAGCTCACCAGAGCGCTCAGAGAGCCATTCATTCCAACGTATCCACCACGACTCGCTTTTGCTTTCCGCGCCCTCAAGCCAACGGTCAGCGCGGGGCGGGAAATCCTTATTAGTGTAATACATCGCTTTGGGATTGCCCGGAGGGTTTATCAAAGACTGTAAGTGGCCTGAGTTAGACAGGATAAATTCTGTGTCCCCGCCCATAAGCCTGACATTGCGGTAGCAGGCCTTCCACGGTGTGATGTGGTCAGTGACACCCGCAACCATAAACCCGTCCTGCGTGACGGCGGAGAGGTCAACATCATTGCCCATAAAAGGAATTTCCTTATCGGGGCGGAAACGCCTATCTTGGAAAATATCCAGATAATCGGAATGAAGCTGTGCCGGCAGATTGGTGCTGTCATTATTCCAAAAGAGAACATCAAAAGGCGGCGGGTCTTCGCCGAGCAAATAATTATTGACGACATAATTCCAGATTAAATCATTAGGCCGCATCCAAGCAAAAGACCGTCCTAGCTCCTCGCCTGTTAAAATACCCTTTTTCGCGCTTTGACGGCGGGCCGCTTCAATGGCGCGGTCATTCACGAAAAGCCCAACTTCTGAATCCGATTTTTTCCCGTCCAGAACAGAGACCATCAATGTATAGCAATTTACGCAGTTATCTCCGCGCGCGGCAAGTTCTGACAAAAGCAGGGCAAGGGTGATGCCGCCTGAACAAGCGCCCGTTACGTTGATACGCGGACTACGCGTGATTTTCTTGACCGCCTCAGTCGCTTTAATCAGGGCGGCAACATAACTTTCCAGACCCCAATGGGAATGCTGACGCGTGGGGTTGCGCCACGAAATGGCAAAGACTTGATAGCCCATTTTGGTGAGGAAGCGCACCATGGATTTGTCTGGCGCGAGGTCAAGCGCGTAAAACTTATTAATTTGCGGCGGGATAACGACAAGCGGGATTTTATAAACCTGCTCTGTTTTTGGCTGATATTGAATAACTTCCAGCATTTCATTTTTGAAGACAACAGCGCCTTTCGAATTGGCAACATTTTCGCCAATTTTAAATGGCCGCCCATCAACCTGGCTGGGCATGCCGCCATTATGACGAAGGTCCTCATAGGCATTTTTCATTCCGCGCGCTAGAGACACGCCGCCCGTTTCAAAGAGGCGCTTCATAGCGGTTGGATTGCCCAGCAATGTGTTGGTCGGGGCCAAGGCATCGACAATCAAATCCGTGACGAACTTCGCCCGCACCTTATCTGCAGGATGCATGCGCGAGTCGCCAATCCAGCCATCGAGCTCCTGGCGCATGGCCAGCCAGCTTTGCATGCCGCGTTTGTAAAAGCCGTTCGTTTGCCAAGTTTCATCTTTGAAGCGGCGATCGCGCTTATCGGGCGCTAATTCTGATGTGCCTTTGGCAATTGCTAGCATTTCGCCGGCATAGTTTTTAAGATGTTTAGCAAAGGGCTTAGGCTGCTTGGCCGCATATCCGGCGACAAGACCTAAGGATTTAATGACTTCTGAGCGCCGAAATCCTAATAGCGAATTGACAGCTACTGTATTTTGCGCCGCATTTTGACCAACGGTTTCTTTTCTTTTCGCCATGTGAATACCCTACCTTTTTCTATCAGCCTTTAAAGCAAGAGTTAGGCTGTGGTGCAAGCGCATATAAAAATGGCGATGCGAAACCAAAAGGCCGCGCATCGCCATAAGCTAATTTAAATAGCGCTTAAATCCGATTGAGGATTAAAGGCTTTATAAACCTAAGCGGCTTTTTTAGCTGTTTTCTGCGTGGTCATTTTGACTTTCTTGACCGGCTTAGCGGCTTTTTTGGTCATAGCAGAAATTTTCTTGTTTAGCGCTGTAAGTTCAGCTTCCAGCTCAGAGACACGGTCATTTGAAGCCGTTGGCATTTCGCTGTAGTGCCTGCAAATGTTTCGCTGGCCTTAGTTTGCGCGTCTTTTGCAAGAACAGCTGCTTTAGCTTCAAGCTCTTCGCCTTTTTCAACAAATGTGCCGAAAAGACCATCTGTTGCGCCGCGAACTTGCTCAAAGCGGAATTTAGCGCGCTCATAAGCTGCGCCGTGCAGGCCGATATAGGCCAAAACGCCTTTACGCAGAAGGGCTGTCGCTTTGACAGTTTCTTTTTGGGCTGTTTTTGCCGTTTTTTTAGCAGTCGTTGTTTTCGTTTTTGCCATGATGGCCTCCTTAAAAATCAGGCGAATTTGCATTCGCTATGTTCGATGAGATTTAAGTAGGGATAGAAATTAGAAAGCGCGTCCTAATGATGCTGCGCCGCCGGATATCAAAGCGGTTTAGGCTAGGCGACTTTGGCGTCTAAGTCCTGGCTGGTCTCTTTACAAAGCTGCGTGAAGCGCACGGCTTCAACTAGCTCATGGGCCAGAATGGGTTTCGTCAAGAAAATATCAACACCCGCCGCCATGCAGGCCGCATTGGTTTCCGCGGCTGAATCCGCTGTCAGGGCGACGATGGGTGTATCTTTATACTCACGGCTTGATCTGCGAATAGCGCGTGTTGTTTCTATGCCGTCCATTTCAGGCATGCGTAAGTCCATTAAAATAACATCAACCGCTTGGGTATTTAAAACATCCAAGGCCTCAACGCCATTGCCTGTAAATAACAGCTTACAGCCTTCAGGCTCTAAGAAATTTTTAATGACTTCCTGGCTGAACACCTCGTCTTCGACAATAAGAACTTTAAGGTTGCGTAAATCGTCCGAGGCCGGAGCTTCTGTTTCCAAAACCAGTATCTCTTCGGCAGGTGGAATGATGTTACTTATCTCATCTGAGAAGACCATGCTTTCGTCAGGGCTTTGTGATTTTTTTGGTTGCGCCATGTCCAAATCAGAGGCCGGCGTCATGTCTATGCTGTTTAACAAGGCTTCAACATTATCTAGGATTTGCGCGGCCTCGCTTGGTATAGCCCTGACAGTCATTGTAAATTCTGATCCGCGGCCCTGTGCTGACATCATCGTCACGTCGCCGCCCATCATGCGGGCCAAGCTCTGCGTAATGGCGAGACCTAGGCCGGAACCGCCATGTTTGCGAGTCATGGTGCTGTCAGCTTGCAGGAACGGTGTAAAGAGCTTGCCTTGCACCTCTTCGCTCATGCCTTGGCCTGTATCCGCCACAATCGCTGTGATTTCAGTTTCACCGGTTTCGTCAATTGTTTCTGTCGTGATATGAAGATGCACACGTCCAGATTCAGTGAATTTCGCGGCATTAGACAGCAGATTGTTCAGACATTTACGCAACCGCATTTTATCAATGATGACGTCATCAGATAATTTACTATCAACATGCGAGGTAAAGATAACGCCTTTATCTTCAATGACAGGCCGCCAAACTTTGTCCAGCTCTTGAACAATATCCTGCACATTTGTCGGCTCCGGATAGAGCTCCACTTTATCGCCATCAATAGCTGACATATCAACTATACTCTCAATTACTTGGGTTAGCCTGTTGGAGCTATCCAATATTATCCCTGCTTTATGACGAAGATCGTCAGTCGGCGCCTGCGTAGATAATAGATCAGCAATACCTACAATTCCGTTAAGAGGGGTGCGAAGCTCATGACTGACCATTCCCAGGAATTCAGATTTCATACGATCCGCATCTTCGGCCTCAAGCGTTTTAACCGCGAGCTGCTTAGAGGTTCTATCGCGATAACGGGCAAAAACGAGGGCCAGAAAGGCTGCGAATGAGAGAAGGGCGATTAAGATTAGCAAAAGCTGATTAACTTGCCGCCGTTGTTCAGCTTTGGCTTTTTGCAGATTTGCTTCACGTGTTAACCCAGCTTCCCGCTCGGCTTGACGTTCCTTCGTATTTTCAAGACTGGCAATGAGTTGAGATGTATTTGTGCTGTAGCGATGTAATAGGTTTTGGATCGTCAGATCTTGGAGCTTATTTGAAAGCTCGTAAATCGCTGGTTTGTTATCACTAGCGATGGCAAGCCCCAATTTGGCTCTTGTTAGTTTAAGCCTGTATTCTATACTCTCTGTATTAAAATTATCAGCCTCAATCTTTGCGAGTTTCTCTTTTGCCTCCGTAACACTCCCTATGCCTATGAGGCTATTAATTTCTAAAAAGAGAAAGCTCTCACGTAGCGCTGGGACCTCAACGATTTTCAGACCGTTGTAGATATGAATAAGCGCAGACTTGAATTCACTTTTGCGGTCTAATAACTGAGCGATACGAAGTTCCGTCAAACCAGCGACATTGGACGTCGTCTCTTCTTCTAACTCCATCATGACAGATGCAAGATTCGTAGAAACCTCAGTCTCCCTCCATTGTGAAAGTGAGTATAAAAGATTATTTAATAAGCTGCTGCCGTCTATAGGATAGCCCGCTTCGCGCTTTTGCTTAATAAGCTCCAATGTGTTTTCAATGGCCAAATTAGGATTAAGTGATAGGTTATTCAAATATGCTGTTCGAGTTAATGTAAGTATTCGTGCTTCTGTAACGTAATCAGATATTTCATTTGGGATGAGTTTGTAAGCTTCTTCAGTTTCTTGCAGAGCGAGACTTGGATTGTTAGCATATGAGTTGACAATGCTTAAAAGCAGCCACGCCGTGTTAGCTACAAACCAATCTTTATTTGATGTTTCTTTTTCTAACAACTCAATGAGTTTTAAATTATTCTTTTTTGGTTTTGATAGGTCAAAGTTTTGGAGAAATTTTTTGTGAAGTTCAAAAACTGCTTTGTCTCTAGGCGTACCTGAGGCTTTAACGGCGCTCTCGTAAGTTGATATAATATCTTCAGGATCAAGGTTATATGATAAAGCTATAGTACCTTGAGCGTAATGCCTTAAAAGGCGAAGTTGGTCTACAGGGGAAAGGTCTGTAAGTTCAGCTTGGTCAAGAGATGTGAAGTTTCCAGCTTGCAACCCTTCATCACGAATTGTTACGCCTATTTCTTCAGCTAATTTGGTGTTTTTCTCTGAAATAATATTCGTTTGGGCAATCGCAGACAGGGGGGTCGCTGCGCCTAACAGAGCTATTAGAGCTATAGCGCGAAATGATTTTGAGATATTTTTAAGTTTTTTCACAAGCTAAGACCGTATTAATCTTTAGCTTATCCAAATATACTTAATAAATTATGGGAGTTTCAAAATAAAAAAACCCGCCTAGAGCGGGTTCCACAGAGTAAATTTAAGAATATCAGAATTTAACCGATAATAATTGGGTTACCACCAACAATGATTTCAATTTCTTCAAGAGTTAGTTCACGCATTAAAACCCCCTGTGGTTGTGCTTCCTGAATTAGAAGCTGGTTTAATGAACTGTCAAATCTATCTGGTTTTAAAAAACCATGTTGCATGACAGTGTGTGACAGATAGACGATACCGGAAGCAGCTTCAAGTAAAAAGTAACTGAATTTTAATAATATTTATTAAAATTCTTTTAAAATGACGCAGCTTCAATAAAGTGCTTGAAAGTTCAATCTTCTGTGTAAATCAAATTGTCAAAACTCTATCCGAAGTCTCTAAAAAAGCGGGTCTATGGGCGACAATGATTCTCGTAATGGGCATGTTTTTGATGATATCGACAATGATATGTTCGGTCTGCGTGTCCAAATTTGCGGTGCCTTCATCCAGGAATAACACTTTTGGATCGTTATAGAGCGCGCGTGCCAAGAGAACTCGCTGTTTTTGCCCGCCCGACAGAATTGACCCCATATCGCCCACCATTGATCCATAGCTCATCGGAATATCAGAAATTTCCTTATGAATTTGCGCTTGTTGGGCCGCCGCCATAACGCGCTGCATATCCATTTGCGGATCAAAGAAGCTGATATTATCAGCAATTGTGCCCGAAAGTAAGGTATCGTCTTGCATAACAACGCCAATATGTGAGCGCCAATTGTGAATGCCAATCTCGGCCAATGGCCGCCCGTCAATCAATATCTGCCCTTGTGTCGGCGCATAAAGCCCAAGAATAAGCTTCATCAGCGTTGTTTTCCCGCCGCCAGACAGCCCGGTAAATGTTGTCATGCTGCCGGCCTCTAGGGTCTGGCTGTAATTCTGAATAATCCAGCGATCTGTATCGGAGTAACGAAAGGAGATATTTTCAAGGGTAATTTCACCTTGAATAGCTTGAGGGGAGCCTACGCTTTTATCTATCTCTTCCTCTTCAGAAAAAATAATATCTGACAGCCTGTCCAAGTGGAGTGATAACAATCGAAACTCTATTCCCTTTTGCAAGAGCTTGGTCACGCTATCGGTAAAATATTGGCGATAGGCGAGAAAGGCGACAAGCATACCTAGCGTGAAGTTGCTCCCGCCGCCCATCATCATCTTAGCCGCGGCCCAGACCACAATAATAATCTGCAACCCCGTAATAAGGGTCTCGGCAAACTTCTGCCAAATCGTGTATTTTCCATATTCAACATTGGCATTGATAAAGTCAGTATAAAGATTGCGCCAAGCGGCTTCGCGCTGCGCTTCGCGGCCGAACAGCTTTACGGTTGTGCTCGCGCGGATGCTTTCAATCACATGGGTGTTTTCCACGGCTTTGGTATGGATGGTCTCTTCTTGAGTACGCCGTAAATGCGGATAGATGAGTAAGGTAGACGCAACGAGTAAGATGACGCTTACAAGGACAATGCTGCCCAAGACAGGCGAATAAAGATATAAGATGACCAACATCAAGACAGCCATAAGGCCGTCAATCAGAACCGAGACAAGGGTTTGCGTCAGCGCTTTTTGTATCGGCGCTGTACTGGCCATACGCGAAATAATATCACCGACATGGCGTTTCTCAAAATAGCTTGTGGGCAGTCGGATGAGATGACGAAAGACATTCCCGACCATCTGCAAGCTCATTTGATTGCCGTAAATAAGGATAGCCCAGCTACGCACCGCTTCGCTGACCGCGCGTAGAACCATCAATCCGCCAAAGCCAATCGCGAGAGCTTTTAGCAGGCCGTAATCATTTTGCGCCAAGGCTCCGTCTACGACCAGCTGCAAATAAAAAGGCGCGGATAAGACGATGATTTGCAAAAGAAGCGAGAGCGTCAGGGTTTGGAAAACCGCTCGCTTTAACCCGATTAGGCGCGACCAGAGCAATGACAAATGCGGCCTCAAGCGCGCATCTATCGCCGAGAACTCAGCTGTTGGTGTTAATTCTAACGCGACGCCGGTAAAATGGTTTGAGACTTGTGAGAGTTTCAGGCTGCGCAGCCCAATACCGGGATCTACAATTTGAACCTTATCGCCTTTAATAGATTTGAGCACGACATAGTGATTTAAATCCCAATGCAGAATAGCTGGAAGCTGTAACTTGTGTAGTTGGTCAAGGTCTACTTTGAGGGGACGAGCTGCGAGTTGAAGGCTGCCCGCAATAGCCATGATAGATTTTAAGGACGCGCCCGTCATAGAGATAAGGTGGCGTTTGCGCAGAACATTTAAGTCTATATCGTGGCCGTGATATTGACCAATCATCGCAAGGCAGGCCAAGCCGCATTCGGTCGTTTCCGTTTGCAAGATAACAGGCAGTGTTTTGCGGCCCAGCATCACTTAGCGCCGCTCGCATCTGCGCCGCTTGAGAGTATCCAATCCAGCAGCCTTACAGGCCCGCCATCGGTTTCGACGGTTACAAAAAACAGTCCTATGACGAAAATCACCATAACTAAAATCAGCAGCACAGTAATGATCCATGAGGCGACGCTATTGCGCAGGACGACCTCGCCAAACAAGGCGCGAGACCGGTGCTCTAAAGCTTCCTTACGAAATAAACTCATGAGAGAGCGCTAAGGGATTTTTGAGGGAAAGTGAAGCCCTGCGAGAGGGCTTAAAATTTTAGCCGCAAGCTGTCTTTGCTTTTTTCAAGGCCGCTGTAATCCCTTTAAGCGAAAACGCGTAATTCACATTTGTGCCGCGCTTGCTGACCGCTTTGATATTCATGGTGGCACCGGCCCGCATTTTTTTCACTAAGGCTTTCTCGTCATTATTGCTTTCGATGAAGCTCTCATTTTCGGCGACAAACATATTATATTTGGCAGAGCCCACGCGGGCTTCGGGCGCGCGGTTTTTCTTGAGAGGATATCCGGCCAGAAAGCTTGGCTGCTCTTTGGCGGCGCCGGATTGCCAATTTGACACCATGAAATAAATATCGCCGTGAGTCACAGATGCCGGGGATTTGGATTTCGGCTCAGCAATAGCATAGCAGATTTTATCACCGCCCGCTGTGATTACCTTGTCAAAATCCCGACCAAGTTTTCAGCCGCCATAGCTTTGCTGGGCATCGCCATGACGCTTAGCGTGGCGACAATTACGGATGTCAGGAATAAAGGTTTCATATCAGCACCAAAAACATATCCAATATAGGCTAAATTTAGGTTAAAGGAGCCTTAATTTTAGTCATTTTTCAAGAAATAATTACAGTATTTGCAACTGTCTCTGCACATCAGCATGCTCAGAGCGCGTTAAGCGGTAGCGAGAAAGACAAAATAATCCCGCCAGCCCAAAGATAATTGCCGTTACCAGAGAGGCGATGGCCAGACCATCGACGGTGCTTTGCGCGACTTGGCTGGGCTCTAATTGCTTAGGGAATTTCAGGACCATTAAGGTCACGCTCGCGACAGCGATACCTACGGCAAATGTCAATTTTTGCGCGAATGAGAAAGCTGCATAGAGAAGCCCTTCTTGGCGTTTTCCTGTTTGTAGCTCCATCACATCTGCCACATCCGCAAGCATGGAGTTAGCAATCACCAAGATGCCTGTTAGGCCTAAAAACCCTACGCCGTTAAACGCCGCAATAATCCACATAAGCCGAGTGTCTCCGATGCCGGGTAAAAGCCCCATAAGATAAGCGGCGAACGGAATGCTGTTGCAAAGAAAATAGAGGCTGCCAAAGAGCAATGTTGCGGGTTTCTTATCCATTTTAGCTGCGAGTATGGAGGCTAAAATAACGGCCGGCACGAGCAAAAGAAATGGCGCAAGCGTCACAATTGTTTTGGCCCCTTGAGAGAGTTGCCAGAGGTAAACGCCCATATAAAGACTGAGCGAGCTACTCGCGCCGTATAAAATAAGTATGAGGCTGTAACCCGCGCTGAGCCAG
>JAOIVW010000023.1 GCA_028224375.1 Hellea sp.
ATTAGGCGAAATTTCAAGCACGAGGCCCTTCTAAACCGTTGTTATTTAACGGTATTTTAAGCATAAATACATAAATTCATGCTTCTTTGGAGTCTGATTTCATAAAAAAGCGCCCCTTTTTAAAGAGACGCTTCTGTTGAGCAGTTACAGACCTTATATATGCCTATCGATTTTGGCGTCGTAGAAAGCTTGGAATTTCGAGTTCCTCATCCATATTGTCGCCGAACAAATCCCCGCTTTGCGTTGGCGCTTGACGCTTTACAACTGGTGCAGGGGCTGGCTTTTGCTTTTTGAGGCCAAAGAAACCGAATGGCTTTTTAACAACATTCTGAGGCTGAGCTTGCGGATTGGGCGCAGGCTGAGGCGCAGGTTCCGGCGCGTATTGTTGTGCAGGCGCTTGTTGGGGCTGTTGAATCTGCGGAGGGTAAGGTTTTGGCGCGACATAGGCGGGAGCCGGTTGCTGCGCAGCTGGTTGCGACGCAGGCGTGTAAGCGGGAGCCGCCACTGGAGCTGCTTGACGCGCATAAACTGGCTGAGCCTCATATTCGTCTTCAATTGCAAACTCGTCCTCTTCATATTGTTCTTCAGTCGCGACCTCTTCGAGATAACGGCTAGGAACAGGCTTAGCTTCCATGACATATTCAGAATCTACACCTGTTGCGACAACAGAGACGCGGACAATCCCGTCAAGGTCGTCATCAAGAGCCGATCCGACAATAATATTGGCATCTTCATCCACTTGGCCGCGAATAAGGCTGGCCGCTTCGTCAACTTCGTAAAGCGTCAGGTCACGCCCGCCTGTAATATTGATAAGAACGCCTTTGGCGCCTTTCAGCGAGACATCATCAAGAAGCGGATTATTAATAGCCGCTTCGGCAGCTTCGATAGCGCGGCGCTCACCTGTGGCTTCGCCTGTACCCATCATCGCTTTGCCCATTTCGTCCATGACTGTGCGAACATCGTTAAAGTCAAGATTGATGAGACCCGGCACAACCATCAAATCTGTGACGCCGCGAACGCCGCTATGTAGAACTTCGTCGGCCATAGAGAAGGCATCAGACATGGTCGTCTGTTCAGTCGCAACGCGGAAGAGGTTTTGGTTCGGAATAGTGATCATCGTGTCGACCGCGCTATAGAGGTTTTCAATCCCCTGCTCGGCAAGCTTCATGCGGCGAGAGCCTTCAAACTGAAACGGCTTAGTGACGATACCGACGGTTAAGATACCGCGTTCACGGGCTGCGCGGGCAATAACAGGGGCTGCGCCTGTGCCTGTGCCGCCGCCCATACCGGCTGCGACGAATAACATATGCGCGCCGTCAAGATGCTCAAGTATTTCGTCAAGGCTTTCTTCGGCAGATTGCTCGCCGATTTCAGGACGCATACCAGCACCTAAGCCTTGAGTAATGCCGCCGCCAAGTTGAACCTTGCGGTCAGCGCGAGAAAGTGCGAGCGCTTGAGCGTCTGTATTGGCGACAATAAACTCTACGCCGTCTAGCCCGGCTCCGATCATATTATTCACGGCATTCCCGCCTGCTCCGCCGACGCCGATAACGACAATACGAGGCTTAAGTTCGACAGCTTTCGGAAGAGATAATGAAATTGGCATAATAGTCCCGCGAATTATGGTAATTGAATAGTTAATCCAACCTCGGGCAAAACGGTTAAACAGTGATTAACTAAACTTACAATTTCGCAGCTATTTGCGGCTTTTTAGAAGTTTTCCTTCAGCCATTGCATCGAACGCCCAAATGTATTCCCGGTATAGCGTTTTTTGCGGTAGCGCTGGCCTGACAAATCGGGCGGACCTGAAATGGCCTCACCAGACTCCATAAAGGCATGTTTAAGCAATCCTGTCGCTACGGCAAAATCTGGACCTGACATAGCTTCGCGCATACTTAAAATACCATGGGGGCGGCCAATGCGTACGCGTTTATTAAAGACGTATTCTGCAAGTTCTCTTACGCCATTAAGCTGGCAGCCACCGCCCGTCAGAACAATACGCCGACCTGAATAGGTCTCAAGTCCTGAGTCTGCGATGCGGTCGCGCAAAATTTCAAATGTTTCCTCAACACGCGAGCGGATGATGGAGGTCAGCAAATCTCGCGGGTGATGATGCAGCTCTTCCTGCGCGCCCATTGGCGGGCATGGCACCATAACGCGGCTGTCATCCGACCCATGCAAAGCAGAACCATAGATTGTTTTAATCCGTTCAGCGGCTTCGGCAGGAGTCGTCAAACCTCGCGCAATATCATTGGTGACATTTTTACCGCCCACAGAGAGCGCATCAACATGCACCATTGTATTATCGCGAAAGACTGCCGCTGTGGTAATGCCGCCGCCCATATCAATGACCGTAACGCCTAAATCACGCTCATCATCGGTCAAAACACCTATACCAGCCGCATAGGGCGATACCGTGACGGAGCTTATATCCAAATGGCAGCGTTCAATGCAGTGGGCGAGATTTCGAAGCGGACCTACACCTGCCAAGACAAAATGCATGTCCACGCCTAGTCGCTTACCATACATGCCCCGCGGATCACGAATGCCGCGCTCATCATCAACGGACCAATTTAGCGGGATAGCGTGCAGGATAGCGTCCTCGGGCTGAGCAAGCTCCGCTAAAGATGAATTTAAGACACGCTTTAAGTCGCGATCCGCCACTTCGCCGCTGGCAAATTCGGTGTGCACATTTATATGTTCGGACCTAAGTGAGCGCAGCGCGACATTGACGCAAACTGACTGAACCGTCACACCAGCAGCGCGTTCGGCCTTTTCGACAGCCGTTCGAATGCCGACTTCAGCGGCTTCCATGTCCACAACTGCGCCGTTCTTAAGCCCAGCACTGACACCAAAACCTGATCCGATTAACTTGACCCCGAAATTGGGTTCTCTTTGACCGATTAAGCAAACGACCTTGCTCGATCCAATATCGAGAACAGCAATCGTCTCTGCCTTTTTATTGACCCCACCCTTAAACATAGAACTTAGGCCTGCTCCGGCGAGGTTGGCAGAATCGTGAGACGGTCAGGCAACCGCATATCAATGACTTTTATGGTGCGGTCTAAAATATGGGTCTGGCCCTGTAAGGATTGCAATCGCCTTAGTGCGCCGCGCATATTCTGCTCGGGAAGCATAATGCGCAGGCTGCCATCATCCAAAACCATGTCCCAGCGGCGGTCGCTGACATTGACGAAACTATCGACCCGCGCAGCAATTTGCGGGAACTCGCCCATCATCAAATGAATGCTTGAAGCCTGCTCACCAGCATATTCACCGACAAATAGCTTTAACTGAGCAAATTGTTCGACTTTTGCATCTGTGATAGCTGCGCCCTTAATATCGACAACGTTCACGTCGCCTTCATGTTGCCACAACGCATAAGGTTGGCGCTCAATAATTTGCACAACAATGCGATCAGGCCAGAGGCGGCGCACAACAGCCCGGTCCACCCAAGACAGGCTCTCGACGCGGTTTTGCGCCTCTTTCATATCAATACCAAAAAGATAGTCGCCGCCATATATGCCCAGAGCGCGGCGTACATCTTCTTCGCGCAGGCGGCCTTCACCCATCACATCGACGCGCTCAATAACAAATCCCATCGACATGAGGCGGTTGCGCTTAAAGTTTTCTCCAGCTTGAGCGACATTAGATAAATACCCACCGAGCCAAAGCCCTAAGAATATTACAAACAACAATGTTCCAATAATAGAAAATACAAAACGCGTAAAACCTTTGCGCGTATGATTAGCAGCCCGCATTTGCGCAGACGCCCAATTACGAGCGCCGCGAAGTCCAGGTTTTAAGGGGCTCACACGATGTGAACCTTTGGGAATAGATTTTCCTCTACCTATCGCGGCCATGAAGCATCCTCAACAATCCAGCGGCAAAGCTGGCCAAAACTTAATCCGTCATACGCTGCCTGTTCAGGCGCAAGCGATGTCGGAGTCATTCCGGGTTGAGTATTGAGTTCAAGCATTACGATTTTATTTACGATGTCTGTTAAATCTGCATTTATATCATTAAATCTGAAGTCTGAGCGTGAAATTCCGCGGCAACCAAGCGCCTGATGCGCCAATGAAGCCCATGTCAGGCATAAATCAGTGACATTTTGGGGTAAATCGGCAGGGACGACATGTTGCGAGCCGCCATCGGCATATTTAGCTTCATAATCATACCAATCTGTTTGCGGGATGATTTCCGTAACCGCCAAGGCTCTCCCGTCCATAACGGCCACAGTGAGTTCGCGTCCGGGAATAAATTTTTCAACCAAGACAAGCTCGCCCATGGCCTCGTTCTCGGCCATAGCGGCAGCAGGACCTTCGCCTTCATGCACGATATAGATGCTATGGCTGGACCCCTGCCCGTTTGGTTTGACCACATAAGGCGGGTCCATGGGGTGGTCTTTGGCCGCCGCCAGACGCGGAACAAGGTAACCCTCAGATACTGTAATGCCAACATCACGCAGAACCGCTTTGGAACGATGCTTATCCATGGCGAGCGCAGAGGCCATAACCCCGCTATGAGTATAAGGCGCGCCAAATAAATCGAGCACGCCCTGAACACGGCCATCCTCGCCCCAATCACCATGCAGAGCATTAAAGACAACATCCGGGTCAGCGGCATGAAGCTGCTCCCAAAGGTTCGGCGCGACATCTATTTCGGTGACGTCATAGCCCTCAATGCGGAGAGCCTTGGCACATTCCGCGCCTGAGACGAGAGACACCTCACGTTCGGAGGACATGCCTCCTTTTAAGACGGCAACTCTCATAACATCCTTCCGCCCATATGGCCTGAGTTATAGCCACATGGCGTTACAAGCATACGCATTCTGTAAACATCAGTGCTATTATTGCTCTCTATTTCTAGAGGCACGATAAACCTCAATCCATCAATTGTTTTTAGTTTATTATCTCGTTTGAGGTGGCAGCAATCTGGTTCCTTCACAATGAAGTTACTTACTGAAACCGCAGGAACGTCTATCCCCTCGGGTAATTTGATATTGCCTGAAGCTGTTCTATTGATAAAGCCTTCAACTGCAGCATCTCTTAACTCGGTTTGAGAGAGATACCTCTTTGCATCGAAGCAATATCCATTACTCTTCTTTTTATGATGGATTGAAAAGACAATAGTTATCCCCGTGACCATTATGGCAAGCACTAAGATTACGGGCCACTTCACGCCCGCTCTCCAATCCGTTTGACTTCCCATTCTAAATCCACACCTTGCGTCTCTTTGACTTTTGCAATCATCGTTTCGCCCAGCGCCTCCAAGTCAGCCGCCGTAGCCTCGCCCGTATTGATCATGAAGTTACAATGTTTTTCGCTCATCTGCGCGCCGCCAACTTTGAAGCCGCGCCCACCTGCCGCATCAATCACTTGCCACGCGCCGCGCCCGCCAGATTGGACTTGGTTAGGGTTCTTAAAGGTGGAGCCGCCTGTCTTCTCACGAATGGGTTGGCTCTCTTCGCGGCGGGACGTGATGTCCGCCATGCGCGCTGTGATAGCCGCAGGCTCATCAGCCGTGCCTTTGAAGACGGCTTCGACAAATATAAGATCATCAGGCGCTTTGGACTGGCGGTAAGAATAGCCAAGCTCAGAGAGCGGCATGACTTGTCTGCGCCCTGTGCGGTCCAAGGCAATAGCCTCGACTAAAACATCTTTAGTTTCAGTTCCGTAGCAGCCTGCGTTCATTCGCAATGCGCCGCCAATCGTGCCGGGAATACCTGCGTAAAATTCAAGCCCTGCGATGCCAGCCTTGGCAGCTTCTTTAGCCACTCTATTATCCAGAGCCGATGCACCTGCACGCACAGTCAAACCATCCGTAGACACTTTTCCAAAGGCTGGACCTAAGCGCACAACGACGCCCTTAATGCCGCCGTCGCGGATGATGGTGTTGGACGCTACGCCTAAAATTGTTACGGGAATTTCGTCGGGCGTAGAGGAGAGAAAATGCGCAAGGTCAGCTTCATCCTTGGGCATGAAGAGCACCTCAGCAGGTCCGCCAACCCGCAGCCATGTGTAAGGCGCAAGCGGGACATCAGCCGAGAATTTTCCGCGAACGGGGGGGAGCGTATCAATCAAGCTCACGCAGCATCCAATTGCGCCGCCAAGTCAGCTGCCCAAAACGTAATATCCCCCGCTCCAAGGCAGACAATTAAATCCCCCTTTTCAAGATTAGGTTTTAGGGTTTTGGCTAAAGAGTCTTTGGTGATGGATACTGAATGGCGATGCCCGTGCGAGATTAAACTGTCCACGAGCGCAGGCCCGCTCACGCCGTCTATCGCAAACTCGCCTGCCGCGTAAACATCGGCGACATAGACATGGTCCGCATCGTTAAAACAGGTCGAAAATTCTTCAAATAAATCTTTCAGGCGCGAATAGCGATGGGGCTGCATCACAGCATGGACCTTACCTTCGGAGACCTGACGGGCCGCTTGCAGAACAGCAGAAATCTCGACGGGGTGATGACCGTAATCATCAATAATCGTCACGCCATTCCACTCGCCTACATGGGTAAAGCGCCGTTTGACACCGCCAAAGCTTTCAAGCCCTGCCCGTACCTGAGCCTCAGTTAAGCCAAGCTCTCGCGATACGGCGATAGCGGAGAGGACATTTTGCGTATTATGTTTGCCAGCCATGGGCAAAAACAAGCCTTCCCAGCGGTCTTCCACGCCGTCCACACCACGAAAAACAACGTCAAACCGCGAACCCGTCGTTTCTAAATTCAAGTTTTCTGCGCGAACATCAGCCTGAGGGTTAAAACCATAAGTGATTACGCGGCGGTCTGAAATACGGCTGACAAGGGCCTGCACTTCAGGATGATCGATACAGAGTACGGCAAAACCATAAAAAGGCAGGTTTTCTACGAAGGTATCAAAAGCCTTACGCAGAATTTCGAAATCGCCGTAATGCTCCATATGTTCAGGGTCTATATTCGTGACAACAGCCACCGTCGGGAAAAGCTTAAGGAAAGAGCCGTCCGACTCATCGGCCTCAACGACCATCCATTTCCCCATGCCGAGCTTGGCATTAGAACCGTAAGCATTGATGATACCGCCATTAATCACAGTCGGATCTAGATTGCCGCCTTCGAGCAACGCCGCAATCATCGTTGTTGTGGTGGTTTTACCATGGGTTCCGCCAACCGCGACCGCCCATTTGAGGCGCATAAGCTCGGCCAGCATTTCTGCGCGGCGAACGACAGGAATAGATCTTGCGCGGGCTTCAACGAGTTCGGGATTATCCGGTTTAATCGCTGAAGACATCACAATGGCCCCCGCCCCGTGAACCTGCTCAGCCTTTTGGCCCAGATAAACTGTCGCGCCCAGTTTTTCGAGGCGTTTAGTTATGGCGCTTTCGCGGCCGTCAGACCCTTGAACCGTATAGCCCAGATTGAGCATGACCTCTGCAATGCCTGACATGCCAATGCCGCCAATACCCACAAAATGAATAGGCCCTGTATCAAAAGGGACTTTCGTCGCAAGGGCGCGGTTTTTTAGATCAGGTTGGGGCATATTGCCTACTTCATTATTGTGTAGCTGATATGACCAAAGCGGCCAATTCTGCTGCGGCGTTGGGACGGCCCTGACTGCGGGCTGCAGTGGACGCTCTTTTAAGCCAGTTCGAATCATTTAGTCTTGCCTCCAGAGTAGTTTTCACTTGCTCTGGGGTAAACTGTGATTCAGGCAAAATATCGGCAGCCTCGTGGCGGGAAAGCGCCATTGCATTGACCGTTTGATGGTCATCCATGGCAATCTTGAGCGGAACAAGCAAAGCGGGCAATCCCATCACGGCCATTTCCGACACAGAAGACGCGCCTGCTCGGCCAACAATGTAATGCGCTTTGGCCAAATGTGTTTCGATATCAGAGAAGAAGGTTTCGCATATCGCCTCAACGCCGGCCTCTTTATAAATCGCTTTCGCCGCCTCTTGATATTCGGGGCGGGTTTGCTGCACGACCTTTAAGCGCTTGCGCAATGCCCGCGGGAGCAGAGCAATAGCAGCAGGCATGGTCTCGCTGACAATCTTCGCGCCAAGACTGCCGCCGACAATCAGCAGGTTGATCGTGCCCTTGGGCGGCGCGTAGCTTTTCGGCACGGCTTTGATGATTTGCTCGCGCAAAGGATTTCCCGTGCATACATGATTTGCGCCTGCGGGCAGCCTTTGCAGTTCTTCAAACCCTGAGGCCACGTAAAGAGCTTTTGACGCAAAGACTCGGTTCACCCGTCCAAGCACAGCATTTTGCTCATGTATAATCGTCGGCACGCCCATGCCTTGCGCGGCCCGCATAGCAGGGAACGCAGGATAGCCGCCAAAGCCGACCACAACATCAGGCTTCCAGTCTTTGATAAAGCGCCTCGCCTGCATCACGCCTTTGGCTAATTTTATCGTGCCAAGCATAGCGGCGAGAGGTTTTCGCGGCGTGATACTCGCGGCTTTGACTTCGACAATTGGGTCAGCGGGAATACGGCCTGCATGTTTCTTACCGCGTGCATCAGTCATCATCGCAATGTCCCAACCCTGGGCTTTCAATGTTTCAGCTAGAGCCTGTGCGGGGAACATATGTCCGCCCGTTCCGCCTGCGGCTAATAAAAGCCTATTCGCCATAGCCATAAGCTCCGGGGCGTCTGCGGGTGAAGGACAAAATAAGCCCAGCCGTAAAACACAGCGCGAGCATGGAAGACCCGCCATAAGAGATAAACGGCAACGTCATGCCTTTACTCGGCGCCATATTCAGATTGACGAAGAGATTAATCACGACCTGCATACCAATCATCGTAGCCAAGCCTGCAACTGCTAATTGGCTAAAATAATCATTGAGCTTAAGGGCATTACGGAAACACCGAATGACGAAACCTGCGAGCAGAATAATCAGGAACAGCGAAATCATAAAGCCGAACTCTTCGACTGTGACGGCAAAAATGAAATCCGTATGCCCGTCGGGCAGGCTATATTTCACAGCGCCCTCACCTGGCCCGCGCCCAAAGAAACCACCATTGGAAATCGCCTCCAAAGCTTTGTCGGTTTGATACGTATCAGAGCTGTCAGGGCTCATAAATTTCTCAACACGCGCGCGAACATGCGGCAGCGCCATATAAGCAGCTATCGCGCCGAACATAGAAATGCTCATCATAAACAGCACCCAACCCAAGGATAGTCCCGCAAAGAAAAACACAGCCGCAAAGCAAAGCGTCAAAAGAAAAGATTGCCCGAAATCAGGTTGGCCAATAAGCAAGGCTATAAGTCCTAAATAAACAGCAAAAACAATGGCTACTGCAGGAACAGTCGAATCGCGCTTACGCACCGAAAACATCCAGGCGGCAAAGACAATAAAGGCGGGCTTAGCAAATTCTGACGGTTGCAGCGAAAAGGGCCCAATCTTAAGCCACCGCGTAGCGCCCTTAACCTCATAGCCAATAGAAGGCAAAAGCA
Organism: Hellea sp.; assembly: GCA_028224375.1. Lineage (GTDB taxonomy): Bacteria > Pseudomonadota > Alphaproteobacteria > Caulobacterales > Maricaulaceae > Hellea. Next base: position 9,435 of record JAOIVW010000023.1, read on the forward strand.
GCATGAGCCCTACCGCGCCCGCCAAGGCCAATACCCCCATGCGCCGTGCATTATTAGGCGTCATCAGTGAGAGAACAAAAGCGCCCGAAAGACCAACTGTTACAAACAAAGCCTGACGAAACAAAAAGTAAAAAGGATGGTCTAGCCCTAAGCGCGCACTCGCTGCAGGAGACGCCGCCATGCCTAAAATAAGGCCCGCGCCAATCAAGCAAATCAGAAAGCCTAACGTGATGTGATCCACGCTGCGCCACCATTCACCGATCAGTGAACGGTTTGTCCGTGATGATGAAAGTGTCGCCGTAAAAGCCATTAGGCCGCGCTCATCCTGTTTTTCTCTTCTTCAAACAAATCAATGATTCGACTCGCTTGCTCACGGAATGCCTCACCTCTGGTTTCGAAATTCTTAAATTGATCGAAACTGGCACAGGCAGGAGACAGTAAAATAATAGGATTGGACTTGCCCGAATGCATGGCGTCACGTGTCGCGCAGAGTATCGCCTTTTCAAGCGTGCCCGAAACTTTGTGCTCGACCTTCTTCTTAGCTAGCGTTTTATGGAACTCTGGCGAAGCTTCCCCGATGAGGTAGGCTTTAGCAATATTGGGGAAGTGTTTCGCCAAAGGCTCTATCCCGCCCGCTTTGGCTACGCCGCCTGCAATCCAGAAAATATTCTTGTAGGACTTCAGAGCTTGCAAGGCAGCATCCGCATTGGTCGCCTTGCTGTCATTCACAAAACGCACGGGCCCTGCCGATCCAATCGTCTCCATGCGGTGCGCGAGGCCGGGGAAAGATAAAATAGCTTCACCTATCACCTTTGGGTCAATATCCAGTGATTGCACAGCAGCATAAGCGGCGGCAGCATTTTGATGATTGTGCTTGCCTTCAAGCGCTTTGGCTTGTGAAAGATCGCAAATTTCAAAACACTTGCCATTCATATTGCAATAAAGTTTGCCATTCATAACCGAAACGCCGCGCCCCAAAGACTTGCGCGTTGAAATAGGAATGATGCGGCGACCGTTTTTAGCCTTAAGCTCAGAGAATATACGCCTCGTCTCTTTTGTATCCACGCCAATTACAGCCGTGTCATCTGAAGTCTGATTGTCGAAGATACGAAATTTTGCGGCCTCATAGCCTGCCATATCACCATGCCGTTCCAGATGGTCAGGCGAGAGGTTTAGAAAGACAGCGGCATTGGCGCGAAGACTTTGCGTACGCTCAAGCTGATAAGAGGACAGCTCTATGACGTAATGTTTTCCCGCATGCATTTTATCTAAATCCAAGACGCCGCGGCCGATATTTCCGCCAATTTCCGCATCCTTACCGCAGGCCGTCAAGACATGTCCGATAAGCGCTGTCGTTGTAGACTTTCCATTAGTTCCAGTAATAGTAATAATCTTAGGCCGCTGATCTTCGGGCAGCGCCGCGACTTCACGGGCGAATATTTCAATATCACAAATGATAGGCACGCCCGCCGCTTTGGCTTTCTTAGCTGTCCAATGGGCATTGGGCAATGTATCTGGCACGCCAGGCGATAAAACCAAAGCTTCAAACTCTGACCACTTAGCTGTGCTTAAATCTTTGACCTTCACGCCTTGAGCTTTGGCCGCATCGCGCGCGGCCTCATTATCATCCCAAGCCCAAACATCTGCCCCGCCTTTTGCAAGGGATAGCGCAGCGGTAATACCGGTACGGCCTAATCCGAAGACGGCAAGAGTTTGACCCTGAAATGTAACAGCTTTGATCATGCTTTATCTCAGCTTCAATGTAGATAATCCGATCAGCGCAAGTATGATTGCGATAATCCAGAAACGAATAACGATGGTAGGCTCGGCCCACCCTTTTTTCTCAAAGTGGTGATGGATGGGCGCCATGCGAAAGACGCGCTTACCCGTCAGCTTAAACGAGGCGACCTGCACAATCACAGAGACCGCTTCGAGGACGAACAGCCCGCCAATAACGGCCAGAACGATTTCATGCTTAATTGCGACAGCGGTTGTGCCGAGCGCGCCGCCCAGAGCTAACGAACCTGTATCGCCCATAAAGACCATGGCGGGCGGAGCGTTATACCAGAGAAAGCCCAGAGACGCCCCAATAATGGCCCCTAGGAAGATGGTCACTTCTGCAGAACCAGGCACATATGGCACGCCCAAATATTCAGAAAAGACCGCATTCCCGACCAAATAAGCAATAAAGGCCAAGCTCATACAGGCTATCATGACAGGCACGATGGCGAGGCCATCCAGCCCGTCCGTTAAGTTGACCGCATTGGACGCGCCGACAATAACGAGACAGCCAAAGGGGATGAAGAAAATACCGAGGTTAAGCGTAAAATCTTTTAGGAAAGGTATCGCCAATCCTGTTTGAAATCCGTCGGGCGTTTGCGGAAAAGCAGTTGTGAGCACGTAAACTGCTACAGCGGCAATACCGAACTCCAGAATTATCTTGATTTTTCCGCTAAAGCCTTTGGGATTTTGACGCGAGACTTTGAGGTAATCATCGTAAAACCCGATAAGGCCATAGCTCAGCGTCACCAACATAACCGTCCAGAGAAACGGATTGCTAAGATCTGCCCATAAGAGCGTTGAAATCATGACGGAGAGCAATATCAGCAAGCCGCCCATCGTAGGCGTCCCTGCTTTTTTGATAATGTGCCCTTCGGGTCCATCTTCACGAATGGGCTGACCCTTGCCTTGCTTGGATCGCAGCCAGTTGATGACGCGCGGACCCAGAATAAAGGCGATAATCATGGATGTCATCAACGCGCCGCCGACACGGAAGGTAATGTAATTAAATAGATTGAAGAACTGGAAGTCCTCAGAAAATCGCGTGAGAATTTCGTATAACATTAAGCCGCACCCTCTTTTAGCGCTGCAACGAGCTTACCCAGCTGCATGCTATTTGACCCTTTAACGAGGACAACATCGCCCTCATGAATTTCAGCTTTGAGCGCCTCAAGCGCTTTCTCCCAATCCTGCGCCCAAGCGCCGCGCATAGGCTGCGGTAAACTTCCTTTAAGCGCGCGCATACATTCGCCGACGATAATAACCCGCGATACGCCCGCCGCTTCGAGCGGCTGTGATAAATCTGCGTGCATTTGGATTTCATCTTTTCCAAGTTCGCCCATATCGCCCAACACGGCGATGCGGCGTCCGGGCTTTAAGCCCAACACATTAATCGCCGCGCGCATGGAGGTCGGGTTTGCGTTATAGGCCTCGTCAATCAGCGTGATGGCTTTCCCATCCACGTTCAGCGTATGCATTTCCCCGCGCCCACTCTCGGCGCGAACCTTGCGCAGCGCCATGGCGGCCTTGCGCAAATTCACACCTGCGGCATAGGCGACAGCCATACAGGCCGCACCATTTATGATCCAATGTTCACCAGGAACTAAAAGCGTGACATCGATTTGCTGGGCGTTAATTCGAAGGCGTGTGTTGCTGCCATGCTCATGGGTTTGAGACGTTACGATAGTCACGTCACAGTCATCAGTATGACCAAAGGTAATTATCTTTTTGCCCTTAGCCTTTTTCGCAATGCGGGCCGTATAAGGATTATCCGCATTAAGGATAAGGACACCCTCTTTGCCCAAACCGTCCATAATTTCAGCCTTTGCATCGGCAATGGCGTCGACATTTTCAAAGTGCGCGAGGTGCACGCCAGCGACTGTTGTGATGAGCGCAATATCAGGGCTTAGCAGTTTCGATAAATCTGTGAGCTCACCCGCATGGTTCATACCCAATTCGAAAACGCCAAATTCTGACTCTTGCGGCATCCCCGCCATAGTGAGCGGGGCGCCCCAATGATTATTATATGATTTCAATGACTTATGAGTCTTTCCGAAAGCAGAAAACATGGTCGCCAAGGCTTCTTTGACGCTAGTCTTTCCAACGCTACCAGTGACTGCAATACGCAAGGCTTCTGAACGTGCAACGCCCGCCTGGCCCAAATTACGCAAAGCTTGAAGACTGTCTTTGACGTGAACCGCGTTCCCTTCAGCAGGGCTTTCCGAGAGCGTTCCGCCCGCGCCGTTTTCAAACGCCATAGGGATGAAGTCATGTCCATCTCGAGCATCTTTGAGCGGTACAAATAAATCACCTGCTTCGATTGTGCGGGTATCAATAGACAGGCCAGATATGGTAAAGTCAGCATTAGACTTCCCGCCAGTTGCCTTAGCTATATCGGCAGATGTCCATAACGGCTTAGACATGGGTTAACTCCTTAAGCGCAAGCTGTACCTGCTCAACATCTGAGAACGGAATAACAGTGGTGCCAACAATTTGACCTTGCTCATGCCCTTTGCCGGCAATGACTAAGCAATCTTTTGCGCCGAGACGTTTAATGCCCTCGCGGATAGCGGCGGCGCGGTCACCAATTTCTGTGGCGTCAGGACAGCCTTGCAAAACCGCCTTTCGGATTGTTGCCGCGTCCTCTGTGCGCGGATTATCATCGGTGACAATCACATTATCAGCGAGCTTGGCGGCAACGCGGCCCATCTTGGCGCGCTTATCAGGATCGCGATCTCCGCCGCAACCAAAAGCAACAATGACATTGCCCATTGTGTGCGGGCGAACAGAGCGCAGTAATTTATCCAAACCATCTTCGGTATGAGCAAAATCAACAAAGATGGGCGCGCCTTCTTGAGTCTGCCCCGCCCGCTCCATGCGTCCGGCAACGCCGTAGAGATGGCCTAGCGCTTCAAGCGCTTTATCTTTTACAACACCTGTCACCATTGCAAGGCCCAGAGCTGAGATAGCATTTAACACTTGAAACTCACCGGCTAGCGGCAATTCAATTTTATGGCGCTCGCCGTGAACGACCAGAGTTATAATTTGGCTTGAGGCGCGCGGCATAACTTCGTCAATACGAATATCCTGCCCCGACCAGCCGACTTGCATCACATCTTGCCCGCGCTCTTGGCACATCTTGACGAGGCGCTGCCCATATTGATCATTTGTATTTATGACGACGGGAGCATTAGCAGGCGTAAGTTCGGTGAAAAGCCGCGCCTTAGCCATGAAATAATCCTCGGCGTCAGTATGATAATCAAAATGATCTTGCGTAAGATTGGTAAAACCTGACGCCGTGACGTTGACGCCATCGAGGCGATATTGATCCAGCCCGTGAGAGGACGCCTCCATAGCCGCATGGGTTACGCCTTCTTTTGTCAACTCAGCCAATGTCTTGTGAAGTGCCACAGCATCGGGTGTTGTGTGGGTCAGCGGACGATAGCCCTGAGGCGCCTGAACGCCTAATGTCCCAAAGCAAGCCGCTTGATGTCCCGCATAGGCCCAAATTTGACGTAGAAATTCAACGGTTGAGCTTTTGCCATTTGTGCCTGTCATCGCCACAAGGGTTTTTGGCTGACCTGCATATAGCTTCGCTGCCATCTGAGCATAGGCCAATCGCGGCTCTGAACGGTCCAGATAAGGCACAGGCAACTCTATCTCGCCCGTTGAGAGCACGGCAGACGCGCCCTTCTCCAGAGCGCTTTCAATAAATTTGCGTCCGTCCGTGACAGTCCCAGGCAGCGCAGCAAAGATGTAGCCAGGCGCAACCTCACGGCTGTCACAGGTTAAGCCCGTCACGCTTTCATTGCTCTCAAATCCCAGCTCTCTCAACGTCATGGCAAAGCCTCTTCTGAGAAAGGGCTCATCGCGATAGGATCGATTGTTCGCTGAACGCCGAGCATGGGCGCTATTCTTTCAATGACCGCCCCTGCTGTTGGCGCGGCGTTCCAACCCGCCGTCGCCCAGCCATATGTGCCCTCAGTCGCTTTAGGCTCATCATAGGTAATCATCACAACATAGGTTGGGTCTTCATAAGGGAAAGCCGCGACGAATGACGTTACCAAACGTTTCTGATCATAACCGCCAACCGCAGGCTTCTCTGCCGTTCCAGTCTTACCCATAACGCCATAGCCTTTGACACGCGCTTTTTTGCCCGTACCGTGGGTCACAACATAACGCATCATATCGCGCGTCGTTTGAGAAGTCTTAGAGGAAAAAACGCGGCGGCTCTCAATAGGGTGAGCGGCATCGCGCTTGATGAGGGTCGGCGTTACGTAAAGCCCGTCATTTAGAGTCGCACCAATGGCCGCAGCCAAGGCCAGCGGGCTTACCGAAATCCCATGCCCATAAGAAACCGTAACAGTTGTCAAATCTATCCAGCGGTTTTGGATTTGCGGCTTGGCGCTTTCAGCTAATTCAAAGGGCACGCGGTCCATCAGTCCCAATTCTTTCAGGTATTTCTGTTGCTGTTCAGCTCCAATTTTAAGCGCAATCATCGCCGTACCGCGATTAGAGCTTTCCGCCAGAATTTCTGGCATCGCCAAAGGCACCTTGCTGGGATGGTCATCGCGAATAAATTTATTACGCACCTTAAAAGGCTTTTGCACCGGATAGATCTCCGTAAGATTTGACGCCCCATCTTCCAGAGCCATGGCCATGGTCAGAGGTTTGAAAACAGAGCCCAAGTCATAGGTAGACATTGAGGCATGATTAAAGCGAGTTTCGGGCAATGTTGCGCCGGGATCATTTGGGTCAAAATTAGGCAGACTTGCCATAGAGATGATTTCGCCAGTTTTAATATTCATGACCACAGCAGCATTTGACAAAGCTTCAAATTTCTCGAGACCCTTTTGAAGCTCATCCGCCACGGCATATTGCACGCGCATATCAAGGGAGAGCGCAAATGCCGGCGCATTTTCTTCTGACAAAATACCATTAAAAGCGCGCTCTGCCCCAGCCGAGCCATTTAAATCCACATCCGCAAATCCAACACTATGCGAGGCTAAGTGCCCGCGCGGATAAACCCGCTTAGGCTCTTGGCGAAAGGCGAGACCCGGCATGCCCAGCGCAAAAACAGATTGGCGCTCTTTGGGGGTTAAGCCGCGCTCAATCCAGACAAAAGCTCGCTCTGCGGAAAGACGAGAGCGCAGAACATTAAGATCCAGATCAGGCCGTATGGACACCAACTTTCGCGCCGTTTCTTCGGCATTCCAAACTTTGCGCGGTTCTGCATAAAGCGAATAGGTGTTAAGCGTCGTTGCCAAAACCTCGCCATTACGATCTGTAATATCAGCGCGTGTTGTCGTAATTTCTTTAGGCAACAGATTAGCGCCGCGTTTTTCGCCAAATAGCGAGAGCTCGGCCAATCGCAACACAACCAAGACCAGCACGAATAAAAAGATACAGGCCCCGATGCGAATACGAATACGCCCCTCGGATACAGAAGCGAATTCATCATCAGCCACCGTCATGGTTTTGGCTTGCGGGAGGTAATCTTGCTGGGTCACGCTCATGGCCTCACCCCTTCGCCAGATAAATCTTTAGTATCAGGACTAGGACGCAGAGGGAATTCTTGGACAATGTCTTTAGCCCTCAAAACGTCTTTGACCACGATAGGCTGAACACCCAGATGCGATTTAGACAAAGACATCAGGCGGTCAGGACTCTCAAGATAAGCGATTTCGGCCTGTAAAACGCGCAAGCTCGCTTCTTCTTGCGCAATTTGACGTTCAAGCGAGACCGCTTGTTTTCGCGCTGTCTGCGAACGGGTTTTTACGTAATAGAGTCCGACTGTCAGAGCCACGCCGATAACAAAAAGTAAAAAGCCCGTCATGCGCCGCGCCGCGCGAATGTGAGAAGGGATGTAGACGCCGCTCATAGTAACAACTCCAACTCAGACAAGCTCGGCACGCGCGGCAAAAGTCCATCATCCATTGGGAATGGCGCGGCCTCTGTGCGGATAGCAAAGCGCAATTTGGCAGAGCGCGAACGGGCATTGTCCTGCACTTCATCTTTGCTCGGCTTTATCACCGAGCGTTTGCCCTCTTTAAAACTGGCAGCAGGGCCATCCTTCTTGACTTCGGGCGCATAGCGCGAACCGCCGCTAACCTCGCCTGCCCTGCGGCGCAGAAAGGACTTCACAATACGGTCCTCGAGAGAATGGAATGTCACAACAATCAACCGCCCGCCTGGCTTGAGAATCTTTTCTGCCGCGCATAGCCCGCAATAAAGCTCACCCAGCTCATCATTAATGAAAATACGCAAGGCTTGAAACACGCGTGTCGCAGGATGATTTTTTCCAGTTCGGCCTAGAGCTTTCTCTACAACATCTGCGAGCGCATCAGTCGTCACAATATCACCCTCTTCGCGGGCGCGAACGATGAAGTCAGCTGCACGGCGGGCGCGGCGCTCTTCACCGTAAACCTGAAAAATACGAATAAGATCAGAATGCTCTAAAGATTTCACAGCGTCCGCTGCCGTTGGCCCCGTATTGCCCATGCGCATATCAAGCGGGCCTGAACGCATGAAAGAAAAGCCGCGCTCCGCTTGATCCAGTTGCATAGAGGACACGCCAATATCCAGCACAACAGCATCAACGTTCTCAAGCGAGACTTCATCCATTTTAGAAAACGGCGTTTCAATCAAGCGAAAACGGCCATTATATTGAGCGGACAATTCTTCAGCACGAGGCTGCACATTCGGGTCACGGTCAAGGCCAACAACATGGCAATTAGCCGCCTTTAAGAAGGCCTCACTATAGCCGCCATTTCCAAAGGTGCCGTCCACATAGGTTTCGCGGTCTTCCGGGGAAAGCGCACTTAAAACTTCGGGGAGCATAACGGGATAGTGCTTCATGAGCCCTCTCCCGGTTTTACTGTTTTTAGCAAATGACGGCTTTCGCGCGCCAAAGCGAGCAAGCCATCTTTGCGATCTTCCAACGCCTTAGGCGACCAAATTTCAAAACGGCGACCTAGGCCAACAAATGTCACCTTGCCATTCAGCCCTGCATATTCGTGCAAATCCTTCGGCAGAGACACACGCCCGCCACCATCAAAAGCCAACTGCCGAGATGAAGCGAAAATCATATATTGAAGCGCCGAGCGCTCAGCATCGTAATGCTCGCGCTGATCCAACGAATTTTGAAAATCCTCAAGCAACGAAATGCCGCCGCCTTCAAGGTAATTCCCGTCCAGACTTGGCCAGACAACAATGCCGTCAAATGGCGATTTCGAAGGGGTCTCGGATATGGTCGCACGAAAATCGGCGGGCACAGATACACGCCCTTTCGCATCCAAGCTATTTGTCACCGTGGACAAAAACATCCCAGTTATCCCCTTTTCAACGCCAAAAGCCAAATCATGACGTTATAAATGGGATAACATGGGATTTTATGGGATACAATGCCTATTTAGCACTAATTTAAGTATAATTGCAGGATTTAGGTCTTTTTTCATGCCTCGTTTGCCGAACTCTGCGGTCTGAGCCCTCTCGCCCCTTGGAAGGCATAAAAATGTGTTTATAGAAGGTAAAGATTCACAAAAGGTTGACCCATGCGCAAAACACTTCTGACGGCCACATCCCTTCTCGCTCTGACGCTTATTGCGTGTTCAGATACATCTACAAAAGAGACTTCCACGAAAGCCCCTGTCGATATGCAAAAAACTGAAACACTAAACGTTGAAATGCCCTCTGTTGACATGCCAAGCATAGACAATGTGCTCTTGGCAGAATTTAAGGGCCCATATGGCGGAGTCCCCGCTTTTGATAAGATGCAGCTTAAGGACATCAAGCCGGCTCTCGAATGGGGCATGGCAAAAAACCTGAAAGAGGTTGACGCTATCGCCAATAACGCGGCCGCGCCAACATTTGAGAACACCATATTGCCGATGGAAAAAGCGGGGGCCGAGCTTGACCGCGCCTTTCGATATTGGGGGATTTGGAGCTCAAATATGTCCTCTCCTGAATTTCGTACTATTCAAGGCGAGATGGCACCGAAGATTTCAGAGTTTAGATCAAAAATTACACAAAATGAAAAGCTCTTTGACCGCGTGAAAGCCGTTTATGAAAGTGACGCTGTAAAAAACATGCGTCCCGACCAGCAACGCCTTGTGCAGCTAACCTATGACGGCTTTGCCCGTAATGGCGCAACGCTAAACGCTGAAGACAAGGCACGTTATGCCGCCATCAATAAGCGCCTCTCAGAGCTACATACGAAATTTGCCAATAATGTTCTTGCAGATGAGGAAGGCTATATTCTTTACATCAATGAAGACCAACTTAGCGGTCTATCTGACGGCTATATTAAAGCCGCAGCCGCAACAGCCACCGACAATGACAAAGATGGACAATATGCGATTACGAATACGCGTTCATCCATGTCACCCTTCCTCACCTATTCTGATGAGCGGGATTTGCGCCAGAAAGTGTGGGAGACCTATTATTCACGCGGCGATAATGGAGATGAGCATGATAACAATGCCATCATCGCTGAAATTCTGAAACTCCGCGATGAACGGGTGGGCCTGCTCGGTTATGATAATTACGCGCAGTGGCGGTTAGAGAACCGCATGGCGGGCACACCAGAGCGCGCCCTTGAGCTCATGGAAGCTGTCTGGCCTGCCGCCATCGCCCGCGTGTCAGAAGAAGTCGCTGACATGCAAGCTATAGCTGATAAGGAAGGCGCAGATATCAAAATCGCGCCTTGGGATTACCGCTATTACGCCGAAAAAGTCCGCAAAGATAAATATGACCTCGATAGTGATGAGGTGAAGCAATATTTACAGCTCGATAAATTGACCGACGCCATGTTCTATGTCGCGGGTGAGCTGTTTAATTTCAACTTCACCCCAGTTCCAGAAGGGTCCGTGTCAGTCTTCCACCCCGACGTAAATGTATGGGAAGTCACCGACAAGACCACAGGCGAGAATATCGGCCTATGGTACCTCGACCCCTTTGCCCGCCCAGGCAAACGCTCCGGCGCTTGGGCAACAACTTACCGTGGCCATACTAGCTATGACGGCGTGACCAATGTGCTGTCCTCTAATAATTCCAACTTCGTCAAAACCGCGCCAGGTGAACCCGTCCTGATTTCATGGGATGACGCCAATACCTTCTTCCACGAATTTGGCCATGCGCTGCACAGCCTCTCGGGCAAAGCCGTGTACCCCGGACTTAATGGCGGCGTACGCGATTACACAGAGTTTCAATCACAGCTCTTAGAGCGTTGGCTTTCAACCGACTATGTCGTCGAAAACTTCCTTGTCCATCATGAGACTGGCAAGCCAATGCCCGCCGCCTTGCGCCAGAAAATCAAAGACGCCGCAACCTTTAATCAAGGCTTCTCAACCACGGAATATCTTGCCTCTGCTCTTGTCGATATGCGCTATCATACAACCGATCCGACGGACATTGACCCAGATAAGTTTGAGCGCGAAACACTGGAGAGCCTCGGCATGCCCAAAGAAATTGTCATGCGTCACCGCTCCCCTCATTTTGGACATATCTTCTCAGGCGAAGGTTATAGCGCGGGCTATTACGGTTATATGTGGGCGGATGTTTTAACATCAGATGCGGCGGAAGCCTTTAAAGAAGCCCCAGACGGGTTTTACGATAAAGATGTCGCGGCAAAGCTGGTGAAATACCTCTTTGCCCCGCGCAATTCAATGGACCCCGCAGACGCTTACCGCGCCTTTAGAGGTCGTGATGCGGATATTGCGCCGCTGATGCGGGATCGCGGGTTTCCTGTGCCGGAGTAAATGGAGTGGTGCCGCACTCCCATAATTCCGCTCATCCCTGCGCAGGCAGGGATAAGGTCACACTAAATTATATGAGATGACAGCACAGCGCGTGACGCAGCACCATCAATGACACTACAGCCTCCGTGGATTTGCCCGAGGCAAATCCACAAAAGCGGTCATTGATGATGGTAATGTCAAAGGGTCGATAAGCCGGGTTCTGTCCTGCCGAAACAGTGACGATTATTCCTCTGGGAGTGCTATTGCTAACACCCTCAAGCGACACACCCGAACAGCGATGATAAAGCACATCTTATACCGTTCCTATTTGGTCTTGCTCCGAATGGGGTTTACCTTGCCCGCTTAGTTACCCTTGCGGCGGTGCGCTCTTACCGCACCCTTTCAGCCTTACTCATTTAAGAGCGGTCTTCTCTCTGTGGCACTTTCCCTCAATGTATTCCGTTAGGAATGCAAAGGCCGGGCGTTACCCGGCATCCTGCTTTAATGGAGCCCGGACTTTCCTCGCACATTTTCACGCACGCAATCGTCTGACCCTCTGACAGGCGGCTTTAAGCCTATAAGTAAGGGTAAGGTCAAGGCTCACATCTCCGTGAAAAATACATCACGCCCAATCGCCCCAACGTGAATCCTCTTGATTGGCGAAATCTTTCAACACGATGCATATTGAAATCCTAAACAAGACTGAAAGGAATATACAATGTTAGCTATATTAAACAAACGTCCTTGCTTACCCCATGACCTTACAATCGGCCATTTAGAGCGTAAGCTCCAGCGCTTTGAGCGCCGTACACAAAAGCCAAATGCTCGCGACAGTGATTACGTCACCCGTGACCGCATCGCCCAACAATTAGCAGAGGCCCGCACTTATCTCTGCTAATAATATTTAGCCCCTCCTAAACCCAACCTTGCAAGTGTCGTCATATCCCATACTATCTCCTCAAAAGGCGATATGACGGCACTTGTCCCTCGGGGCATCAGGGAGGATTGGGCATGAAAAGATTAAGCTTCAGCGCCATAGGTTCAATTACTCTTGGCTTAAGCTTGATGGCTTGCACGCCAACCCAAACGCAGCCTTCGGGTCAAAACATGACCCTCTACTCTGCGCAGACTATCCTCACCGTTGATGATGACAACCCAACTGGAAATGCCATAATTATTGATGATGGCGGGACTATAGTTGACATCGGCGAATTTGACACGCTGAAAAAACGTTATAGCGAAGCAAACGTTGATAGACGCTTTGCCGATAAAACTATCACCCCCGGCCTTATCGACCCACACATTCACATGACGCTCGGCTCTATGATGTATGGCCTAGATTTCGTGCCGCCATGGGATATGGAAACGCCTAAGGGTACGGTCAAAGGCTTGCCTGACAAAGCCTCCTTGATTGCAAAAATAGCTGAATTTGAAAAGGCGGCCCCTGATGGCCCTTTAATCCTCTATGGCTATCATAATCTTGTTCAAGGGGATTTAACGCGGCAGGACTTGGATAAAATTTCAGAGACGCGCCCTATCTTTATTTGGCATTTTTCAGGCCATGACTTTTACCTCAACAGCGCGGCCATAGAGGCCGCAAAACTCACACCTGCTCTGGCCGAACAATTCCACGGTGTTGGTTTGGACGATAAGGGCGAACTTAACGGGCGTATTTATGAGGATGCGGCTTTAGCGCTCTTCGCGACGATTGGCCCAATACTCCTCGCGCCTGATCATATTGCCAAAGGCTGGAATGGCTATGAAGCCATCTTCGCCCGCTCAGGCGTGACCAGCGTCGCTGAAATGGGCTACGGCATTTTTGGCCGTGCCCTTGAGGATAATTACATCAAAGCGCACTATTCTGATGAAGATAATTATAATCTTTACCTTGTTCCAGAACACCGCGCTTTTACTAAAGAATTTCAGAATATCGCTAATCTGCGAATTTCCGAAATGGCTCGGCAGACTGATGCCAAGCCTCGCGTATTGCCGCAAGTAAAGCTTTTTACCGATGCCGCCTTTTATTCTCAAACCATGAAGATGGCCGCGCCCGGCTACATCGGCGGGCAGTCCAAAGGCCAAGATGGACTGTGGGTGACAGAGCCCGAAGACTTAGAAGCCCTGATGCGGCGCTATTGGGATGCGGGTTTGGATATTCATATCCATTCCAATGGCGACGCCGCGCAGGACTCCACACTTGGTGCCTTTTCAAAAATGAAAGCAGGCGAAGATGGGCAGCGTCTTATCATTGAGCATGGCGGGCTTTTCCGGCCTGACCAAATCAAAATGGCTGCCGAACTTGGCGTGGGCATCTCTGCCGCGTCTCACTACGTCAAATATATGGGCGAGGATTATAAAGAAGCGATTGGCGAGAAAACCGATTTCATCACGCCCCTCGCCTCCGCGATTAAAGCCGGCATTCACACGACTCTCCATTCCGACGCCCCGCTTGCCCCGCCGCAACCCCTTAAAGCGGCCAGCGTTCACATGACCCGCGAAACCCGCGAAGGCGGCGTCAGTAACGCGGATGAAAAAATCACGCGCGAACAGGCCCTCAAAGCAATTACCCTCGATGCGGCGTGGTCACTCGGCTTAGAAGATGAAATTGGGTCTTTGGAAGCTGGCAAACGCGCCGACTTCGCTATCCTAGAGTCCAACCCCCTCACCACGGCCCCCGAGGCTTGGCCCGATATTAAAATATGGGGTGTTATGCTGGGCGGCGATGTGCGGCCTGTCAGCCCATAAAAAAACCCTCTCAATAGAAAGGGTTTTTCCAGTATTGATACAAAATTAGGCGGCCAGTGTGCGATTATGCGTGCCTTCCTTAATCTCCTCAATAATTTTGGCATTGAAGACCTCAAGGTCATCCGGACTTCGGCTTGTGATAATGCCGTTTGAGACGACGACCGCCTCGTCTTTCCAGCTCGCACCTGCATTAATCATATCTGTCTTAATCGAGGCGTAGGATGTAGCCTCACGGTCGCGCAGAATATCGGCCTCCGCTAGCATCCACGGCGCATGGCATATGGCTGCAATGACTTTACCGTCTTTGGCAAAGTCTCGTACGATGTTTACGGCTGTCTTACTGGTCCGCAATTTATCCGGATTGACCACGCCGCCGGGTATGACCACTGCATCATAATCTGAGACATCTACATCTTCAAATGTCATGTCCGGCGTGATTTTCCGGCTATCGCTTTCGCCGGCTGAAATCGAGTCCGTGTCAAATGAGGCTAGATGTACGGTTGCACCTTCTTGCGTTAGCGCTTTACGCGGGGAAAACATTTCGTCTTCCTGAAAGCCATTTGTGGCCAGAAACAGAACTTTGGATTGATTTAAATTTGTCATAGTTTTTACTCCTAAGAGATAAAACCGCGGTAGCACACCAAAGGCGTGATACTATTGTTATCGCGATGCCTATTATTTTTAGGCGTCTTGCTTAATCAACTGACGCAAGGCACAATCGTTCCAAATAATCATAAAGAGATAACCGGATGGACGCAGAACTCCTCGACAACATTACGCTTGATCTAGGAGGCGGGTCGGAAATTGCTCTGACGCTCATTCTTTCTCTGATGATGTTTGCTGTCGCATTAGGTTTGCGCACAGAACACTTTCGGTTTTTTAAGGATAATCCCAAAGTCTATTTGGCCGGGGTCCTGGCACAGATCATTGGTCTGCCCGCTTTGACGGTTCTGATTTGCTATCTAACCAACCCACCAGCAAGCGTAGCCCTTGGGATGATACTCATTGCCTGTTGCCCTGGCGGTAACAGCTCAAACCTGCTGGCTTTGTTCGGCCGCGCGAATACCGCGCTTTCTGTCTCTCTCACTGCCACTAGCAGCCTTGTCGCAGCTTTCATAACGCCTGTTTCTATTATTCTTTGGAGCAGGCTTTATACGCCGACGCGAGAATTGCTGACTGAGATCAATCTGGACACTGTCAGCTTTCTCATAAACACACTGCTTATTCTCGCCTTGCCTCTGTGCCTGGGTATGTTGATGGCGCATTTTGCACCCAAAATATCAGCGAAGCTTCAAAAGCCGCTCTCGCTCATCGCAGGCCTGGGTCTTATCGTCATAATCGTCTCGGCATGTTTGCAATATATGCCGGTGTTTTTCCAACTTGGCATCGCCATTTTCGCTCTGGTTATCTTTCATAATGGCCTTGCCTTTCTCATGGGATATCTGGCCGGTGTTTTTAGCGGCGCAGACATTCCCTCCCGCCGAGCACTCACATTTGAGGTCGGCATTCAAAATGCAGGCCTTGGCATTGTCATTTTACTCACGCAACTCGGCGGGCTTGGCGGCGCAGGTGTCGTGGCAGGATTATGGGGAACTTGGCACCTCATCGCAGGCCTGCTATTGGTGGGTCTCTTTAGATTTAACGATCGGACGCGCGCTCATGTTTGACCTCAAAATTATCGATGGATTGGTTTTCGACGGCAATGGCGGCGACGGCGTTGAGACCAACGTCGCTATCAGAGACGGGCTTATCGTTGAGATCGGACTATGCGATGGCGATGCCAAGAAAACCCTCTCTGCTAAAGGCCATATCGTCACCCCCGGCTTCATAGATTTACACACCCATTATGACGGGCAGATTTCATGGGACGAGGAATTAAAACCTTCCGTCAATCACGGCGTCACCACCGCCCTTCTCGGCAATTGCGGCGTGGGTTTTGCGCCCTGCCGCAAGCAAGACCGCGATAAACTCATCCGCCTCATGGAGGGTGTCGAGGACATTCCTGGCACCGCCTTGCATGAAGGCATGGATTGGCAATGGGAAACCTTCCCCGAATATATGGACGCGATTGATGCCAAGCCGCACACGATAGATTTCGCCGTCATGATGCCCCATGACCCGCTGCGGGTTTACGCTATGGGTGACCGCGCGGTGTTTAACGAACCCGCTAATGATAGCGATATTAAAAAGATGCGCGAGCTCACCCGCGAAGCTTTAGAGGCTGGCGCGCTTGGTTTTTCCATTGGCCGTAGTGATTTCCACAAAAGCTCGGACGGAGAATGGACGCCCGGTTCCGAGGCGGGCAAGGACGAGCTTGTCGGCATTGCGCAAGCTTTCGAGGGATTAGGCCACGGGGTCCTTCAAGTCGTCAATGATTTTGACATGCTCCGCCCTGGCGAGAGCTTCGAGACCGAGTTTGATTTGATGGAAGCCTTTTACCGTGCAGGCCACGGCCATAAGGGCTCTATGTCACTCATGGAGCGAGACTTCGCCCCTGATGATTGGAAGAACATCATACGCCGTACAGAAGCGATGAATGCTGACGGGCTTGATATCTCCTTCCAAGTGGCTCCTCGTGCCATTGGCTCTTTCACGGGACTGAATTGCACCTTCCATCCGCTTATGGCGCATCCGAGCTATTTGGCCATTCGAGAGAAATCACTTGAAGAACGTGTTGCCATAATGAGGGACCCTGATTTTAAAAAACAGCTCCTCTCCGAAACTCCCGTTCAACTCGCAGGCGAAGGCAGCCCCGTGCCGCCCATTGTCGACATGATGATTGCCAGTTTTGAACAGCTCGCGGAAAAGCAATTCAAATTAAACTATTCCGGCAAGGTCGATTACGAGCAAACAGGCGAGACCTCCCTCGCCGCCCTCGCCCGCAAAAACGGCGTAAGCGTTTGGGAACAAGCCTATGACATGCTGCTCGAAGAAGACGGCAAAGCGCTCATCTATTATCCCGTCTATAATTATTACGAGATGAATTATGACAATGTCCTGACCATGATGAAACACCCCAAAGCGCTGCCGGGGCTGTCAGATGGCGGGGCGCATGTCGGCACGATTTGCGATGCCAGCTTTCCGACCTATTTGCTCTCCCATTGGACACGCGACCGCATTCGTAAAGGTCATGACGGGATAGAGCTAAAACGCGCTGTGCAAATGCTAACGGCGGACGGCGCGGATTATCTCGGCCTGACGGATCGCGGACGCCTAAAGGTCGGGATGCGCGCTGATATTAATATCATCGATTATGACGGGCTAGACCTGGCCATGCCCGAGATGATTCAAGACCTCCCCGCAGGCGGCCAGCGCCTCATACAGCCCGTCAAAGGCTATAAAGCGACCTTCGTCAAAGGTGAGCAAGTCATCGCCAATGATGAGGTGACCAACGCAAGGCCGGGGCGATTGGTGCGGGGCGGGGTTTAGGCTGCCGTGGGAGCAGAGGAGACCTTAGCAAGTGACTCATTGTCGCCGCAAATCCAAACATTACCAGCAGCTGTTCTGAGATGATTTTAGGACGCCCATTGCATGTCAGCATTGGCCAAGAGCGGACATCGGAATTTATCTAAAACTACTTTCCTTTATGAAAGACACCTGCATAAATAGGCCTGCAAGATTAAGAGGATTGCCTGAATGTCGTCAGAAAAAATCAAAAAAATTGACGAGGGTGTATGGTGTTTGGAGTCATATTTTCTTTCCCTTGGATGTCGTGGGAGCCTGCGCATGACGATCCTTAAAACTCAGTCTGGGCTCTTACTTTACTCACCTGTTGCGCTAAACGCTGAAAACATTGCATTTATTCGTGCGTTAGGCACTGTTAAGGATATTGTCGCTCCAAACTTGATGCATCATATGTATCTAAGGCCCTGTGTTGAGACATTTCCTGATGCAAATTGCTGGGTTCCGGAAAGCCTCCTAGAAAAAATAGGGTCGGTGGACGGCGCGCAAATAATCACGCCTGATGTTGTATTTGGAAACGATAGCGGCATAAAAAAATTCACACTTACGGGTCATCGTATTCAAGAGACCATGATCTTCCATGAAACTAGCCGGACGCTAATAACAGCCGATCTACTGTATAATTATCAATCTGAGCAATATCCTGCAGAAAAATTATTCTTCTGGATGATTGGTAATTATGGCCGGCCAAATGTTGCCTTTTACCATAGATTCTCGGTTAAGGATAAATCTTCTATCCGGTGTATGATTGACACGCTAATCAGCTGGCCGATCAACCGCATAATTATGTCTCATGGCAGAATTATTGAAAGTGCTGATGCAGGCCCTATATTTGCTGATGCATGGAAAAATTTTGCAAAATAACAATTGATCGGTTTTCGTTATTTAGACTAAAATTCCCAAACTCTGAGTATCCTATTCGAGGCGACTAAAGCCGCAAGGCTCATGTCTACAATTAGGATGAAGCTCCAATTTCAATCCTTGCAAAAAATCAATTTTTCTCACCCCTCACGCCATTTTAATAAACTCAATCCTCATGATCTCGAATCTACGCTATATTGCTTATGTTCTCGCTAATTGTGAATTTCACTTGGACAGGCAAATCGCGTAGCTTTGTTATTAGCGAGACGGTGAGGCTGAGCACTCGGAGTTACGACCGGGCTGTGCCGGGCCTCTGTGGAGACGAAGATAAGATGCCCGAGCGGTGCGGTCAGGTAGCGACAGCTATCGTACAGTCCGTAACTCCGCGAACACAGGGCCTCCGCAGAAAAATCGCCGCCGTGAGAGTGATCTCTCGTAAAATATTTTTATTATTTTCGGTGTTCCGTCGGGACATCGCTCTCACGGGCTGTCCGTTTTTTGGCAATCCCCTGACATGTTTAGGCTTTCATTTTAAAAAAGCCGACTCCATCGACAGCGTAGCTATGTCTTATAGGCTTATGTAATTTAAGCGGCGTAAAATATGATGAGCCGGCACCGCGAACGGCACCAGCTTATTTTAGGAAACTTACTTACTAAGTTTCTTGGCTTGCTTGACCCAAGCGTCGCGCTGAATAGAGTCGATGATACCTTCGACCATTTTCACGTCAGATGCTTACGAAGCCGCAATTTTGCGCTACCCCAAAATTCGTTCACATGATTGCTTAGCAGGACGGCGGAACCTCGAAAGTACTACGTGACTAACGGTGAGTCTCTTGCTTGTAGGTTGATTACACTCGTAATTTTTATCTTTAGTCGTGTATGCCGTATGGGCATGTGTTGGGTCGATACAAGATGAAACACACAAATGAAGAGGTCCTTGAAACTCTAAATAACATACTCATCTCTGAGATTTTTAGAGACAGCCCTCGCGCACAAGTTTTTTTAAAATACGTTGTCACCGAAACTTTAGAAGGACGAGCAGGTCGCATAAGCGAGATGAGCATCGCGCAGGATGTTTTTGGCAAGACCGCTAATTTTGACTCGGCCCAAGACACGATTGTTCGCGTCAGTGCTCGGCGCCTACGCTATATGCTTCGCGATTATTACATCTCATACCCAGCGGTGGATCCCGTTATTTTGACGATGCCCAAAGGCAGCTATAAAATTGCGATTGCTCCTAATCAAAACATCATTGCCGTTTCCCAACCCTTGCTAGAGGAGACGCCTCCTAAACCGAGCACTCAAAAATTAAAGGCGATATTTCTAGCAACAGTCATTTTCGTTTTAGGGTTTGGGGCTCTTAAAATTTTTAGCGCAGGTGAGGCTCAACGCACCCCTTCTAATGAAACTTCGGCTCCACAAGTGGAGTCTGCTCGCGAACAACAAAACGCCCCGGTCTCTGAGTTTCCTATGATCGCAGTCATGCCGTTTGAAAACCAAACTGGGGTGGAAGATTATAGTTTTCTTGAGGAAAGTCTTCAAAGAAAGCTCGTCGAGGACTTATCTCGCTTTCAACTTATCAGACCCGTTTTCTATGACAAGAGCTACGAAACGCTGATACAGCAAAATGAGAGAGACAATGGACCTTTTAAATATGCGATTTCAGGGCTCGTTCTCTCGGTTGATCCAAAATTGGACCTCTATGTTAAACTCGTCGATTTGGATAATGGCTCGACAGTCTACGAAAAACGTGTTCGGCGCTCTCCTGATAACCCGGAATACTTCAGCAGTTTGTCCGAGATTGTTACAGAATTAAGCGGCAAATTTGCAGGCTTGGAAGGCGCGATTGTTCAAGAAAACTTAAAATTCATTGAAGCGCAAATTGACCGCAGCACAGTCGACTTATCTGACCTTAAAGCTTTTGAGTGCGTGATTATGACAGATAAGTTTTTCGATGACCCCGACCCGACTCCAGCCAAGTATAAGGCTGTCTATAGCTGTCTGGATAAGTGTGTGGAAAAATACCCCGAAAATGCGACCCTTCTTGCCAATTTCGGAACACTGATTTATCTGGGCGCAAAATCGTCGCCGTCAGTACATCAGGCTCGCTCAATCGACCCCGACATCAGTGCTGAAGAGGGCCTGAATATGGTCAAGCGTGCCGCGCAAATTGATCCGGATAATGGGGCCGTGCAATATTTGCTTTCTGCAACGATTCACATGGATGGCGGGAGTGCACAAGAGGCCTTAAAACATGCCGAATTGGCCTATGTCGCAAATCCTGGCGATCCTCATAATATGGCGTGGTTAAGCCGCCGACTGGCAAGTGTTGGGCAGTGGGAGCGAGCTCTATCACTCGCCAAAGAAGCTCAAGACCGAACACTCTCCCCCCCGGCGAATTACTATTTTACCAATTTCGCTTGGGCCCTGCTCAATGATGATAAAGACGGGATGCAAAAAGCAGCCTCAGCAATAGAGGCGCGCGGGAATTATTACAGTTTTCTATTTCAATACTTGGCCGCGGTGGCGAATGAAGACGCACAGAGCATGGCCAAATATCGTCCCAGAATTGATCAGGTCGATAGCAATGTAAAAACCATTATGAAAAAAGAAGGGATTATATCCGCCTTTGAGCAAATATATCGCAATGAAGACGTTGTTGCTAAAGCCCGCGAACTTTTCATTAAAGCCGGTGTAATGTCCAAAGAGAAGTAAACCCTCTATTTCGCGTATTTTGAGAGCAGCCTTATATAATCGGTTTGATAGCTATTGCTGTTCTCAGTGACGGACCAGCTATTAATCGGCCAACCATCATTAAATTCTGCATAGGACTTCATCGGGGGTTGCCCTGCGGGTGGAGACAAGATGGGGCGCTTGCAGATTTTCGCGCCATGCCCGCCGCATTTGGTCTTGCAGCACGCATCGCGCTCATAACCCGGATTGGGACCGCCTACAAGAAAGCCTGGCGCAGGGCCGTAGGTTGAGGTGATTGTGCTGTCATAATTTTTGCTGCCGTTGGCAAACCAATTGTGGTAAATCTCTGAGACGGATTTCTCAGCGCTGTAACGCTCCATATTTGACAGATAGACAAGTCCGAGCGGGTTCACGCCGTGCAGGTAGTGCAGATAGTGACTACCCGCATTTCTGTAATCCTGCGCCTCCGCGCCGCCCATTTTCGCAAATGCGGCTTGGGTGAAGACAGAACCTCGCCGTGATGCTGCGCCGTTACTGCCCCAATAATAGCCGCTCATCGGCGCGCCATAGCCCTGCTCTTGCTGCTCTACCCCTGCCATTAGGCCATTATCGCCTGTGAGAATGTTCTGATAGTCTTTGCGGATACGGGATTTGAAAGATGTGGGCACGCCGCGCAATCGCGAGAAGTATAACAGCGTCGGGGCTATATCACCCTCGAACCCTTCCGCCGCCCAAGGCGTGATGGGGGTGATGTCGTCATAGATGCGCTCGACTTGCCGAGCATATTTTCTCTGACCCGTAATTTTGAACATATAGATAGCGGATATGAGTATCTTCTTTTGCAGGCGCTCAGCGCCGACCTCTTGTTGTCCCGCCGCGAGGCCTTCACTCCCCTGCTCCGCGTCATTATTCTTGAAGATAACATCTGGATTAGCCTCAGCCCAATTCCACGCTTCAACCGCGCGCTTGCGGTAACGCGTGGCTTCAGTGCGGTATGTGGGTGTCTTGGCAAAAACATCTGCCGCCATGGCAAATGCGCCTGCAGAACTGTAAGTGGCAGAGGTATTGGCAGGACCATAGTAACTCGGCCCCTCTGCGCTGGAAGGCGGTGAACCGTCGGCTAGGCTCATAACGGAAAGCATTGAGCCATCCGCATTTTGCATCCGCTCAAGCCAATCCAGTCCCCATTTCACTTCATCCAGAATATCGGGCACGCCATTTCCGCTTTCGGGAATACCAAAATCATCCGTCCAAACGTCAGGGTTTTCGATATAGCTATGCAGAAGCGTTCGAATGTAATTGGCCGTCCAGCTGGTATATTTATTATAATCCCCCGCATCATACCACCCACCCCGCAAATCGCGCTCCGTGGAAGCATTATCTTTGGCATTGTAAAGCCGCGCCTGCGGGTCTTGCCCTGCGCCAAGATGGCTCGCCCCGTCCTCGTAACCCTTGAGAGCGAAAGGTGCGCGTTTTTCAAACCCTGCACGTTGATAATAGAGCGTTTTGAAGGCGGCCTTTAGAACAGGCGTATAAACATCCTCTGCGATATCAAACATGAAACTCTCAGCACCTGTCTCAAGGTCGACAACTTTATAACTCCCCTCATCGGTCACAGCACTAAAATCAAACCACCAGAGCCTATCGCCGGACATTGCGTCGATGCTGCCCCCATTCCATACAACAGGAGCGCCCTCATAGACCGCCTCACCATTGGCCACATCAATTACAGCATAGCGGCCGCTGGGGACGAAGCTTTCTCCGTTGTCATAGCCAATTTCAGGACTGCGAATGACAGCGCGTTTCTCAAGCTCTGGCAGATAGCCAAATTGATCCACCACAATCTTAGGCGCAGGAGCCTGTGTGGTTTGCGTGCTGCAGGCGACTAGAACGCATGTCAGCCATATAATCGCTATTCGAATGAGCATGCGATTCTTATGCCTTTTTTATAACGTGAGTGAAAGTTGACATTTATGACAGTAAACGGCAACTTTTACACATGAAACAGCGTCACATTGCTATCTTAGCCACCCTCTCATTCTGTCTCTTCGCTTGTGTAAACCAAAACCCTGCAGCAAATACGGGACTGGCCAAAACATCAGAGGAGACGCCGCGGCTTTTCACTGACCATAGCGCGGCTGACCAAGACGACTTCAAGAAATGCGGCATTGATAGGGATGAATATTACCGTCTCATGACCTTACCCGTTGAAGATTTCGATCAGGATTTCGAAGGTGGTTGGCGAACACTTGACTATAAACAAGGGTGTAAAGGCGCAGCCGCACGCTTACTCAAATCTTACATAGCGGAATATGAGTACACCTATGAGCGGCAACATAATCAATTGGAATGGCATCGGGGCCAAGTCTTGGCTAGCTCTGGTAATTATGATGAAGCCCTCGCTGTCTTTAAGCGCACATATAAAGACGGAGATGACGAAAAAGCTTGGAACCTCTATGTTGACGGCACGATCGCCTTTTTGAAAAAAGACAAACCCGCCCTCCAAGCCGCCCGAGATAAACTCGCGAAAGTGCCCGTTCCTGAAAAATTGAAGGACGCGCGGCGTAAATTTCTGAAAGATAACCCAAACATAACCATGCGGGACGGCTTCATTGACGACCCTGGAAACCTTTACGTCTTAGAAGGTTTCATCAAATGTTTTCATGAATCCTATGCCGTTGCTTATGGAAAATGCGAAAAATAAGATAAATTTGGCTGAAAGCGCACAGTTTTCAGTAAGAATGTATAACGCTTTCTAACCCTCGAACCCTCAATTATCGCCATCATTCTCAGTAAAATGGGACCTTAACGCATTTTAATGCAGTTTTTTCATCCTTCGCGGAACTATATCGGCGCGCAATCATTGTATCGCTATAATTAACACAGGAACTAAGATCATGAAAAAAGCAATTTTAACCCCCCTTATTATTGCCGTAACATTCGCAGCCGCACCTGCTTTTGGGCAAACGTCTTATGAGAACTGCAAAACGAATGACACACAGAACCAAGTTCTAGGTGCTGTAATTGGCGGTACACTTGGCGCTGTATTAGGTAATGAAGTTTCAGGCGATACAGGTGCCGTTGTTGGCGGCCTAGCAGGCGGTACAGCTGGCGTAGCTGTTGCAGATAAAGACTGTTCGCAATATCGTTCACGCGGATATGAAGAGTCGCGTAATTATGATGATAGCTACTACAATGATAGACGCGAACGCACTCGTCACCATAATGGCAGGAATGTAACAACACACGAGACCATTAGTTACGACCAATATGGTAATCGCGTGGTGACCAAAACAAAAGTTCATGAGGGACATAATCGTCGTCACAATAACCGTAACGGCTATTAGGCACGATCCTACAGGATTTACACTAGGTTAGTAGTGCCATAACAAATTGGCTACAAACCATTAGAATAAAGCCCGCTCAGAGTAGCGGGCTTTTTTTTACCGTTCAAACTTAACAAATTTCAGTTTCTTTGGCATATCGGCGTCATCACCTAGGCGGCGTTTTTTATCTTCGATGTAATCGGCGAAGTTACCCTCAAACCATTCCACATGGCTGTCCCCTTCATAGGCGAGTATGTGTGTTGCGACGCGGTCGAGGAAGAATCTATCATGCGAGATAACCACGGCGCAGCCTGGGAATTTCTCAAGCGCCACTTCGAGCGAGGCCAAAGTTTCGCGGTCCAAATCGTTTGTCGGTTCATCGAGCAGTAGCAGGTTAGCGGGACGTGTTAGCATCTTAGCCAAGTTCACGCGGTTACGTTCACCGCCTGAGAGCTGCCCAACATTTTTTTGCTGATCGGTGCCTTTGAAGTTAAACGCGCCCAGATAAGCACGTGACGGTACTTCACGTTTGCCTAGTACGAGAATATCTAATTTATCTGACACCGCTTCCCAGACATTCAAGCTGTTATCCAGCGCGTCGCGATTCTGATCCACATAACCAAGCTCAACCGTTTCGCCGACTTTGAACGTGCCTTCATCGGGCTGCTCTTGGCCCGTAATCATTTTGAATAAGGTCGTCTTACCGGCACCGTTGGGCCCGATAACGCCGACAATACCGCCGCGCGGCAGACGGAAAGACAGGTCTTTAATCAAGAGCTTATCGCCAAAACCTTTACTGACATTATTAGCTTCGACCACCACATTGCCCAGGCGCTCACCCATTGGGATGCGGATATCGGCGTGAGATACGACTTCAGCAGAGGCTTCATCGCGCAGTTTTTCATAAGCTGATAAACGCGCCTTGGATTTGGTCTGGCGCGCTTTGGGGTTAGAGCGGATCCATTCCAATTCGCGTTTCAGCGCTTTGGACTTACTATCGGACTCACGGCCCTCTTGCATATTGCGCTTATCTTTGGCTTCGAGCCAAGAGGAGTAATTCCCCTCATGCGGATAAGCTTTGCCGCGATCAATTTCCAGCGTCCAATTTGTGATATTATCCAGGAAGTAGCGATCATGGGTAATAAGGATAATCGCGCCGGAATATTTGACGAGGTAATTTTCAAGCCAGTTCACAGTCTCGGCGTCTAAATGGTTTGTCGGTTCATCGAGCAAGAGCAAGTCTGGCTTGGAGAGCAAAAGGCGGCACAGAGCCACGCGGCGCGCCTCGCCGCCTGAAAGATTATTGACGGGGCTATCTTTGGGCGGGCAACGCAAAGCCTGCATCGCCATCTCAATTTTGGAATCAATGTCCCAAGCATCACGGCCATCAACCTCATCCTGAAGCTTGGTCATTTCTTCCATGATTTCGTCGGAATAGTCTTCGGCCATTTTCATGGCAACTTCATTATAGCGGTCAAAGATTTGCTTATCTTCACAGCCCTCAATGACATTGCCCCAAACGTCTTTGGAATTATCCAGCTTAGGTTCCTGCGGCAGGTAACCAACCCGCGTGCCTTCAGCGGCCCAATGTTCGCCGGTGACTTCGGTATCCACACCCGCCATGACTTTCATAAGGGTCGACTTACCCGCGCCATTGACCCCAATCAGGCCAATTTTGGCATCGGGATAAAAGGACAGATGCACATTATCGAGGATGGTCTTATTGCCGAATTTCTTCGTCAGACCTTGCATATGATAACAGAATTGACGGGCCACGAGGCGCTCCTGAGTCGAGGGGTTATTTCAAGAGCGCGATATGCGGTGGGAAGGCTAAAATTGCAAGGGTTAGTCGTCAGTTAGATGGATAGTTCTAATAGCTATCCAACTCTAACCAACCAGCTTCCCGAAC
Source organism: Hellea sp. (assembly GCA_028224375.1). GTDB lineage: Bacteria > Pseudomonadota > Alphaproteobacteria > Caulobacterales > Maricaulaceae > Hellea. The sequence goes on from JAOIVW010000023.1 coordinate 35,948, forward strand.
CATTGGCCGATATTATATCCAATATCGTAAAATGGTCCGCCGTCGCCTTTCGACATCCACAAAAGAGCAATCAGAATTCCCACTATATAAGGCGACAAGTCCCAGATGCGTTTTACCCATTTTTGCTTACCGGCCAGCGGCGCTTTGGGTGGTTCAACGGGCGCTGCGAGCTCTGCCTCCTCCACACTGCGTTCGGCAATCAACTCTGCGAGGTCTTCATCGCTAATCGGTTCCACCGTCCAGCAAGTGTAAATTAGCGGCAGCAAAGACAAGGCGTATAATCCGGTGATCGCAATTACAACGCAGACTCCAAAGGATGGTACGCCTAAAAGTGTTAATCCAGTCAATCCTTCGATTGCGCTAAACGCCACCCACAGACCGAACATGCCAACAAATCCCCACATAAGCCATTCAAAGCTTGTGGATTGCGCCTTGTGCTTTTGAGCAATTTCCCATTCATCTTGGAGCGTATCATCAACAGAAATACGCCAATAAAGTCCAGAATTCACCACACCCTCCGATGATTTATCGAAAAACTTGAAGGTTACATAAAAGCAAATCAAGAGCGCGCCAAAGATAAGCAGTCCAACACCGGCACTAAAATCAGGATTGAGCCGTCCCGTAATACGTCTTATAAAGAGTAAGGCTATCGTGGACAAGATTGCTAATGTAACTACACTTGTGACAATATCGCGGCGTAACTCCGCAAGGCCGCTCTCACCCAATTCATGGGGCCGCAACGGTGTCTTGCGCAATGCATCGGCCTGCCATTTCATATATTTTGCCTTTATCATCATCATTCTCCTATTCCGCCGCGCGGGCGGCGGCTAATTCTTCTGCTAATGTTTTGAACGGTCTTGGACTAAAGGCCATGTCGATGGGCACTTCGAAAAACTCTGCGAGTTTAAACGCAAGCTCGAGCGAAGCGTTATAATCCCCGCGTTCCAGATAGCCGATGGTCTGGAAGTTCACTTCCACAGCCTTAGCCAATTCTTTACGCGAAAGCCCCTTCTCTGTTCGTAACATTTTAATACGGTTATATATCATATTGTTGTAGATATACAACATATATAGATATGTCAACAATAAAAAAAAGGCGCCCTATTGGACGCCTTTCAAACCTAAATATAGACGGTATTACTTACGCGACGTTCTAATTGGGATACAGTCAAATCCACCATAGCCAGGAATAGTTCCCTCTGGACATGTGAGCGGTTGTGGAGACGGAGACGGATATGAAGGCGGCGACTCTACCGTTACAGTGCGAATACACGCCCCATCGCTATCAGGGACCGTATCAACCGGGCATGGCGTGGCTTGATATATGATTTCAGGCGGGAGCTGTTTGATGACTTCTTTCTCAACAACAACTTCCTTTTCAACCGTCTGAATATGATGAAGCGGCGTGACCCAATAGCCGCGATCGACAATTCCAACGCAGGTTACGGTGTCTATGCACCCTGCATGAGCATCGCCATAACGCGAACTCGCCGTATTATTTGTTGAACAGGCAGAAAGTGCCAATGCACCCACACCTAAAATTAAGAACAAGGTATTCTGTTTTGATATTTCCATTTTCACCGCCATGATCTCGTATAGTGAGATTCTTATAAAGTTTGCCAGTTCGGATATCATAATATCTTTAAATATCTCCTAATCGAAAAGATCATATATAATTTATGTGATTAGACTTATGGAGAGAAGCCGTGTTTACTCGCCGCAAAGCGTTTCCATTTTGTAGAAAGTCTGTCACATGCAAAAATTCCTTATCATTCTCGCTGTTTTTGTAATGGCTGGAACAACAGACGTTTATGCTCAAACAAGCGCCTCTGCGTTTGAAATTTCAAATCAAAGCCGGGAAATACAAAGACGTGCGACTGTCGCCAGCAATCTCAAACTTTCGCCCAAAGAAGAAGACAAGTTCTGGCAGAGATATGACACTTATCGCGCTCAGGCGAAAATTTCAGAAAAGAAACGTTTCGGCCTAATATCAGAACTCGCAGAAAATATATCTCTTATGTCAGAAAAAGAGGCTGACAGCCTCACCACACGCGCTTTAAAATTAGAACTAAACAATAAAAAACTAAAGCAGAAGCATATGCTGGGACTGAAACGCGTCCTCGATGATGCTAATCTGTTTAAATATTATCAAATCGAAACCAAACTGGATGCGATTTTCGAATATGGCCTAACCAAGAACATTCCTCTGGTCTCGACGGATGGAAAGAAACTCATAGATCTCCAAAAGGTCTCAAAGTAAAATACAGACGTAGTGTAGAGGATGGGAGCTGTTCTGGTTCTCAAAAGATTAACTACGTAACAGCCCGTGAGCCAAGACGTTTACTCTCGGCACATGGCGCAGATTTTATTACCTGACGGGTCACGCAAATAAGCCAGATATAGACGCATCCCGCTGCCTTCCCGCCATCCAGGTGGGTCTTCAATCGCTGTGCCGCCATGCGCCAATCCTGCTTTGTGAAACGCATCTGCATCTTCAGGCGAGCTTGCCGCGAAACCGATTGTGCTGCCATTCGCGCCGCTTGCTGGATTGCCGTCAATAGGATTGCTAATCATGAAAATGCTGTCGCCTTGGATATACATGGCCCGTCCCTTTGGATCGACTCTGCCGGGCATCACGCCCAAAGCGCCAAGAGCTGCATCATAGAAGGTTTTTGAGGTCTCGACATTATTAGCGCCGAACATGATATGACTGAACATAGGAATCTCCGTTTCGGGGACGTTATTAAATTGTGTAGTTCATAGTTATCTTAGCACGTCCTGGCGGTCAAATTTAAACGAGGCGCATGGGAAACAAGATAGCCACATATCTGAGCCTTTTACACCACCTTAGAAAAACACATTAAGGCACTGAAATTATTGAATTAAAAGCCACTTAACTTTCACAACACCATTCCACATACAAAAATCCCGCTCGGCTTTTACCGAGCGGGATAATAGATTCGCAGTTTGTAAACGATCTAACGTGTGAGGCGAAAGTCCGTCATCTTTGCGAAAAGAAGTCCCGCACAAAGCGGGACCAAGTGAGGAACTTTTATACTATGATGTGATACGAAGCTCATTCAAGCTATTACCAATTGCTTGGAACGCATCGTTAAGTTCTTGCGCGTTCGTTGCGTTAAAGAAATTACCTGAACCTGACGCACAATTACGTAAGAGATTTTGAGTAGGTGTATCGTTTACTTCATAAGCAATTGTGAAAACTTTAACGTCACCATTTTTGATATTTTCACACATACGCGCAGTTGTTCTGTCAGCATCATTACCGCCATCATTCGCGTTATGGAGAATACCGTTTTTGGATTTAAAGTTCTTGCCATCCGTCATGACAACCATAACTTTATCTGTATCATCAGCAGGCAAGCTTGCAGCTTCGGTCAAAGGCTCACGATTGTCCAGCGCGCGCCATCCCCACATTAAGCCAGCTGGAATGTAAGTATTCCCGTCAGCTCTCATGTCGTTGATCGTCTGCTTCGTTGCGTTGAGGTCAGTTGTAAGCGCGCTAATTTCCGCGCCGCAACTTCCCTGTGAATTCAAAATACCTGGAATACGATTGCCGCCAAAGTCAACGCGCTCATCAGCAGGCACAAATCTTGAACCTACACAACCACGCCAAGTCGCTGTGTAGCTGGCTTGATAAGGGTCGCTGCGCACGACATCACATTGCTGACGCGTCCCGCCAACGGCAACGCCATCACGTGTGCCGTTATTGGCGACTGTCCGGCAATTCGTACGGGAGACAACATCACGTCTTGTATAAGTAACCTCTTCATCAGCAGGAACATCAAGCCAATTCGCGTCACGACGTGACGTACCGACATTTACATATTGCGCAAAAGGCACAACAGAGACACGCAAGTTATCGTTTTGAAAACCGTCAAATGTATCAATTAAGTTGTTTGCGGCTAATTTGAGGTTAGTCAATTTTGACCCATTCATAGAATAAGTTGTGTCTAAGACGAGCGCGATATCCAAGTTACGGTTAGAATAAAGCGCTGTAGACGTCGCGCCAATATCCAAGCCTGACTTACCAAAGATACCTGTAAAGTAAGTCGGTATCTTATTTGTAGCTGAAACAGTTACAGCGTCACCATCGCGGGTAATACTTTGCAGGCGAATATTCGTTCCGTCAGTTCCGGGGAATTTGTTTTGAAGATACTCGTTTGCAGCAGCATTAAGGTCAGCTTGTGTTTCAATCTTTCCTCTAGCGGCCATCAGAGAGATAGCATCTGTTGTATCTTGTAAGCGCTGCTTAGCGTGATAACCGTTTGACGCGTCAACCGCGACGGCCAAACCAGCCACTAGGATAGCAACGGAAACGGCCGCTAAAATCGCGAAGTTCCCTTTATCATCTCTTTTAAAGCGTGCCGCTGTATGGGCTAATTTTGTTTTAAATGTCTTCGTTGCGTTTAACATAGTCTTATTCCTCACAAATAACCGAACCAACATGTTCGGATTTGCGAGAAGCGTTGCAGACACTCTGCCAAGAGGGGAATATTGTCCGCAAATGGGTCAGCGGACGATTTTTATGGTTAATTAAAGGTTAAACATGACCATTTTGCCAGTATTTATGGGTAATGACCTGCCAAGAAAGACGGTTACTCCTCGGGTAAGATTTGAACGCGGTACGTATCCTTAGGGTCAAAGAGTGTCCCAGCAAGGGGTTTAAGGTCCTCTACTGTCATGTTTTGATACGCTTCGGACCGGCTACGGTGACGCTCAAGGCTTTCAGGGTCAGACTGAGACTCCGAAATGATGTTCATCCAATAACCATTATTCTCTAAACTTGTCTCTACCCGCTCTCTCGCAGGCTTTATTGCGCGCTCAAACAGGGCATCGTCAAACTCCCCGGCTCTAAATTCTGCCGCGATGGAATCTACTTTGGCACTGATACGATCAATATCTTTAGGATTTAGCTCCAAAGACGCCGCTATATAGCCATAGCCTGGATAGATACGGGGGCTAAATGAAAAGGCTGAAGGTGAATAGCTGGCCCCTTCCTCTTCGCGCATCACTTCGGTCAGGCGCAGTTGGAATATCTCAGATAACATGCTGATACGGCGAGATGTCATAACATCAGTCCCGTCAAGCGCAGGCCAATAGATGCGCAGCAAGGCTGTGTCCGCTTCGCCGGCATGGGAAAGCTTAACGGGGCGAGGTGATCCTTTGGGAAACTTAAGCGCAACATCAACACCCTCAATAGAGGGCCTCTCTTCGTTAAATTTCGGCAAAGCGCCAAAAGTACGGCCAACCTCTGCAATTACGGCCTCGACATCGACATCGCCGACGACGCCAATTTCAACAGCGCCAGCCGCGAGTTTCGGATCAAGCCACTCTTTGAGCGAGGACATATTGATGCCGATTAGCTCATTCTCGGCCGGAATGCCAAAGCGTGTGTCCCCTGAACGAATCAAGCGCTCAACATCACGCGCGGCGACGCCGCCAGGCGTACTGTCCAGTGTTGGATAAAAAGACTGAATATAGTTGTCATAACGTGTTTTGGCCTCAGGCCGGTATCCTGGGGCTGTGGCATAGGCTGCCATCAGGTTAAGTTGATCGCCTAAATTATTTGGAACGGTTGTTCCAGTGATATACATACGTCTTTGGCCGAAATTTATAGAGGTACCGACAGTCTTACCAGCCATCAAAGTCTGAATATCATCGGCGCTATGGGCCTCAAGCCCTGCTAGACTGAGTATATTTGGCGCAAACCAACTAAAACCGGGCATATCTTTAGGGAAAAACAACTGCCCCTCGCCAAGCGCTACATCAATTGAAATGACATCCTTTTGGTAAGGCGTTTTCTTGATATTTAAGTGCACGTTATTTTCGAACACAATCTGCTCAAAATTAATATCTTCCACGGTTTTACGAGAAAGGACCTTTCCGGGCGTACCGAAATCCGTATAGGCGAATTCTGATTTTTCCTGCGCGGCCAACGGTTTGACCTCAACAGCGCGGCTATCCTCTAAGGCTTTAAGCATCGCATCTTCAGCATTATCTATGACGAGATTGGTCGATAGATAAAGCTGAGGCGCTTCCAGACCTTTCCACTTGTCTTTAAAGGCCTTATGCACCTGCTCGGGCGTGATTGTATCAGCATATTTTTCAAACCGCTCCAAATCCGCACTAGCCTCAGTCAAAGTTTGTTCTGCAGAGAATCTATTCATGATTTGGCGTGCTAAAGACGAGGTGCGCCGCGTAGGCGACGTTTGCACGGCGACCTCAAGTCCTTTTCGTGTATTGGCGATTTGCTCATCAAGCTCAGCTTTGGAAAATCCATAGTCATAGGCTTGGCGCAAAGCTTGTTCGCCCTGAGCTAAGGCTTTGTCCCATTTCTCAGGTTGAGCACTCATTGAGAGCGAAGATAAGCCGCGTACGTCGTATATAGAGGAACTGGACGCAGACGCGCTTATAAAGGCTGCATCCTCGCTACGGGCAATTTTTGCGAGGCGGCGCGAAAGGATACGGTTTCCCAGACCTTCAATAAAGGCCGCGCGGCGATTATCCGCTGTGTCCTTTCGCAAATCGGGCGGCCCCATAACAGACAGCGAGACTGACGTTTGTATTTCAGGATCCGCATAATATTCGGCTTCGGCTTGGCGCGTGCCAAGCGGCTCAATTTTTCTGTGAGGTTTGGGCTCACCCACAGCTTCCCAATCGCCAAAAAATTCTTCTATTTTTCCGGCGGCATAATCGGTTTCAAAATCCCCTACCAAAACAACAAAGGTATCTTCAGGACGATAATAACCATTGTAGAAATCACGAAAGTTTTGGGGCGTTACAGAGTTGATTGTTGCTTCTGTTCCAATCGGAAGGCGGTCCGGAAATAGAGACCCATCTAGATAGAATTTCAAAGACGCAATTGAGGCATGATAGGCAGGGCTCGTGCGGGCGCGTTTTTCGGCTAAAATAACGCCGCGTTCGCGTTCAATAGCATCTGGGTCAAGCGTGAGGTTTCCAGCTGTCTCGCGCATGATCATCAATGTTTCATTGAGAATATCTTCGTTCACTTCTGGAAGCTCAAGTTGGTATATGGTCTCATCAAAACTTGTGGACGCATTTGTATCCGCGCCAAAGGCCAGGCCGTAATTTTCAAGGCGCTTTATCATCTCGCCTTCGGGAATGTTTTTTGACCCGTTAAACGCCATATGCTCAAGAAAATGCGCGAGACCCTCTTGCCCGTCAGCTTCATTGATAGAGCCCGTATCGAAACGCATTAAGAGCGACGCCGTATTTGTCGGCGTATCATTGGCCATAACGGCGTAACGTAAACCGTTGGGCAGGCGCCCATATTCAATATCTGCTTGGGCAGCTAAGTCACTTTGCTCATGCGGGAAATAGGTTTCCTTTGGCGCATCGCCGCAGGAAACTAAGATCAATCCAGTAAAAACAGATGCATATAGGCTTTTTTTAAACATGAAGAACTCAAATGAATGGAATTGAAATAGATATCTTTAAGAGCTGTGCTGATTTAAAGATTCTGGCAAGGATTTTATTCACTAAGATTTAGCAAGGCAGGGTCACCGCCTTGGGCGGTGATGTTATTTGTGCGTGTAATCTCTGTTGCAAAACGGGTGACATAATGCGGGCCGCCCGCTTTGGGTCCTGTGCCTGAAAGCCCCAACCCGCCAAAAGGCTGAACGCCTACAACTGCCCCGATGACATTTCGGTTGATGTAAATATTGCCAGCAGGAACTGCAGCCATCACGCGCAATGCAAAGCCGTCAAGGCGGCTATGAATACCCAGAGTCAATCCATATCCTTTGCCTGCAAATTCTGCCATGAGCGAATTCAAATTTTTATCCTTATACGTCACAACGTGCAAAATAGGTCCGAAGATTTCACGGTCAAACCCTTGCAGTGATTTAGCCTTTATCAAGGTTGGCGCCATGAAAAACCCGTCAGGTAAATCAGCTGGCAAATCGACTTGTTTTTCAACCCGCATATGGGGCGGTAAATTTGCGATATAATTTTGAAATTCAGATAGCGCTTCTTGGCTAATAACGGGCCCAACATCTGTTGTGGCAAGCGCTGGGTTCCCAATGGCAAGTTCATCCATCGCGCCGCTGAGACCTTCAATAATATGTTCAGCCGTTTCTTCTGGAAGGAACAATATGCGCAGTGCTGAGCATCTTTGTCCCGCAGCGTTAAAAGCCGACTGAATAACATCATCCATAACTTGCTCTCGCAACGCTGTTGTATCGACAAACATACCGTTTAATCCGCCTGTCTCTGCAATAAGCACAGGGATAGGGCCGTCTTTTTGAGCCAGCGCTTGATTAATAATTTTTGCCACTTGCGTTGAGCCTGTAAAACAGACCCCTGCAATATTTGGAATATCGACCATTAACGCGCCAATATCGCCCTCACCTGGCAGAAGATGCAGCACGTCTTTGGGCAACCCTGCCTCTTGGAAAATTTGTACCGCGCGATAGGCCGTTAAGGGCGTTTGCTCGGCGGGTTTTGCCAAAACGATATTTCCCGCCGCTAAAGCCGCTGCAATCTGTCCTGTAAAAATAGCTAAAGGGAAATTCCACGGGCTGATACAAACGAAAACGCCGCGCCCAGTATTTATCAGCTCGTTGGTTTCGCCTGCCGGGCCGGGCAATGTTGTCCAACCACTAAATTTACGTTCAGCTTCGGCTGCATAAAATCGGCAAAAATCGACAGCTTCACGAACTTCGGCGATACAATCTGGCAAAGATTTGCCAGCTTCGCGGGACATAAGCGTTATAAATTCATCCATATGCGCCTCGAGCCCATCTCCCATGGCCCTTAATATTCTGCCGCGTTCTACTCCGCCCTGCCCGTTCCAGGCTGAAAAGGCTGCAAATGCCTCTTTGGCGGCAGCTTGGACATTATCGGCGTTGGCTGGCGTGACAGTACCCAAAGTTTCAGAAGTGACTGGCGAGAGGATGTCTTTGGACGGGCTTCCTTTGCTCAATTTCGCAGACGTTAGAGACCCCGCCGCGATGGAGCTGTAGTTTTGCGCCGTGAGATGCTCTCTCACGCTGTCTTGAGACAAATCCAGCCCTTTTGAATTAGGCCGCTCAGCCCCGAATAATGCTAGAGGTTTGGGAATACGAGGGTGCCGCGTGATTTCGCCCTCAGTAAAGGGAGATTTCGCAACCTCTTCAGGCGGCACATCTTCATCCAAGAACCGGTGCACAAATGACGTATTTGCGCCATTTTCAAGCAATCTGCGCACAAGATAGGGTAAAAGGTCTTCATGTGCGCCTACAGGGGCGTAAATGCGCACAGGGCGGTTGGGCTTAACAGCCTTGTAGAGCGCTTCCCCCATACCATGAAGGCGCTGAAACTCGTACAGAGCCGCGTCTGCATCACCATCCTTGGCCATATGTTCAATCGCAGCGACCGTATGAGCATTGTGGGTCGCAAACTGAGGATAAATTGTCGGTCCTGCGTCCAATAATAGGCGCGCACAGGCCAAATAGGCGATATCTGTGGTGGATTTGCGCGTCCAGACCGGAAAGTCAGGGTAACCTTCGATTTGGGCGTGCTTAATTTCGCTGTCCCAATAAGCTCCTTTAACGAGGCGCACCATAAGACGCCGCCCTGTCTGTTTAGAGAGCTCAATAAGCTGTTCTATAACCAATGGGCTGCGTTTTTGGTAAGCTTGCACGGCCAGCCCTAAACCTGTCCAATCGCCGAGAGAGGGCTCGCGCGCCAATCGATCAAATATCTTAAGCGAAAGAACCAACCTGTCAGCCTCTTCGGCGTCCATACAAAAGTTCAAATCTCCCTCTGCTGCTATTTCTGCTAGCTTCAGCAATTTAGGATAAAGCTCGTCCATAACCCGCGCTTCGTTTACAGCCTCATATCGGGGATGCAGGGCTGAAAGTTTAACCGAAATCCCGTTTATGTCCTCAGGACGCGCCTCTTCCTTACGCTGCCCGCCGCGATAGGCCCCAAGCGCTTTGATAGCGTCGTGATAGGCTTTAAAATAGCGATCTGCGTCCTTAGCTGTGCGCGCCCCTTCACCCAGCATGTCAAATGAGCAAATCGAGGCACCCCCATTTAAGCCCAGCGACTCAGAGCGCTTCAGTGCATCGTCTATGGTTCGTCCTACAACAAATTGCTCGCCCATAATTCGCATCGCCTGAATCATAGCCGCGCGAATCACAGGTTCACCCGCTTTGCGCGTTAAATTACGCATGAAACCGCTAATGTCTGATTTTGCCGCCTTGCTGACATCGACAACTTTGCCTGTCAGCATTAAACCCAATGTCGAAGCATTCACAAGCCAGCTCTCGGAGTGACCCTTATGTTCTTCCCAATCACCAGAGGAAATTTTCTCAGCAATTAGCTTATCTGCCGTTTTTGCGTC
>JAOIVW010000024.1 GCA_028224375.1 Hellea sp.
CAAAAACAAAACTAAGTTGAATGGGTAAAACAATGAAAATTATTAAAACAGTTATCGCCGCAGCTCTTCTAAGCGTCATCAGCACATCTGCTTATGCCGCTAATGTAGAGACCTCTACACAGCCAGCCGTTCAGAAGGCTCATGTCGTAAAAGCGCCTGTTTTACTCTCTACAAAAACAACAAAGCGCCGCATCACGCGCGTTGTTATCGAGCCTGTTGATCAGCCAGTTGCCAGAGACGTCTCTATGACGGCTGACAATCACTTCGTGTTTAAGTCCAGCAAGAACGTGAAAACAAAAACATACCGTCCAAGCACGACGACATCAAAGGCCATGCCAAATCTTTTCAAAGAATAGTTAGCGCCAGATAATACCTTTCGGGGAAAATTCCGAGGCCGCAATCTGATGTCCCACTGCTGATGAGAGCGGCCTCGCCATTATCCTTTTACTGTAATCTACCCAGAAATTTACCCAGAATACGTTCTGCCGCCTCTCACCTTGGCGGAACGGCCCAACTATTGAGACACATAGTTAAACCCTGAGCATACATCTCAGCTCCTTTTAAGGGGTCGCCACATGACACTCCCAAAGTCATCTGAGCGGCCCCATTTTTTTCATTATATATTTGAATTTACGCCCCATTATCTTGGCAAAGGCGCGGCTTACTAACATCCTGTTTACCATAATGAGCGTAATATGCGTCTTATGGAAAAGCTCGCGCTCAAACATTTAAAGACCGCAGATGTCAAAAAGGCTGTGCGTCATCCGGATGAGACCGTGCGGGCCAATGCAGCGCAGCGTGTCTGCCGCGATATTCGCGCGAAAAATCTGAGCGAGGCGGAACGTGAATTTGCGCATAAGCTTTTAGATCATATAGCCCGTGACAGCGCCGATATGGTGCGCCGGGCATTAGCGGTGACGCTTAAAAACTCGCCCAAACTTCCGCGAGAGATTGCGATAAAATTATCCGCCGATATTGATAGCATTGCGGTGCCAGTGCTAACCCATTCCCCGGTCTTTACTGACGCCGATTTAGTAGACATTCTCAAATCCAAAGCCGCAGCTAAAGCACTCGCTGTGGCTAAGCGTGTTTCTGTCAGTGACCATGTCGCCCGCGCCATTATCCGCTTTGGCGATAGCCACGCCGTGGCCGAAGTTGCGGCCAATGACGGGGCGCTGATTTCAGAAGAAACGGCCGCCAATATTTTGGACATCTATAAGAATGATGACCTGATTGCGGAGAGCATGATCATGCGCCGCGATTTGCCGCCGAAAATCGTCGAGAAAATGATTACGCTGGTCAGTGAGCAGATGGTGTCCAAGCTCACGCAACGTCATTCGGTGCCAGCCGAGATGGCCGTGGATTTGGCTGTGCGCAGCCGCGAGCGCGCCATGGTCGATTTCATTGATCAAGCTTGGGTCACGAAAGACTTACAAGGTTTAGTCACGCATATTCACGCCAATGGCCGCCTGACGACATCTTTAATCATACGCTCCATCTGTTCAGGCCAGATGCGCTTTGCAGAGCACGGCCTTGCAATCCTGTCAGGTGTTAGCCTGCAAAAATCAGTTTTGATGATACATGATGGCGGGCCGTTTGGCCTTAAAGCGCTCTGCACGCGGGCAGGGCTGAATGAACAGATGTCACAGATTATCCACGCAGCGGTCGTTATTTATCGCGATTTGGAAATGTCAGGTTTGGATTATGACCGCACTAAATTTCAGGCATTAATGATTGAACGCGTTTTGACACTGCCTTTTGATTTGCCTGAGACGGATCAAAACTGGTTCCTTGAGAAACTAGATGGGCTGGCTGAGTAAGGCGATTTTACAAGAGCAAAATCACTTAAGGCGCAAACTGTTCCCTCAGTATTTTCTCGCTAAGGGCATGCTCTTTATCAAATAATAGCGTCAGGGACGTATCGTGATCTTGGGCGACTTTGACATGAGTAATGTTGCGAATTTCCATATTATCTGCCGAAGCCGCCACAGGGCGTTTTTCAGGATTTATAATTTCAAATTCGACTTCGGCATCGGCGTCCAGCAGCGCCCCGCGCCAGCGTCTGGGGCGAAAAGCACTGATCGGGGTCAGGGCTAAAATATGCGCGCCAAGCGGCACAACAGGGCCGTGAGCGGAGAGGTTATAGGCCGTAGAGCCCGCAGGTGTGGCGAGCAGAATTCCATCCGCCATGAGGCGGTCCATCCGCGTTTTACCGTCCACGCTAATCTTGATATGCGCCGCTTGCTGTGTCTGGCGATAAAGCGAGACTTCGTTAAAGGCGAGCTCTTCATAAGTGCCGCCAGCCCCTTTGGCGGTCATTTTAAGCGGCTGAACAATGGTCGGCTCAGATGAGGCGAGCCTCGCGGGGAGATCATCCTCATTATAATCATTCATGAGAAAGCCAATCGTGCCTTGATTCATCCCGTAAACAGGCAGGCCGCGGCGGATAAGTGTCATATTGCGGCGCAGCGTTTGCAGCATAAAGCCGTCCCCGCCCAAAGCGATAATGACGTCAGCCTCTGCTGCATCATGATTGCCATATTTCGCAATCAGGTCTTTGCGTGCCGATTTAGCCTCATCGCGTTCATTGCTGAATATAGCGAATTTTTTAAATGATTGAGCGGGATTAGCCACAGTCTCTCCAATATCTTTGCGCCGCTATAGCATTTGACCTTAGGCCTGCGCAAAGCCTAAAAGGGCAGCGGGAGATATAAGGGGCTAAACGTTGAAGTTTATTATTGAGAAGGTTATTTTGGCGCTTGCGGCCTTTGCATGGCCGTCTCTTTGTTATGCAGGCGCGTGGAACCTGCCGCCTGGTGAAGGGCAGATTATTTCGACCTTTAATTATACGACAGCCAATACAGCCTTTACGGATATTGAAAACATCGACAACGCAGTAGAGTTTACCAAGTCTGAGATTCGGGTGTTTTACGAGCATGGCCTGACCAAACATCTCACCGCAGTCGTCAACGCGGCGCATCAGACAATCAATTTTGATGGTCTGCAAAGCTCGATTAATTTCAGTGATTTTGATAAAACCGAATTGGGCCTTCGCTACGAGATTAAGCGCCTCGAAGGTTTAGCCATTTCTGTTCAGGGAAGTTATATTATTGGCGGCGGACCGCCAGAATCTATCTTGGATATAGGAAACCGCAGAGACAGTTTTGAGCTTCGCGGCCTTTGGGGGCAGAGTAAAGAATATGAAAATTACGTGATTTTCTTTGACGCTCAAGCCGCCATACGCGCCAGCAATACAGACCGTATAGAGGATTGGCGCACGGATCTGACTTTGGGGTGGAAGGATAAGAAAAAGCTGATGGCCTTGCTGCAAGGCTATTACACACAGCGCTCCTCCTTTGGCCGCGACGGGTTTGTTGTGCCCATTCAAAAGCGCGCCAAGCTGCAGGCCTCACTTGTTTATGAGTATAAAGAGAACCGTCTTGTGCAATTCGGATATCTTCAAACGGTGGCCGGGCGTAATATTGTCAAAGAGCGCACGCTTAGTCTTGGGACGTGGATCCGTTATTAAGGCGCTTCATAGTCAGGCGATGTTTTCGCTTTCATATATAACAACACAGCGTCTCTATCTTCAGCCTTTTTTATGCCAACGAAACTCATGCGGTTGCCCTTCATAAATTTAGAGGGCTTTTGAATATAGGCGTCCAGCGTGGCATCGTCCCATATCACATCTGAAGCCGCCATGACTTTGGAATATTTAAAGCCTTCTTTCGAGCCCGCCTGCGCGCCGTAAACGTTCCAAAGATTGGGCCCAACTTTGTGTTTGCCGCCCTCATCAAGCGTATGGCAGGCCTTGCAGCGTTTATAGAGTTTTGCGCCGCGTTCCATCGGGGTCAGCGAAGATGCGGTTTTGACAATAGGGGCCTGCTGCGTACTGATTGTGGCGTCGGACGGCCCTGTGGACTCGCTCCCGCCGCCGCACCCGACAAGTAAAAGAGCGGGTAAAATCATATATTTTAGTGTCATCGGGCGGATCTTTCTCTAGTCTTCTATGACTATTTAGCACTTGATTGCGCCGTTTCATAGCGGCAAACTTTCGCATAAGCAGCGCGAAGTCAGTGAAAGGGGCATGATGAGTCTTGTTATTTTAGGAGTGGGGTTATTCAGCGGCGCGGCGATAGGGCTTTTGACTGGACGCGTGATGAATTCCGATATGGGCAGACCAGCCCGCGTAATTACAGGCGTTGTTGGCGGCGCTTTGCTGGCATTTTTTGGACCCATGATGACGGGCTTTAATGTGGAGGTTACGCCGGGGGCAAGCCTGGCTGGTCTTGATATTGGCTCTATCATTCGCGGCATTATTTACGGCGGAGTGGGCGGCGCCATCATGACCCTTATCTTCACAAAGATTTGCGTCAATAAATAAGGGCGAACATTTTTAAAGATTTACGCATTTGACACAAACTAGCGGCGCGGCAAATTGGGTCTTTATCTTTAGTCTCTTGATATGCAATTATATGCATAATCACCGAGGACTCCCATGACATTTACCGCCCCGAAAAAATCGATCCAGTTTTTACTCAACCATAGTGTTGACATTGGCGCCATTTTAGACGCGCCTGCTTTTGAGGATGTCAGCCGTGAATTAATCGGCGATATCCTGCAAGGCGCGGCTGACTTTGCTGAGAATAAATGGGCGCCGACCAATTGGGATGGTGATCAAAATCCGGCCACGCTCAAGGATGATAATGTCTATTCTTCGCCTGGCTTTAAAGAGGCTTATCAGGACTTTGTCGAAGCCGCCTGGCTGTCTCTTGCGACGCCTGTCGATATTGGCGGCATGGGCTTGCCGCAAGTTGTCAAAGCTGGCGCTGATGAAATGTTCTATGCGGCCAATATGGCGCTGGGTCTTTGCCCAATGCTCACCTCAAGCGCGGCCAAAGCTATTCACGCCCATGCCAGTGATGAGCTGAAAGCCAAGTACCTTCCCAAAATGGTGACGGGGGAATGGACGGGCGCGATGTGCCTGACCGAACCGCAGGCGGGCTCTGATTTGGGCCCTGTGCGCACAAAGGCGGTAGAAAATGGCGACGGGACTTATGCAATTTCAGGCCAGAAAATTTATATCACTTGGGGCGATCATGATGTCGCCGATAATATTATCCACCTCGTGCTCGCGCGTCTGCCCGATGCGCCCGAGGGCTCCAAAGGGATTTCGCTTTTCCTTTGCCCAAAAATGTTTGTCGATGATGACGGAAACCTTGGCGAGCGGAATGGGTTTAAGCCGATTGGGCTGGAACATAAATTAGGGATACATGGCTCCCCGACCTGCACCATGGAATTTGAAAGCGCCAAAGGCTGGCTCGTCGGTGAAGAAAATCGCGGTCTGGCTTGCATGTTCACCATGATGAATGAAGCGCGGCTTTTTGTCGGCGTTCAAGGTGTGGCCATTGGTGAGCGGGCCTATCAAGCGGCTCTTGGTTACGCCCATGAGCGCGTGCAGGGAAAAACGATTACGGGCCAAGAGACCATCATCGGTCATCCTGATATTCGGCGTAATTTGATTGATATGAAAACACGTCTTTTGGGCGCGCGGGCCATTTGTATGGCGACGGCGGCGGCAGGGGATTTGGCCGTCCATGCCGAAGATGACGATGTTCGAAAAGCCGCGCATATCCGCGAAGCTTTGCTCACGCCGCTGGCAAAATCTTATGGCTCAGATACAGGCGTCGCAGTGAGCTCTGTTGGCGTTCAAATTCACGGCGGCATGGGCTTTGTCGAAGAAACTGGCGCAGCGCAACATTATCGCGACAGCCGTATCGCCCCGATTTATGAAGGCACGAATGGTATTCAAGCCATGGACCTTGTCGGACGTAAACTTCGCCGCGATGGCGGAGAGGGGATGCAGGCTCTGATTGCTGATTTGGAAAATATTCTAGCCTTAGCAAAAAAATCCAAACTGGATTTGTCTGTGTGCATCCAAGCTTTAACAGACGGCATTCAAACTGTGAAAACGGCGACGGCTATTATGCTCAATGCCGATGAGGGCGATGCCTTGTCAGGGGCGACGCCTTATCTGAACCTCACCGCCCAAGTGATTTCCGGGGCTTATATCATCCGCGCCGTTGCGAACGGTGCCGCGGCAGGCGATGAGCTGACGGATAATATGGCGAGCCTGGCCCGCTATCACGCGCTCTCGGTCATGCCGCAAGCGGGTAGTCAGCTAGAGTTTTTACGCGGCGGCCAAAAAGCCGTCTTCGATTTTCCAATGGCGCAGCTCGTAGATTTATAAAGGAGACCCCCATGATTGGTGTCACAGCAAAACTGAAAATAGCCGACGGCAAAGAGGCCGTATTTGAAGAGGCAGCTAAGGCCTTGGCCGCTAAGGTCAATGCCAATGAGGAAGGATGCTTGATGTATGAGCTTTACAAATCCCCATCAGATAGCTCGGTCTATATCTTCTTGGAAAAATATGCAGACCAAGCCGCTTTTGCCGCGCATGGAAAAACAGATTATTTCATCGCCGCCAAACCCGCGCTTGGCGCTTGCCTCGCGGGCGCACCTGATGTTCAGGTCTTTCACGCGGTTGAGTAATTTGTAGTTATATAACTAGATGAGTATTTGGAAAATTCGAAAAAAATATCTGCTAGCGCAGCTAACACCTAAATTACTTGAAATCGGATTTGAGCCCGTAGGAACGTCTACTTTGGGATCACGAACTACTGCCACACATGTGCAATTTGAACGACATCAAGAAAACACCTTTGATAGTCTTACCATAATTTTCGATAAATATTTCAGGCCCAAATTTCAAATTACTTTCCTAAAACGTGAGGCACTCTCACCTCATAAAATTGTTCAATCTGGAAATCTCGTACGTCGGAAGAGACAACTTACGTCTTGGTGGGGTATTCGCTGGTTTTCATTGAGTAAAGAAAAAGCGTGGCGGCGTTCTGTTGAGAAAGCTAGAAAGAGGTTAGGGCAGGTCGATGTGTTCCTTAACTCGGGAGTAGCCGGAAAAAACATCACGGATATGGCAAAGTATTTTTAGGAAAGCCTGTCCTTGCCGACCTTTGGTTTTACCCCCATATTCAGCCTTTAATAGTATAGGGCCACCCCATGTCTGCACAAACTCACATCCCGCGCATGACGGCGCCGAAAATTACGGCGCGTAAAGGCGGGGAGCCTATTGTCTGCTTGACCGCCTATGACGCTCCGACCGCGGCAATTTTGGATGAGCATTGCGATTTGATTTTGGTTGGCGATAGTGTCGGCATGGTCGTGCACGGCTTGACGACGACTGTGGGCGTGACGCTGGACATGATGATCATGCATGGGCAAGCCGTGATGCGCGGCTCGAAAACAGCGCTCGTAGTCGTGGACCTGCCCTTTGGCTCTTATGAGGATAGCGCCGAAACCGCTTTTCGCAGCGCCTCTCGCGTGATGATGGAAACGGGTTGTCAGGCGGTCAAGATTGAGAGCGGATCCTACGCCGCTGACACGATCAGCTATCTGGTCGAGCGCGGCATTCCCGTCATGAGCCATGTCGGATTGCGGCCGCAAAGCATGAATGTGCTGGGCGGATTTCGCGCAAGAGGCCGCACAGAGGACGTCGCCGACGAGATTGTGGAGAACGCCATTGCAGCGGCCAAGGCGGGATCCTTTGCGGTGGTCGTCGAAGGCACCTCTGTAGACATCGCCGAAAAAGTCACCAAAGCCGTGGACATTCCCACAATCGGTATTGGCGCCTCAGCAGGGTGCGACGGGCAAATCTTGGTCACGCCCGACATGCTCGGCCAATTTGACCGCGTCCCCAAATTCGTCAAAAAATTTGCGGATATGAAAGGCCTCATTGAAGGCGCTGCCAAAGACTACGCCGCCCAAGTCAAAGACCGCAGTTTTCCGGGTGAAGCGAATACCTATAAATTCACGAAGAAATGAAAAAGTACCGTCATTCCGTCTCAGCGCGAAGCGCAGGCGGAACCCATGCCTTAATATCTCGCCACAACACGATTTCCCTATAGGCGAGATATCAAGGCATGGGTCCCGGGCGAACTTCGTTCGCGGCGGGATGACGATATATTATTGAGGTTTTGAGACGGAAAATCAGCATCAATTCTTACTGTCTGTTCATGACCTTAGCTGTTGCGAAAGCGTGGTCAGACCGATAGGTTCGCGCGAAATTAGGCGGGTCTCCCGTCCTGAGTCTGAATTGAATTTTTAGAGGTGACCCGGTGGTCGATTTTATCAATGAAGTCGAAGAAGAACTTCGCAAAGATGAGTATAATCGTCTTTTAAGGCGATATGGGCCTTTTCTATTGGCGATTATCGTCGGAATTGTCGCCTATACTGGCTTTTTGGAGTATCAAAAATACAGCAAGGATAAAGCTGCGCGCGCGACCTCGGCCAGCTATGTGGCAGCCTCTGATGAGGCGGCGGCAGGCAATGTGGATCAGTCTATTTCTGACTTTTTAGCTATCGCGGATAAAGCCCCTGCGGGTTATGCGGGGCTCTCGCTTGTCCGCGCCGCCTCGCTTAAACTTGAGGCCGGGGATAGCGCCGAAGCTATACGGCTTTTGGACCGCGCTGCGAGCACTTTTGACACGCCGCGCCATACACAGCTTGCGCAAATTAAAGCCGCTTATATCCTCGCCAATGACGGGGCCTATTCTGACGTGATTAACCGCCTTGGCCCGCTCATGGAAAAAGACGCGCCTTACGAATTTCTAGCTCGCGAGCTTATGGGCTTTGCAGCATTGAAATCAGGCGACGAAACATTGGCCCGTGAACAATTTGGATATTTAGAATCCATTCCGGGCGTGCCTGCGACCATCAAAGAGCGTGCCAAACAAAATCTAAGCCTCATGCGCACTGCCGATGCGGCTGCCGCTATGCAAGCCCCTGAGCCTGTTGCGCCCGAAACCACTCCTTCTGAAACCCCGCCTGCCCAAATCGAGACGCCAAATGAAAATTGATTTTACAAAACTGACAGTGTCATTGACGGCGGCTTTATTGCTCGGCGGCTGTTCGACTTTGAGCAGCCTCAATCCGTTTGATAGCACTGAAGCCGATATCAAAGAAGCCCAAGGCGATGTCGCGGGCGATACAGATCGTATTTCTATTTTGGAGCTTAATGAGACACTGAAAGTCTCCGACACTATCACGCCGGATCAGGTAGTCCTGCCGCCTGTCTATGCCAATACAGACTGGCCGCAAGTGGGCGGCAATCCGGCCCATGTGGTGCAGCATACGGGCGCGACAGGAAATTTTGATAAGCTATGGTCCAAAGATACGGGCAAGGGCTCGGCGCGTAAGGGCCGCGTCCTCGCGCCGCCAGTTGTCGCGGGCGGGCGCATTTATGCGATGGACGCTTCAAACCGTGTCTCGGCCATGGATGCCAATACGGGTGAGCACATTTGGGATGTTAAGATTGCTCTCGAAGAACGCAAAAAAACCCGTCAGGGCAATACAGGTATTATTGACCGTATTCGCGATCCGCTCACATTCTTGGACGGCTCCGGTACAGATAAAGAATCTGTTGGCGGCGGCGTAGCTGTGGCTGACGGAAAACTATTTGTAAGTTCAGGCCTGGGCATTGTCGCGGCCTATGACGCGCAGAGCGGCGAAGAAATCTGGACCCGCTTGACCCGCGTTCCGATGCATTCTGCGCCTACAGCCGCCGATGGCCGTGTTTTCGCGGTCTCTGATGATAATGAGCTGTTTGCCTTTAATGCCAATACGGGCGAAGTTCTCTGGACATACCAGGGCATTGTTGAAAGCGCGCGTATGTTAACCGCGCCAAGCCCGGCTGTTGTTGGCGATACGGTTATTTCCGGCTTTGCGTCAGGCGAGTTGATTGCGTTTCGTGTTCAAAATGGCGGCGTATTATGGCAAGACGCTCTGTCCTCTTCCGGATTGCTGACGCCTTTGGCCTCGCTTAATGATATTGCGGCCGGTCCCGTTATCGCTGATGGCTACGTGATTGCCTCTGCGCAATCCGGCGTGACCTCTGCTTTTGACCTTCGTACGGGACAGCGCATTTGGACGCAGCCAGCTGGCTCGCTCGGCTTCCCGCTCGTGGCCGGTGATTTTGTCTATTCCGCGACCACCACAGGGGAAATTATCTGTATGTCGAAATTAGATGGTTCCATCGTTTGGATTCAGCAGTTGCAAGAACATAAAAACGCCAAGAAGAAAAAGCACCGCATCGCGTGGGCCGGTCCTATCTTGGTGGGCGAGCGCCTGATGGTGATGTCCTCACAAGGCAAAGCCGTGACGCTAAGCCCTTATGACGGGTCGATTATCAGCGAATTTAAGGTCGGGGAAGATGTTTTTATCTCGCCGATTATTGCTAATGAAACTGTCTATGTCATGACGGACACAGCCAAACTTATTGCGTTTCGCTAAAGACCTTTTTAAGGGCGAATGAAACATGACCGAAGACTTTGAAGATTTCGAGGAGGAGGCTCCCGAAGAACTAGAGGCTGTTGCCGAACAGCGTCCAGCCAAGATTGCCATTGTGGGCCGTCCTAACGTGGGTAAATCCACCATCTTTAACCGCTTGGCAGGTAAGCAGCTTGCCATTGTCAATGATACGCCGGGCGTCACCCGCGACGTTCGCGAGACCCGCTCTAAGCTGCGCGGTCACGATATGGTCTTGATGGATACGGCGGGTTTTGAAAATGCGAAAGGCGAAAAGCTCGAAGCGCGGATGAGGGCGCAGACTGAGGCCGCCGTGTTAGATGCCGATATTTGCCTCTTTGTTTATGATGCGCGCGAAGGCGTCACGCAGCTAGACAGAAGTTTTGCGCAATTTGTTCGCCGCACAGGCAAGCCTATGATTTTGGTGGCCAATAAATGCGAAAGCCGCGCCTCTGATACGGGCGTGACAGAGGGCTATTCTCTCGGCATGGGCGATCCGGTCGAAGTCGCCGCTGAACATAATATCGGCTTTGTTGACTTGGACGACGCCGTAGAGCTCGCCTTGCGCGATGTCGATTTAGGCGTGCGTGAAGACAATATTGATTTCGAAGAATCCCCCGTGCGGATTGCCATTGTCGGTCGTCCCAATGCGGGGAAATCGACGCTGATAAATACGCTGATTGGCGAGGACCGATTACTCGTCGGGCCTGAGGCGGGGGTGACGCGCGATAGCATTACTATTGACTATATGTGGCAGGGACGCCGCGTACAGTTTCATGATACGGCGGGTCTGCGTAAGAAAGCCAAAGTGCAGGAAACGCTCGAAGTCCTCTCGGCGCAAGATACGCTCCGCGCGATAAAATTTGCCCAAGTCGTTGTGCTGCTCATGGACGCGACTTCGCCTTATGATAAGCAAGATTTGCAAATCGCTTCGCTTTGTGAGCGGGAAGGGCGCGCCCTTGTGGTAGGGGTGAGTAAATGGGATTTGGTCCAGAATAAATCCGAAGCCTCGAAATTTCTGCGTGATGAAACGGCGAGGCTGCTCCCGCAAATGCGCGGGCTTGAAGTTGTCATGTTTTCCGGCTTAACGGGTAAAAGCGTGGACCGTTTGCTGCCTGCCATTGAACGCGTTCAGATTAATTGGTCAGCTAAGGTCAAGACCTCAGAGCTCAATGATTGGCTGCGCGAAAAGGTGCAGCGCCATCCACCGCCCGCCGTCAATGGCCGCCGTATTAAGCCTAAATATATCAGCCAAACCAAGACACGCCCGCCGACATTTGTCCTTAAATGCTCACGCGCGAACAAGCTGCCAGAGAGCTATCGCCGCTACCTCATTAACGGCCTAAGAGAAGATTTCGACCTCCCCGCCGTACCGATAAGGATGTTCGTAAAAGCGGATGAAAACCCCTATGATAATACGGTGCGCAAGCAGGGGTTCGAGCCGTTAAAGCAGAAAGAACGGCCTTAGGCTTCGAACTCTCTTATTGCGTCATTCCGCTGTGGACATAGTCCACCTGGAACCCATGCCTAGATATTTCGGCAGGATGCATCATTCTATTTAGGCGATAAACTAAGGCATGGGTTCCGAGTGAGCTTCGCTCACGACGGAATGACGAAGATTTATTAGTCGATGCCCGAACGCATGAAAATAACAGATTTGCAAAATACCAATTTTTGGTATATGTGAAATCTCTAAGGAGTTTTAGAGTATGGCCCGGAACACATCCATATCACTTGGCGATCATTTTTCTGATTTCATCAGCACGCAGGTTGATGCTGGGCGTTATAACTCGGCCAGTGATGTTGTGCGGGCAGGTCTGCGATTGTTGGAAGAGCACGAGACAAAAGTTCGAGCTCTTCAAGAGGCTTTAATGGCTGGAGAGCAATCCGGGCAGGCCACACCTTTTGATTTTGAGGCTTTTATTGCTGGAAAGCAGAGGGGCTTAAACTCTAAATGAAAACGGTTCTTTTTTCGCCACTCGCGCAGAGTGATATAAGCGACATTTGGGATTATACAGTGGCGCAATGGGGCGCAAAGCAAGCCGTCACCTACACGCAAAACCTTCGCGATGCCACCTACGCTCTTGCAAAGGGAAGTGCAGTTGGTAAAGCAGCGGATATTCGCGAAGGCTATTTTAAATACCGTTCAGGCGAGCATTTCATTTATTTCAAAGAGACTGACGCTGACATCACAGTTATGCGTATCTTGCACAAAAGCATGGATGTCGGGCGGCATCTTTGAATTGGAATTTGACGCAGCGGTTTCGATAAGGATGCTCGTAAAATCAGACGAAAATCCCTATGATAACACCGTCAGAAAGCAGGGCTTCGAGCCGCTAAAGCAGAAAGAACGGCCTTAGAGTTATTTGCTAAGAAAGCGTTGATGTTCGAAAATTAGGTCTGCGCACGTTTTATCTTCTATAAAAATATCGGCTGCTGTAACTAGCTTCTTTTTTACTCTAAATATTCCACCGAGTTCCGAATTTAGCTCCATGATTGAATTTTTGGACAATCCTTTTGCTGTAGCAAAGATTGTAGGCACGGGATAAACTTTATTTTCAAATAATAGTTTCATATTCAAGTCTAGGAAGCCAAACCCCATAAATAAAACTGCATCTGCAGAATTTAAGCATGCATCAATTAGGTCGTGAGTTTCAGAGTCGGTTCCTTCTGTGAACGTTCTAAGGTGTTTGGATTTCTGAATTAAGTCGTTATCAAACCTGACTTCGCCATAGTTAGTATGAGAAGGATTGCTCCAAATGAATTTTCCTATAGTTCCGTAAGGGTAAATAATGTTGAGATTTTTTAGTACCACCAAAACGTCTTCGTTTTGCAGTCCAAAATAAGATTGAGCCGCATGACTGAAGAATTGATGGATGCATCTATCGTAATTGAATGATATAAAAGTAATATTGCTAAGCGCTTCTATGAAACTTTCAAAGTTTCTATGAGTGATTAAGATAGTGAAGAATTTGCTTAGCCATGTGTTGGTCAGACTGTTGAAATCAAACTTAACTGAGTTCCGCCAATCAACGAATAGTAGACTTTTCTGTTCGGCCTTCATTATTGAGTTTGTAATTGCAAGTTTGCCAAATTCCACCAACCTTTTGTTATGACTATGAGTATCCAAAAAGTTATCTATAGATGGAGCTAAAGGCATATTGTCTCGAATTTTCCAAGCAACATCTAAGTAAGAATTTATTTTACCTCCAGACATCAATCTTAAAGTCCGAACAATGTCGTAATCTCCTGATATCAACTCATTTCCCTAATCATCAAATCTAATATCTGATAATTCGGCAATAATATTTTTTAATTGATTGCCAACGGGAAGGTTGAACTCAGCACTAGCGCCAGCACCAACAATTATTACATTTTTTCGATGTGTGTTTCCCATTTGAGTCTCTCTCCCTAGGCTATAGGCTACCCAACCTGCCCACGGTGCCGCAGCTTATGATCCGCTAACACACAGGCCAGCATCGCTTCTGCCACGGGGACGCCTCTTATGCCTACACAGGGGTCGTGCCTACCTTTCGTCCGTACATCTATTTCATTTCCCTCCGCATCGATGCTTTGCACAGGCGTTAGCATGGAGGAGGTGGGTTTTATGGCGACTCTTGCGACGATGTCGTCACCATTTGAGATGCCGCCTAATATCCCGCCTGAGTGATTAGAGAGGAAGAGCGGCTTACCGTCTTCCATGCGGATTTCATCGGCGTTGTCTGTGCCGTTCCAGCCTGCCGCGGCAAAGCCTGCGCCGATTTCGACGCCTTTGGCGGCATTAATGCTCATGAGCCCCATAGCCAAATCTGAATCCAGTTTCCCATAAACAGGCGCGCCCCATCCTGCGGGAACGCCTGTTGCGCGCACTTCGATAATCGCGCCGACGGAGTTGCCGTCTTTGCGGATGCTATCCAGATAGCCTTCCCACTCTTTGGCGGCCTTGGCATCAGGGCACCAGAAAGGGTTATTATTGACCTCGTCCCAATCCCAGTTTTCGCCGTCGACAATCTTCTCGCCGATTTGAATGACCGCGCCTTGGATTTTGATATCCGCGCCCAGCACCTTGCGGGCGATGGCGCCTGCGGCCACGCGGTTCGCTGTTTCCCGAGCCGAGCTGCGCCCGCCGCCGCGATAATCGCGAATGCCATATTTGGCGTCATAGGTTAGGTCTGCATGGCCGGGGCGGTAGCGCGATTTAATCTCGGAATAATCTTTGCTGCGCTGATCTTTATTTTCAATCAGCAGGCTAATTGGCGTGCCTGTCGTTTGGCCTTCAAAGACGCCTGAGAGGACTTTCACCTTATCAGGCTCATTGCGCTGGGTGACAAAGCGCGACGTGCCGGGGCGGCGCCTATCCATAAAGACTTGGATGTCGGCTTCGCTCAGCGGGATTTGCGGCGGACAGCCATCCACGACACAGCCAATGGCGGGGCCGTGGCTCTCGCCCCAAGTAGTAAACCGAAATAAGTGGCCGAAGCTATTATGTGACATGGCCGTGTATTAGCCGAGCGGCGGGGTTTCGGCTAGAGCGAAGTTATTGCGGTTTAGGCGGTCTGTCGCCCCGTTCAGGACGCTCCCCACGCGGCGGGCGATCACCTCTATCTCCACCGCCGGGCGGGCCGCGTCTTGCGCTCTGCGTCGCGTCACATGTTCCGTTGGCCTCCGTCAGCGTGCAGCCGGTTTCGCCTTTATGGCAGCCAATAATCGCATTCGCGCCGGGGTCATTGACATGATAATGATAGCCAATGCCGTCTGTTTCGTGCCCGCGGCATAAGTCCAAATCAGCCGGCTCTTGGCCCGCGCGGGTCAGACGCGTCATGATGGGGTAACCATCCATGGCGAGGCCGAGTTGCAGCGCGTGGGCTGTGGACTTAGCGGCGCTGTTCAAACAATCCGTCGCCGCGTGGATATGATAGCCGACATTTAGGTTCACGTGGCCGCCGCAATCATCAAAGGGCGCGAGCGTATAAGCGCTTAAAATCGCGTCCGTTGGGGCCGAGGCATCAAGGCGCACACCGCTAAAGGCGACGCCAACACCGCCTGCACTGACGCGCGGGGATATGGTCTGCGCATTGCTAGGCATTATCGGGATAACATAAGTCTGCGAGAGCCCCGATTCGAGGTAAGACACGTCACATTCAACGCAATGGTTTTGATATTGCGGGTCAACGTCAGGGCGCGCGGCGGCTTCGCAAGAGACTTTGCTGTCCGTCACATTTATCTTGCCTGTGGCAGGGTCAAACATCTGCCATTTCGGGTCTTTATAGAAGGTGGACATGTTTTGGATAAACGCGCCGTCCGCGTCATAGACTTTTCCGCCTTCCAGCCAGATACCCGATACATCCGGTCCACCGCTAATATTGCGCGGACACCAAGGCCCGATTTTAAAACTTGGCGGCGCAGCGGCGAGGGTGATGGAGAGGCACTCCGTCTTGGTTCCGCCGGAGAGTGTGCAGTCCACGACAGAGGGCGTGCCAATAACATTATCTATGTTAAAATTCGCCGTCATTGCGGTGAGGCCCGTTTTAGGGATGGCGTCTGTCGCAGGGCTGTCTTTGGGGGCGGTATCAGCGCCGGAGCATCCGGCGATAAAGAGGGCGGCAATAAGATAAGGTTTCAAAACAGTCTCCGAGTTAAAAGTCTCTTCAGTTATAGACTACATTCTCGAAAAAATCCCCATCTAATAAAAAAAAACAAAAACCGTAAAGCTACCATCGTCCTTTAGACTGGTTCCATTTATAGAGGATATGGGCGGTTGCATCATAGACCAAGCCAGAAAGGGGCCGCAAAATGGGCAGGCCGGTCAATTTAGCTAACCACCGATATTGCGGCGTTTCCGCGAAAATAGCGGTCACAGCTTCCATGCCCACCCTCAGTTCTCCCGCGCGGTCAATGGCATGTAATTTCAGCCGCACATCATCAACGGTTATGCCAAATTCTGATAATCTTTCCGGCGCGGTATTTATATCCAGCCAGATATAGCCGCCATGGTTAGGGTCGACTTTTTTCTGAAAACTGCAAATGCCTGCATCACATACGGGACACACTGAATTATAGATAACTTCTAGAGGCTTTTCTTGATGTTTCATCACGGCTCATATGTAGTGACATCACCTCGGATAACCAGATGACATAAGCTCGCAGCGAAAGCTCTAATCCCACAAACTTGAATCAAATTTAAAGACCTCATCAATGGGTTCACCGAGCACATGGGCAAGAGGAAGGCGAACGCGTGAACAATCTGTTGAAATATGTTGAAGGTCGTTTGACTTACGAAGAGCTTACCGCATGAGTCGCGCCCCGAAAAAGCCGCCACTGGCGCTAGATATGGATTTCAGTGAGGCATTGAAACGATTCGCTAAAGTTGATCCAAATGAGTTGCCCAGAAAAAAGAAAGCTAAACCTAAAGTCCGAAAGTCTTCGGGTTAAATTTAGGGCGCTTTTTTGGGTGAACCCATTCTTTCGGTGGGTCATACCTTTCTGGACGCCTAACCATAGCTCCCGATGGCGTAGGAACAATATTGTCCATTATGCATCTCTCAATTAAGTCTTTTTTCATTGTGAAAGAAAAGTCTGCGTAAGCAACACATTTGGTCGGTGGATTCCTAGATGGTGGCGCTACGCAAATAAGTTTTTTCTTTGGGTGCCTTTCCTTAAAAACCCTAGCTGTCGCCGCTTGGTCTGAATCTGCGCTTATAAGATATGCGGCGTCATATAAATCATCCTCTGCATCCATTAGCAAAGATAGTGCAACATTTATGTCAGACTGTTTTTCCGAGTATTTGCCTGCCGTGTCATCCCAGACGTGGTGACCCTTAATGACGGTAACACCTTGGCCTGCCTGAGCGGTGTTGAATGTATTATGTCTGGCTCTCTTATCATCAGGTTCGCGTGGGACTGCTGTGCAAAAGACTACTTTTTGCAATTCGCAGCCTCCTTTTTCAGAAAGCAATTCTGAAATCTCCCAAAGACTGCTCCACTTCATAAAATCTTCACCCATTTCGTGGATAGGATAGTATAAGTTGAAACCGTCGATGTAGACGGATGCACGTAATTTATCAGTTTTGGGTTGAACTTCGGTCAAAATATTACTACGTAGTCCTTATCAACGCTGTGTTGTTCTCAATGCGGCACCCCCGGCACTTAGGTGACCGGGGTTTATTTTTGCGGTATAGACGGACTCTAGCCTTTATGTTACAGGAATATAAGGACGCCCCTAAAGGACGTCCTCGGAGTTATATTTGGTTATCAAATAAGCTTCGGTTTAAGCCCGTTAAGGCCCGCACCGAAGCAAGCGTTCAAGTTTAGTAGCTGCATCGTTTTTACTCCTTTCTATCTAGCCGTTGCATCGGCAGGTTCATTTAAGGGCAATTCGCCCTCCCTAGACGGCGACATTGGTAGTGTCGCCGTTTTTGGCTCTAATTGATATTTGCTGTGCCAGTAAGTTCCGTTTGAGGAATCCCTAGATATGTGGCCTGCGTCATTTAGTTTTTTCAAGACGTTATATAGTGTGCCTATATTTGGCAGGCCTAAATTATCGCATATTTCTTTAGCGGTTAACTGAAGGGGATGACTTCCAAGCGACTCCAAAACTATGTCAGGAATTGTTTTGTTGCTTCCTCGCCTTAAAGATGGCTCTAATTCAGAGCGAACACCGCGCTCAACTTCATCTTGGTATTTCTTAAAGGCATCAGGTGTAAATGCATAACTATTATACCTAATGATATCGCCGTTAATGTTAGCTCTACGCATTGCCCCATAGAATCCCTTTTCACTTAAGGCTAACTGCGGCCCCATTGGCCCTGCCGCCAGTATGTCTCGAATTTCTCCGTAGCTGATGTATCCATGCTTCTGCACGATGGATATAATTTCTGACCCCCAAGTCGGCGCGCCTTTTTTTGGACGGCCACGCCGCTTTATTTTCTTCATAATGTAGCGGGTCTCAATATCTGGTAGGGGAAACCCAGAATCTAAAAGAACCTTTTTCACAGCCTCTATCTTAGTTCGCAGGTCTTTGGCACGCGCAGTAGCCTCTACAGCCTCTTGCTCAGCGGCATGGGCTTGCTTGACCATTTTTATATAATGGTCAGTCATAGACGCAGGAGGCTTGTCAGCCCCCGAATCACCGTTATGTGGGTTGTCATTCATACCTCCATTTAGGTTATCATTTTTGAATCTTCAAGCTTTAAATGGAGGATTAATGTGAGTAAGAACAATGAATGAACACAATTTGGGTCACACATGTATATAATGCCCAGTATTTTTTACAATTTCCTCGCCCTAAGCCCACTCTCGCGATACCGCCCTCACGACAGTGTGATGCGTAATCGCCCTCATTACCCACATTTCACGGAACGAAAGGCTCGGCGGGGGGTTGCATTCATACACAGGAGTTCACGATGCCTAAAT
This sequence comes from Hellea sp., assembly GCA_028224375.1. Taxonomy (GTDB): domain Bacteria; phylum Pseudomonadota; class Alphaproteobacteria; order Caulobacterales; family Maricaulaceae; genus Hellea. Next base: position 18,793 of record JAOIVW010000024.1, read on the forward strand.
GCTTGCTTGTAGAACACGACCCCTTAATCGCGACTGACCTTTATATGATGCTTGATGATAATGGGTATCAGGTGGATGGTCCGCATGGCGATATAAAGGCTGTGCTTTCGCATATTGACGGCGCCACTTATGAAATCGCGGCGCTTGATGTCAATATTATGGGCGAGAGTATTGGGCCTGTGGCGTCCGAGTTGGCGCGTAAAGATGTGCCTATTGTTTATATCTCCGGCACCGATCCTGAGGATCCAATATTCTCTGACCTTCCGAAAGGTGATCTTCTGCCTAAGCCGTTTAATGAGAGCGACTTAATCACGTTGATGGACAAAAACCTCGCTTAGCAAACAGCCCGGTTGGGATATTTATCATTTGATTTGAATGTTTGGTCTTTGGCGCGAGCTAATGCACGCCAAAGGCTAGCATGGCGTTGGAGACTTTATCAAAGGCGGCCAAATTCGCGCCTTTAACATAATCAATCTGATTATCATCACTGCCAAATAACTTACATTTTTCATGGATGGATTTCATGATGGAGAGAAGTTGCTCATCAAGCGTGTCAAAATCACCTTTTTCAAAGGCCGCATTCTGGCTCATCTCCAAGCCCGATAAGGCCACGCCGCCTGCATTAGAGGCTTTGCCAGGCGCGTAGAGCACCTCGGATTCGCGCAGTAATTTTTGCGCCTTTTCTGTGCAGGGCATATTGGCGCCCTCCGCGAGGAGCTTGACTTTGTTTTTAATTAACTGCTTGGCATCAGCCTCTTCCAGCTCGTTTTGCGTCGCGCAGGGCAGGGCGATGTCGGCTTTATAGCTCCACGGTTTTTTAGTTTTAGAAAACACGCCGCCTTGCTTATCCTTGAAGGCTTCAAGGCTTGCGCCGTCTTTGGCCTTTAGTTTTTTGATCTGTTTAATGTGGCCTTCCGTCAAGCCGTCTTTGAAATAGAGCGTGCCGGTGCTGTCCGAGAGTGTCACCACTTTGGCGTCGAGCTGTATGGCGCGCTCGGCCGCATGAAGCGCGACATTGCCTGAGCCTGAAATCAAAACCGTTTTATCTTTAATAGCGTCCAAATGAGCATCGAGCATTTCGCGCACAAAATAGATGAGGCCATAACCCGTCGCTTCGACCCGTACAGGCGCGCCGCCATAGGACAGGCCCTTGCCCGTCATCGCGCCGGAAAACGTATTGGTGAGCTGTTTATACTTGCCGTAAAGATAGCCAATTTCGCGCGAGCCAACATTAATATCACCTGCCGGGACATCCGTCTGAGGGCCAATATGGCGAAAGAGCTCGGTCATAAAGGCTTGGCAAAAGCGCATAATCTCGCGGTCAGAGCGTCCGGACGGATCAAAATCAGAACCGCCTTTACCGCCGCCCATGGGCAAGCCCGTCAGCGCGTTTTTAAAGGTCTGCTCAAAGGCCAGAAATTTCAGAATAGAAAGATTGACGCTGGGGTGAAAGCGCAGCCCGCCCTTATAAGGGCCAATGGCGCCGCAATGCTGAACGCGCCAGCCGCGGTTGATTTGTATCTCGCCCTTATCCGTTTCCCAGCAAACCCGAAAGGAGACGACACGGTCCGGCTCCGTCAGCCGTTCAAAGATGCGTTGGTTGCGGATGGCTTTGTCTTTGCACGCCTTTGTTTCCACGACATCTGCGACTTCTCTGACGGCGGTTAGAAATTCGGGTTGGTTCGGGTTGCGGCATTCGACACGCGCGAGCATGTCTTCCCACTCTTGGGCAATTTTAGATTTTGTAGTTTTGGATTTTGTAGTTTTAGACATATCGTCTCCTCTGAAACCAATAACTCCTGCTTAGGGTCAAGGTTCCAAAAGAGAGAGGCGGGCCGCTAATAAACCGGGTCGTACATTTGGTCTTTAATAAAGGCGCGAAGGTCTTTGGGCTTGTCTATATCTGCCAATCCTTCTTCGAAGGCTTTTTCTGCAACGCCAACCGCAATGTTCAAAGACACGTCCCGAATTAAGGCCAGCGGCGGATAAAGCGTTGCGGTTTCAAGTAAATCCTCAGACACCATTTCGGCCAAGACCTGCGCCGCCACCAAGAACATATCATCGCTAATCGTCGTCGCTTGGCAGGCCACCGCGCCTAACCCAATACCCGGGAAGATATAGGCATTATTGCCTTGGCCAGGACGAAGCGTTTTGCCGTCATGCTCAACAGGGTCAAAGGGACTTCCGCTGGTGAAAATAGCTTTGCCGCCGCTCCATTCATAGCAATCTTCCGCCGTACATTCCGCGCGTGAGGTCGGATTAGACAGGGCGAAAATAGCCGGACGCTCATTGATGTCCGACATGGTTTTGATGACCTCTTGGGTGAAAGTCCCGGGCGCGCCTGTGGCTCCAATTAGGATATGGGGCTTAATGTCTTTAATGGCCTCAACAAATCCCATCGGCTCATGTTCATGGGCGTAGGGCAGATTGTGGTCCATCAAGTCTGTGCGGCTTTTGACGAGCAGACCCTCAATATCAACATACCAAAGTCTTTGCCGTGCCTCATCCTCGCTTAAGCCTTCTTTTTGCAGGGCGATGGTGAGCAAATCGCCAATCCCTGTCGCAGCGGAACCAGCCCCTAGAAACATTATCCGCAGGTCTTTAAAATCATTATCGGTAATACGCGTTGACGCTAAAACCCCCGCTAGGGTGACCGCCGCCGTGCCTTGAATATCATCATTAAAACACAGCACTTTATCACGATATTCATTCATCAGCGCATAGGCTTTTGGCGTCAGGAAATCTTCGAACTGTATCAACGCCTTCGGATATCTGGTCTGCACCGCCTGAACAAATTCGTCCATCAATTCAAAATAGGCGTCACCATTTAGGCGCTCGCCATGATGGCCGAGATAAAGCGGGTCTTCTGATAACTCGGTATTATTCGTCCCGACATCGAACATGACGGGCAAGCAATGCTCGGGACGGATACCTGCGCAGGCGACGTAAAGCGCCAGCTTACCGATGGGAATACCCATGCCGTTTGTGCCCAAATCTCCAAGACCCAAAATACGTTCACCATCCGTAATAACAATCATGCGCACATCCTCATGCGGCCAATTGCCAAGATTTTTTTCGATGTCGCCTTTATCGTCGCGCGTGATGTAAAATCCTTTGGGCTGGCGGAAGATGTGAGCAAATTCTTTGCAAGCCTGTCCCACCGTCGGGGTGTAAACAAGCGGCATAATCTCATCGATGTTTTCAATAACCGTGCGGTAGAAAAGACGCTCATTGCGGTCTTGCAGCGCGTTTAAGAAGATATAGCGCTCAATATCATTCCCTTTGCGGCGCATATTCGCCAGAACGCGCTCTATCTGCAAATCTTGAGTGCCGATAGTGTGGGGGACGAGACCGCGAAGGCCCAGCTCTTCGCGTTCTTCGGGCGTGAAAGCCGTCCCTTTATTCGTGTGTCCATTATTAAGGATTTCATAGCCGATAGTGTGTTTATGTGGTGTCATTGTGGTCTCATTCTTAGCTCATCTTAGGCGCGATACGGCGAAATCTCAAACACATCACTCAACGCTTAATCACTTATGGGTGAGGCTTGGGGTGTTGGCAATGGCTGCATGAGCTTAGTTTTGACATAGCTGTCATGACGCGAGGGTGCTAGGCACCCCGTTATGGCTAATCGTGATGACTTTCTTGAAATGGATGATGAAGCCTTGCTGCGCCAGTGCCGCGAGGAGTGCTTTCGCGCGTCTGGTCCCGGCGGGCAGCACCGCAATAAAACGGATTCTGCGGTTCGGCTTTCAGTTTTGGACGGCGATGTTGTGGCCATATGCGCAGACCATCGTTCGCAGCATCGTAACCGTGCTGAAGCCTTACGGCGTTTGCGCTCAGTTCTAGCGATAGAGCTGAGAGTACCGATAGAACCTGGCCCTTCGCAGCAATGGGACGGGGCTTGGAAGCTCGGTAAGAAAGATCGCCGTTATGCCCTTTTTACGGCGCATCTGCTTGATGTGTTGGCTCATCATAATTGGGCGGTGGGACTGTCCGCAGACGCGCTGGGCACATCAACAGGAAAGCTCGTTAAAGCGCTGAGCCACGACCCGCATCTATGGAACGCGGTGAACAAGGAGCGGGCCAAACTCGGCCTTGTGAACCTGAGGCAGCCCTAAGCGTTAGACTCAAGATGCTGGCAACGGAAGGGGATAGCGATTAGGGTCAGTTTAATCGTATGAAGTTTATAGTTTTTGGACACCGTAAATGAAAGCCCACGCCTGCATCCCGCTGAAAGACTATAAGTCGCCGTCTCTTCCGGCCCAGCGCGCCGCGAGCCTCTGGGCGGCGAAGTTTCTGTCGCGTGTGAGCACAGGCTCTGAGTTAATCGCGCCTAATGAGCTGGATGACATAGAGGCCAGCCATCTTGACGCTCTGGCGGCCCCGCCTGCATGTAAGCCCGCGCTTGAAGCGCTTGAGACCGAAACCTCTGACTGGTTAGAAAATCCACACCGCTCACCTAGAGTCAAAGTCTTTGTCATGCCGCCCTGTGATGATAATGACGTGATTGAAGCCTGGGCCAACGCTCACGATTTTTCATGTCTTAAACCGCCAAAGCTCAGCGACATCGCGGCGGGTATAAAGGCTGTTTCATTGCCAAAAACGGATCAGGTCTGCGTTATCCCCCGCCTGGAAGATTGGATGATCAGAACCTATAAAGGTCTTCATATGATGCGGGCGCTTTTAAAAGCGATTAGTAATTCTGACGGCAGGTTCGTTATTGGCTGTAACGCCTATGCATGGGAGTTTTTGCGCAGGGCTGTCAGAGTGGATCACTATTTGCCCGAGCCAATTACCTTTGCGCCTTTTGAAGGGCCGGACCTGCGGGATTGGTTTGCGGAAATTTCTGATGCGCCGCAATCAGAGACATACACATTTAAGGATCAGAAGTCGGGCGAGGATATTCTTGATGAGCAGAGCGAGCGCGGAGAGGCTTATTTCAAAACTCTGGCTGCGACCAGCCACGGTATTCCTTGGGTGGCTTGGAGTCTCTGGCGGGGTAGCCTTCTCACCAAACCGCCTACAGAAAAAGATGATGACAAAGAGCTTGTGGACAATCTGCACACGCTTTGGGTCTCGTCCTTACAAGAGTTATCATTGCCAGGCTCGGATAGTGACATGTCGCTTTTGGTCATACATTCGCTTCTCATACATAATGGTCTGGCGGAAAGCGTGCTGCCAGACGTCTTGCCTAACCTCGGCAATTTATCGGTAATCCCGCTCTTGCTAGATGCAGGTATTCTTCACAGACAAGGCGGAAAACTAAAGTGCCGCCCCGAAGCTTATCCGGCCATACGCAAAGGCTTATCCGCCTCCGGCTTTCCAATGGGAGTTTTGTAATCATGGAAAAAACGGCTGTTGAGCAAGGCAAAGAAAAAGCCGCAAATCTGATTAATGACTTGCAGGATATCAGCTTTTTAAAAATTGCGATGATTATCTTCGGCGCATGGTTGATAATTTATTTGATTCGGAAAATACTGCCATATCTGGCTGAGCGGGGGCCTAATCAAGTTCGGCTTTATCTTTTGGGCGCTGTTCCGGTTATCCGTTTATTCCTGCTAATCGGCGCGGTGCTGTGGATTATTCCGCTCATTTTTAATATTACCTTTCAGAACTTTCTGGTCATTGCAGGTGCGGCCAGTGTTGCCATTGGTTTTGCGTTTAAGGATTATGTCAGTTCCCTTATCGCCGGGGTCGTGGCGATTTTCGAAAAGCCTTACCGTCCAGGTGATTGGGTTCAAATCGGAGAGGATTACGGCGAGGTTAAATCTGTCGGCATTCGTAGCCTAAAAATGCTTACACCTGCAGATAATATGATTACCGTTCCGCACGACAAAATATGGTCGAGCAATATTTCTAACTCAAATGATGGCGCTAAGACTCTGATGTGCGTGGTCAGTTTTTATGTCGAGCCGGATCACGATGTAAACGCTGTGCGCTTTATCTTAGAGGACGTTGCAAAAACCAGCGTTTATCTGGATTTTAAAAAACCTATATTGGTCATGCTCGCCCAAGAGCCTTGGGGCACGCATTACAAAGTCAAAGTTTATCCCTTCGATATGCGCGATCAGTTTGCATTCATCAGCGACATTACGGCTCGCGGAAAAGCCGCGATAAAATATGTCGGCGCGAAGGAAGTCAGTGCCAATTACCTGGCGTCATAAAGCGCTTAATTAAGGTCAATAACGGCGTCAGTCCCGGCTGTTTGATAGACTTCGTTCGGGGCCTCATAATCCATATACTCGTTTGAGACCAATATCGGCGCGTCCTGCTTTTTATACACATCCTGCCAGAACGAGGCCTTACCTGTTTCGTCAGCTGTGACGGTCATATAGGTGATGTGGACGGGAATATGTTCAGCTAGTGGGAAGTGCTTGCGGGTTTTGGCGTCCAAGATTTCTTTAAACTCTTTAGCTTCAACTCTTTCGTCATTTTCGGCAATCCACTGCGCCATCTTAGTTGGGTCTTCCAATCTGATACAGCCTGAGCTGAGCGCGCGGTTTGACTTGGCAAATAAATGCTGATCCGGAGTTCCGTGCAGGTAAATAGCATTGGAATTTGGAAAGATGATTTTGATATTTCCAAGCGCATTATTCGGGCCGGCATCCTGAACCATTTGTATCTTGGACGAAATGCCCGGTTCAAACCAATCCACAGATGCGGCTTTAACTTCCTCGCCGCTGGCGCGGTCATAGATGCGGTAATTAAACTTCGCCGCATATGAAGGGTCAGCTTGCAATTTCTTTAACTTTTGACGCTTGAATAAAGATGTCGGTAGAAACCATTTTGGGTTTGCGACCATATATTCAACTTCATCACTAAAGGCAGGCGTTTGTGTGTAACGCGCGCCGACGACGGTGTTCATTTCAATATCAAGCGTATCATTTTTCCACGCTTGGACATTAAAGGACGGGATATTTGCCCAGATATGTGTCTCGCCCAAAGCCTCATAATCGGCCCAATTGGTAAGATTAACCTCGATACGATTTAGCTTGGACTCAGCGCTTTCGTTAAGAGCTTTAAGCGTTGCGGGGCCAATAACGCCGTCATCATCTAAGCCGTGGCGGGCTTGGAATGTTTTGACGAGATCTGCCAAATCATCGTCGAAAACAGTTTCCTCTTGTGCGGTTGTGACGATGAGCGCATAATTTGTAGCTACTGACTCATAACCTTCGGCGCGTAGGCGCTGGCGAAGGGCAGGGATGCGCGGGTCGCTGTCACCTGGCTCTATTTTGTCGCCTGATCTTATGGCTTTCCATCCACCCTGACTTACATAGCCCTGATATTCGGCTTGCGCTTTGCGAAGGTTATTGACCTGATGAATATTGTGCATAGCGGGCTGCGTTCTTAACATCGAAATTGTGGCTGGAGACAAATCAATCGCGCCAGAAGAATGCGTATATGTGGGCGCGGCAACATAAGATGAGGATGCGTAAGTTACGGCGCTGACACCTGCTGACATGAGCAAGACGAGAGAGGCTTTAATTAGTTTGTTTTTCATGACTGTCCCTGATGGTTCGTTCGATGATGTTACGCCTCGAGCCTCAGGTGGTTCCAATTTTGCTATAAAAATTACATGTTTAGCCCATTTTTCAGTTAGACATATATATGTGGAACCAATTTCAATCTGCCACGTTGATTAGGTGAATTCTTTCAGAGGTCACAATGATAAAAGCAATCGCAATAGGCGCCGCCTTAATTTCTATAAGTGCAATTTTGCCTGCATCCATCAACGCTTCAAATGCGCCTGACTTAGCGCTTCATGAGACCGTGATACCGTCACTTCCATCCGCAGATTACACAGAAAATACCAATAGCGCTTCAAGCATAAATGACGCTTTGGAGACAAGGCTAACGGCAGGCCTTTATGATGCGGCATTTGACCAGAACTTTCCTGACGGCACAGACCTCGTCGTGCGAATGACATATGCCAATTATGACTTTAACCCGGTGTGGACACCGACATCGGTTGAAGACCTAAAAGATTTATGCAGCGTTGAGCGTAACGCCTCAGAATTTTGTAATGCGGAGACGGTATCTGAAATTTCCGATGTGAGGTTTGTGACGGGAACAGACGCTGAGCGTGCTGACGCCGATGTCGCCTTGACACATATATTCCTAGATCACGCCGCCAGCCATCACATCGAAGCTTACACAAGTGGCAAATGGGTTGCGCGCGACACAGGTCCAAGTGAGCCCATACTTGTCGCCTCATTACGCGAAGCTGGGAAATATGGTATTAGCGATGCTCTGAATATTTTAAACCCCGTTGAGATGAGTTCGTCCAATATGGAAATTCAAACAATCTCTGCATCGTCATCTGAAAACTTGCCTTAGGCTCTACCTAAAAACAGGATCGTCCAAGCTTCGCAGCTTCCTTGAATGCAGCGTGCCTGACTTTGCGGCGTCTTTCAAAATCGACATGGCTTCGAGGCCGATATTTAGATGCTGCGCGACGCGGGAGCGGTAAAAGGCTTCGGCTGAGCCGGGGAGCTTTATTTCGCCGTGAAGCGGCCTGTCAGAGACGCAGAGTAGCGTTCCGTAAGGCACGCGGTAACGATAGCCGTTTGCGGCAATCGTCGCGCTCTCCATATCAATGGCAATGGCGCGGGCTTGATTGAGGCGTGTGCGAAGCTGTGAATAGCGCATTTCCCAATTCCGGTCATCCGTCGTGACGACTGTGCCAGTGCGCACATGTTGTTTCATTTCTGTGCCTGACAAATCCATGACTTGGCCAATGGCCTCAGTCAGCGCGATTTGCACTTCGGCAATGGTCGGCAGCGGAATCGTTGGCGGGAGCATATCGTCCAAAATCTGATCATCACGCAGATAAGCATGGGCGAGGACAAAGTCGCCTAGCGTTTGCGTGTTACGTAATCCGCCGCAATGGCCCAGCATGAGCCAGCAATGGGAGCGCAATACGGCCACATGGTCGGTAATCGTCTTGGCATTAGACGGGCCGACACCAATATTGATGAGGGTCACGCCCGCTTCATTCTCGCACATAAGGTGATAGGCGGGCATTTGCGGGAGCTTGAATTTCGGGTCGGGTTTATAATCCGCCGGATCCGTGATGAGCCCAACGCCCGGCGCACTAAAACTATAGCACTCATCTTTTTGGATTAGCTCTTTGGCGTGTTCAATAAACTCATCCACATAGCGTTGGTAATTGGTGAAAATTACGAATTTTTGGAAATGGGAGGGCTGTGTGCCTGTGTAATGTTTTAAGCGTTGCAGCGAGTAATCCGTGCGCAGGGCGGGGAAGAGCGAGAGTGGGCGCGGCTCATCATTGGGATGCTCAAACGCCCCGTCCGCTAAATCATCATGGATGCTCTTCAGGTCGGGCAGGGGGAAATAATCACCAATGTTCTTTGACAGGCCTTCATTCATTTCAAAAGAGGAGGGGTCGATGGCAAAGGCCACGGGAATAACCTCGTCGCTATAGCCGACATAATAATCAACTTCATAAGCGGCCTCTATATGGCTGAGCTGATCGGTGAGGTAGTCTTTGAAGATTTCAGGGTGGGTGATGGAGGTGCCATACCAGCCCGGCCCGCGAATACTGACAAAGCCATTCGGCTTCACGCCGTCCGTTTTTTTCTTAAGCAAATGCAACAGCAAATAAGGATAAGAGGCGATCCGATCGCCGTGATATTCGCCCTTGTCAGCAAAGATGGCGAAGGCTTTGTTCAGGTGGTCAGTGGCTTCGCTGTAAAGTGTTTCAAGCTTTAAGATGGCCTCGGGGGCGTCTGTGCAAAGCGCGAGTGTTTCGAAAAAATGGGGCTTATCGCCGATTTGATTTAAAATGGTCTTTTCCTTTACTTATCTTCTCGGGCGGCCTTTTTTTTCTCTCCGTATGAGTGATAAAATTTCCACGTCCTATCAAAATTGAAGGGCGGGTGTCAAGAATTTCAATAGGCCTTGCACCTAATGCAAGCCTTGTGTTGTGCGTGTATGAGTTCGCAAACACAGTTAAAAAAATGGAGAGCCAAGGCCCTCCATTTGTATTTTGATATTTAGCATGAAACCTAGAAATCGTATTTCGCACCGAAACGGATCTCATAAAGCGATGCAGAGTCGACTGCAAATGGCTGAAGGCCTTGCTCATTCCGAACACGTGTATTCGGGAAGTTAGCCTGCTCAAGCGTTCCCCAATCACTGTTAAGTAGATTTGTGAGGTTTTCGATGACCATGAAGACTTCCGCACGGTCTTCACTGCGAATACCCGGCAATTCTTGGGTAAGTTTCAAGTCAATTTTTGAGAAGGACGGGGACGTAAACTCATTCCGTTCTGTACCTGGCGTAAGAATTCGGTTGTCCGACAAGAACGGCGTGAATCCATAAATTGCCCGCTCTTGTCCGTCTTGAACTGAAGAGTAAGGCCGACCGGATTGAGATAAGAGGAACGTGTCAACGCGCGTCAGATAATCGCCGATAAAGGCCTTTTCATATCCAATATTTGCCGTGAAACGGTGCTTGGTGTTGAAGTTTGACGTCGACAGAATTTGCTCCTGCGGGTCAGTGAATGCTCGGTTGTTATAGTTAGAAAACGCAACGGCACTTGTCATAGGTTGAACATCTTCCGCATCAGAATAGGCATATCCCGCTCGCACGTTCCAGCCGCTCTCCCAGTCTTTGGACACACCAAAAGAGGCAATGAAGCCTCTGTTGCTGTCGTCAGCGTTGGTCAGAGCGAAGCTGTCGAGTAGCGGGCTGTCAAATGTCGGGTAAGTCACGCCGTCAATGACTTGCGTGCCTGTTTGTACAAGGTCACCGCGCTGAATGATCGCTGTATTTTCTGATTGAGACCACAACAGGTCGGCTTGGAAAAACCACTCGCCGCCGAATATAGATTCGCCTGTATCGAAGAACGGGCTATAGGTTGCGCCAATTGAGTATTTCCATTCAGATGGAATTTCAAAATCCGGGTCAAGAAAGTTGATTTCGAAATTTCGGCCTACACCAGTCGCAACGCTGTCGGCCAGTTCTTGCGGAACCGCAAAACCAGGGCCGTTTGGTACGCCGTCTTCGGCAAGAGTGTATTCCAAAGCAAACAAATCAATGTCACCGCGGATACGCGCGCCAACTTGCGTAATGTTGTTAGCGGAAAAATTGTTAGACAACCAAACATTTGGGTTACCGCCTGAATATCGGCCGACACCGCCGTGGAATTGCAGTGTGTCTGTTGCGTCCCAAGTCAAACCGATACGAGGCTGCAAAAGATCAAGTCCGTCAAAATTTTGAGAATTTGAGAAGCCGTATTCAGCCGTAAAATCCGGGTTTTCAACCGGAACATCATCGGATGTATAAAAATCATACCGCAGACCCGCCACGAGTGTCAGGTCATCCGTAAAACTCCACTCATCCTGCAGATAAATCGCATTCCGATTGTAGCCAAAATCGGCTGCCGCATCTAGCGGGTTTAGGGAAGGCGCGTTGTTAAACTCAACTTGGTTGGCGATCCCGTTCCGGAAATCGTCAACGGAGCTGAACCGCACTTCGGTTTGCGCTTGCTGGATGAACAAGTTGAAGATGTCCAATTGCTGCGTTTCCACACCCGCCGTAAAGCTATGGTCACCCATGGTATAATTTGCACGGAAAATCAGATCCAAAACAGTGTAATTCAAATCATTGGCTTGACGAGAGTCATCGCTGCCCAAATAGACATCAACCGCGCCCGTATCAATCCGAAACTCACCAAAATCTGTTCCGCCGATTGATTCCTGGCGGTTGTCAATATCTGTGTAGCTGCCGCGAATTTCAGTTGAGAAATTATCTGTCCAATCGGAAAATAATGCGCCGGTGTAGGTATAAAGCCTTGTGCCGCGCTCATATAAATGATTCGAGAACTCAAGCTCATTCGTGTCGCCGTCTGAGCGTACAATGTTAAAACCGTCATTGTACTGGAACGTACCGGACGCCCGATGTTTATCACTGATATTCCAATCTAGTTTTACCAAGATTTTTTCATCATCATTGTCAAAACTTGTTGGGATAAAGCCCGGCTCATATTGGTAAACATCCCGCGAGATTTGCGCAATTTCGTCGACGACGGACTGGCTGACTTGGAAAGGTCCACTGCCAAGTGTTTGAGATGTATTTGGATAGGTGTTCGCCCCTTCCAGTTTTTCATATGCTGCGAAGAAGAAGAGCTTGTCTTTAATAATCGGGCCGCCGATGGATAAACCATAGCGGATTTCATCAAAGTTGCCGAACTCAAAGTCTGTTCCGGACGCCCTGTCACCTTGCAGACCATCATCCGTGTAATCAATAAAGGCGCTGCCGTGGAATTCATTTGTCCCGGACTTTGTGACGGAGTTAATGTTACAGGCCGTGAAGTTACCAAAGATCACATCCAGAGGTGCCAGCTCAACGGTAATCTGATCAAGCGCGTCAAACGGGAAAGGCTGACGTTCGGTTGGGAAACCGTTTGCGTTCAATCCGAAGGCATCATTTTGCTGGACACCATCAAGCGTAAATGAGTTAAACCTAGAATTTTGCCCGGCACATTGGATCGCGTCATTATTCGTCTCATCGACTGAGATCCGCGGGTCAATTCGAATGATGTCGGCGAGGCTGCGATTAATCGCCGGCGCGTTTTGAATGGTATCAACACCAAATGTGGCATTCGGACCAATGGCTAGTGTTGTGACGACTTGGCGCTGTCCCACCGCGATAATTTCGTCGCCGGCTTGCAATTCAAATCTCAACTGAGAGGTGTCCCCCAGAGAAAGCACAATGCCTTCAACCCGCTTGCCCTGATAGCTGGGTGAGGACGCCGTTACGTCATACGCACCGCTGACCGGAAGGCCGCGGAGAGAGAAACCGCCGCTATTGTCGGTCGTTACAGAGCGCGTTAATCCTGTGGATGTGTTGCGCAGCACAATGCTCGCGCCAGGAACCGGGTTGCCGCTGGTGTCGACAACCGACCCGACGACAGAGGACGTCGTCACTTGTCCGTATGCGGCGGTTGTGAGGCCCAGTGTGAGGGCTAGGGCGGAGGTGCTTAGGATGGCGCGTAGGCCAAGGGATGTGATATGGGAATTCATTGTGTTCTCTTTCTAAATCGAAAAATGCGATGGGATATTTAAGATTGAGCGCTCCCTAAATGTGTCTCATCACAGTTTTATGACATTTTTGTCATATGTAGGAGTCGAGGAGTCGGGATTCTTTTGAACCGTTGCATCATTGCCACAGTTTTGGGCGTTTTCAGACAAGTTATGCCACACTTATCCACAAAGCTGGGCATTTTGACTCGCTAAGCTTTGAATCTCTCGTTACGAATACGTCAATCTGAGTAAGAAAAGACGCATTTTAGAGAATCGCTTTCATGTCCATCATCATCGCTATCGCCGGAGGAAGCTGCTCGGGCAAGACAACATTGGCGCGGCATCTGCAGCATCGTTTGGGTGCGGCCAATGCTATGCTGATTCGCCAAGATGATTATTATCATGACATTCGCGATAGGGCTAAAGGCGATGAGATGCCCAATTTCGATGTCCCCGAAGCTTTGGACTTTGCGCTGCTCGCGGAGAATCTGGACACGCTGAAAAATGGTGAGGCGGTACAGCTTCCTAATTATGATTTCACCACCCATCAACGTATTCGCGCCACTGAGCCGCTTGACGCCAAAGCCTTTACAATCGTCGAAGGGCTTTTGCTGCTCAACGACGCGGTCATACGCGAGCAGGCGGATGTCTCTATCTATATGCGCTGTCCTTATGAGACCCGTTTTGAACGCCGCTTGGCGCGTGATATTGCCGAACGTGGACGCACGGAAGAATTCGTCCATCACCAATTTGCTAAGGATGTAGAACCCGCGCACCAGAAATTCATTCAGCCTTCAGCCGCTCATGCTGATGTGCTGGTCGAGCAAGCTGATTATGTCCGCTCGATTGATGGTATCATTGAGCGAATCATCGAAGCGCTGCCAGATTTAGACGCGCCTCAAATGAGCTTGGCACTCTAATCGTTATTGCGTAAGGCAGATATTATGAATCATCCTGCTTTCGGTCTTATCGGCGTTGTTCTCATCCTCTTTGTGGCGTGGCTGCTTTCTGAGAATAAGAAAGCCATTCGCCCGCGCACGGTTGTTGTTTGTTTTGCGCTGCAGGTCCTCATCGCTGTTTTGGTGCTTTACGTGCCCTTTGGCCAAAAGGTTCTGACGGGCATGTCTGACAAGGTCACGACATTGCTGTCCTATGCTGATGCTGGCATTAATTTCATCTTTGGAGATTTAGCCAATACCGAAAAAGTCGGTTTTGTTTTTCTTGTCAAAGTGCTGCCTGTCGTCATCTTTTTCGCCGCACTGATGGAAGTCATGTATCATCTGAAAATCATGCAATTCATTGTGCGCTATGGCGGTACGGCTATCCGCAAGCTGACAGCGACGCGGCCTGTTGAATCGCTCAATGTGATTGCCAATATTTTTGTCGGCCAGACCGAAGCGCCGCTCAGTCTTAAACCTTATTTGCCGAGCATATCTCGGCCTGAGCTGTTCACCATTATGGTCACCGGCATGGCCTCCATCGCGGGCACGGTCTTGGCAGGCTATATATCGCTCGGCATTCGCCCGGAATATCTAATTGCCGCCAGTTTCATGTCCGCGCCAGCAGGACTGCTCATGGCCAAAATTATAATGCCCGATGACCCCGAAGACGCGGCCAAGCCTATGGATGAAGTCTTTGAAATGGCCGATGACCGCGAACATGCCAATGTGATTTTAGCCGCCGCCGTGGGCGCGCAAAACGGAATGAAACTCGCCGTCAATATTGGCGCGATGCTATTAGCCTTCGTCTCCCTTATTGCTTTGTGTAACGGATTGCTCGGCTGGGCCGGCGGGTTTTTCGGAATGGAAGAGCTATCCATTCAAACGATTTTGGGACTTATCTTTACGCCCGTCATGCTCGCGCTAAATGTACCTTGGGCCGAGGCGCAGCAAGCGGGCGCCATCTTTGGCGAGAAAGTCGTGCTCAACGAATTCATCGCCTATATCAGCCTCGTCAATGTACAGGATGCACTCTCCGAACGTACCGTTGTTATCCTGACATTTGCGCTTTGCGGCTTTGCAAATTTCAGCTCTATCGCGATACTGCTCGGCGGGCTCGGCGCGCTTATTCCTGACCGTATGTCGGAAATGGCCAAGATGGGCATTAAGGCTGTGACAGCCGCCTCGCTCGCCAATTTGATGAATGCGGCTTTGGCGGGTATATTGATTAGCGGGTTTTAAGCCTTTATAAGCCCAATCTCGATAAGGCGCTCGGTGAGGTAATCCCCCGCCGTGATATCAGGCTCGGCCGTGCCGCCCATCTCAAGACAGCTTGGCAGCGGGCTAATGACCGCGTCATTATTCAAATGCAAAAAGAATGGCTTGGAATAGCGCGGGAACTTCGACCGTTCCGGCGCAGGGTTCAAAACGCGGTGCGTGGTGGAGGGCAGAATACCCGCCGTCATACGCTGCAGCATATCGCCGACATTGACGACGACCGCGCCTTTGGAGGCATTGACGTCAAGCCATTTACCTGTGCGGTGCTTGGCCTGCAGGCCCGCTTCCTCTGCGCCTAGCAAGAGCGTAATCAGATTAATATCTTCATGGGCGCCTGCGCGTTCTGTACCTTCGGGAGGCGGGTTCATCTGCGGCGGATAGTGCAGCAGGCGTAATATCGAATTGCCTACATTGACCTTGTCGTCAAACCAGTTTTCCTCAAGCCCTAAATAGATAGCAACGGCGCGAAGCAGTTCAGCCCCGAAATCATCCAGCGCCTCATAAAGCCCGCGCGTGGTGGCATCAAAGCCATCAATTTCGGATACGCTAGGTGTATCTTTCATGCTCGCGCGATAAGGCGAGTCCTCGGGAAGCTTGCGGCCTGTATGCCAAAACTCTTTCAAGTCCGCTTCCTTTTTACCCTTAGCATTTTCCGTGCCCATCGGCGAATGGCCACGCTGAAACCCATCATCAGGGTCTGCATATTTGCGTTTGGTGTCTTCATCCAAAGCGAAGTATTTTTTGGACGCCTCATCTGCCGCATCAATCACATCCTGCGAAATGGTATGATCGGAAATGATCGCAAAGCCCGTCTCTTTAAACGACTCGCCAAGGCTCTTAGCAAAGGCGTCTTTATCGCCTTTCCAGAGATTAAAACTAATCGGGTCTATCGTAATCATTTTCCGTCTTTCACTATCGGGTCGGTTTCGTTAGCATATTTTGGGCTAGATTACACCCCATCTGCGAGAGAAATATGACAACCATAAAAATTTGTGCACTCGGCTCAGTCAATTTGGATATGATTATCCAGACCAAAACTCTGCCCCGCGCAGGCGAGACGATTGCGCAAGGCGCGTTTCAATCGCTGCCAGGCGGGAAGGGCGCGAATGTCGCTTTGGCCGCGCAAAGGCTCGGCGCGAAAGTCGAATTGCGCGCGGCGGTGGGCGCGGATGATTATGCCGACCAAGCCCTGCAGTTTTTAAAAGAGGGCGGCGTGGATTTAAGCGGGCTTGTCAAAATCAAAGACAGCCATACAGGCCTCGCCTTTATCAATGTGGCTGAGGACGGAGAGAACCAAATCGCCGTAGCCTCTGGCGCAAATGATAAGTTCAAACCGTCCCACCTCTCGCCTATCACGGCAGGCGTTATCATCACCCAATTTGAAATCCCTGTGGAGACGATAGAGGCGGCGATAAAAGACTTCGACGGTTTTGTTGCGATTAATGCGTCCCCCGTTGTGGAGGGGTTGGAAAAGCTCTTGCCACATGCCTCTCTGATTATCGTCAATGAAGGGGAATACGGCGCCTATGAGAGCGCGTTGAAAGCCTATGACGGCCTGCTCGCGATTACGCTTGGGGCGAAAGGGGCGAAGCTTATGAAAGGTGGAAAAACGCTTGCTGAAGCACAGCCGCCTAAGGTCGAGGTTGTCGACACAACAGGGGCAGGGGATAGTTTTGCGGCGGGCTTGACCGTGGCTTTGATGGAAGGGCAGTCGCCTCAACATGCCCTGCAATTTGCTTGCAATGTTGGCGCATTGACGGCGACCAAGCTCGGCACTCAAGTGGCAACGCCAAGCCGTGCCGATGTTGAGGCTAGTCTTTAGGCAGCAGCTTAAAAATGCGCTCGGGCAGAGGCTTAGTCTTGCGGATTTCTTCCACTGATAGGCCGTCCATTTCATGCGGGAACACCGTCCACTCATCTGTTTCATGTAGATAAAAATCAGGCACGCGCTGGGTCGCATTGCGGCGAGGTTTGTAATAGACCGTGGCGACCTTAATATCGTCGGGCGTATTACGGCGGCACTTCTCGCCCAAGGTTTTGATAATGGCGTCAACGCTGCGTCCGCTGTCAAAAATATCGTCAATGATGAGCAAATTATCATCGACATTTATGGTATCGACGAGGTGCTGCAGGCCAAAGACTTTGACCTCTTTGGATTGCTTATCCATGCCGTAATAAGACGAGGTACGGATGGCAAAATGATTGGTCTTACAGCCGAGCAAATCCAGCACTTCCTGCACGGCAATCCCGACTGGCGTGCCCCCTCGCCAGACGCCGACAATAAAGGTCGGGCGGTAACCGCTTTCAAAAATCTGAAGACCGAGTTCAAATGAATCGCGTAAGAGTTCTTCGGCGCTGACGAATAGTTTTTCCATTAGCGCCGCATAATTGAAAGCGGGGCCCTAATCAACTGTTCTAATTTTCGGTGATTTCGTTATGATGGGATATGACACGTAAACTCATCATCGATTGTGACCCCGGCCAAGATGACGCCATCAACCTGTTTCTGGCGCTGCCGCCAACGGATGATTATGAGATTTTGGGCATCACAGTTGTCGCGGGAAATGTAGGGCTGGATAAGGTTTCGCGCAATGCAAGGCTGCTCTGTGAGTTGACAGGCCGCACGGATATCCCTGTCTATGAAGGCTGCGCTGCGCCGCTAAAATACCCGCTCGTCACGGCCGAAGAAGTTCATAGCCGCGAAGGGTTAGAAGGCGTTGAATTATTTGAACCGAGCGTGAAAGCGCAATCCCAAAATGCGGTGGATTTCATTATCGAAACGCTCATGGCGGCGGAGGATAAGTCTATTACGCTCTTGCCGACAGGCCCGCTTACCAACATCGCGGCGGCCCTACAGAAAGAACCTGCAATTGCGGGTAAAATCCAAGAGATTGTGCTGATGGGCGGGGCGCTTCGCGAAGGCGGCAACATCACGCCCTCAGCTGAATTTAATATCTATGTCGATCCCCACGCCGCGCAAATTGTCTTTGATAGCGGCTGCCAATGCATCGTCTTCGGCCTCGACGTCACGCACCAAGTGCTGTCCTCTGATGCCGTGTTGGAACGCATTAAAGCGGTCGATAATGAAGTCGCGCAAACCGCCTATAATCTGCTCACCTTTTATGGCCGTTATGACGCTGAAAAATATGGCAGTAACGGCGCGCCGCTCCACGACCCGTGTACCATGGCCTATATTCTCAAGCCGGAATTATTTGACCTGAAGGCATGCAATATCCGCGTCGAAGCCGACTCCGAGCTAACCCGCGGTCATACGGCGGTGGATTTCTGGTACGCCACGGAACTGCCAAGGAATAGTCTGTGGGCCTATAAGGTCGATGCCGACGGGTTCTTTGATTTACTGGTGGGGCAATTGGGGAAGTACTAATACGGTCAAATTACTAAGGCATTCTATGAGAAAACGCTTGCCTCTTGCTGTAATACTAAGCCTAGTATTCTGGGCCTTAACCGCCTGTAAGAGCTCAGACACTTCAGTCGATTTTGATGCCATTTTGGCGGCGCAGGGAATTGATCCAGCACGGGCCACGTTTTTGATTGTTCGGCTAGAGACTGACCAAAGGTGGTCACATAATGAGGCGCGTACAGACAGGCGTTATGTTGCGGCCTCCACCTCTAAAATTCCGCACACATTTATAGCTTTGGAGAGTGGATATGTTGCGGGGCCGCAGACCTTATTCAAATGGGATGGAAAAGAGCGCTGGTCCAAAGGTTGGAACCAAGATCAAACTTTCGCCCAAGCCTATGCCCGTTCAGCCGTCTGGGTCTTTCAGCAAATTACTCTGGCCTTGGGTCCTGAGACAATGGCCGAAGGATTAAAGATGTTTGAGTATGGCAATCAAGATATTGGCGGCCCTGCTGATATTACCACCTATTGGCTCACCGGTCCGCTTAAGATTTCAGCTCGCGAACAAGTTCAATTTTTAACGAAGTTACATAATGAGACATTTCCCCTATCGCCAAAGACCTATTTAGCTGGAAAGGACATTATGAAAGCCGGACGAGATGATGGTCGCTTTGCTAAAACGGGTTGGTATTATTCTGATGAAGAGCCGGATATTGGTTGGTATGTCGGGTGGCATAAAGTGGAAGGAGCGGCTAAGCCCGAAACTTACGTTTTCGCCTTTAATATGGATATGGATGATCGCGACAAAGATCCGCCCAAACGTATGGCTGTCGTCAATGCCGCAATATCGGCTCTAGGGGTAACCACAGAGCAAAAATAGCTGTGCAATTGATTTACGAGAGGTGTCCGAATGGGCAGCCCAATCTAGTCGGGCTATGACGGATCGGACGCCTATAACACAATCCACATTCAAATGAATTTAGTCTTCAACGACAAAGGTCTCTTCACTCTGCGAAACCTTCCCAGCGGCGCCATTTTCACCCTTGCGCAGAATATATGTCGTGAGTTTATACTCGCCTATTTGCGGCGGTCTCTTTTTTCCGACAAAGCCAGACCAACTGGCCTTATTGCGGTTCATAGGGTCTGAGAGGTTTTGCGCTTGAAAACCCTTTGGCCCTTCCAGCTTTATGAAGACGCGGTCATTGGCTTTCAAATTTGAATACCACACCCAGCCCACGGTCGCGCTGTCTGATGTGCTGGCTTTGCGCGGCGGTGTCCTGACTAGCCTATTATGTTTTATAGGGGCACCTGTAATATTGCTCCCCAGCAATACGGCATCGCGCTTAGTGGTCAAAAGGGACGGGTCCGCCCACCAACTCTCATCAGATTTAAGCGAGCATCCTTGGCTTGGCCTATTGCCCGTAAAGGGGTCGATGATGTTGCCGTCTTTGCGAACGGATAAATGCAAATGTGGAAACTGAGCCAGGCCCGACGCGCCGACATATCCCAAGCTATCGCCTGCTTTGACGATATCTCCCGCGCTCACGCTCACGCTGTCTTTTTTCAAATGGCAATATTGCGTCTCAATAGTGTTGCCATGGTCAATCACAACGCCATTGCCGCACTCAACGCCTTTAAGGGCTCTACGGTCAGCTGCGGTTTCAATAAGCCGGTCAGGACGGTTTTTCCTCGCGCCCTTTATAGTGCCGCCAGCCGCCGCTAAAACCTCAATATTGCTGTCGATATCCTCAAACGTGCGAAGCCTAAAATCAGTGCCCTTATGCCCGTCATAAGTCGCCCCGCCGCAAAAGGGATCAACCGCCTCTTGGCTTTCATCCATATCTGCAAATTGCTGGATGAAGCAATCTTCGTCCAACGTGCAGTTAAGCGGGAATTGTAAAGGGATAGAGCGGGCCTTGTCCTGCGCCGATGTTGAGACGGCAACGAAACAGATTGGCAGTGCGAAACCAATCAAAAAAAATTTCTTCAATGCGCTCAAAAAACTCTCCAACCTTAAGCTTGTTAAGCCTAGCTTATTCGATTTTAGATTCAATGGTATCGAATATCGCAGTCATTTAACTTGGGATATTTTAAGCTTCCCGCCCCGTTTTCTTCTCGGACCAATGGCGGCGGCAGAGGCTGATATATTTCTCATTGCCGCCGACTTCGACTTGCGCGCCTTCCGTGACAGCGTCGCCGCTCGCGTCAAAGCGCAGGGTCATGGTCGCTTTGCGCCCGCACCAGCAGAGGGTTCTGATTTCTCGCACGTCATCGGCTATTGCTAAGAGCGTGGCACTGCCGGGGAAGAGCTCGCCTTTAAAATCTGTGCGCAGCCCGTAGCACATAATCGGGATTTTAGTGTAATCCGAGACGCGGGCCAGCGCCCAGACTTGGTCAGAGGTCAAAAATTGCGCTTCGTCGAGCAAAACACAATCGATCGATTTAGTAGCATGAGAGTCTTTAATATGGGATTCAAGGTCAGTCTCATTGGTGAATAAGTCTGCCGCTGCGTTC
>JAOIVW010000025.1 GCA_028224375.1 Hellea sp.
TCGGTTGGCACGGATAGTCACCGTTTCCCGCATACAGGCATGATGCGCTATGCCGATGACGTGAAGAAAATACCCATTGCAGCGCTTTCGGCTCCTGATGCGGATCAGCTTGAGCGCACATTAGAACGGGATGAAACGATACGCCTGAGACTGTTAATGACGCCGCAATGGAAAGGCGAAACAGAGTCAGGCAATGTGATTGGTGAAATTGTGGGCTCTGAAAAGCCTGAAGAGGTTGTACTGATTGGGGGTCATTTAGATTCGTGGGACCTGGGAACCGGCGCGATTGATGATGGTGCTGGGATAGGAATTACTGCGGGAGCTGCGCAGGTTCTGATTGAAACAGGTTTAAAGCCCAAGCGCACCATCCGTGTTGTGGCGTTTGGTGCAGAAGAGGTCGGTCTTTTGGGCGGCTTTGCTTATGCCGAACAACATAAGGGTGAGAGCCTTGATAATCACGTCCTAGCAACAGAATCAGATTTCGGCGCCGAGGCACCATATGAGGTGCTTTCAGGCGTTCGCAGCGGCAAGGCCGTCATAGAGGAGATGGCGAAAGCGCTAAACTTACCCATGTCAGACCGCGAAACCAATGGCGGTCCTGATATCGGGCCGATGTCCCGCGAAGGCGTCCCGACTATGCGCTTCCAACAAGAGGGCACGGATTATTTCGACTTACATCACACCCCTAATGACACGTTTGATAAAATTGAGGCTGACGAGATGTCCAAAAACACCGCTGCGTTTGCCACAATGATTTGGATGGCATCCGAAGCCGACACTAATTTTCGAGGAGATGAATAATGAAAAAGACACTTTTACTCGCCGCTGCCATGATGGCGCTTTCGCCGGCTGCACATGCCGAAACTTTGATGGATGTCTATAAACATCTTCATGCCAACCCTGAGCTTTCTTCAATGGAAACAGAAACGGCTGCTTATTTGGCGACGCGCATGGGAAACCTTGGGTTTGATGTAACCGAAAATTTCGGCGGGACAGGTGTCGTCTCTGTCATGGAAAACGGCCCCGGTAAAACGATTATGATCCGTGCGGATATGGACGGCCTACCTGTGAAAGAGAATACAGGGCTATCATTTGCGAGCACAGTAGTCAAAAAAGACCGCTTTGGCGATGAATGGCCTGTCATGCATGCTTGTGGCCATGATATTCATATGACGACATTTTTAGGCACGGCTCAGGAAATGGTTGCAAATAAAGACTTATGGTCGGGCACCTTGGTTATGATTTTGCAGCCCGCTGAGGAAATCAGCCACGGCGCAAAGGATATGATCAAAGAGGGGCTTTTCACAAAATTCCCGCGTCCTGATTACAATCTCGCCCTACATGCTAACTCAGCTATGCCGGCGGGGCAGGTCGGCATTACGACAGGCTACGCGCTGGCCAATGTCGACTCTGTTGACATCACAGTCAAAGGTGTTGGCGGGCATGGTGCTTATCCGCAGACCACTAAAGACCCAATCGTCTTGGCGGCACAAATTGTACTGGCCTTGCAGACAATTGTTTCGCGCGAAGTCGCCGCGCAAGACTCCGCTGTTGTCACAGTCGGCTCTATCCACGGCGGAACGAAACATAATATCATCGGCGAAGAGGTTAAGCTTCAACTCACCGTGCGGTCTTATTCGGATGAAACGCGCGATAAACTCTTAGCGTCTATCAAACGGATATCGGAAAATATGGGCCGCGTTGCAGGCCTTCCCGATGAAAAGCTCCCTGTTGTCGAAATCAAGGACGAATACACACCCGCCGCTTATAATAATCCCGAACTCTCAGCCAAAGCGATGGACATCATGGCCGAAGTTATCGGCTCAGATAACGTCATCGCTTCTGACCCCGTTATGGGCGGGGAAGACTTCGGACGTTATGGACGCACAGACCCGAAAATCCCTGGTATGATCTATTGGTTAGGCGCAGCTGACCCCGCAGAAGTAAAGGCGGCGAAAAAGGCAGGAAAGTCTATGCCGTCATTACATTCGCCATTTTTCAAACCAAATGCAGCTGCCGCTATTCCGATTGGCGTAGACACTATGACAGCCACAGCGGTGAGTTTGTTTAACGAGTAAATCTTTTTAACTGGACTTACGCGCATATGCATATAATTGCATATAAAACATTCGCCTGAGGATTTCACATGTCGTTGCCGCCTATTTTACAGAACCTGGAATTACCTATTGTAGGCGCGCCGATGTTTATTGTGTCTGGACCTGAGCTAGTCATTGCACAATGTAAGGCGGGTATTGTTGGCTCTTTTCCGGCGCTGAACGCCCGTCCCGCAGAAGAGCTTGAGAAATGGATTGTCCGTATCAAGCTTGAACTGGAAGAGTATCAGAAAGATAATCCCGATAAGAAGGTTGCGCCTTTTGCGGTCAACCAGATATGTCATCCGTCAAACAATCGTTTGGAGCATGATACTGAAGTCTGCCGCAAGCATGAAGTGCCTATTGTCATTACTAGCTTGCAGGCTAATCAGGATGTCTATGATGCCACGCATAGCTATGGCGGTATCATTCTTCATGATGTTGTCAATATTCGTCACTCTAAGAAAGCGCTGTCGATGGGCGCTGATGGATTGATCGCGGTGTGTTCAGGCGCCGGCGGCCATGCTGGGCGTTTGTCGCCTTTTGCGCTCATCCCGGAAATTCGACAATTTCATGATGGGCCGCTCTTATTGTCAGGCTCTATCGCAACGGGCGGATCAGTGGCTGCAGCTTTGGCGATTGGTGCCGACTTGGCCTATATTGGAACGCGTTTTATTGCGTCTAAAGAAGCGAATGCGCAAGAAGGTTATAAGCAAGAAATTATCGAGAGTTCAGGCGAAGACATTATCTATTCCAGCCTCTTCACGGGCGTGCATGGTAATTATCTCAAAGGGTCTATTGAAAAGGCCGGGCTTGATCCGAATAATCTTCCCACAGCAGATAAGACGTCCATGAACTTCGGGTCTGGCGGCAATACAGATGCCAAAGCTTGGAAAGATATCTGGGGCGCAGGGCAGGGTGTTGGCTCCGTGCATGACGCGCCCTCCATGCAAGATATCGTAGATCAGTTTAGCGCTGAATATGCAGAGGCCAAGGCGCGTTTATAATTTAATTAGGCGTCTTTTAAGCTTTCTCAATTTCTCTTAAATGGTGTGTAATTAAATTAATTGCTGCATTGCCACTTCATTAGCAATCCGTTAAACGCTGCTTTACGAGTCTGTTAACTATGACGGACTTGCCTAATTTCTATGGAGGAAGAATATGAGAGCGAATTGGTTTAAGGGGATTATCGTCCTCGCCATACTGTCTCTCTTGTGGGCCCTGTTTACCGCGCCAAATCGATCAAAGTCTATGGGTGAAGATATCCAAAGCGCTTTGTCAAATGCCGGTTTCACAGAGACACAAGTTGATATGAATGGTAACGTTGCGACTTTGACAGGTGAAGCTGCAAGTGAAGCGACGAAAAGTGAGATTGGTAATGTGGCGGCGGCTACCAAATGCTCTAAATGTGCTGATAAAGATACATGGCACGAAGTCAAAAACGATATTACTGTTCAGCAAGCACCTGCAGTGCCAACGCAATCGCCTTATACATTTACGGCGACTAAAAGTGCTGACGGCACAGTTGTTCTAAATGGCTATGTCCAAAACGAAGACCAGCGTCAGCGTGTTCTTGCTAGAGCTGCTGCGGCTTACGGAACATTCGCTGATCGTACTGTACGTATCGCTCAAGGCGCTCCGAATGCGGATTGGGAAAATGTTCTGAACCAGAATATTGATGACCTTAGGCTTCTGGATGTTGGACGTTTTAATATGAGAGACGCAAGTTTTAATATTACCGGTTCGACATTTCTGTCTGATACCAGAGACTCCATAACTGCAAATGTAGGGTCATATCCGGCCTATCAAGGTGAAGCGGTTATTACGATCGAAACGCCTCAGGGTGAAATTACATCAATTGATGTGTGTCAGTCGCTTTTAAATGAATTAAAGCGTGGCAAGAAAATCAACTTTGCCTATGACAAAGCCGAAATCAGAGGCGCTGAGAGTTTTGATTTGCTAAACTCTCTCGCGTCAGCTGCTAATCAATGTTCAGCCTTTACGTTTAATATCCAAGGCCACACAGATGCAGACGGTTCTGAGGCTTACAATCAACGCCTATCTGAAGCGCGTGCCAATCTTGTCGTTGCCTATCTCTCTGAGAATGGTGTCGAGAGAAGCCGCATGAGCGCGACAGGTCTTGGCGAAACGCAACCAATTGGTGACAACTCGACAGATGCGGGCAAGGCCCAAAATCGTCGTATCGAATTCATCGTGACAGAGTCCGAGTAAGGAGACAAAGAAAATGTTAAATAATCTATTTAGTTACACTGCGTGTTTTGGATGGCTAATACCCTTCCTATTCGGCCTATTAGGCCTTTTACTAGGATGGCTATTATTCCGTGGTAAGAAGCAAGTTGGCGATTTATCTGTTGAAGGCGAAGGTGCATTGCGCGCTGAAGCTGACAGTCTTCGCGCTCGCGTTCAAGAACTCGAAGGCCGCGTCTCTACACGCGATACAGAAGTCTCTGGTCTCAAGGCTAAGCTTGCGACTGCAGCCGCTGCGGCTGCTGCTGGCGGAGCTGCTGTTGCGGCAACAAAAGGCGGCGACGACGATGAAACATATGCCCTTGAGTGGCGTAATCGTTATCTCGCGGCTCGCGTGAAATATCTTGAAGGCCGTGTTGCCGAAGCGCCTAAGAAGAAAGCTGCACCTAAAAAGAAAGCGGCTCCTAAAAAGAAAGCCGCGCCTAAGCCTAAGGCCAAAGCGAAGCCAAAAGCAAAAGCGGCGCCTAAGCCAAAAGTGCTTTACACAGACGGCCCAACTGACGGTAAGCCTGATGACTTGAAACTCATCAAAGGTATCGGACCGAAGTTTGAAAAAGATTTGAACGGTAAGGGTGTTTACTACTTCCGCCAGATCGCAGCTTGGAAAGCCAAAGACGTAACGATGGTCGAAGGTGTGATTGATTCATTCCCAGGCCGCATTGGCCGTGATGAGTGGATTAAGCAAGCCAAAGGTCTTTCAAAAGGCGCAGCTCCGCGCAAAATGAAAGCGGCTCCGACTAAGGCTAAGAAAAAGCCTGGACCAAAGGCCGGCACGAAACGCGGTAACTTAACTGCTGCAGGAACAGTGCGTAAAAAGCCTGGACCAAAAGCGGGATCAACGCGTACAGCCAAGCCAAAAATGACTGAGGCTGAAGCTAAGTTTGAGAAGTATTTCGCTAACGTGAAAAAATATGACTCACGTGCCAAGCGCGATGTTGTCCAGAATATTGTAAAATATTGTGGTATCGCACTTCGTAGTCGCGACGGTTCACTTGTGGCTTGTTCGCAAGAGCATGAAGTTGAGACAGTGGCTAAAGGCTTCGCAACCAAGAAATTGGGTTTGAAGACTGGTCAAGTTGAACTCGTTAAAGATATTTGTACACAAATGAAGCCTGACCGCTTCAAGTCTCGCGTGACCTTCTATTACCTCGCGGCGAAGAAGGCCGGGAAACTGGATATCTTCGGAGGTTAATCCTCACTAAAAACTAAGAAAAAACCCGTCTTTATGGCGGGTTTTTTATGTCTGTGCTTGGCTCGGTCAGAGGCGGCTAGATTGAGGCATGCTTATAGATGCACCTCATCACAATAGGGCAGACTGGGTCTGGCCTCATTTCACCAGAGCGGAAATGTCCTGCCGCCATTGCGGGGAACTTTTCCTTTGGCCAGACTTTATGGACCGTTTGGAAACAGCTCGTCACCGTGTGGGCCGCCCATTTCATATTCTCTCAGCGCATCGGTGTAGTTTGCATAATGCGCGTGTCGGCGGCGCGCCGCTCTCGCAACATCTGCGCCTTGCCGTGGATGTCTCTCTTAAGGGTCATAACAAAGGGGCTCTGATTCACGCTTGCCAAAGCGCAGGCTTTACCGGCTTTGGCTATTACACAACATTTCTTCACATTGATCTCGGACGCGCGCGGCATTGGTTCGGCGGGCAGAAAGCAAAAGACTTATGGCAGACCTACTTGGATTAGGACTTGATGCGGCGGCAGGCGGCTTATTTGGTATCGTGGGCACAGCGCTGGGACGCGCGGCGGGCTACTTTGAGCGCAGGCAGGCTTTCAAACATGAGGTTGAGCGCTGGTCACATGAATATAAGCTTCATGAATTACAGATGGCCGCCAATCAGCAAGAAGCCGAGTTGGAATTGGCCATAGCGGCGCAGCAAGGCTCTTGGAAGGGACTAGAGGAGTCCATTAAGGCAGACGCTGCGATAGGCGAGGCGAGCAAATGGGTGATTAATATTTTGCGCCTCGTCAGGCCGGTTTTGACGATATTGCTTTGGTTGATTACGGGATGGATATTCGCGGTGACACAGGAAGGCTCTATCGTCGAAGCGGCTGTTTTTGCTGCCACAGCAGCGACGCTGTGGTGGTTTGGAGATAGAGCCCCTAAGCCCATTAAGCTAGAAATGTCGTCTTGATTTAAGAAGGTAGTGCGACACCTTTCAAGATATCTGAAACGCCCATGGCGATCAAAAGGATTAAAATCAACATCATGATAAAAGTATAAATTAGACCGACGCCATAACTTGTCAGCACTGTTTTAAACCATCCGCGTCCAAACATGCGTTTTGCCGATAGCGGTAAGTAAATGAGCAGAATGAGCGTATAAATCCACATCAGGCCCTTGATAGGCGTGATCTGCACCAAAATTATGAACACGAAGAGCAATAAAAACGAGAAGGCATGGATATAGGCCGCGTGAACCAAGTGATCATAAAGCATGGCCTTTTTTCGGTCGCGAATAAATATAGCGCCCATCAACATAGAGAACGGCATCATAAAAAACATGATGCGCGGAAGATATTTACTGATGGGAGCATTTATCCGTTCAGGGTGCCGCATTCCAATTAAGACGGACTGCCTTATACCATCATTATCTAATGTCATTTTCTGCCCCGAGGCACCGACGATATTGATATTAGACCCTGTGTCAGTTTCGGACTTGGGCTTCTCTTCATCTGAGTCATTTGCGGCCTCTGCTGCATCCGCGTCAAAATTCGCAATCCGTTCCTCTAAGGCCTTAATTTGCGTAAGCATGGGGTCTCTGGCACGGCTAATACCTTCCTTTGCATAAGAATTATCCGTGCCGGAAATTTGTTCCTCAAGTGACTTAAGGCTCGCGCGTGTGCGGCTTAGCTCTCTTTCTAAGCCCTCTTTAGATTTTTCATCATCATCGCTCATGATATCAGCGATTTCTTTTTCAAATATCGAGATAGCATCCTCAGAAACAGATTTGTTAATCGTGCTTTTTCGTTTTAAGAAAAAAACCTGAGGTGCGAGCTCAGAATCACCCAGTCCGACTTTAACGGGCGAAATAGCTGAACTGTCTTTTATCATGGTGCCAAAGGCGATGAGCTGTGTTTGGGTCAGCGCGACATAACCGAAAAGTAGAAGCGAACTCATCAAGTAAAACCTGATAGGAGAGGTCCACTTTTGCCGCGCCCCATCGGAAAATTCTCTAGCCATTTGTCCAGGTTTGAAAATCAAGCTTTTAAGGCTCTGCCAAATGCGGCTTTCAAAAGCTGTTAGGGATGAGAATAATTCGGCCCCAAGCGACCAGATAGAGCGCCTGTAATTGTCATTTTTGTTACCGCAGGCGTAGCAATAAACGCCGTTCATGGATTCCCCGCAGGAGAAACAGTCCAGGCTTTGGTTGGAATTGGGAATCGAATCCTCGTCCAATAAACCTGCGCCGTCTAAATCAACTGGTTCTGTCTCGCCCATAAATTTACCCTCAAAATTTTATGACACACTGTTAGCAGAAAGCAAATATGCAACAAATTGCATATAATTCTTTTGCTCTGTCTGCATGACCTTGCTAAGACACTTAAATGTTCAAAGATCAATCAATCGCCATAACTGGCGCCAGCGGCGGTATCGGCAGAGCTATCGCAGAAATGTTCATCGCCCAAGGTGCTAAGGTTGCGATTAGCGATTTAAAAGCGCCTGACGAAACAGCTGCTGAGATTGGCGCCGTAGCTTTTGGATGTGACGTTACAAAAGACCAAGCTGTGCAAGACTTTATCGACATGGCTGGGGCTGCTAATGGCCCGATTGATGTCTTTGTGTCTAATGCAGGCGTAGGCTTTGGTGATCCGAACCATGCAGCAGGGGCGAGCAATGAAAATTGGGAGCTAAGCTGGAAGGTCAATGTTATGAGCAGTGTCTACGCTGCGCGTGTCTTGCTCCCCCAGATGAAAGAACGTGGGTCTGGTCGCTTCGTAATTACGGCCTCAGCCGCAGGCCTCTTAGGCCAAATTGGCAGCGCGTCTTACACAGCCACGAAACATGCGGCTGTTGGCTTTGCTGAAAGCCTAGCAATCCGCCACTGGGATCAGGGGATTAAAACGCATTGCATCTGCCCGCAATATGTCCGCACAAATATGACCAAGGGCATGGCAATGGCAGAGGGGCATCAAGACGGTCTGATTGAGCCTTCAGATGTGGCGCAGGCGCTTAGGCTTGCTATAGAGGAAGATAGATTTATGGTTCTGTCTCATCCAATTGTGGGCGATTATTTTAAAAATAAAGCCATGGATTATGAACGCTATATTGGCGGCATGAATAAGCTAAAACAAAAGCTGGGGAATGACCAGCTCCCGACATAGGAGAGAGAAAGTGGCACGATTTGATTTAAGCGGCAAAGTCGCACTGATAGCTGGCGCAAGCCGAGGTATTGGCGAAGCCATCGCGCACGGATTTGCTGAACATGGCGCGGTTGTTATCTGTTCCAGCCGTAAGCAAGCCGATTGCGAAAAAGTAGCTGAGGCTATTCGGGCGAAAGGCGGCAAAGCTGTGTCAGCGGAATTGCACCTAGGTGAGTTGTCTCATCATGATAAAGCCATAAAGATGATTGAAAAAGAATTTGGCCGCTTGGATATACTTGTCAATAACGGCGCGACTAACCCTTACTTTGGTCCCGCGCATGAAGCGCCTGAATCCGCTTATGACAAGACATGGGAAGTGAACGTCAAAGGGCCTTATTTTCTCTCCGCCAAATCTATTCCGCTTATGCTCAAAGGCGGCGGCGGGTCTATCGTCAATGTCGCCTCTGTGGACGGTATTCAGCCCGGTAAAGGCCGCGTTATTTACGGTATGACCAAGGCAGCTGTCATTAATATGACAAAGGGCATGGCCAAGGAATATGGAAATCACGGCATTCGCGTAAATGCGCTTCTGCCAGGCTTTACAGATACGAAAATTGCGGCGGCGCTCAAAGCAGACCCCAAGATGCAAGAGTATATGGATAATAATCTGGCAATCTCTCGTATGGCTCAACCCGAAGAGATGGTTGGGTCTGTGCTTTACATGGTGTCAGATGAGGCCAGCTATTTCACGGGGCAGGGCATGGTTGTTGATGGCGGAGCTATCATATAAATGAGCAGCGAAAATCCAGCAGTCGAGGTCCGTAAGGGCGAAGAATTAGATATTGCGGCTGTGGACGCCGTATTGAAAGCCGCGCTACCTGACCTCAAAGGTGAGGCCACTGTTAAGCAATATTCTTCGGGCGCATCTAATCTCACCTATGCTTTAGATTACCCTGAACGCCGGATGGTCCTGCGCCGTCCGCCCTTTGGGGATAAGCCTAAATCAGGTCACGACATGAACCGCGAATATCGCGTGATGACCGCGCTTAAGGGCCATATCCCGGTTCCCAAGACACTTTACTACACGGATGATGTCTCTGTTATCGGGGCAGAGTTTTATGTTATGGATAGGTCTGAGGGTCATTTAATCCATACTGAAATCCCAAAAGACTGGAATTGGAGCGCTAAGGAAGCGCGTCAGCTATGTGAGAATTTTTTCCAAACACTCGTTGATATGCATCAGGTCGATTATAATGCTGTCGGCTTGGGTGACTTTGGGAAGCCCGAGGGCTATGTCAGCCGCCAAATTCTAGGCTGGAATCGCCGTTGGGAGAAAGCTTGGACAGAAGATATTGAAAAATTCGAAGACGTGCAGCAATGGCTCGTTGATAATATGCCCGCGACCGAGCGCGGCGCGGCCATTATCCACGGCGATTACCGCATAGATAATTGCATTTTAAAACAAGATGACCCGACGCAAATCGAAGCTTTGCTAGATTGGGAAATTTCAGCCCTTGGTGACCCGATGATGGATTTGGGAAATACACTCGCCTATTGGATACATGCGGATGATCCAGACTTTATGAAAATGACCGTCAGGCAGCCTTGTATGGCGCCGGGGATGATGAGGCGTCAGGAAATTCTAGATTTTTACGCCGCCAAAACAGGCGCAGATGTCTCTGGGTTCCAGTTCTATTATGTCTACGGCATTTGGAGACTGGCCGTAATTATTCAGCAAATTTACGCGCGCTTCTATCGCGGTCAGAATGACAATCCGCGGTTTAAACGTTACGGAGAAATGGCGGCGGCGCTTGGTAATCTTGCGCGCTTTAAAATAAAATCAGGCACTCTTTAAAAAATAATAATAAGGAAGATAACATGTCATCAATGGATCTTGGGATGAGCGATAAGGTCGCTCCGCTTGTCGAAAAAATCAGAGACTTTACGCGTAATTTCGTAGCCCCCCTAAACGACGAATTCGACTCGCTTATCGGCACAGGCCCCGATGGTCGGTTCAGCTATTCTAAGCGCCAAACTGAAATACTCGACATCATGAAAACTGAAGCCCGTAAGCGCGGCCTTTGGAATTTCTGGCTGACAGACTCCGAAGAAGGCTACGGCCTCTCGACGGTTGAATATGCCTATGTAGCTGAAGAGCTGGGCTGGGTTCATATGGCGTCCGAGGCGATGAATTGTTCCGCGCCCGACACGGGTAATATGGAAGTGCTGGAGCGTTACGGCACGGCTGAGCATAAAGAAAAATGGCTCAAGCCGCTACTCGAAGGTAAAATTCGTTCGGCTTATCTGATGACAGAGCCTGACGTGGCGTCTTCTGATGCGACGAACCTTGAATTTTCTGCTGTCAAAGATGGTGATGAGTGGGTTCTTAACGGCGAAAAATATTGGTCCTCAGGGGCAGGCGATCCGCGCTGTAAAGTCTTCATCCTTATGGCGAAAACACCGAGTGAAGAGCGCTCTAAACACCAACAACATTCTATGTTTGTGGTGGATGCGGAGCTGCCAGGCTATGAAGTCCTGCGCCCGATGATGGTCTTTGGCCATGATGACGCGCCCCATGGTCATATGCATGTGCGTTTTACAGATGTACGCATTCCTGCTGATGCCTTGCTAATTCGCGAGGGGGCTGGCTTTGAAGTCTCGCAAGGCCGTCTGGGGCCGGGCCGTATTCATCACTGTATGCGATCGATTGGGCAAGCTGAGAAAGCTCTTGAGCTGCTCTGTAAACGCTCATTGGAACGTGAAGCTTTTGGCAAGCAACTCGCATTTCTCGGGGCCAATTTTGATATCATTGCCGAAGCCCGTATCAAGATTGAACAAGCGCGTCTTCTCTGCCTCAAAGCGGCGTGGGCCATGGACACCATGTCTAAGCGTGACGCCGCGCCGTGGATTTCCATGATTAAGGTCGAAGCCCCGCGCATGTCTCTCAAGGTCATTGATGAAGCCATGCAGATTTATGGCGGAACAGGCATTTCGCAAGACACGCCGCTCTCAGGGATGTGGCAAGGTCAGCGCACGCTACGGTTTGCCGATGGGCCTGATTCAGTGCATCGC
This sequence comes from Hellea sp., assembly GCA_028224375.1. GTDB lineage: Bacteria > Pseudomonadota > Alphaproteobacteria > Caulobacterales > Maricaulaceae > Hellea. The sequence goes on from JAOIVW010000025.1 coordinate 11,743, forward strand.
CGCCAAGTTGCGCGTAAAGAGCTTCGCGGATATACAAACCAAAAGATATAATGTCCGCACTTAACTGAATATTTAGCTAAACCTTGTAACTCTTCCGCTACTCGCGGAGGGGTTAATGGTCGATATTTCTGTTTCAGGTTTTGAGAAGACGCGTTCATCATGGGCGTTAGTCAGTGTTTTTACACTTTCCATATTCTTAAGCGCGGCGCTTTTATTCTCCGTACAGCCTCTATTTGCCAAGCTCGTTCTCCCATTATTGGGCGGCTCTTCCAGTGTCTGGAACACCGCCATGGTGTTTTTCCAAGCAATGTTATTAGGGGGATATATATACGCCCACCTTATCTCTAAGTATTTCAGTTTTAGAACACAAATAATCACCCATTGCTTTGTCTTGAGTATGGGATTTTTGTTTTTACCTCTCAGTATTGCTCAAGGCTGGACGCCTCCTGAGGGTGGAACGCAGGCCTATTGGCTCATTGGGTTGTTTTCTGTATCCGTCGGCATGCCGTTTTTTGCGATTTCTGCAAATGCTCCTTTGTTGCAACGTTGGTTCAGTAGAACAAATGATAAAGATGCAGAAGACCCATATTTCCTTTATTCAGCAAGTAATGCTGGCAGCTTACTCTCCTTATGTTTGTATCCTTTGCTTTTTGAACCCATGTTGAGGTTACATGAGCAAACAGAATTATGGGCAACAGGATATGTTTTGCTGTTTTTGATGATTTTATTGAGTGGTTTTTTCGGCTTAAAAAATAGACAGGCTATCGTCAAAAGGGTGAGCGGTAATACTGAGAGCGCTGTAAAGCCGCAATTAATGCAGCGCCTGATATGGATAGGTTTAGCCTTTATACCTTCAAGCTTAATGTTGGGTGTGACATCTCATATGACCAACAATATTGCATCTGCACCCTTGCTCTGGATTATTCCGTTAGCGTTATATTTGTTGACCTTTATTTTTGCTTTTGCAAAACGGCCTCTAATTAAATCAGAGTTTCTAAGATATCTTGTTCCGATGGCTGTGATCATTTCTTTGGCTTTTGGGGTTTCGATTAGAATAAATTTATTATTGACCATCTCTCTTATCTTAATCAGTTACTTTATCATTGCCTTGGCGTGTCATACACGGTTGGTCGAGCAGAGGCCCCACGCAAATTATTTGACGGAATTCTATATTTGGATGTCCTTAGGCGGTATGCTTGGGGGCATTTTTAACGCCTTAATCGCGCCATCAATTTTTCCAAAAATTTATGAATATGTAATTGTGATTTGTGTGGCGGCTTTTGTGTATTACACATTTGATGACAAGGTCGGAGTAGGTGTGAAAGCCGCGAAAGCCGTTTTTCGTAACATTGCTATATCAGCGGTGGTTTTTGTCGTCCTGTTTATATGCAATGTTCCGCTTGCTTATTGTATAATCATATCCGGAGGAATTTTAAGTCTCGGGCTGGCGCACTTATCAACTCAAAAGAGAACAATGTTCTGTACACTCTTGCTCATGACTGGATTGCTTTCTTTCATCATACCCGCATTTGCAGTTAAAGATGTCATGACGGACAGGTCATTTTTTGGTGTCTTACGTGTTGAAGCAGAAGAATCAGAACATGGTACTGTGCATAGTTTTGTGCATGGAGATACGGTGCACAACTACCAATTTCAAAATGATTTTCTAAAGAGAATACCCTTAGCCTATTATTCTGAAGGGAACACATTTCACAGAGGGCTTGAATTCGCTCGGCATCTCCAATCTGACCAGGCATTTAATGTATCAATGATTGGCTTAGGGGCCGGAGCAATGGCCTGCTATGAAAAGCCGTCAGAAAATTGGGTTTATTTTGAAATTGACCCGGCTGTTGTTGATATGGCGACTAATGAAAAGTATTTTAGCTATATGAAAGATTGCTCTTACGCGTCCGACATTAGAATTGGTGATGCGCGTTTGAAACTTGAGGACATTCCAAAGGGCTCCCAAGATTATATCATAGTCGATGCATTTTCATCCGACTCCATACCGGCGCACCTTGTGACTGTCGAAGCTTTGGAGCTTTATCGTTCACGCCTTAAACCCAATGGGTTGATTTTCTTTCATACGTCAAATCGCGTTCTCGATGTAAACTCTGTTGTAGCCACCTTGGCTGAACATGCCGGTTTGGAGAGCCGTTATACCGCGTCTCAAAGCTTTGAAGGTAACCCTTATGCTGAGTTTGAAAACCTTAGCACGGCTGTAATCCTTGGAACGACTGAACAGATGGCGGAATTGGACAAATTTGACCCGCAATGGAAGCGAATTACTCCGAGTCCTGACGTTGGTTTATGGTCTGATGGTTATTCGCACATATTAGGGACTCTAAAGGCTAAATATAAGAAAAATGTTAGAGTTTTTAACTCGGTAGACCAAAGCCCTTAATAGAATACGGTGACCTTAGAAAATGTCTCGATAGTCCCCATCTGGAGCGCGTAAATAGGCTCTGAAATAGGAGATAGTTATGCCAAGTTTTGATATCGTTTCCGAAGCAGATATTGCCGAAGTCGATAATGCCATTAAAAATGTCATGCGCGAAATTTCCGTTCGCTATGATTTTAAAGGGTTTAAATCGACCGTATAAAGAAGCTGCGGGGTGACTAAAATCTTAGCCGATGATGATCTTAAGCTTAATCAGATGCATGAGATACTGCGCGGTCAATTACAAAATCGCGGCATTGAGCCAAGGCAGCTGGATTGCCAGAAAGTTGAGCTTACGGCCGAGCAGTCCGTGCGCCAGAATATTTAAATAAAAAAGAGTAGTGTACTTTAAGCTTTGCCGATGGCCCCGATTCCGTGCACCGCCGCCAAGTGGCTCGTAAGGAGCTTCGTGGATATACTAACCAAAAGATATAATGCGCGCACTTAACTCAATATTTAGCTAAACCTTGTAACTCTTCCGCTACTCGCGGAGGGGTTAATGGTTGATATTTCTGTTTCAAGTTTTGAGAAGCCCCGTTCATCATGGGCGTTAGTCAGTGTTTTCACGCTCTCCATATTCTTAAGCGCGACACTTTTATTCTCCGTACAGCCTCTATTTGCCAAGCTCGTTCTCCCGCTATTGGGCGGCTCTTCAAGTGTCTGGAATACGGCGATGGTGTTTTTCCAGGGCACATTGCTGGGCGGGTATATTTATGCGCATTTGATTTCAAAATATCTAAAACTACCGCTGCAGATACTTTGCCATGCCGTCATTTTGTCGCTTGGGCTTTTCTTTTTACCGCTAGCCATTGCTTCCGGTTGGACTCCGCCAGAGGGCGGGGCACAGGCATACTGGCTTATTGGATTATTTGCCGTTTCTGTAGGTATGCCGTTCTTTGCCATTTCTGCAAACGCGCCGCTTCTCCAGCGCTGGTTTAGCCGTACGAAGCACAAAGATGCTGATGATCCATATTTTCTATATGCTGCCAGTAATGCAGGCAGCCTTTTGTCGCTCTGCCTTTATCCTATTTTGTTTGAGCCCATGCTGCGCTTGCAAGAGCAAACGCAGCTTTGGGCGAAGGGTTATTGGGTCCTTATAGCCGTCATTTTGGCGGCTGGCATTTTTGGCGCTCTGCATAGTAAAGCCGATGCGCAAAGTTCCACGGCGCATATGCCTAGCGCTACAGCCAAAGCCATAACGTTCAGGCAGCGTCTGTTCTGGATTTTCCTCGCCTTTATCCCGTCTAGCCTCATGCTTGGCGTGACATCGCATATGGCCAACAACATCGCGTCCGCGCCCTTCCTGTGGATTATTCCGCTCGCTCTTTATCTGCTAACCTTCGTTATCGTCTTTGCGAAGAAACCGATTGTGACGCCGCAGCAATTGGCCAAGTTTTTCCCTTGGGTAATTTTAGTTGCGCTCATTGGCGGTTTCGTTCTCAAACTATTTGTGCTCGTGTCTATCGGGCTTAGCTTAGCTTGCTATTTCATTATAGCACTGTTCTGCCACGCACGCTTGGTCGAAGCCCGTCCTGACGCGGCTAACCTGACCGAGTTTTATATCTGGATGTCCTTTGGCGGCGTTTTAGGCGGCGTATTTAATGCGCTAATAGCGCCTGCTATTTTCCCTAATGTTTATGAGTATCTAATTATTTTATTTGCCGCACAATTTGCCGTGCCGTCTAAGAACCCGCGCTCATTTGAAGAGAGTAAAGGTAAAGCTATCGAGCTAGCTAAGTACGCCGTTCCAGCTCTTATCATCTATAAAGCTTTGGAGATGGTAGGCGTTGATTTCAGGATTGCCGCGATATTGGGCGGCGGCCTGTTCCTCTTAGGGCTGTCGCGTATGCGCGGACAGACAAAGACTTTCTTCCTCGACTTTGGAATATTGGCGGTGCTGGTAATGGTTCTACCAACGCTCTACCACAAGCCTATTCTGACGGACCGGTCTTTCTTTGGCGTTCTTCATGTCAAAGAAGTCGAAAGCCAACATGGGCTCGTCCATAAATTCATTCACGGCGACACCATTCATAATTACCAGTTCCGCGATGCAGATAAGCGTAAAATTCCGCTCGCTTATTATGCGCCCGGAAACACTTTTGACATGGCGATGCAGGCCGCGCGGGTTGAAAGTCCGCAGATGACCATTGCGATGGTAGGACTTGGGGCTGGGGCGATGGCTTGCTATGAAAAACCCGGTGATAGTTGGACTTATTACGAAATTGACCCTGCCGTGGTTGATATGGCGACGAACCCAAAATATTTCAGTTTCATGTCAGACTGCTCTGCGGCGTCAGATATTCGCATTGGGGATGCCCGTATGACATTGGAGGCGCTACCAAGTAAATCGCAGGACATGATTGTGATTGATGCTTTCTCTTCCGATTCTATTCCGACCCATTTGCTGACGACCGAGGCGCTAGCGCTGTATCGAACAAAGCTGAAAGATGATGGCCTAATGTTTTTTCATACTTCTAACCGCGTGATGGATGTTGCCTCTGTCGTTGTGCGTCTGGCGGATGAGGCTGGGTTAACTAGTCGTTATGTCGAAACATCCGATTTTTCAGACAAAGAATACGGTGAGTTTTATATTGCCAGCACTGGCGTTCTAATTGGTTCTGACCGCCGCATAGAGGCCGCCACGGCCCGTGAGCCCAATTGGAAGATATTGGTGCCGAGCGAAAGCGTAAAAGCGTGGTCAGATGACTACTCTTCCATCATTGGCTCTATCAAGTCTTTCACTTTTAAAGAAGCCAAGACCGTTCAGCCCTAAAAACGACTGGACACTTCATGGGACTAAGTCATAAATAAACTCAGGTAAGAGGAGTTTAATAATGCCAAGTTTTGATGTCGTTTCCGAAGCAGATATGGCCGAAGTTGATAATGCCATACAAAATGTTACGCGCGAAATCTCCGTGCGTTATGATTTTAAAGGCTCTAAATCGAGCGTTGAAAGCAGTGATGGTATGATCAAAGTCTTTGCCGATGATGATCTAAAGCTCAAGCAAATGCACGAAATCCTACGCGGCCAATTGCATAAGCGCGGCATCGAGCCTGGACAGCTGGATTATCAAAAAGTTGAAGCGGCAGCCGGGCAATCTGTGCGCCAGAATATTCTGGTTAAAAATGGTATCGAAAAAGAGTTGGCCAAGAAAATTGTCAAAGAAATCAAAGGTGCTAAGATGAAAGTTCAAGTCGCTATTCAAGGCGATGAGCTGCGAGTCACGGGCAAAAAGCGTGATGATTTACAGAACGCTATTCAGTTTATCAAAGACTTAAAACTTGAGCTTCCGTTGCAATTTAAGAACTTCCGCGACTAGCTTTAAAAGCTTGGGACACTTGTAAGCGGCCCAGACAGTCCCATCTCTAATGAAACACTAAGTTTTAAGGAGAGGGATATGCCGCAAATTTCAGACATCATCAAAGGCGGGTTAATCTTATCAGCCGCGTCATTCGTCATGTGGCTGATTTTCATCAAGCCCAATACTTATGATTGGCAGGCGGCGGGCCAAACGCAAGGAACGGTTAAAACTCTGATGTCCAACTCCAAGGTCATTGGGAAGCCCGTTATCAATGCTGTTGTCACCTTGGAAAATGGCCGCCAAACGGTCGTGGCCGTGCCGCTAAAGAGCGATGTCCGTAAAGGCGATAATGTCGTGCTTTTGGTTCAGCAAGATGCGGATAACAACGCGCGTAAGCGATATGAGTTTTTCAAGGAAGCGCCTTAACGCTCATAAGCGACTTCGCCATTTACAATTGTCATCACGGGCTCGGAGGTCAGAATATCTGGTCCAGATGCTGTCATGAGATCTGTTTCAAAAATAGAAAAGTCAGCCTCCTTACCCACCTCAATTGTGCCCAAAATGTTTTCTTCAAAAGAGGCGTAAGCTGGCCAAGAGGTGAACATTTTTAAGGCCTCTTGAGGCGTGACTTTCTCGTTCGGATACCAAGCGTCATTAGAATAGCCGTCCAGCCCCTTTCGGACAGTCGCCGCATAGAACTCTATCCGTGGATCGCCGATCTCTACGGGAGCGTCAGAACCGCCGACGATAATCGCGCCGCTATCAATAAGACTGCGCCACGCATAGCCCCCGGCAAGGCGTTCTTTCCCAATCCTGTCGACAGCAAAGTATAAATCGCCAATGGCATGTGAAGGCTGCATGGAGGGGATGATGCCATATTCCGCAAAGAGGGGAATGTCGGCCACATTTACAATTTGGCTGTGCTCAATCCGCCAACGCGGATCAGGATTCGCTCGCTCAGACGTCGGGACAGCGTCTAGGGCGTTTTTATACCATTGCAGCACCTCGCGGTTACCACGGTCACCAATGGCGTGGATGTTGACCTGCGTACCGTTGCGCAAAGCTGCTTTTAAGATAGAGTCAGCCTGTTCCTCTTTCAGGGTCATTAGGCCCCGATTGCCTTCATCATCTGAGTAGGGCTCGAGCAATGCTGCACCGCGAGACCCCAACGCGCCATCAGCATATAGCTTAATCGCGCGGGTCGTAACCAATGGATTTTCGTCGCTTGCTTTGGAAATTATCGACGGCATGTTTTTATGGTCAAGCAAATCTATAGAATTATAGACTCGGATTTTGATTTTTCCTTCACTGGCCAAGCGGTTGATGAGGGGAACGTCACTAGGATTAACGGACATAGAATGGATGTTGGTCCAGCCGCGAGACGCATAAAGTTCCGCGCCCTTAATATAGGCTTCTTCTTTTCGTGCCTCCGTAAGTTCAGGCATAAGTCCTTCAACGAGCTTAGTGGCATTATCGATTAGCATGCCCGTAGGCTCATTTTTTCCGCGCCGAGGCTCTGCTTTACCATTTCTGTTAATGGCACCGCCAAAGGGAGATTTTGTTGCAGAGGTTATATTTGCGAGCTCTAATGCCCTAGAATTTACGACGACAGCATGTCCGTCGGCGCGCTCAAGAATGACAGGATGTTCTTTGGTGATTTCATCTAGGTCATAGCGATTAGGAAAGCGTTTTTCCGGCCAATGGGTTTCAATCCATCCGCGTCCGTAAATAGTTTTTCCTTTGGCCGTACCTTTGACGACAGCTTCAAGGCGGGATTGAAGGTCCTTGACGGATTTTGTCCCCTCTAAATTCAGGGTGAGCTCCCTCAGGCCGATGCCGATGAGGTGGCCATGTCCATCTGTAAAGCCTGGATACATAGCTGCGCCGTCAAGATTGACTTCACGGCGAGCGTCACCTGTAAGAGACAGGCACCAGTCGCCCTGCGCACTCCCGGCATAGGCTATTTTGCCGTTTTTTACGGCGACAGCTTCTACAACAGGGGTCTGATCAATCGCGGTGTAAATAGGTCCGCCCGAGATACACCAGTCGTTCTTACTGATTTCAGGCGTGACAGTGGTCTTTCCGCAGGCGGCGAATAGCAGAACAGTGGCAGACAGCCATAAATGTTTTTTGGTCATGTAAGTTACCCGCATTTAAGAGGTAACATAGCGTCAACTTAGCCAAAAGCTAGGCAGATTTTAGAAATTCCTGTGATTTCGTTCTGACGCTTAAAACATTGTCAAAGCCTTTGAGGAGCTCAACAAGCTTTACAGGTTTAGATAGCGCGTCATCCATGCCGATGTTTTTACAAAGACGTATTTGCTGATATTGAGGATCTGCGGTGAGGGCGATAATAAGAACATTTGACCAGTTCTCATTACTGCTGCGTATGGCTAAAGTGGCCTCAATGCCGTCCATAACAGGCATGTGGATATCCATTAAAACAATATCGATATCTGTTGTTTTAAGGACCTCGATGGCTTCCTTCCCGTTATTAGCTGTGTGGAGGGTGCCGACAAGGCTCTCCAGCAAGGAGGTAATGACCATATGATTGGTTGCGTTGTCATCAACGACGAGGACGCTCAATTCAGAATAATTTGTTGACTCTGGCTTGGCATCTTCCAGTATTTTATTAACCAGTGCCCCGCTATTTTGTTGCTTACGTTCCGCACTTTCTACGTCCATCGGCAGAGTCAGCGCAAAAATTGTTCCCTTACCGTTTTCTGATCTTAAGGTGATGGACCCGCCCATAAATTCTATAATTTCTTTGGTGATCGTCATGCCAAGGCCGGTTCCGCCAAAGCGGCGTGCTATGGATTTGTCAGCTTGTGTGTAGGCCTCAAAAATTTGTTTTTGTTGCTCCGGCGTCATGCCAATACCATCGTCTTTAACAGCAAGTACGAGGCGAGGGGGGTGTCCTTCTTTTCGGACAGTCGTCAATATGACGTTGATGTTCCCATTCGGCGTAAATTTGATGGCGTTTGAGAGCAGGTTATTCACGCACTGCTCATAACGGAAATGGTCAAATGTGAGGATGTCAGGAACTGTGTCATCTATATTATAAGACAGCTTGATATTATTTTTCAGCGCTTTGGGTTCCCAAAGACGGACAACATTTTCCACAGATTTTGCGGGACTGGCAGGCTTTAGCTCCAAAGTCAGTTTTTCGGCATGCATCTTCGTATGGTTAAGCGTTTCATCAACGATACGAAGTATTTTTTCAGCCGAGGACTGAATAATTTCAAGTTTGGGGTTTATCGCCTCATCTGCATGATGATGAATAAGCGCGTCGGCAATGCCAATAACGCCGTTCATGGGGGTACGAATCTCATGGCTTAAACGCGCCAAGAAGTCATTTTGGATTTTTAAGGATTTTTCTGCGGCCTCTTTGGCCTGTCTTAGAGCATCATTGGTTTCTAGCTGATGTGTGATATCCTCAAAAAAACTGGTAAAGCTTATAACTTTGCCTTTATCGGAAAGTTGTGGTTTTGCAGTCCAGCGTAGCCACATAGATGCGCCGCTGCGCGTCACAATACGGCAGGTGTGCTGCCAATCTTTTCCGGTTCTTAAGCCCTCTTCCCAAATACTCTTGGCACCCTCTAAATCATCAGGGTGAAGTATGGCAAAAACGCCTTCTTTGCGCGCCCATTCCATTTGCCGGGTTGAAAGATGTTTATCAAGATAATCACCATGCAGGGATATGACATTCGTTTCGCAATTATAATACCAATATCCTGCGCCGACTGAGGATAGGGCCGTATCCAGAACTTGCGATTTGTGTTCCTCTGCGCTGATGTCTTTTGAGACCAGAAGCAGCTTGCCGTTAGTATCATATTTTTGCGTGACTAAAACTCGGCGTCCGGACGGCATGGTAAGCTTAAGTTCAGAGGCTTTTCCGTCACCTGTTGTTCTTTGTGTATTTAGGATTTGCGTGACATTATCTACAAATGTTTGGGCCTCGCCTAGACCGAAATCTCCGCGATTGGCCATGTGGAGAAGAATATTTTCATAGGGCGTGCCTTCTGAAAAAACATTTTTGGATATTTCGAGGTGTTTTGTCGCTAAGCTATTGTGAAACTCAAGGCCTGCCTCTTCGCAGAAGACTATCATACCCAATTCTGACATATCACTCACACGCGATAACCAATAATCTCGGTCTTCAGCAGCGTTTGCAGATTGTGTTTCTGATGTCAGCATATGCGGTTCAGACATTATTTCGTTCCAGCCTTAATTATCCCACACAGATTTTACTAATCTCAAAGTGCGAACACAGTGTTAACGTGTGAAAAATTACAAACGAACAGTTGTGCTGTGGATTTGATAGAAAGAGCATGGGATTTATGGTTTTCCAGTGCCTTAGGATATATATCGTGATGTGAAGTTTACTTGTAATACCCAGGCTGACTGCGTAGCTTTCAGGACAGGTTAATATTCAATTTACTATTTTAGTGAGCAGATTACCGATTCACTGGGGTTATTTATGTCATTTTTAGTTTCGCCTAAACTTCATACTTTTAGGAAAAATACGCGTCTGGCGGCAATGTTTTTAGCGTCCAGCGCTCTTGCGACAGGCTGTGCCTCTACGGCAAAAGGCTCAAAACAATCAGCTATGGTAGGTATGACTAAGGCTGAAACCCTAAGAACTGAAGCGCCTCAAGGCAGCGCAATGACCGTGCTCCGATACCCCGCTGTTGTCGAAACCTCTGCAAAAGACGCCTATTACACGGCATTTGAAATGTCTGCCATTGGCAGTGGGTCTGCCATAAATGGCGATGTGTCTGAGCGTCAAAGCGTTGCCGATAGCGTTATCGTAAAATCTAATTACTTCGCTTTGTCCTTATACAAGGAATTAGCGGCCAGATTGCCTGAACATACGGTTTTGCTCTCGCCTCACGCCATTAAACTGGATGAAAACGGAGACTTAACGTCTGAACCGATTACGCAAGCTGAAAGCCTGCCAAGTGTCATTAGCGTTGATTTCGCCACTTATTCATTCCCTGATATCGATAAAATGATGGGCGACCAGCCACTGACTTTTGGGGATTTGGTTACGCCGCTTGTCAGCGTGCGGACTGACCATCTTGCTCAAGTTCCGACACATGGCCTCTTATTTGCCAGTGCTCCTCTCATTCCTTACGCGGCAGGGAAAAGCCAACAATACGCTGCAGACGGCCTTGATGTCATGCAGCGCGGGCAATTTGATAGATCTGTTCCTGAACTCGACTTCATATCTTTTCTGACGAAAAGCGAACGCACTAGCGTACCAAGTAAATCTCTTAGAGGCGGCGCAACTGAAAATGTTGTCACGTCTTACCCGGTTGAAAAAATTAAGCTTGACGGTGTTGCTCTAGCCCAGCTCGAAACAGCCAATGATGGGACAATTGACCCCTTAGAGCGCGTTTTTTCTGACGCTATGGCCGACAATATCATAAATATCATCAACAGCACAGATACGCAAAAAGCTGTCATGGCCAATAAAGCGGCCGCCATTGCCGATTATGATCCATCTTTGGCGGCTTTGACCTATGTCGGCGACGATTCGCCCGATTATAAAGCCCGGCTGCGTTATGCTGAACGCTTATTGGATGCGGAACGTAAATATCTGTCTGTTCAATCTCTTCGTGTTTTTGATGGCGTTCATAACGGCGAAATGGGCGCGCAAATGCGTGATATGATTATGGCCGAATATGAAGTGCTGGATGAGCGCCGCAGATTGGCCCGAAAGCAGAATCAGGCAACAGCTTTTGCTATCTTAGGAGCCGTTGCCGCAGGCGCGTCTATCGGAAGTGGCGGGGGTGGTAATAGTTGCCAGGATTCACGGACGCAAACCGAGTATAATGACTGTATCAGACGCGCTCAAAGAACGCAGTATGGCAATCAAGTCCTGACGAATTTGGCGATCCAAGGGGCTCTGGTGGCGGCTCAGGAGGCCATCGCGCTGAACCAACGCTCAAAAGCGATTGGTACGAATTATCTCTCATCTATTGTTCCAGCCCTAGAACAGCAAACAAGCGTCACCGTTGATTTGCTCGATAGTAGCGAAACGATTACGGCTATTCGCTATGAAGACTTAAAGTCAAAACTTCAGAACCTTTACAGCAATCAACAACGCTCGCTTGATGTTGTGGCAACGCGCTGTGCCTTTGGTTTGGAAAACACCGCAACGCTCTCTGGAACATGGATGGGTGTCTGCGAGGGCGGCCATGCGAATGGTGTCGGGTCCGGCGTGTTTAAAAAGGCGGATGGCAGCGCGGTCGAGTATTACGGATATGCGAGCCAAGGTCTGCCAAATGGATCTGGTTTTATGATTTTTCATGACACCAGCGGCAGCCATGCAATAGAAGGCAACTTCGTTAACGGGCTGGCCGAAGGTCCTGTTCAAGTCTCAAAGGCCGGACAGGCTGACAGGCTTCGGACTTATCGTTCAGGCCAGGATGTTGGCGCGTCATCTTCATTGCCAAGCTCTCCCTTTAACCCCATTTTGGCGAGATAATGTTGCGTCATCTTACAATATTAGGACTAATGGCTGCACCTTTTTTGGTAGCGTTTCCTGCCTCTTCACAAACGGCAGACGACTCTGCGCTATATCAGCTTGATGCTGAAAATACGGGTCCCGTCATATCAGAGGCCCTGAGCGTGGCCCGTGACAATCCTGATTTTTGTATCAATGCGATGTCAGACTTTCCTACGGATGACGCCGAAAGGCGCTATCAGTTCTTTCGTCTCTCAGAAGAAATGGCGCGCGATACGACGACTGAACTGAGAGCTGCCATGGACAAATATGGCGATGAAAAACCCGCGCCTGGGAGTTCTGTTCTAGATGTGATTGAGAATATCGCTAATCCTGTTTTGCGTCAGGCTGCGCCTCGCATAACAGTGTCTAATATGGCCTATGTTATTGATTTTGCTAAAATATGTGAGCCATTTGTTTCAGGACAAACGGATAGTTTGATTGCCTATGACGCCTCTCTGACCAATGTCGAGTTTAACACTGTCATAGTCGAAGACGCGCTGTTTTTAAGGCAAATCTTATCTGACTCTTTGTTTCGGTTGGGCGCTGATAAAGACCCGCAATATTCTGCGGCTGTTACGCAATATGCGCAATCCTTGGTAACAATACGCGACGAGGTCGAGTTTACAACATTTGAAAGTGAACTTGGAAATCTGGAAGCTATCTATATGGATGATTTAGATGGCCGCCTGAAACGCTCTAACGATATGATTAACGAAGAGATGGATCGCGAAACTTTAGGTGATGCTGTGGCGTTGTCTGACTCCATGATTGCGGCTGAAAAGAAGAAAGCCAAAGAGCGTCAGCTTTACTCGCTTATCAGAATTCTAGGTGGCGGCCGTTAATGCGAACGACCCGGCGCAATATTTCCGTCTTCTCTATCTCAGCATTGGATTTATTTGCCGCCGCTCTGGGGGCCTTTATTCTGATCGTTTTGGTGTTATTCCCCTATTATAAATTGGGCGGCACGGATCAATCCATGGAAGAATTGGAGGAGCTCGTCAAAAAGCGCCGTCTTGTTGCCAGCTCAACACAAACTGAGATGAGTCAAATCCGCGCTATTCAAGCGGAAATTCGGCTGCTGGATAAACAATACCGAACCACGGAAACGGAAATGTCTGTGACAGAGGCGAAAATTCGTGAGGTTCAAAAGCAAACAGCTGAAATTGAAATCCCTGACCCACCGCCTCAGCCCGAGCCTGATCCAGAACCTGTGCCTGAACCCGAGCCCGCAGCAGAGCCGCCTCGCAGCACAAATCAAGGTATTGAATTTTCTATTTTGGGCTTGGCAACTAACAAAAAAGAAGTCGTGATCGTCGTCGATATGTCAGGCTCTATGAGAGCGCATACGGGCAATGTTGAACGCGCGCTTAATGAAATCCTGGATGTCATGAACCCGGATAATAGCTTTGCTATCCTTGGATATCGCGGCGGGCCCACATATGACACGTTCCCCCGTAATGGCAGAGTTACGCGCGCAGACACAAGTAGTTTGGCGCAGGCCCGTAATTTTATTTCAGGCCTATCTCGGCGCTTTGGCGGCGGTACACCGACGCAATCCGCTTTGATCAGAGCGCTAAATATGAGCCCTGAGGCCATTATACTTCTTTCTGATGGTGCGCCCGATGACGCGCCGCCCAGTATAATTATTACCAATGTCAGTAACCGTAATCGCGGGCGTGCTGAAATTCATACCGTAGCTATCGGCGATTATACGCAAGACAAATCATTGACCCTATTTCTTCAGGGACTAGCGAGCCGTAATGGCGGTGATTTTGTGGGGCGGGCCCGATGAAGCGCCGCGCCTCCAGAGAGATCGAAGTTTTTTCAATGTCAGCCATTGACCTGTTCGCGGCGGCGATGGGGGCATTCGCGTTATTAGCGATTATTCTTCTGCCTTATTACCAGAAGGAAATTCGCGAAATTACGCCGGAAAATGCGATTTCTGATTTATTGCGGGCCGCGCAAGACAGCCAAGTCGAAACGGTGGAGAAGAAAAAAGCGCTTGAGGCGAAACGCTCGGCGGCGGCGCAAAACGTATCTGATATCAGAAGCGATGCCCAAAGTTTGCTGGCGGAATTGCGCGCTGCTGAGGCAGCCTTGCTGGAAAAAAAGGCGGCGGCCATTCCTCCTGCCGTGCCTGAGCCTGAGCCGATTGATGATAAACCCGCGCCGGCGCCTACGGAGTCCAATGCCAAAATTTCATTCCGGTTTCTTGGGATGAAAACAAAAGAAGATGACATTGTGATTGCTTTGGATATGAACCGCTGTCTGGGAGGTCATGAAGAATCCGTCAAAAAGGTAACGTCACGCATTATCAATTCTCTTCAAGATAATCATGCTTTGGAAATTGTTGGTTTTCAGAAAACAGATAGCGGCGCACGCACGCAGCGTTGGCCGAGGACGGGCTCATTTAAACGTATTAATGCTAGCAGTAAGGCTGAGGCCACACAATTTGCCGGAAATTTGACACGTAGTTTTGGCGGGTCGGCCTCTATGCTGGATGCATTCACTGGAATTTTAAATGGCCCAGGGGAAGCTATATTTCTGGTCAGTGACGGTCTGCCTAATCCCGCCGCCAATAATGGGCTCTCGCCAGGGCGTCTGGCGCGGGAGATAACGCGGCTTAACAATGGCCGTAAGGAAATACATACGGTCGTCGTGGGCAATTATTTCGACTATAGAGGCACTGTTGATTTCATGGAATCATTGGCCGAGCAAAATAACGGACAATTTATGGCCCTTGCATCTACTGAAACAGGTATTTGCGATTAAGGTTTGAAGGCATAGGATAATAATAATGAACAAATATTCCAGATTAGTCAGACGTCTTCTCGTCTTCACAGTTTCGGTTATCGCGGCCATCGTGGTGATTGGGATTATCCGTTACTCGTTCTCGCCAGTGTTGCAGGAAATATTATTAGATGCGGATGCCGATTTCTGGCCTTTTACAGTCCAAAACGTGATGTGGGTGGCGCTTTTTATTGGCTTTGGCGAATTGTTCCTGCGTTGGTCTGCGGCCAGTGACGAAGAGAGCCAGCTTAAGCGAGGCTATTTGCCAACAGATGGTCAGGCCTTAAAACCAGATGTCTTGACACGCATAAAAGACGGTATCACCCAGCGCCGCTTTGGCCGCGCTGCGTTCTTGCCGCGTATGATTAGCCGAACCATTGATCAATATACGGTGTCCAACAAAGAAGATCAGGCGATTTCCGTGCTAAACTCCTCTCTGGAGCTCTATATGCATGAGATTGATTTACGCTATTCCATGCTGCGATATTTGACGTGGCTCATCCCGTCACTCGGATTTATCGGGACCGTTATGGGGATTATGTTTGCGCTACAATATGCGGGTGTTCCGGCTAATGCTGAAAGTGAGGACTTTCTCTATCAGGTGACCTCTCGTCTCGGGGTAGCTTTTACAACAACATTATTGGCGCTTATCATGAGTGCCGTGCTTGTTTTATTGCAGTCCTTAGTCCAAGCCAAAGAAGAGCGCGCGCTCAATGAAGCTGGGCAATACTGCCTTGATAATCTTATATTGCGTTTAGGCGGAAAAACATAATGAGCGAGACTGAGTCCTCAAAAAAGCCGGACTGGCAAGCCCCGCATGAACGCGATGCTTATACGATAGGCGCAGAGAGAGCGCCTTGGGGGCGTTGGGTTCTCGGTATTATCGTTTTAGGCCTCGTCATTGCGGGGGCTTTGTGGCTGGCCGCAAAAGTTGTGGTGCCGAAGGATTTACCAAATTCGCAGCAAACGCAGGTTGAGCCCCAAGAAGAAGAGCCCGTGAAAATTGGAGCTGATGATGCCGCTTGGGTCAAAGCGCTCGAAAAAGACACGCTTGAGGGCTACCGCGAATATTTGGAAGACTTTCCAAAAGGCAAACATGCCGATGCTGCCCAAGCTGAAATTGACGCATATGACAACAGATCTTGGGCGACAGCTGAAGAACGCAACTCAATAGCTGGTTATGAGGATTACTTAGAAGCTTGGCCCGAAGGCTTACATGCGTCCAAAGCGCGGGAACGTATTGCCGAAATGAAGGCAGCCATAGAAGCGGCGCAAAAAGACGCGGCTGAACGCGCCGCCGCTGAGGCCCGTGACTGGCAAACCGCCGCCCAGGCTAATACTATTCAAAGTTATCAGACCTATTTGACCAAACATGCAGGCAGTAAAAACGCCGCTGAGGCGCAAAACCGCATTGATCGTATGCAGGCGAGCGCTGCGGATCAGGCGGCTTGGAACGCGGCCAAGACGGCGAATACAGCGGCGGCTTATCAACAATATCTGACAAGTTTTCCGCAAGGCGCTTATGCCGCTCAAGCCATCGCAGCCATTGATAATTTACGTCCCGCTGTCGGCAGGACATTCAAAGATTGCGCAGCCTGTCCTGAGATGGTGAGCCTTCCGTCTGGCACGGCCTCATTAGGGGCAGGGGATAACGAAACAGACTCGCGCCCGAATGAAAAGCCACAGCGGCCTGTGACTTTTGCTAATATGTTCGCGATTGGTGTTAAAGAGGTCACATTTGCCGAATATGGGGCTTGCGTTAGCGCAGGCGGCTGCAAAGCCGTGCCGAGTGATAATAGCTGGGGCGGGGGTAATCGGCCTGTGATTAATGTGTCTTGGGACGACGCCCTGAAATATACCGCTTGGCTATCCTCCACGACAGGTAAGTCATACGCCCTTCCGACTGAGGCTCAGTGGGAATATGCGGCGCGCGCGGGTGATAGTAATCCGCTCGTTGGCGGCTCCGCGACAGCGCTTTGTGCTTTCGCCAATGGCGCGTCCCTAGAAAGCGGTTTCGATTGGTCAAATAAGGCTTGCACAGACCCAGCCTCAGACCGCACCCTTCCTACAGGCATGTTGTCTGCTAATAAATTTGGCGTGAAAGACATGATCGGCAATGTCGCTGAATGGACACAGGACTGTAATACGCTGAACCTGCGTGATGCGCCGACCGATGGCAGTGCCGATTCTCGCGGTTCCTGTAATCAGCGGGTGGTGCGGGGCGGGAGCTGGTTTTCTGGACCTGCTGATTTGCGCTATGCGGCGCGTTTGATGCAACGGCGAGGCGACAGCAATGACTTTACAGGTTTCCGTGTTGTCAGAAAAACAGGGCCTTGATGGGTTATTTTTGTACAGCTCATTCATGGTCTGCTCATGTTAGATTTGCTAAGGAGGTGACATGATAAAGTCTGTTTTATTCGCATTTATGTTATCCGGCAGTGTTTTAGCGCTGTCATCGCCAGCCTTTGCGCAAAGCTCACCTGGAACGACGGAGACGGACCAATCTGAGGAAGATTGGCGTAAATCGCAGAAGAAAAGCGGCAGCTCTTCTGAAGATATTCTCGATATTATCAAAAATACGCGCAATACAGGCGTTGGCAATGGCCGCGGCTTTTCCCCGATTGATGCGCTGCCAGAAGAAAGTCGCCGTCACCTTATGAAAGAACGGGCCAAACGCATGGCTCAGGCGGGGCCGAATGAAACTGTGGATGTGACGTATTCGCCCTCTGATGCGGCGAAAACTGACCCATCTCTTGAAGCCGATGAGCAAAAGGCTTGGGAAAAGATGGCGCAAGGCATGAACGGCACGACGGAGCAAGTGCAAGCGCCTGGCTCAAGCGGACAGCCAGGTGGGTCACCAGGACAACAGGGCCAGCAAGGACAGGGTCAGGGTCAGGGCGGTCAATCTGGTGGTCAACAGGGCCAACAAGGCAGTGGGTCATCGTCAGGCCAGTCTGGGACATCACGCTCTGTGATGCGCGGCGGCTCTGCGGCCTCTGTTTCTGACATTATGGCTCGCATTAAAGGCATCCAGCCAGGTAGCGGCGGCACAGGTCAAGGTCAGTTTCCAACGGGTCAGTCCCCCACAGGACAATCCCCGACAGGTTCGTCCCAAACTGGGTCTTCGCAGACAGGGTCAGGTCAATCAGGTCAAAACCAAGGTCAATCAGGTCAAGGTCAATCAGGTCAAGGTCAGTCAGGCCAAGGTCAATCTGGTCAAGGTCAGTCAGGCCAAGGTCAGTCAGGCCAAGGTCAATCAGGTCAGGGTCAACAGGGTCAGGGCCAGAGTGGTCAGTCCGGCAGTCAATCAGGTCAAGGTCAACAAAATGGTAGTGGTTCATCGTCGGGTGAACCGGGATCATCTCCTACTGGTATACGCGGAGGATCTGCGATTTCCGTTGCAGACATTCTATCGGGCATCAAAGGCCCGCAACCGGGCGGCAGCACAGGTCAAGGCCAATCTCCGACTGGGCAATCGCCGGCTGGGCAGTCCCCAACAGGATCTTCACAATCAGGGCAGGGCCAACAAGGCCAATCCCAGCAGGGACAAGATCAAGGCTCGCAATCACAATCAGGACAAGCTCAGTCTGAAGGCCAGTCTCAGCAACAATCTCCACAAGACGGATCTGCACAAAGCACCTCAGCCTCTGAAGCCCAAGCTCAAGCTCAAGCTCAGGCTCAAGCGGCTGCAGTGGCTCAAGCAGCGGCTCAAGCCCAAAGTCAGGCTCAAAGCCAAGCCCAAAATCAGGCTCAAGACGCCGCTCAACAGGCTGCATCTGAAGCCGCTCAAGATGCCGCGCAACAGGCTGCGTCTCAAGCTGCTCAAGACGCTGCCTCTGTTCCTGAAGCGACCAGTCCGCTGGACCGCATCAAAGAGCATAATCGCGAGCAAACGACTTCGGGAGCCCGCTCCAGCGCGTCTGATTTCTTGAACAAGAAAAAGTAAGTCCGTCACAGCTCAATAGATGCGGCGAGGGCTGACCTTGCCAAAACTGCTAAATTGCGTCAACATAGTCATCGATAAGCCAATATCTTAATTGGACCTGGAGACGTCTATGAACGCCCCATTTGAACATCTTGCCGCGCCTTTTGGTCATGACCATGGTCCTATGCTCACCGGGCCTTTTGCGCCCGTCTTGCAGGAAGAGGTGCTCACAGATTTACCTGTTATGGGTAAAATACCTACGGATTTAAACGGTGTTTATCTGCGCAACGGGCCTAACCCGCGCTTTAAGCCTAAGGGGCTCTATCATCCCTTTGATGGTGACGGCATGATACATGCGGCGCAATTTAAAAATGGACAGCTGACCTACCGCAATAAATGGGTACGCACTGAAGGCTGGCTCGAAAATGAAAAACAAGGCAAAGAAACCCATTGGGGTATTCATTCAACTCTGAAGGGCCGAGACGATAGGCCTATGGCAGATTCTGCCAATACAGATATTATCGGTCATAACGGCAAGGCCGTCGCGACTTGGTATTTGGCAGGTAAGGCGCATCTGATTGACCCGATAACGCTCGAAACAACTGAGGCGGCGGATTACGGCGCGCATGGCGACGGGCAGGGCGTGTCGGCTCACCCCAAAGTCGATGAAACCACGGGCGAGATGATGTTCTTTGACTATTTTGACCACGCGCCTTTCATGGCTTACGGCGTCGTCGATAAAAGCGGGAAAGTCGTCCATCACGTGCCGATTGAGCTTCCTGGGAATCGCTTGCCGCACGATATGGGCATGTCTGAAAATTACTCTATTTTACATGACCTACCCGTCTATCACGACGAGGCCGCCTTAGCTGCAGGTCGTCATAAAATCCGTTTTAATGCGTCCATGAAAGCGCGTTTCGGCGTTATCCCGCGCTATGGAAAATCCAATGAAATCAAATGGTTCGAGTTCTCCCCTTGTTTTATGTATCATGTGATTAATTGCTGGGAAGAGGGCGATGAGGTCGTCATGACCGCTTGCCGCTTCATGCCTGTGACAGATGAAAACGGCACGATTGATGAGCAGGCTACGGCGAAAATGATTGCGCATCTGGGCATGAATGCGCGGCTCTGGCGTTACCGTATGAATATGAAAACGGGTGAGGGGTCAGAGGAATGTCTCAACCCAGACCTTAATTGCGAGTTTCCGAGCTGTAATACATCCTTTGCCGGGCGCCGGTCTCAATACGCTTATCTAGTCGATCATAACCCTAAGACGCTGCATTGGATGGGCATTCGTAAGTTCAATACAGATACGGGCGAGAGTATGGGCAGTTGGACGGATGGCCCCAAACATTGCTGGTATAGTGAGCCTTGGTTTGCGCCGGCTGATAATCCGCAAAGCGAAGATCATGGCTATGTCATCACCTTTATGTGGAATGATAAATCAAAAGAGCAAGAGCTACAAGTTTTTGACGCGCAGGATATCAGCGCTGGTCCGCTCGCGCGCGTAAAAATCCCCCACGCTATTCCCGTAGGCTTTCACGCCTGCTGGATGAAACCCAACCAAATTGAGAATTGGAACGACGTTTTATAGGCGCGTGCCTGATTGAGCGCAGTCTAACACGTCCAATTTACGGGACAGCTAGGTGCCGCATATTGCCTTTGATATGGGGCCTGTCTGTAAGCTGGATAAGCGTTCTGATAATAAGCGCGAGGCGCAGCAACAGGACGTGTGTAATGTGGACGCTGCACGGGAGCTGTTTGGTAATAAGGTGAGTTTCCGTAATGTTGCGGCGTGTAATAGCTCGCATGCTGGTTGGGATACATATGGGCCGCTGTTTGCTCCGCGCCTGGATATGAGTTTCGGTGGCTACCAATTAAAAGTGTCCCTAAGGGCCCAAAGGCTACGCTGGCACCCAGGCCAGGCCCTCGATCACCCACACCAAGACTAGCGCCGCCGCCAAAGCCCAAAACTTTTGCACTTGCGCCAAGACCAACGCCGCGGCCTGATACGCCGCCTTCTAAAGCGGCTCCTGTATTCGCGATGCCGCCAGATGCGCGCACACCTAAGCCATTCTGGCTTAATCCGCCATCTGTGGAAATACCAAGTGGTCCGACACCTGTATTCGCGCCAAGTCCTATGCCGTTACGGCCAATACCCGTGCCAACACCGGCGCCAACTTGTCCAATGCCTGCGCCTAGATTTGGATTAAAGCCGCCATCGCGTAGTCCAAGATCTAAACCTAAGCCGCCAGGTTGGTGCACATGTGCTTGAGAGGCGGGCGTAGGGTTGTAATATTGCGCAGAAGCTTCACTTGCAAAGACAGCCAAGCTTGTGACGGCAATGAGAGATGATTTTATAAGATAAGACATATGGCGATCTTTCTCTGAAGAGGTGAAGGCAATTCTAAGAGCATCTATGAAGCTGGGGCGCTTTCATTCAAGTGGGTTCGCCTCAAACGCGAATTTCTTACAACATCAGACCGAAGTTTGGAAGGGTGACTGGTGCCGCGAGGGAGAATTGAACTCCCGACCTCATCATTACCAATGATGCGCTCTACCCCTGAGCTACCGCGGCGTTTCAAAGCTGTCTTAAAGCTTTTAATCAGAAGGGCTTACTATTCAAATCTGCTGAGCCGCGCAAGCCATAAGAGCTTGGAGTTTCCAGTTTGTTTGGGAGGTTGTTTTGTCATGATAAGCTGTTTTCAAAGTGGGCGGCACTCCCTATATAAAATGGGATGAGTGATAAAAAGCCCAAGATATTAACGCGCGAAGAACGGTTGGCGGCCAGTCTTCGGGCAAATCTGCGCCGCCGCAAAGCTGTGGCCCGTAAGAAGCCTGTCCCTAAAAATACACCCGATAAATCCTAAGCCGTGACGATGCGTGACATTGTGGCGGGTAATGCCCTAAGACAGCCCCAGAAAAGACGGATTGATTCCGCAGCTTACGCTTTTGCGTAGAGGATAATATGGACAAGATAGTTATTGAAGGCGGCTTTCCGCTAAATGGCGAGATTAGCATAAGCGGGGCGAAGAACTCCGCTATCAAATTAATGGCCGTGTGCTTGCTGACAGACCAACCCGTTAAACTGACCAACATGCCGCGTTTGCGCGATACGCGCTCTATGGCGGGCCTGCTCGAGCATTTGGGCGCTAAAGTTGACGCAGGTAAGGGCAATGAAATGTTGCTCCACATCGAAAAGCTCAGCTCCACAACGGCGCCTTATGATTTAGTGCGTAAGATGCGGGCAAGCTTTAACGTGCTGGGCCCGCTCATTGCGCGAAATGGTTCTGCGAAAGTCTCGCTGCCTGGCGGCTGTGCCATTGGCGCGCGCCCCGTTGATTTGCACCTGAAAGCGATGGAGAGCTTTGGCGTCAAGATTAAGCTCGAAGAGGGCTATGTCATTGCCTCGGCTAAGGGCGGTCTCAAGGGCGCTGAAATTACCTTCCCGTTTATATCGGTAGGGGCCACAGAGCATGCGCTCCTGACCGCCGTTCTGGCTAAAGGCGAAACCATCTTGAACAATGCGGCGCGTGAACCTGAAATTATTGACCTTGCGAATTGCCTCAACGCGATGGGCGCGAAAGTATTTGGCGCAGGACGCTCTCAGATTACCGTGACGGGCGTGTCAAAGCTCTCTGGTGTTAATCACGCCGTTGTCCCTGACCGTATCGAAGCAGGCACCTATGCACTCGCAGCGGCTACAGTGGGCGGCTCTGTCAGATTGACCAATATTCGCGCTGATCATTTAGGCTCGCTCTGGCCGCTCATCGCGCAAGCAGGAGCTAAGGTCAGCCTTGATGAAACCACAGTCCTTATTGAGCGCGGGGGCGGGCGTCTCAAAGCCGTTGATATGGAAACGCAGGCCTATCCTGGCTTCCCGACAGATTTGCAGGCGCAATTCATGGCCATGATGTGCCTTGCGGACGGAACATCGATTATTCGCGAGAATATCTTTGAGAACCGTTTCATGCATTGCCCTGAACTGTCCCGTATGGGCGCTGATATTGATGTAAGAGGCCGCGAGGCGATTGTGCGCGGCGTGAAAGAGCTTAAAGGCGCGCCTGTTATGGCAACAGACCTTCGCGCCTCGGCCTCTCTCATCGCGGCAGGCATGGCCGCGCGAGGAGAAACGCATGTTGGGCGCGTTTATCACCTTGACCGCGGCTTTGAACGCATTGAAATAAAGCTAGGACAATGCGGCGCGAGAATACGCCGCGAAAAAGAGTAAGAGACTATGACAAAACTCCGCTTACGCGCTGAGACACAAGCTGATCTGCAAATCATCGCCTCTGCGGTGCAGGATGCTATTTTGCGTGTGGGCGAGATAAATTACGATTTGCGCGGACGCTCTTTGACGCTGCGTATGACCCGCTTTCAGCATGAGAGCGATAAGGCGGCGCGCGCGCAATCCGGCATTCGTTTTGACAGCGTCTTAGGTGTCCGTACACGAGGCATAGACCGGTCCGACCCCGAAGCGATGGCGGTTTTGCTTAATGTGGTTTTTGAACAAACAGACAAACCTGCAGGTATTGTGACCCTGATTTTTGCGGGCGGCGGCGAGCTTCAAGCCGAAGTCGAATGCTTAGACGCTATTTTGGCAGATGTGACGGACGCTCGTGACACCGATAAATTACCGCTTCATCCTGAATGAGCGAAAACGCCGATATCGAAAACGACCATTACATCGTCGAGCTAAACATCGACGCCGATAGCTTGCCTGTGACAAATGTCGAGATGCAGCATGAGCGCCGCGTCGCGATATTTGATTTGCTCGAAGAAAACGGTTTTCGTCCGCTGGATAGCGAGAAGGGGCCTTACCTTGTAAAACTAGCTCTGCGTGATGGCTCCCGTCTTGATTTTGAAGTCAAACGCAGCACGGGCACAGATATAGGAACCTATACGCTATCGATGACCCCATTTCGCCGTATCGTAAAAGACTACTTTCTGATTTGCGAGAGCTATCATAATGCCATCCGCACCGCGACCTCTGCCCGCATAGAAGCCATTGATATGGGGCGGCGCGGTCTGCACAATGAAGGCTCGCGCCTGCTAACGGATAGCCTTCGTAATTCCATCGAAATAGATTTTAACACATCCCGGCGGTTTTTTACGCTGATATGTTCCTTACACAGGCGTCCCTAATGGCTGAAACTTCGCCTGATACCGTTTTATTTGTCTGTTATCTGAACTCTATTCGCTCGCCTATGGCGGAAGGGCTGATGCGAAAGCTCTTTCCGCACACAGAGGCGCAAAGCTGCGGCATTGCAGCAGGCGACCTGGACGAGCTTATGGTAGCCGTCATGCGCGAAAAGGGTGTGGATATGAGCGGCCACACCGCCCAAACCCTCGCGGATATGGGAGACAAGAAAATCGACCTTGTGATTGCCTTTACCGAAGCCGCGGGGGAGTCAGCAAAGGCCGCTTTTGCCGACAGCAATGCGCGCATTGAAGTCTGGCCTTTGCCCGACCCAACCCAAGGCTCATTGGATGTGCGGGCGATGATGAATAATTATCGAGCCATCCGCGATAATATCGAAGGACGGCTCAAACGGGCTTTTGTGATATAAACCCTGTTTTTTTGAAAAAAATCCCTATATAGGGCGCAGAAATGGCTCGGAACACCTGAGTCGATAGCTAATAAAAAGGATTAGATTTGGCTAAAGAAGAACTATTGGAATTTGAGGGCGAAGTCGTTGAACTTCTCCCAAACGCTACATTCCGCGTAAAATTGGTCAATGACCATGAAATTATTGCCCACACAGCTGGGCGTATGCGTAAGAACCGCATCCGCGTGCTTGCGGGCGATAAGGTAACTGTTGAAATGACACCCTACGACCTGACAAAAGGCCGTATCACTTACCGCTTTAAATAACCTGCCGCCCTTTTGTGAGCGGCTCTCCACATCTTATTTTGGCCAGTCAGTCGCCTCGGCGGCTCTCTCTGCTTGCGCAAATCGGCATCACGCCCAATGCGGTTAGCCCTGCCGATATCAATGAAGACCCGATTGAGGGCGAAACCCCGCGCGGTCATGCGCTGCGATTAGCTCAAGAAAAGGCCGCCAAAGTTGCGTGCGATAATCCCGATAAAATCATATTAGCCGCAGATACCGTTGTCGGTGTTGGACGGCGTATCCTGCCCAAAGCTGAAACGCAGGAAGAGGCCAGATATTGTCTCGAGCTCATGTCGGGGCGAGGGCACCGTGTTTTCACGGGTGTGGCCGTAATCAAAGCTGATGGCGATATGATTTCTCGCGTTGTGGAAACGCGGCTGACTATGAAGCGCCTCTCGACCGTGGAGCTTCAAGATTATCTCAAGAGCAAAGAGTGGCAGGGCAAGGCGGGGGGCTATGGCATTCAGGGCCGCGCCGAAGGCTTTATCTCCAAACTCATCGGCTCTTATTCTAACGTCGTTGGTCTACCGCTTTTTGAAACGCGTAACCTTCTACAAGGCGCAGGATACCCAACATGAAACGTAGATGCGTCATAGAAAACTGTATTGGCGAAACCCGCGCCGCCGTCTATGAAGGGCGCAGACTTGTCGAACTATTTGTGCGCCGCGAAAGCGATGCTAATAAACCTCGCCAAGGCGATGTCTTTGCGGGGCGTGTTGCTACGATTGACCAAAGTCTGGGCGGAGCTTTTATTGATATTGGCACGCCGCATCATGGCTTGTTTAAATTTACCAACTCCCCCAATGCGCCGCGTTTTACCGAAGGACAAATGGCGGAGTTTGAAGTGTCCAAAGCCACCGAAATCGGGAAGGGACCCGTGCTGAAATTTAAGCAGCTCACCCAAGCCGATAAGCCTACCAAAATCTCAGGTGATAACTTGAAAACCTTTATCGCCAAACGCTTTGAAGGCATCGAGTTTAAAGAGGCCGCTGTCTCCGTTATTGATGAGGCCACAGAGACCGAGCTCGCGATAAAAGGCGGCGGCACGATATCGATTGAACGCACACGCGCCCTTGTCGCCATTGATGTTGATAAGGGTACAGCGGTGAGCAGCTTTGACGTTTGCATGGCGGCATTGCCGATGATTGCAAGTGAACTTCGCTTGCGAGGTTTAGGCGGGCTTGTCGTGATTGATTTGCCAAACCTGCGCCAACCGCGTCAGCGAAACACTGTGTTTAAAGCTGCCGAGCGCGCTTTTGCCGATGATCCCAATAATGTGAAACTCGCGCCGCTCTCGCGTTTTGGCGTGCTAGAACTCACGCGCTATAAGCCTGAACTGTCACTTGATGAAATCCTCAATAACCGTATCGGCTCGCCGACCACCGAAACACTCGCGCTGAGAGCCTTGCGCCAATTAGAGCGCGAAGGAGCCGCCAATGCTGGTGCCAAGCTGACGATGACCGTGCGGCATCATGTGATGAACTGGCTCGAAGACAGCGGCATTAACTGGAAAGCTCGGCTAACCGACCACATAGGCGCGAGATTTGAGGTCGTAGCAGGCGGCACTCCAGGGATTGTTGCAGATAGGTAAAATCCCACTTCTATTCATCTTTTGTCCTCACCCCACAAAGTGGGGGAGGTGTCACGCAGTGACGGAGGGGGGAGTATCTCTCGTGATATCCATCTTTTAAGTTTTTCATCTAACATCGAAGTCTTCCAGCAAAACCTAGGTCTATATTAGTCGGTAAATGATTCCCCCTCCGTCGCTGCGCGACACCTCCCCCGTTTGTGTTTGCGAGCAAACACTAACGGGGTGAGGACGCATTGTTTTGAGTTGTTTTGCGAATGCCCTATGGGTTAAACCACGGTATGTCCAAAACACCCTCATGCCCAATATGTACAAAGTCCCCTGAGGACGCCTTCAAACCCTTCTGTTCAAAGCGCTGCGCGGATGTCGATTTGGGCCGCTGGCTTAAAGGGAGTTACGCCATTCCAGGCGTAGATGGTGAGGCCACAATTCCAGCCAATGATACGAACCCTGATGCGGATATTACCTTTCGGGATGATGATTGAGCAGCTTGGGTAAAACCTAATAATCCTGCCTAACTTTGTTTCGGCAATGCGCTTTTAATCGTTTTTAAAAGAAATGTTGCTAGTCTCTGAGTGTAAACTGAGGGGTCAGATAATGAATATGATTGGCATAGGTATTCTTGGACTAGTGGTTGTCGCTGGTGCGGGCTATTTTTATGGGCAGATGGAGAGCAAGTCCGCCCCAAGCGAAAAATACGTTAAGAGTAAGATTTATACGCAATGCGATAGAGATTATCTGCAGAGCGCGCGGCACCTCGGATTTAGCGCTTCAAAGAAACAATGCGTATGCTTTGATAAGGCACTTCAACAACTATCAGCCGCTCAAAGCAAAGCCGCCTATAAATCTTTAGAAGATCGCTTGAAATTAGCATTTATGGGTAGAGCCGGCGCTAAAGTAAGCGGCAATACTGTCTCTATTCAGGATGGTATGCTCGGCACGGTTACCGCCAATGTGGACATTAATGCGAGCGGCGTATCCATAATAAAGCAATGTAATATGTTCTAGGCTAAGCCTAAACTTCATCAAAAACACATTTATTGTGGATGAACTAGGCGACCGATTGGATTTGGGTTGTTATATTCAAAGCCTGGCGATGAAGATGTCGTTTCTTGTAAATATATGCCCCGAAGCGAGCTACAATGGGTGTTATTACGCCAGCCGCAATTGTGACATCATCCGTCCAGATTACAGTTTCGTTCTCTTGGCGCATTGATAGACGATGATCCCACATTTTGATGGCACCTCCCTTTTCTCTGCTTTGCAGAACCAAAGCATCCTTATCCAAAAGCTCAATGAACATTGTATAGTTTTTAGTTTTGAAAAATTTGAAAGTTGTTATG
>JAOIVW010000026.1 GCA_028224375.1 Hellea sp.
TTCGAGTTCCAGCCATAAGGGCATGTGATCTGATATCTGCCAGGTTCGCCACTGTTCAAAATATTCTTTGCGCGTTAGGACGCGGTCTTTTTGTGGCCATCTTTCGGTCACGTCCCAGCTATCCATGCGCCGTCCCGTGGCTTTTGCAGCCTCATAATAGGCTTCCCAGTCTTTCGTTTTGAAAACTGACTTGAAAAAATCATAAGCACCTGCATTTGGTTTGCTTGGACCTCTTTTTAGTTCTTTAGGTTTTGTCTTAAAGGCGATTTGGTCATATTCCTTGTTCTGGCGTACATTGGTTTTATAGCTCATCGGCACAGTCCAACCATGGTCATTAAAGGGTTTGAATGTCGCGTCATTACGGTCGATGATATTAAAATCTCCCAGAAGGATCATATTCTCTCCTGTGCGCTTGACCCTTTCAGAGAGAAATTCAGCAATATCGTCGATTTCGGCGATGCGCGGCTTAAGGTCTTTATAATCGCCATAAAGTATATGCACTGTGCAGAGCGAGAACTTAAACCAACCTGATTGGAAGGCGGCATAATAGGGAGATCGCATAAATTGTTTCTTTTTCTCGGTCACAATTTGGCCCGTCATATGATTAAAGCGAACTTTGCGCTTATCAAATACAAAGGTCATATGTTCAAAGTTCCCGCCCTTGCTTGGATTGATATCTGAGACGAGGTAGTCCCAAGAGGGACCCAAGATATCCATAATCTTTTCAAGGGATTCAAGGGAGTTAACTTCCTGTATGGCGACAATATCAAAGGAGGAAATAATCTCGGCGATATAATAATAGGACTCCTCTAACCTTGGTCCTGGATGTCCTTGCCCGTCAGAACGACCGCGTTTGTCTTCATTGCCCAGATCACGTAAGTTCCAAGTTGCAAGCAGGAGCGTGCTCTTAAGCGTGCGGTCCGGAATGTTCTTCTGGCGGTATCTACAAAGCGCGCTTATGCCCGCGATTGTGCGTTCTTTATCTTTTTTTTCAAAGTCTCTTATGGGCCAGTAAAATGGCATATCTACACCTCTTTATAGTTAGGATTTTTAGCCGCCGTGCAGCACTTCAGCGAGAATGATCACATTGGAGTCTGGATCTAGAAGGGATGCGATACGTACATTCTCATAATTAAGAATATCGCCTTCAAATGTAACGCCGCGCTTTGAGAGGACCTGAACAACGCTTTCCATTTTTTCGGTTACGCGGAGTTCAATATTAATAGCGCCGACCGTCCCTGCAGCAACGGTTTCAGGGGGGCGGGCCAGATGTAGGCCTATAATCAGCCCGTCTCCGGCTTCGACTTCCGCCCATTCATTTCCTAATCTGGTTTTGAGTTTAAGCCCTAAGGAGTCGGTATAAAACTCGACTGCTTTGTCCATATCCGTAATATATACGGATGCATTTCCGCCATTAATCATAGTCTTGTCCTCTCAATGCGCCCAAGGTGGGTCTTAAGTTTCAAATTTTAAAAGTAACCCATCATCTTTGGCCCCATATTTGGCGGAGTAACCAAAGTCTTCCTGCCACTCCTCATTGGCCCACCACCGGTTAAAGACGGATGGCACGTTAAAACAAAGCTGAATATCATCGCTCGGAGAGTGTTTGATTATCCGGGCTATCGCGGCCGAATCTGGGTGGTAGAAGCGGTTCCCGCCCGTTGATATAAGGTATTTAGGGGTTTTGATTTTCTCAATGAGATCAGCGGTGACATTACTAGTGCTGCAATGGTGGGGGACTTTAAAGACGTCAACGCTTACCGGCTCATCAGGGGAGAGTAGGTTAAGCGCCTCTAAAAGATCGGGAGCATGTTGGTCGCCTGTCATAAGCAACCGCGTGCCTTCATATTCTAGCAAGACTGAGATACTGGATTTATTGGCGGGAGAACCGTCCAGGTCAGTTTCAATATCGGCCAATGCGTAGAGCTCCTCAATCTCTGAAAATTTTGGTTTTTTGGGCTTGCGGCTACCCCCCATTGGCAAGAACCCATTTGCAATCTTCCGAATGGCTTCCTGCTCTGACATAAAACCGGATTTTCTTTCGGCCCTTTGTATTTCAGTGTCCCATTCATGAATAAAATTTTCAAGATGGGCTTGGGTAGGGCCCAGAACCCAAATTTTCATACCTCCATCAAGAATAATGGGATCAGCAATAGCGTCATCAGGACGAGTTACGGGCCCTCCGCCAAACTCATTATTCCAAACGCCCGTCTGTAAAAGCCATGTTGTAAGCCGTTCTCCACTTACTACGCCTTGGGGTCTAAAGCCTACTGGGAAAACGACTTCGCCGGCCGATAAGTGCTCTCGCCCATTGAACCATATATCTTTAAAGGTGGGGCCAGGTCGATTATCGCGGACCAGACCTTTAACAACTCCGCCAATGTGATCTTCATCGACATGTGTGACAATGAGCAGTTCAAATATTTTCTCATCTTCTGGAAGGTTTTCAATGCGTTTTCTAATGTTTTTCCCTGGCGTGGCACGCCCCATATCAATGAGCATTTTGTGAAATGGCGCAGTTTCGCCCCATTCAATCCAGAACGCATCCCCTTCATATGCAGGCAAAGATTCTAGAGTTAGCATATATCAGCGCGCCTTTTGAAAAATAACAAGAAAGGGTTCTGTCCAATCGACATTGACTGTATATTTGGCCAAATCTTTTAAACGGTCTGCTAGTAGGTGGCGATCTTCTTTGGAAAGATGGTTTTTCCAATTCACAATGGTAGAGATAGGGCTGGTTAGCTTTGCGAGATAACCTTGTTTCTTCACCGGTCCGTCATGAATTTGGCGCAAGAGACCAATCATAGCCGAATAGGCATCCGTAAAGAGCATTCTGTTTTCAGTTAATTTTAAAAACTCATCTAGGTCTTTCTTTGTCAACGAGCCTTCCTCAGCTTTTAGGTAAAAATGAAAAATACGGACATCAGGAATGGAGGCGTATTTTTCGGCCGCGCGCTTCAGTCTATCTTCGCCGGCTTTATTGCCCAACTCGCCAGCCTTATAAAGGGCCAATAGGCAAATGAGATATGCGATATTATTTTTATCATCTTGCTCATATATGTTTAGGTTTTCATTGGCGAGTTTGGACGCAGCGTCCAATTTCTTTAATCGCAATAGGTTTATGATCCTGGCGACATTGGGGTCATCCACTTTTACTTGGCATTTAGGATAGCGCCTATTGGCTGCTGAATAAAATTTAACATGACACTGTGAGTCCGCTTGCGGATCCAGCGGCAAACTAAGAAGGTAGCTATCCGCTTTGTAACTGATGCGCGCCCATGGTGTTTTCCAAGGCTCCCCGAGTGCAGGCTTTGCGCTAAAGGTAAAAGAAGCTGGCCCGATTGACTTACCTTCAGCTCGCTCTGCATCTTTCATTTCAAATTGCTCTGATTTGATAGCTTTCTTAAAGCTTTTCTTTCGGGCAACGGAGCGCTTTTTCATGGCGGCTAGTTTTTTTTGCACGTCTAGATCAATAGTTTGATCCTGGTCTTTAAAGGCAATAACCTTTTCGATATCGCGCTTGCCCGGAATTTTTGCTGATATCTTGTAAAGGCCGGGCTTTAATGTCTCTTCAATCGACCAGGCTTTTTGCCGGCTTAGCTCTTTAAGCTTATGGTCGAAGATCCTGATTTCAGGCATGCTATTATCTTGCTTATTTTTTCCTGAGATATTGACCTGAAGTTTTTTCATGCTAACCCAATTTCAATTGAAAGTTCATTGGGTAATAGTCCCATTTCACCCAGAAGTTCATTCTTAATTTCTATCGCGAACAAATCGCGATAATCTTTAAAATCACCGTTCGGCTTACAGTCTATAACATAGATTCCGGGTTTCAGGTGAAAATTGACTTCCCCTTCGATTCTGTCGTCAAAAACGGTTTCGGCATCATCGCCCAACCCAGCTTTAACGGTTGCTTTTGTTGGCAAAGCCTCTCCTGGCTGGAGCGACATTAATACTGGGAGGTCAGGAGGAGCTTTGTAGACATGAAAGTTGGTCAGTGAAGATACACTAATATTTTGCACAAGCTGTTCAAGTTTCTGGTCTTCATCGACTCCTTCATTTGCCCTCTCGAGTATGTTATTGATCATGATTTGCAGGGCCGTTGAAAGGCCGCCTGCCTGAATAGTATAATAATCATCTTGAATGCTCGATCCTCCATATTGTTCAAGAACGCACATAAGGGAATTATTAAAGACTGTTTGTTTGCCTTGTTCCAGCCATGCAGGAGACAAGGGTGCCGTGGCAATAAACAGATGATCTGACTTTACTTCGCCTCTTCTAGAATCAGGTGTGAACCCGCCAAAGAGGTTTTCATAGTCTTCCGCCTGCTCGGAAGGCAACTGACAGCAATCCGCGAACCAGAATTGTTTTTGCGGAAAATGTTTTCCTTTAATGCCATCTCGCAAGCCTTGGATACTCGTTGAGGCTTCTAGAATATTGTCATGGTTCGAATGCCCAAAATCTTCTAAGAGCAAATGGGCGTTATCCTTTTTAATCTGCACACCATGGCCGCACATATAGACAATGAGCATGCCGTCTTTATCTTTTCTGGAGTCTTTGAGAAAACCCTTATAGGCGCTCTTAATATTTTTAAGGCTCGCGGCGTGATCTTCAGGCAAGATCTTTTTTATGACCTCTGGAACCTCCTCACCCTCAGAAGGGGAGATGAGAACTCTCAAAGACTTAAGAGGAAGATCAGGAATATGGTGTTCATCAAGAACCCATTGCGCGAATTTAGCGGCTGACATAGCGCAGCCATTTAATTGACCAAGACCTGAATCCAATCCTTTTTCTGTCTCTTGAGCGCCGCCCTCAACATGCTCGTAATGGCTTACGCCGACGATTAAAACATGAACACCGTGAGTTTTCAGTTTTTTAAAACCTTCAATATTCTCAAGCATATTTTTCAAAGGGAAACCTCGCAGGAAAGGCGTGCAGCCCAATGGAGCAGCCCTAGAGAGCGATGTTTTAAGTCTCGCCGGATAAACGAACCTTTAATTATCTGCGCATGTCTTATCATTTGCTCGCCCCCAAGCATCAACTCAATAATTCAGCGAAAATCAAGCCTCATTTCCTTTATTAAGCGTAATTGAATTCAAAATATTTGCAACCACTTTCTTAAAGAGCACCAGAACATTGACAGGAAGAGTGTTCACTAGCTTTTAACACAATGAGAGGCTGTTTCGCGAGCCATCTGGAAAGTGAACCTTAGTTTCAAGAGACGTGTGCATACCGAGGTGTTCGTCGTCATATTAAATGAGACAGCTTCAAGCTTGAGCTCCGCCGAAGTTGACATCGGCTCTTAGTAAAAAATAGTTCTCAAGAAAGATGCGGTTCTTGAGCGTCTGATGCCACCTTTCTATCTTACCTTGGGATTGAGGATGATACGGCGCGCCGCGAACGTGGCTCATGTCGTTGTCTCCGATGTATTCAGCCAGTCCTCCTGAGATATAACTGACGCAATTATGCGACAGCTGACGCGGACCTGTGATGGGCATGCGCCTCATCAGGACCAGAGCCCTCAAGCGGCACAATGAGCTTACCCAATAGGGCTGTTAGGCGTAATTGAGACAAACCCTATGGATGTGATGTCTTATTATGGTTGTATAACTTCCGTGGAGCGGCGCTTTTGAATTGTAATCTCCCGTAGAGCCATATTTGGATTTTGCGTGGCGATTTCTACAAGCGAACCTTCAAGCGGACGGTCAAAAGGGTAGCCCATTGGCCGTTTATCCGGATATCGGTCCACAGCACCGCAAAAGCTCATCGACCCGCAAGTTCCAGGCTCATCAACCTGATCTTCTTCCCAATCAGTTGCGATCACAAAAAGAGCAAAGTTCATGCCGCTGTCTTTTCCGCCGGGCAGCAGCATATGGTAAGGCCACCCACATTCACACAAAAAGTCATCAGGAGCTCCTGCAGTGGGAGAGATATCCGTCACGTCAGCCGGGTTTATGGCTGGACGCCGAATAACAGAACTATCAACATCCGCACGGCTAAAACTTTCTTGAGATTGAGCATTAAGTTCGATTACGAATTTATCCATCTCAATCCATAATGACCGATCATTGAGCTGCGGGTCAGCCTCGAGTGGAAGGCCATCTGTGCGGGGGCATATGAATAGGCGCAGCGTTACTTTGGAGGTAGTGACTGAAGAATTTTTGAGAGAAAATTGGTAGCTGAAAGGCTCATGCCATATATGGTTATAATTATAGGCAGACCCATTGGTGAACCTAAATACCCCTTCGCGTAGCTCGGTAAAGAGTCTATCCGTTTCGCTGGTTTCGTTTAAAATAGTGATGCTATCTTGTGCTAAAGGCGTGGACCCATCAAATGATATGCCTTCGGGCGCATCCGAAAAGTCATGAGAGGGTTGGCTGTTTTGATAATCTTCATTGAATGTATCTACATTTTTATGCCAGCGCCAAAAGAAAGGATCGCGAATGGCTGTTGATGTATGATACATAACGCCAAAATCTTGGGGCCCTTGGCTGTTAATTTGCGCGGTAAATACATGCCCCATACCGTGGTGCCATCCATACCGCTGGGCATTTATATTTTTTATAGTTGGCTCAACGGCGTCGCCGATAATATCGCTCCCCTCGCGTCCTGAAAGCGGAACAGCCTGTCCTTGAGCGTTTGTTAAAGTCCCTGAGCCAATATCTTGGCTTATAATATTGCGATTAATAATAGAATCTGCGACCGAGAAATCGCGCATATTTTGCCAAGCAACATTAGCGGGGCGGGGTTTATATTGCTGACCGCTGATTATGAGGTCTCCGGCGTCATATCCGACTGTGATATCATCAGTGTAATTACTAAAGGGAACAACGCGTCCTATACCCGCAGCCATTCGCTCTGCGTCATAACGGGCCAGCATTTGTTGGTGCATGTAGAAAAACAGCTCGCCGTGCCGCTCTTTAAGCGGAGAGAACTGTGGCCGCGAGCGGTAAACCAAATGCCAATGTTCGTGATGCTCATTGGCGAGCGGGTCTTCGCGAAACCAATTGACCTTATCCTCATCTGTTGATGTTGTGGAGCCGCCCACTGAGGGTGCCCCTTCAATGCCTGCGGCAAGATCAGGGGGCGTGGCCAGATTCATACGGCGCAACAGGCTCGGAATTCTAACCGTACGGCCAGAACTGTCATGCGTTAAAAAGAGCTGTAAAGCGAACCTGACCATGTCTGGATTACCTGAGGTCATAGCGTTCTTCGTGGCTAATACTATTACGCTTTGGACAACTTGGTCGTGTTCATTCCCAGCAGCCCGTAGCTCATCAGCATGATCTGTTAGCGCACGGAACATCTCCTCAGCGCGGTCCAGATCTTCAGGAATAAAGGGTGAAAAACTAACCGCGCCAAGCTCTGGTAGATCTTCAGCTGCAGCAAGAGCATTCATCGTTGCTGCTATGCTCTCGGAGGGTTCCCCGCCAATAACGCCGAGAATAAATTCGATATCTTTTTGGTTGTCCATTGAGCGCTCCCTTTGCGTTTAATTTATCATGTTTAGCGTGAAAAGCAACTTGCGCGAATGGCTAGCCGTCAGATGTGTCAGTGAGGAATAGCATGTAATGCTGTTTCCATATGCAGCATAGTATCGCTGCGAAGGGCAAAGGCTTGTGCTTCCGTTTTCCCACCATCGGAGGCATGTTTTGGACTATTAGTGAGCCGAATAAGACTATGGCCATTATCTAAATCAATAACAAGTGTCGTGCCGCGAAAAACCTTAAAGTGATTAAAACCCCATATGCTTTTACCTTTTTCAGGTTCGCTCCATCTGACCTTTACAACAAGTTCATGGCGGAAAACTTTCTCGCCGCGCTTTGGAACATCCGATTTCCGTGTTGTGAATTGCGCCGTTACTCGAAATGCTGCAGCATCGGGAATATAGAAAAATGCTTTGTTGTTCGATATGCATTGTTCCAGATAGACAGAGTCGCTGGCCATACGGGTCACATTCAGACCCAGCACCGGATCTTCATCAGGGATGGGGTCAGGCCTCAAATGCTCTGCAGTCTCGCCAATTCCGCGTTTGAGGCATTGTTCTACCAAGAAGCCGCGAAAATGGCTATCCCGTTTCCTGGGGAAAGCCATTTGGTCAGTGGCGATCATTGCTCGCACCACATCGATAAAGTTCACATCTCCAGGCGGTAGAAAGTCCAAGCCACGAAACAGTGCCCGGCGCGCTATTCCGCCCACCAGCCATAGCGAGAACCCTGAGGCTGAATAATCTGTTATGTTGCTGGCTCTGGCCCAGAGAGGCTTGCGGCGCTCAAACTCATCTATGAAGGCCGCGAAAATCGCGCCTGATAAGACGGTACTAATCACATGAGGTTTGTTCGAATTGATAAAGTTCGGGCTGTTTGGTAATAACGAGTTCTCATTATAGAGCGTTCTTAGGTAAGTATCCCCGGTTTCTTGGGCCAATTCAGTACCAAATGTTTCTCCAATCCAGCCAAAAGCATTAGCAACATCAAGCCGCCCTTTGGTCGACTCCAAAATGCGGTTTCCCAAATCATCCATTTCAAAGGCGAATAAAACAGCGGTTAAATCTGCTACAGCTTCATGAATAGCGCGCGTTTGAGGATTACGCGATGTGTAAAGGTCCGAAGCAATAGCGTCTAATATAGCGTGGCCAGTTTCATGCGCCACAATATCAGGAGAGTCTGCAAGATGTATCGTAAGTTCAGGATTTTTCTTGGAGTTGAAATAGTAAAAGTTTAAGGTCCCAGACTCCCTGCGATACGCCGCATTAGCTTTTTCGCCAGCCCGCGCTGAAATAATAAGCTGGTCGCCAAATGACCACTTAATACGACGTCCTAGAGCATCTTCATTTTCAAAGAGATTTAAAACCCTCATAGCCGTCGAAAACAAACTCACCCTGCGAACTTTGTCCCAGTCATATTGCTTGGCTTTTCCAAAATCAAAATAGCTATACTTATTTTTTTTAGGAACAATAAATTTGACGGAAGGAGGAGCTTGGCCCGTCCTGGGGTCAATATCTACCACCTTAATTCGCGGGTTTTCTGGACCGTCTTTAAGAGGTAAGTCTTCAGCTAATGGATTCCATTTAAGCCAGCCTTGTAAGCGGCGAAGACCGCCATAGCGTGCGGCGTTGGCCTCATCACTGGTAATCATATTAAGACGTACAAACATGGCCCCGTCATTATTATTCTTTAAAACTGCGCGCCTCACCCTACGATGCTTTCTTACGTCGTGTAAATAAAAACATTAATCTATGAGAGTTTGGAGATTATGACGGTAGGTTTTTCGGGTGCTAGAAAATCTATCTTAAAAGCTGTGGAAAGAGACTCGAGCAATTTGTTGCTCGCCTGTTCATATTGTAACGGTTTCAAATCGGCGCATTTACCTTTAAAACTTTCGACATCTGATGATATGGACGCCGTAATTTATACAAAAAAGACTACGCCCAGTGAGCGAGCTTTAATTGATCTGGCCGATGAAGGGGACGACAATTCTTTGGCACATATCACCTTTAATATAGACAACACCTCGAAGTTATTTGGTTTAGCTATCGCAAAGGACGCGAGTTCTCGTGGCCAAACAACTATAGATATAACAGGTATTGACCGAGTTTATTGGACCAATCAAAGAAGCCTACACCTCATCGAGGTTAGTAAAGCTCATCTAGAAGTTCTGAAAGAAATCACCCACACGACTGCAAAAGAGCATATTGCAAGATTACAGCGCAAACTCGAGGTCCTTACTGATATGAGTCATCCTACACGAAAGTTTTCTGCCGCTGCTAAAGTGTATATTGATAACTCAAAAATAGTGAGTCTAACAGAAACTAGAATTCAAAAACTATCTGTGTAACGAATTAAAACTAAATCAGATTGCATCCTAGATTATTTTCTGGATTTTAGCTGTGGAGCTTGGTAACTAGTACTACCTAGGGGTAGGCGCAATATGAAACACACGAACTTCCAGTCACGGCTCTTTTCTCCGCTACCGGACGGGTATATGGAAGCCCTAGCCATTGGCCCTAATTTGGAGTTTTCATTCGCGCCTGACTTAGAACCTGGTGCTCTCCAGATTAACCCCGCAGACGGGGATACCTCTATTACGTCGCGTGCACGCTTTGAAGAGCTTGCTCATCGTGATGACGTTCCGGGCGCGATTGGGGTGAGGGAAGTCAAATATCTGATAACGGGCGTTGATACGGATAGTCCTCAAGTCTATTTTCTAAACACTAATGTTCATAAGTATCATTTTTTCTTTGCGCGCGATGTCTTGGGCGTAGGATTGAGCGGGCGCGAATTTAACAATGTCACTTATTTTACTCAAGACCGGCAATTTTTAGCCGGAACAATTATTGCCCATGATCAATTTGCGCAGCAAGGAGAAGGCGATGGACTCTATGCTATGGAGTTTTGGCCAACTGATCCAGTTTCATTTAAATTTATCGCGCTTGCCTATCGCCTCATCAGAGAGGCCGTGAGCTTTGCTGCTGAAAAGATTGCCTATCACCCATCAGGTTTTGAGCAGGAACGGATATATACTGATGCTCAAAGCGAGTTCGAAGCGGGCGGCATACGTGTTATATTGACCGATGATATTTTTAAAAATCTGCGCTATAGCCCTTTAAACTTAGGCGTGGGTTATGGCCGACTTAGAATCATGGACGGTGCTAATTTCAGCCCACCTGGGATTACCACCGTGGTGTTGTTTAAAAGCTTGCCCAATGAGCTTAGCCATGTTTCAGGGGTATTAAGCGAGACACCGCAAACACCGCTCTCTCATGTTAATTTGCGGGCCAAGCAAAACAATACCCCTAATGCTTATATGGCAGATGCCGCTAAGGAACCACGCATTGCCACATTGCTTGATCAATTGGTCCGCTATGAAGTCAAACCTGACGATATTGATATTTCGCCCACAACAAAGGCTGAAGTGGACGCCTTTTTTGAAAATCAACGCCCTAGTGAAGAGCAGACCCCAGTTCGCAATCTGGCTGTGACCCAGATCCAGTCTCTTGACACTATAGGGCATGAAAATTTAGATGCATTTGGCGCTAAGGCGGCCAATGTTGCGCAGCTACGAAAAATATTGCCAAACGGGATTGTGCCATCGGGCTTTGCAGTTCCGTTTTACTTTTATAATCGGTTTATGAGCGAGGCGGGGCTTTACGCGCAAATAAGAACGCTTCGCGAGACGCCGGATTTTCAGAACAACGAAGACGTTCGCGACAGGGGGCTAAAGGCTTTTAGAAAAGCGATTAAAAGGGCACCCGTTCCAGAAGATCTTAAGACAGCATTAGGACAGGTCCAAGCTATCATGGAAACGGCCTATCCTATTCGGTGCCGCTCGAGTACGAATAATGAGGATTTAGAAGGATTTAACGGGGCAGGGCTCTATGACTCCTACACGCATCGCCCGGATGAGGGTCATCTGGAAAAATCAATTAAGCAGGTTTGGGCCAGCTTATGGAACTTCCGGGCTTATGAAGAACGTGAGTTTTATAGGATTGATCACTTTACAACGGCGATGGGCGTTCTCTTGCACCGTAATTTTGATAATGAGCTGGCCAATGGCGTCGCTTTGACAAAGAACATTTATTTCCCGGACTTTTCTGGCTTTTATGTAAATTCGCAAGTCGGCGAGGCGCTTGTTACCAATCCCGGTCCAAACGCGATTGCTGAAGAATTGCTGATTATGCGCGACGCGGCTAGCTCCACCCAAATCACCTATGAGAAGATTCGGATAAGGGCTTCAAGTCTTGTGCCCGCGGGAGAGACGGTTTTGCCAACTGATAAGATTGACCAACTTGTGACCCAAATGGAAATTATCCAGTCTCATTTTAAAGCCGTTTACGGCGCTGATAATGATCCTGATTTTGCCATGGATATCGAATTTAAACTGGATGCTGATCGGCAGCTCATCATTAAACAAGCCCGCCCTTGGGTGGATTAACGCGAAAGTAAGGGCTTGGTTTGTGCAAGCTAGCTAAGCGACATACATTAAGCGCAAGAATAATCCAGAAGGATCATTACGTGGCAATACAAAACACTCATCTAATCGAGCCAGATAAATTTAAGTCTGTGGGGGAGATGTTTCAGTTCATTTGGAAGAGCGGCGCGGGAAATGTACTTAGCGAGACCGGAAACGCGGCGCCTTGGACACTGGCGGATATGGCCGCTGCATTTGAGCAGAACGGCGCGAAGATCGATAGCCGTTCTATAAAGAATTGGATCAATGGGACTGTGCCTTCCAGTGCGAATAGCCATATTCTCATAGATATCGTCAGCGGCGGAGATTCAGAATTGTGGGAGGCTTGGATGAGGGCCTATGAAATCGCTGATGCAAACAGTCTTATCAGGGTGGCTCAAGATAGAACGAGAGGCTCCATAAAAGCTGAGGAGCCCAAAAAAAAGGCCACGCCGAAGAAGGCTCCTGCGCAAAAACCCAAAAACCCAAATCAGACTTCCAAAGCCAAAGCCTCATCGGGCAGCAGCACGAGGAGGGGAGTGGGGCCTACAGGTAAGACATCTAAAGAGGATAACAAAAGTGATAGCCTGCAAAGTGCTTCGCAATCTGTGAGCTTGACAATGGGCCAAAATATTGACCCGCAGAGTTACAGCTTCGTTTTTGCCTCTACAAATAAAGCCGGCACCCGCGGAAATCTAAACGGCTTTGTTCTTGATAAGCTTGAGATAAAGCCCGCTGATCTTAAAGGGCATAAGCAATTAAGAAAAGATGGCTTCTGCATTATAAAGACGCCAAGCCAGACCGGCGTTTTTGTTGTCACGGTTGAACAAGGATCAACTGCGAATAATCTTCGTCAAAACCTAAAGGCAGCGCTCTTAAGCCTGATACCGCTTCATCAACCCAGCGACACAATATGGCTACCGCTTATGGGTAATGGCGTAGGAGGATTACCCGACGTCGAAAGTGCTGAGATTACGGCGCAAGTCCTGCACGCGTTTTTAAATGAAGCGCCAAATCACCATTTTTCTGAAGTTACGATTAGCACGCCAGGCCGCATCAAAGATATTGACCATATGGAGCTCGAGCGGCCTTTTGAGCATAGGTTTGAGACCTTCAAAATTATCTTTCCGCCGAAGAATAATCCTTCATCACCAACGACAGATGAAGGGGTTGGAGCCATAGACGGCCAAATCTCTATCAATACGGACCAAGCTCAAAAGGATGAAGATTCTTTGGGTCGAGATGTTTTGGCGATATCATTTGCTTGGATGCTGCATGAAACCTGGTGCGGGAATAATGGAATAAAACCAATTTCCCAGCAGGGCGGTTCTGAGTGCGAGTCAAGTTTTGTGGCGCATATCGACTCGCCCTGGGGCGGGGGAAAGACTAGCTTTGCCAATCTTGTCGCCCGCGTTTTAAATCCTCAGCTGGACGGGAGCGCTCCAAAGTTTTTGAAAAAACGCTATCCAGGCCGTAAAGATATAAGCGGTCTTTTTATCTCAAGCGCCCATAATTTAGGCGGACTAAAAGATAAAAACTCCAATGATTATATATGGGAGCAGGAGGGAAGAAAGCCCTGGATTATCACCACATATAATGCCTGGCAAAGCCAACATGTAGATCCGCCTTGGTGGAGCTTTTACCAGACTATTTTACATAGCTGTAGCGACGCGCTTAAAGCTGAAGGTGTACCTATAGTTAGGCAAGAGGCGGACGGGACATATCATACGGTTGGCGAGAATGGATTGAAAAAATTAGGCCGGTGGCTACGCCTTTGGTCGATTGAAGTTTCATGGAGATTTTGGACGCCGCGTGTTAAAAATTCGGCCTGGGTTTTTGCCCTTGTTGTTTTGGTGAGCTTCATCTTAGAAAAATTTGGGGCTGTCAATTTTTCTAGCCTAGGGGATGTATTTAATAATAACGAAGAGAAATCCACCAACTTATTTGAAGTGTTATCTACAAGCTTGGTAGCCTTGCTCGGCGGAGCGTCATCTTTATGGGCATTGTTTTCAGCGTTTACTCAGTCCTTGGTGCCAGGCACGCCTGGTTCAGCTAAGAATTATTCTTTAGGCTCATCAGATCCGCTACAACGTTTTAGAGTACATTTTGCTAAGCAAATGCAGCGCGTGGGCAGGCCTGTGCTCGTCATTATTGATGATATTGATAGGTGTGAGCCAAAGTTTGTCGTGGAGACAATCCGAGGACTACAAACTATTTTCCCAAGTCCTAAGGTCACTTATCTATTATTGGGTGATCGAAATTGGATCTGCCAGGCCTTCGAACATGTGCATGGAGATATGGCAGATATGGATGTCGGGGGTGAGCATACCTTTGGCGGGCGTTTCGTCGAGAAGGCGATACAATTATCTTATATTCTTCCAGGGATAGGGTCTCATAAGGAGGACTATGTTCGAGAGCTCCTCACTGGAAGGAAACAAGACACCTCATCAAGCGTCTCTGATGAAGAGATATTATCTATTCGTGAGAACATCAATGCGCTTGACACGCCGGAGCATACACTAGCCGCCAAACAAAGCGCTGTTGCCGGGATTAAGACACAATCCAAAGAGAAAGAGCGCGCACTGCGGCGTGCTGCAAATTCTGAGGCTGTATTAAGCCTGGCGGGGAATAAATCTAATGTCGAACAAACAATTGGTCATCGATTGGAACCTATTGCTGATCTACTCCCCAGCAACCCACGGCATATTAAACGGATCGTCAATGCAATTTATATGTATCAAAACGGCCTGCAGCTATCAGAAGATAATACGGATTCTCAGTTTTTTGGCGGTAAGCTATGGCGCCAACTTGTTATAGGTGTGATCTTATCGCAAGGGTTTCAAAAGTCTTGGGCCCGGCTTGTTAAAAACCCGAAACTAGCCGACGCTTTAACGCACGGAGGGTCAATGGGGGTATCTAAAAGTGCTGAGGAAATTGAGTTCTCTTCGGTAGAGCAAAACCATCTATCTGAGTTTAGAAAGAACACGACCTTCATGCAGCTCTTGGACAACCGCCTTCTGTCTGATGAAACAGGACAGGGAAAGGTTTTAACTCAAATTGACGGCCAAGCGGTTCAATGGCTTGAGAGTATTGGATTTTGAATTATTGCTTTAGTTACATTGCAACAAAAGATGTTATTTTGCATATATTTTAAAATAGCGGCGATCGCAAAAGGATCTATGTTAATTGCGCTTCATGAGCTCAACCTTTTCACAGCCCTGTAAAACTTCAAAAATAGCCATATACGGCACTGCTTTCGAGCAGGCAGGAGTAGGACCTGAACAGGCGAGAAATATTAAAAATTTTCAAGCCAGTCTGAGTGCAGGTCCTAGGTATTATCACAATTTACTAATACCTTGACTTGAGTTAAATTTAGGACTTTACTAAATTTCAATTTACAAAAAATGTTGATTGGATATGGCGCAAGAACACCCCCCGTTAAAGATGCGGTCTGACCTCGTTCAGGCTCTAATGTCTATTGACCGCGAAGAGGTCCCGGGTGAGGAGGCACGCGAGTTACTCGGGACTCTTTTGCAAGCCGCATTAGAATTAGAATTTGCAACTATCCCCCCCTATCTTTCAGCGGCCTTGAGTCTTGGAAATTCTAACAAAGAAATATTATTCGCGATCCTTCGGGCGGCTAAAGAAGAAATGCTACACATGACCATCGTCGCTAATCTCATGAATGCGATCGGTATCGCCCCGGATATTATTAAAGCTGCGCCTGACTATCCATATAAACTAGAAATGCTTGAATCAGATTTGGAGGTCTACCTAAGCTCATTCTCATTTGACCTGATTGAGAATTTATTCATGCGCATTGAGACGCCTGAGGACCCAGTGGATTTTGGAATTACCGAACAGGAACCCGAAACAATCGGACAATTTTATGAGCAGATAATTGCAATTATTCAGTCTGAAAAAATCCCCGACTTGTTCAGAGACGCAGAAACCAACAAGTTCAAGCAAGTCACATTTTCAATTCAGTTTAGTAAAATAAAGTATAAAAACAATCAGGATGATTATGATTATCCACTGAGAGAGGGATATGACTTTATTATTACCAATAAAGAAGCTGCTGTAGGCTATTTAAGTTGGATTGTTGATCAAGGCGAAGGCTCTATTGATCCTGGGGAAGACTCCCCAAATTATAATCCTTTAACTGTAGAGGGGGTTCCCAGCCATTTTTATAGATTTAAGTCTATTCTCGAGGGAAAATATCTCATCGCAGATGATACCGCTCCAAACAAATTCTCATATTCTGGAGGCGATATTCCGTTCTCGGCTGAGGGAATCATTGAATTTGCGAATAATGTAAAAGCCGAACAGTTCGATGAATACCCTGATCTGCAAGAAGCTATGATGTGGTTCAATGAGCAATATTCCGAAATGGTCAATCAGCTGAATTTAGCCTTTAATCCAAGCAGTCGAGAAGAAAAAGATCAGGCTTATAATACAGCCCTTAATATAATGCAGGGCATG
This sequence comes from Hellea sp., assembly GCA_028224375.1. GTDB lineage: Bacteria > Pseudomonadota > Alphaproteobacteria > Caulobacterales > Maricaulaceae > Hellea. The sequence continues at coordinate 16,432 of JAOIVW010000026.1, forward strand.
CGTACACTCGCGTCAGATGTTTTCTTCGAAGCAAATAGCTCAGGCATAAAAGCTGGTATCCCGTTCCAATATATTGATGGCGGCGTGAATTCATAAAAATTACTTAAAACTCGGAGGTAAAAATGGCTTATCCAAATAATTTAGACGACGTGGCAGTATTTAAAATTCACCCTGCACTTGGAGTAGCTAGACTTTCCAACAATGATGATTATTACGAGTTCTTTGATTATGAAGAACAAAGGATTGCAGGCCAGGCTGACAGTCTGACCTATATGTCGGTACAAAATGGCAATCATTGGGTAAAGCGCCAAGCGGTCAGATTTAAGATTTATGCCTATGCTGAAGACGGCCAAGAGTTAGGAGAACTGACAGCAAGTATAGCGGCAAGCCTCAATCTTGAGTCACGCTGGAATGTAAATATCGCAAATCGAAAGCTTAATAATTTTTCCGGCGGGACAACTTCTGTGGTTGAAGCTCAAGGTAGCGCGGGAACGGGGGAGAGCACCCGGCTCGAAGGGAATAACCCTTGGCGTGATAGCAAGGTATGGTTAGGGGATATTGAGGGCGACGGACTGTTTATTCCGCCTAAGGGCGGAGTTTACAGAAAAGCGCCAACAAATACCATTCCGCCATATAGTGACGCTCAGGGTGCCAATTATAATAAAGACAATGATGTTATGGACACCACATCGGATGGCAGTATCGCCGTGATAATTCAGGGCGCGGAACACATCGACGTGATTCCAGCTGGTATCTTAGTAGCGCCTCAACAACATTCTCCAGATATCAATCCTGAAGACTATAGTAAAGCGAACGTGAGCAGTAAGAATAAAGACTTTATCAAAACAACGCGACAATTACTTGGCATCGCTGAAGATGCGTCTCTCACAGGAACGGGATACGCAATGGATATAGCGATGATGCGGACAATTAACGGGGATTACCATCCAGGCATGGAAATTTGTTTACAGTCCAATACCTTACCAGAACCCGATAAAGCATTTTACACGCCGGGACAAAACCATATCAATTCGGACGAAATTCGACCAAATTATGAAGCTGGCCATGCTGAACTAGGCGCCTTGACTGGAGGGCTTTGCTCTGTCTGGCAAACAGACCTCAACGAGTGCTTAAATTGGTGGACAGCAGAGTTTCCGAAAGAACTCAGATATGAGGATAACCCAAAGCGAAGAGAGCTCTCCCGCAAAGATTATACACAGACGGGACCGATCATGGATAATAATGAAGATTTGAATGCCTATATTGATATGATGGGAGTTGGTCGGAAAACTGGTGCTAACCTTAATAAATTACGAGCCACAGAACGTGACCAAAACGATATACCAGGCCCAATACCTACCGCGCCATTTCCTTTGGACCCGAAAGCTTGAGCGTTATTGATGCCGGCCCTGCGCCAGATCGGCATCGCCATACCCGGCCCCGCTCTGCTAAGATCCACCTTATCGATGATGGGGTAGGCAAATATGTATTTAACGTCGAAAAAGGGAGCTTACATTCCTTAGCGAGTACTCATCGCGCTAGCTTGGAATCGGCCATGGAGTTTGGGGATATAAAACGGGCAGAGCTCATGGCGAGCGGCCTGGGTCTTGATATCATGCAGCCCATTAACTTTAAACCACCTAAAACCGTGCCCCTTAAAGCTATATCATTAGCGGTGGCGCAAAAGTGCAATCTTGGCTGCAGTTATTGTTATGCTGAGCAGGGCTCATTTGGCGGCAATTCTGAGCATATGCTGCCCAGCGTCGCCAAAGCCTCTATAGATAGACTGATAAATCAGTCGCAGGCCGGAGAGGCTGTTACTCTGGCATTTATGGGCGGTGAACCTCTCACGAACTGCAAGACCTTGCATGCCTCTTGTGAATATGCGGCCCAGCAAGCTGCCAAGCGTGAGGTTCCGATTGGGTTTACAATGACAACCAATGCTACGCTTATTAAGCCTGAAGATATTGCGCTTTTTCAGAAATATAAGTTCACACTCACGGTTAGCATTGATGGATTGAAGGAAGAGAATGACGCATTAAGGCCTTTTTTGTCAGGCAAGGGAAGTTTTGACAGGCTTTCTAAAAACATCAAAGCGTTATTAGCCACCGAGAATCGAGTCTTCAGAGTTCTGGCACGGGTAACGGTAACTCCTAAAAATACGAACCTTCCTTATATAATGCCGGGTCTGTTGGCGATGGGTTTTGACCAGATTATGTTCTCGCCCATGTTAAGCTCACCTAGTGGGCGCGATCAGATGCAGGCGGAAGACTTAGATAAGCTGTTAGATCAATTGATCCTGTGCGGGGAGGCCTTTTATGCAGCGCTTGAAAAAGGCAAGATCCTTCCTCTGGCTAATGTGACAACTATGCTCGCCCGCATTCATAATTATAAACGCGAGCAATATCCTTGCGGGGCGGGGGGAGGTTATATGGGCGTCTCTGCCAAAGGCGAGCTTTATGCGTGTCATCGTTTTGTAGATGATGAGGCGGGTCATATGGGCGATATCAGCTCCGGTGTTGATCTGGATAAACAGTCTTCTTGGCTTGCCCAGCGAAATCTTCAAAGTCAGTCTCCCTGTACCACGTGTTGGGCTCGGTATTTATGTTCAGGGAGTTGTCATTACGAGACCATCAAGCGCGGCCGGCCGGCCTGTGACTATATAAGAGGGTGGGCTTATCATTGCCTGGCGCTTTATACGAGAATCTCGCGCGACCATGGCTGGGCTTTAAAGCAGCTAGTCGCGGATTGAGCGGCTAACATTTAAGCATTATGGAACCGAGAAGTGATTTTGATGTCATTGTTATAGGCGCAGGTCCGGGGGGCAGCTCTGCCGCGATTAGGTTAGCGGCATTAGGCTATAAGGTGGCTATAATTGAACGCGCGGCGTTTCCGCGCGAGCATGTGGGAATATGCCTGTCCCTGCAAACAACAAAACTTCTAGAGTATTTGGGTGTTGGGCACGCTTTTTTATCGGCCGGTTTTTGGCCGCGTAGAAGCACCGCTGTGCGCTGGCGTTCTTCTGAAACTGAACTAGTACCTCAGCCAGGTTATCATGTTCGCCGCGATATCTTTGATCAGTTGCTTCTAAATAGAGCTTGCGACCTGGGCGTGACGGTTTTCCAGCCGGCCATTATCATTGACCTACAGTGCGCCGAGCTTGGGCACTGCCATATCACTATTCGCGAGGGAGAGGGAGAGACAGACATCGCCGCCAAATACATTGTTGACGCTGCGGGCCGGCGAGGCGTTATGGGCAGAAAAAGAGTTCAGGACAGCCCATCGCTCATCGCGCTTCATGCGAAATGGTCATTAGGCTCTGCGCCTGAATTTGATGGCCTCATAGAATCTGGCGATAAAGCATGGCTATGGTATGCTCAAGTCGCACAAAATGATGCTTTGGTTTCTTTTTATTGTGATCCGAGATCTTTAAAATCTAACAAGCAGGATAATTTGCAGGGGCATTTTGAACATCTATTGAAACAATTTAGCGGGCTCAAAGCCGGGCAGCTAAAGGCTCAATCATCGCAGGTCACGGGTTGTGATGCCTCAAGCCATCATGCCGAGCAGCCTATGGATGATTATTCTATTTGTGTGGGCGATGCGCTGCTTAGTGTCGACCCATTATCTTCGCAAGGCGTTCATCTGGCGTTGCAATCTGGCATTCAGGGCGCGGTGATGATCAATACGTTTTTAAAAAAGCCAGCAAATACAGATCTCGCCAAATCATTTTATAGCGCACGTTTATTTGAGCGGGTTGCCCGCTATAGCGCCAAAACACGTATTGAATATTCGCGCGCGGCCAATCCAAACCTAGATCCCTTTTGGATTGAGCGCGGCCAGAGTACGGGTGAGAAGAAGAATGATGATATTCGGCCTACGGATCCGCATCCGTTAGCTAAACTAAAGGTTTCAAAGGACGCCGTAATAAAGCGTTCAGCTGTAATCATCGAAGACTTCGTTGAGGAGACCCAGGTGCTTAGCCATCCTAAGCTTGAAACCGATGTTGCTTACCTTTCTGGGCATAAGATCAGCGATTTACTAGAAGGCTTACCTGATCAATTCACATTTGATTCCCTTCACTCTAATTGGGAAAACAGGATGGCTGAAAGTGAGTGCGGCTTTATCGCCACGTGGTTTTGGCGCAAAGGTATTTTAGCTTATGCCTAGGGCTTTTCTCTGCTAATTTGTAAACAGCTCATTCAAATAGACCGCTAAGCGTACGCCTTGCTAAAGGCGAAAATCTAGATAGGCCTTATTCGTATAGACATATGAAAAGCTAAGGTTCTGTCAGCTGTCTATGTTTTCAGGTGCCATATCTGCATATATGCGGTCTCTGAAAATGATACTTTCTGCAATCCATGTTTTTGAATTGTTGTCGTTCCAAACCTTCTTTTGACCGGATGTTAAACGGCGTTGAGGACAATGGGCCATTTCGGTGTAGGAGAGCTGTTCGCGGTCAATTTACGCCGAGTCCCAAACGGAATGCAGAATTGTGGTTAAGAAGAGTGGGCTTAGCAGGAAAAAAATTACGGCTATTCTTCTAGATTAACTCCATCGGTTGTGTTAAGTTAAAAATGTTGGTGTGGGCTTCATTAAAAATTACCTTTGACTGTAATTACGCGATGTCTCCATATTTATGACTGGGTTATGAGGCGCGCAAATGCATATAAATATCTTACAATACTGGCAGCATTTGCAAAACCTGCCCGATGGTCACATTGATAAACCATCCCCCCGGATATGCCGGCTAATGATAAATATGTTTGAGGCTTGGCGTAGCAAAAGTCCGTATCCTGCCTTTGATGGGCTTGGTCATTTACGAGATCATAAACCAGACGTCTTAACAGCACCTTTGCCTGTCAGGCGCGGCCACGCATTTGCGCTTACTTTACAGATGGTTGCGGGTGAGTGGGGGCAAAAGCAAGGCCTAACATATGTTGCCGGCGATGAACTTATCATCGGAAATATGCCACCTTATTCAGTCGGGCAAGGTAAGGAAGTTTTAGACTACCTTCTTGGCGCAGAAGATGACGGTGAGGATGAGCGCTTAAAATTCGAAATGGGTTTCATGAATCCTTGGTCTAATTTTGGGCATATATGCCCTAATTATGAGACGTTAGTTAATAGAGGTCTGGATTCAATAATACAAGAATGCCACTCTCTTAAAGGCTTCGCAGAGCCGGACAAAGCGGATTTTTACGACTCTGTTGTCATAGCGCTAGAAGGCGTCAAAGCCTTTGCCGACATTTATGCTGATGCGTGCGAGAAACGAGCCTCAAAGTTTACAAAAGCACTTGGACTCTCGCAAACCTCAACTGAAACATCTTTATTGAAAGACCGGATTGCAAATATGACGAGCGCGGCTGACCGCCTTCGCCGCATTCCCGCCAAACCATGCAGTTCTTTTTTGGATGCTGTTCAAGCGATATTCCTTCTCAATTCAGCGCTTCATTGGACGGGTGAATTAAGCTCATTGGGCCGCCTTGACCAAATTCTTGCACCCTTTTTGGAGCGCGACAATATCCCTGAACACCAAGCTCAAGAAATTATAGACTGTCTTTGGGTTAAGCTTGATGAGCAGGTTGTGCTTGATAACCGTATTGTAGAAGACCATTTTACATCGGCTGACGGTGCACTTCTAGGTGCCGGCGGGGCGAGCAATTTCGACCAAGGGGCTTTGATCAATCAATGGATGCAACAGATCACCATTGGAGGATGTGTAGCTGATAACGAACCCAGCGTTAAAGACGCAAGTAATGCCGTAACACGAATGTGCCTTAACGCAGCTCGCAGACTTCCGTTTAATTGCCCAACTTTAGACCTTAGGGTTCACAAAGGCACACCTAAAGATATCTTGGAGTTGGCGGCGTCATCTATATTAAGCGGCGGGGCGCATCCAATTTTAATGAATGATGATAAACTCATTCCTGCGCTTCACAGAGCGGGCGATAATGTTGAGCTGCGAGCTGCCCGTAACTATGCGTGTGATGGATGTTATGAAACTCATTTTCCAGGTGAAACTGAATTTAGCTTTATCTACGTGCCTGGATTGGATGTCTTGGAAAAGGCACTCAATAGCGGTGCAGGGTTTGGTTCATCGGGCGGCGTAAACTTAAGAGGCTCTAAAGGGAGTTTTAGGACTAAACCCGCATCCGAAATTCAAAGCTTTGAAGAGTTTTATGCCATCTTAGAAGAGCATATCTGGCTTGGTATAAACCGAACGCTATCGGGACTGATTAATGCTTACGGCATAAAGGGCGGTATTTGCCCAACTCCCATCCTATCAGCATTAATTGATGGCTGTATTGAATCAGGGCGTGATCTATATAATGGGGGAGCTAAATATAAAATGTTTGCACCGCTAATGACCGGTATAAGCACTGTTGCTGATTCACTCTATGTCATTAAGAACTATGTATTCGATGAAGGTGAAATGTCTCTAGAAGCGCTCGTTGCGATTCTACGAAGTGATTGGGGTAGCCGAACGGACATTATAGGCCAAAAACCAGATCCCGAAGAAATAGCCGCTTTTAGGCAGAAATGTATAAATGCCCCTAAGTTTGGTTTTGGAGATGCTCAAGTAGACCAATTTGCTTGGCGTCTAGCGGAGAGCTTTACGGTGGCTGTAAAAAAAGCCCTAGCCCACCCTTTACATGCCACAGGACTAAAGGCGCTAAGAGATAAATATGAAACAAAGATTTTTCCGTTTAATATGTTGATTACGCCAGGGGTTGGTACTTTTGAACAATATGTCTTTGGCGGCTCGTATGCTGGTGCGACTGCAGATGGCAGAAAAGCCTTTCAGCCCATTGCCTCGGATTTGGCAGCGGCGCCATATCCTCAGGATATCTCTTTGCCAGATACCCCGCCTGAAGAGTGGGCCGAGCATGCTGAAACCCAAATCTTTGCCACTAAAGAACGCACAACATCACTTAGCGATTCTATGGCGTCTTGGAACCATTCATCATTTGAGGCATTCTCTGATGGAGCGCCCGCTGATTATAATATCCCCGAGGACTTCCCACATGATAAGTTGGTGAAAGTGCTTCGCCGTTTTGCCGATGGCGAGGGCGGTAATATGATGACAGTGACGGTAGCTAATAGGGATACCTTTAAGGCCGCTATGGCGGACCCTCAATTTTATGATTTACTGCGCGTACGTATGGGCGGCTGGTCAGAGTTCTTTAGCGTATTATATGGCAATCATAAGAAGCAGCATATCCGCCGGCCACAATACCATGTTTAGGCATTAGGAGGTCCCCGTAATGACTAATAAAGCAACATTGAACACTTCTCTACCTTTGCCTGAAGGTCTTTTTAAAGGTCATTATCAAAGCGGGATAACTGACCCGCGTTGGCCTAAAGAGCCTCCTGCAGAATTTGATCCGAAGGCTATACTCGATATTATAAATGAAAGAATTGGAGCAGGGCGCCTTCGAGAAGAAGATGCAGATATATTATCGCTGGAGGATGTGCGTAATTCTTATACGAGTGATTATTCGGGACGAATTTCTAAGCAGAAAAACATCTCTATTATGAGAGCCAATTGTCTTTTGAAAAAGCGCGAAGACTTACAAAATTTGCTCAAAACCATCACTGAGTTTGCAAGTGAAGAAATCCGCCGCATACCATCGGTTAAACACTTACGAATTTTAGAAGCAATTCCCGACAGCTATAGAGTGACCATCTCTCTCGGGATTGGGGCCACCTTGTTTACGACACTGGACGGCTTTGATAGATATGGTATTTCACATCATAAGCCCCGATACTTAAAACCTATGCCCTCATTTCTCGGAGACTCAGAAGAGCTGGACCCGTCCGCTTCAGCGTCAGATTTTATTTTCCTAATTTCCAGCGACCACCCTTATATTAACGTCGCGATTGTTCGTTTTTTCGCAGAGTATTTGAATAAGAGATTTTCGAAAAACTACGGCTTTAAAGGTAAGGCTGTCGAGTTTTTAGGCGTTGAAGAAGGATTTCAACGTAAAGATACGCGCGAGTTTCTTGGGTTTGATGATGGTATAGATAATATCAGCATGAGAGAGGATGAATTAGAACGTCTTGTCTATATTACACAGGTCGATAATGAACCCGATTGGTGTATAAATGGCACCTATCTTGTTTACCGTAAAATCCGCGAGCGTATGCCGGACTGGGAAAAGCTGACGGTCGTTAATCAAGAAGCTATGATTGGAAGGGATAAGGAAACTGGCAAGCCCTTATCACGCCAGGTAACGGGGCCAAAAGGGAAAACACCGGTCTATTCCGATAGCAAAGACCCTGCAGACGGCGCTCTCAACTCACATATACGAAAAGTCCAACCCAGGCGAAATTCAGAAGACTTGTTTGGCATTGATGATTTGGACAGGCGTTTTTTAAGGCGACCATATCCCTTTTTCGACGGTCTTGATGAGAGTGGGAATTCAATAAACGGGCTACAGTTTTTGGCCTTTATGAAAAGCATTCAGCAACAATTCGAACATGTTGTTAATATGTGGCAGCTCAATCCCGACTTCCCTGTTCAGGGCGCCGGAATAGATGCATTATATGCGAATAATATTCTAGAAACGCTGGACGGTGGATATTATTTCTGTCCGCCTGGTCTCGCCTCTCCAAAGGATTATTTCGCATCTGGGCTATTTAGAGAATGAGACAAAAAGTGGGCGCCAAACCAGATTTACAACATTTGATTGAAACTCATATTCAAGATGGGCGCATCGTTAAAAGCGGTGTCCATAAGTTGTTGTTTGAAACAGACTTAACCATAGAAGTCCTGCTTTTAAAAATATTGGATGTTGTTCAAAAATACGCACGCCCTGCGATATCAGAATATTCAGTAGGGGCTGCAGCTCTAGGCGCTTCTGGGACGATTTATGTTGGGATGAACGTTGAGTTCGCCGGAACTGATGTCTCGCAAACAATCCATGCGGAGCAATGTACCGTGATTAATGCCGCCCATTATGGTGAGCGCCATCTTCAGGTGCTGACTGTGACGGCTCCTCCATGCGGAGTATGCCGGCAATTCTTATATGAAGTTGACGGCGCAGCTGACTTAGACATATTGCTCGAAGGCGCAGCTCTACACAAACTCCCCTTTTACTTACCTGAACCTTTTGGGCCTCAAGACTTAAATGTGACTGGAGGTTTGCTTAGCGCGCAAAATCATGCATTTTCAGCCCCTTATTCTGGCTCTGTTGATAAGGTACTGTCAGATTGCGCGCGCAAATGGGCTAACCGTAGCTATGCGCCATATACACAATCTTATGCCGGCGTTGCGCTAGGACTATCTGATGGGCAGGTAATTGGCGGTGGGTATATTGAAAATGCGGCTTTTAACCCTAGCCTAGCCCCCATAAAATCAGCAATTTGCCGCCTTTTTCTGGCAGGCAAATCCTATGAGGATGTTACGAAAATTCATGTAGCCCAATTCTCTCATTCGAAAATTGATCATGTAAAAAGCACTCAGCAAATTATGGAAAATTTGGGCAGTGCCGTGAAATTCAGTCAGGAAACATTAACGGCAAAGGAGCCTAACAATGAGTAACGATAATGAAGGTATCAGTTTTTACTTTTTTGATCTCGACGACAATACGTTTTTTCTTGAAACAAAAATTTTCATCAAGAACATGAAGACGGGTGATGTCATCTCAGTATCAACGCATGAATTTGCCCAGATGAGGAACAAAATGGGGAATACAGAGCCATGGACTGATTACAGCCTCTATGAAGATTCCTACAAAAATTTCCGAGATCGAAATGAAGATGGCGAGAAAGAATATCTCGTTGAAGATATAGAACATGCGATGGGTGAGCCGATTGAAAAATGGCAGGGACCTGCATTCAAGCTATTTCAACATGCCTGCGAACAACAACGTCCCTTGGGTATTGTGACCGCGCGAGGGCATAGCCGCGAGACAATTAAAGCGGGTATTCAAGTCATGGTCGATGCTGGTTTTTTAAGCCAATCTCCGAACTACTTGGGAGTATATGCGGTTAGTAATGAAGATATGAGAAAAGAACTTAAAGACAGCACAAGTGAAGAACAAAGACAGGTCATCGAAACCCACCCTGATCCTACGTCTCAATTGAAACGCGTTGCGATCAATAATTTGGTAGAACAAGCGCTTGAGACCTATGGTAGCGAAGCTGAACATAGATTTGGAATGTCAGATGACGATCCCAAAAATGTTGATTTGATCATTAAAGCGATGTGCGAATGCAAGATCCGGCACCCGGAGAAAAGATTTTTCGTGATCAATACGCATAAAGGTGAACATGTGAAACTTGAGGTTTTCCCGATAGATTTCCCTGTAACTAAAAATGCGTCTGCTGACGAAATTTCAGGGTGGAAAAAAGGAGAAAAATAGTGAGAAAATTTAGTAAAAACACTGATTTATCAGTGCAGGTTTTCGCAGGAACACATGTTGCGCTAATGGGTATGAATGTCTCTCAATCTGGCCGGAAGGGCTTATTAGGATTCAAAATAGAAAAGAAAAGGCCAACAGCTAAAACTTATAAAACTCTAAGAGGAGGGGCGAGATACTTTAAGAATCTTGATGCTGTGACAGCTAGCGGAAAGACAAGCTTTATTATTCAGTCAATGATGTGGGCAGACTATACGCTGGCCCCTGGGACGGCTTATACTTTCCGTGTAACGCCCATATATGGAACGCCAAATAATATGCAGGAAGGCAAAGCCGTTTCTGTCGATATATCGACTGAAAAGCAAGATAATGAAAAGCACGGCGTGTTTTTCAATAGAGGGGTTGCTGCCAGCGCGTCTTATACGAGAAGGTTCGGTAAATATCTGCGTTACTATCCTGAGAAAATACGCACGAGAAATGGCCCAAAGCTAATCTCAAAGCCTTATATAAAACCAGAAGACGTTCCAGATAGAGCCGCTTATAAATGGTTATCTAGAGGGCTCGAGGAAGGACTTTTAAAGTTCTTGGCTCAGGCCAAGGATGAAGGATGGGCTATAAGAGCCTGCGTATATGAGTTTTCATATAAGCCAGCAATTCAAGGATTTATTGACGCTTTGGACCGCGGCGCAGACGTTAAAATTATCCATCATCATAAGATGGCGAGCGAATATAAGCTCAAATATCAAAGAGGAAGTGATTTGATCAATACTTCATACTTTGGAGATGGATCACAAGAGGATATCGTTTTTAAAAACCGATATGGACTAAAGGTACGCGTTCCTGATAGCGTTGCGAAAACAGCTAACAAAACCGTCTCCGAGATGGGCTCGATTACGCGCCGTGAATTTGACGATTTAAATAGCATGATGATTGGTCGAGAAAACACTGCGATTTCTCATAATAAATTTATTCTACTTCTCAAAGATGGACAACCAAAACAGGTTTGGACAGGGTCGACTAATTTCACGGGCGGAGGAATATTCGGACAATCAAATGTTGGCCATATTGTTCGAGATGATGATGTGGCAGCCGCTTATTTAGAGTTTTGGAACATGTTAAAAGATGATCCAAAATCTGGGAAAGGAAAGGCTGAGAACCTCATTAGGACCCCCAACATTACGGGAGAGGCCCCCGAGGGTATTACGCCCATATTTAGTCCCCGTCCCGATGAAGATATTTTAAACTGGTATGCCAGCCGTATTAGCGCTGCTAAGTCTTCCGTGTTTCTAACAACAGCATTTACCGTAAGTAAACCTTTTATAGAAGCCCTACAGCTTGACGGTACAAGAGCAGAGGGCGATCCCTTTGCTAGATATGTTCTTATGGAGAGCAATACGGGCTTACTGAAAGATAAGATTCCGTTGATGGAGAGTTGTCCCGATAATATTTTAGCCTGGGGCGAGGTGAAGAAAAAACGCACAGCACTTGAGAAAGAGCACGGGTCTATCGAAACGCTGACGGGGCTTAACACTCACGTAAATTTCCTGCATACAAAATATATGCTCATAGATCCGCTTAGCGATGATCCGCTGGTTATCTCTGGATCCGCAAATTTCAGTTCTGCTTCAACGACTAAGAATGATGAGAACATGCTCATCATTCGGGGGAACACCCGAGTTGCCGATATTTTTGTAACGGAATTCATGCGCTTATTTAATCACTATCAAAGCCGGAATAATATCAACCGGATGAGTGATGAGGAATTTGAGGCGTCAAAGTTTCTTACATCAGACGATAGTTGGACCAATAGCTATTATAAAGCTGGGAGTGCTGAATATAATGAGCGGGTCCTATTTGCCGGGCAGGGCCGAGACCTATGAGGCAGGCAATAAATGAATGGATTTAGTAAATGAGCAATTCAATAAAAGCCCTCGTAATTTTAGGGATAGCATCTATTCCTTAATTGATTAAGCTAGTTGATGATATCGTTTCATCATCGGGGCAATTTATGAAAACTGTTGAGATGCCTCATAAAGAAAATGTCTGACGTCAGCGCCTGTGTGCTCAGATTTAGGTTCGGGCTAAGAGAGACTTTTCGCTCTTCTTCTATCTCATGGGGAGAAAGATGAGACGTAATAAACAAACATCAGACGAGCGCATCGTCAAAGACATCAAACGTAAGACCCGCAAGCAGTATAGCGCTGAGGAGAAGATTCGTGTTGTGCTGGATGGTCTACACGGCGCGCGAGAGTCTAAATTTGACCTTGAGCATATAATTTTTCGCCAATGGCGTTATTTCAATGGCACATAATATTGATGTTGTAGAAATACGATTGCGTTAACGAACACTAATTTGAAAAATAGCGAGCGTGAATAATAAAATAAGAATATGCCAATGGTTCTTTTAAATTTTACTCTATAGTAAGCCCAGCACTCGATCTAACATCTGCAAACGCACAATATGGCTTTTTATAACCAATTTGCTCGCAATGCTTTCTATGCAACTCTTCCCATCCAGGGGCAAATTTTGGACTAGGGACAGGGTCCCTAAGAGCCCGTATGAGCATTGTTTTTAACATTAGTTTGCATCTTGATCTATAAATGGGTTCAAGAGACTCTTGAGCTAAATCTGTCGCAAGCTGGTCTATCCAACCTTTGCATTTTCCGTAGTTACCACGCACCTGGTATTCCTGCGCATCGCGGAACAACGAATGAGACTGTAAACTGTCAAGATGTTCTAAAGTTTCGATTGATAAATAGGGGCCATACGCAACAATGGTCGTTTCAATTTGATTTTGAATATACCTGTAGCGGTCAGCAAAAGCTTCTGCTCTATCATTACGATACAATCCGCCTGGAGTCGTGGTTCCTTGGGAGATTATTTCCGAAAATTGCTCCAACGCTACGGTATTGGTTTGGATAGCACTATAAATGTCTAAATTGAGATTAGGTGGATATACAAAATCACGACTATCTTCATTTATGCCTTTGATGTTGAAGTCATCAAGCCACATAGACAGAGGGCCGTAAATGCCAATGAGCGCCTTGTAAGATAGTTGAGCTTGTAAATTTTTCCTGCGTTGTTCTTCAGCATTAGAAGCAGCAACCTGAACAATCGCTATTGTTGACGCAATTAGAATGATAATTAGTGCTGCAAGCCCCGTTTTAGTAGGCCTTTTTTTTCTGGCGTTCCAAGTCTCACCAGCTATACTGATGATACCACCAATCGCAGCCACAGTTACTGCCAGCAACTCAATATTCACTTTTTGATTCCTCGCTAATTAACGCTTTCGCATGTTAACACCTGAGTAGGCCCTGTGACACTACTGCATAGGGCCGCCGATTTCAGATTGACTGCCAGTTGTATGAAACTATGCCAAATACTCTAAACGGTGAAAGATTCAGAAGCCAGCCCCTTTCATTACACGATCAAGAGCCTCAAATGCCGGATCCCAAACTTCGGTTTCATCCAGCATAGCTATTAACATGTAAAGATCGTCTTTGACTTCATCACGCCCGACATTCCATATTTTATATATTCTGAGCTTTCGGCCAAGTGCCGCCTGCAGAAAGTATTTTTCGGCACTCGCACTTTCAAGTGTTGCATGATGAAACAACTTACTCTTTGACAGAATATAAGTCAGAGATTGATTATACTCCGCTTTAACGCTGACCGGACGGCTTATACCATCCGCCAAAGCCTTCTCGATTTTAATTTGTTCTTCTAGATAACTTTCAGATCTACTAAAAGATGTTGTCGTATAGGTCATAGATGCTCCCTTATGTTAAGCAATTACTGAGGCTCGCTCTGGTAACCGGGGAATTAACAAGTTGCACAAAGACAACCGCAATGACCTTTAGACATTCTCGGAAGAGGCAGCTCTGGACATACTCACCGCCTCCCCGACCAAAGATGAGAGAAACATCATTACGGCTGATGCCAGCCGCTTTGTGTGGGCTTGTTAAGACTTCAGCCGCGCAAGACGACATGGTAGGAATCTTATGTAAATTGAACTTCAGTGCAATCGGCAAATCTGACGCCATTTCAGGCTTGATAGCTTTAACAATGATACACAAAGGGAGACAATCCTGAGGCTAGAAGCCTAGCGACCATTATGTTATTGAATTTATTGGATGTTTGAAGGCTAAAAATAGAAAGCGCCATTTGGCGCAAAATAAATTTATCAGGGAAAACAAACGCTAAATAGATTTGAAAATTTCCCAGCGAGGGGAGTTGAAATAGTAAGGCCTTTATGAGCCTCTCGTGCCCACCCATAAATATATTACGCTTCACAGCCTCTCCTGAATCGTTCTAAGATTGCACTCTCGGAGAGATTAAATGAACGCTGTTGAAATAGAGGAAGCCGTTTCGGATTTGGTTTTGCTGCCATTTGACCGCGCGGAATTTCCGTTTCAGTTCTTGGAAAGCTTTGGCAATAAAGAGACGACTCTCAAACGTCTGCGAAAAGGCACCTCCAACCGCAGCGACGTTGAGGGCGCGGTTTTGCAGCGCACCAATATCCATATCTTGGCCACAGAGCCAGGCGGCGTGGAGGCGGGGCTAAAGGCTTTGCAAGAGAGCCCCAAAACAGCGCAGCAAAAAGCCAAATTCATTCTCGCCACGGACGGCGTGGAGGTCCAAGCCATTGACCTGATAAGCGATATGCCGCTGGCCTGCGCCTATGCGGAGCTGCCCACCCATTTCGGCTTCCTGCTGCCGCTGGCGGGCATCACGACGGTTTCGGAAATTAAGAACAATCCCATCGACATCAAAGCGACGGGGCGGCTGGATAAGCTCTATGTCGCGCTGTTGCAGGATGAGCGCAACGCCGATTGGGCCGCCGAGAAAAACCGCGAGCGCTTTAATCACTTTATGGCGCAGCTTATCTTTTGCTTCTTTGCCGAAGATACGGGCATCTTTCGCGGGGATAATCTCTTTACAGAAACTGTTGGCCAAATGAGCCATGGTGACCCGGCTCTGACGCAAGAGATTATCACCAATATTTTTGCCGCCATGAACCTCGACCCGCGCAAGGGCGAGCGTAAAGATGTGCGCCCCTATGCCGATGTCTTCCCCTATGTGAATGGCGGGTTATTTGGCGGGCCAGATGATGGCTCAAAAGTGGACGTCCCCGTCTTTAATAAGATGGCGCGCACTTATCTTATCCGCGCAGGAGAGCTGGATTGGACGGCAATTAATCCTGATATTTTCGGCTCTATGATCCAAGCGGTCGCGGATGATGATGAGCGCGGCGAGCTGGGCATGCATTACACCTCTGTGCCCAATATCCTCAAAGTCTTAAACCCGCTTTTCCTCGATAGTCTGAATGAGGATTTGGAAAAGGCGGGCAATAATAAACAGCAACTCGGCAAGCTGAAAAAACGCATCGCTCGTATCCGCGTCTTTGACCCGGCGTGCGGCTCAGGTAATTTCCTCGTCATAGCCTATAAGAAAATGCGCGAGATAGAATGGAAAGCCAATGAGGCCGCAGGGTGGGAGACCGAGAAGTCCGTCATCCCCCTGACCAATTTTCGCGGCATAGAGCTTAAAAGTTTTGCCGCAGAGATTGCCCGCCTCGCGCTGATAATTGCGGAATATCAATGCGACGAGCTTTATATGGGACAGCGCGAAGCCTTAGCGCTCTTCCTCCCGCTGGAAAAAACCAATTGGATTACCTGTGAAAATGCCCTTCGCGTAGATTGGCTTAAAATTTGCCCCCCAACGGGAGAGACCAAAGTCAGCATCAAGCTGACAGAGGACGACCTTTTCAAGACGCCAAAAGAACAATCTGAAATCGATTTCGAGAATGAAGGCGGCGAAACTTATATTTGTGGAAATCCACCATATAAGGGGGGCGCAAAAAAATCAGCTGCTGAAAAGGCAGACTTAAAGTATGTTCTTGGCGACCATATTAAAAATTGGGGTAAGTTAGATTATGTTTCGGGGTGGTTTTTTAAAGCTTCGTCATATTTATCTCAATCAGGGGGAAAATCTGCTTTAGTTGCGACAAATTCGATTGTGCAAGGTCAACATGTTTCCCTGCTTTGGCCGCATATTTTTAAAGAACATCAAATTGTTTTTGCTGTTAGATCTTTCAAGTGGAGCAATCTCGCTGCAAACGATGCGGGTGTTACAGTGGTCATAGTTGGAATCGGTACTAACTTTAATAAGAAACTGATTTACGATGATGGAAAGCAAAAAGAAGCCAAAAATATAAATGGCTATCTTTTGGATTATGAAAACATAGCTGTAGCTGAGCGCCGTTCGACGATAGCAAAGTTACCTACAATGCTAAAAGGCAATTATTATGGCCTATGCAAAGACATCATGTTCGACCGAACTGCCTATGAGGAACTTCTAACATCAGGGTTTCCGAAAAAATACCTTCGTAAAGTATATGGCTCTTCAGAACTTATTTCTAGAAATCCTCGCTACTGCTTATGGCTTGAAGGAGAATTATCCTCTATCAAAATAGATAACCAAATCGTTCTAAAAAGAATTGATGACTCTAAAGAAGAACGTCAGGACTCTAAGGACGCTATCGCCAATGGTATGTATGATCGTCCACATCAATTTCGTGAAATGCGTTCTCCAAAGTATAATGCAATTGTGACTCCTGTCGTCTCTTCAGAAAACAGAGCATATCTTCCCGTAGATTTATTTGACAATTCATCAGTTTTCACAAACAAAAATTTTGCTCTCTACGATGCCCCGCTCTGGAATGTAGCGCTAATTGCGTCTCGGTTGCACTGGGTTTGGATTGGGACGGTTTGCGTGCGTTTGGAAATGCGGTTTTCTTACTCCAACACGCTTGGATGGAACACCTTCCCCGTGCCCAAGCTGACCACGCGCAATAAAGAGGTATTAACCCGCGCGGCGGAGAACATCCTACTCGCCCGCGAAGCCCATTTTCCCGCTACCATAGCCGACCTCTACAAACCTAAATCTGATAAGCCAACCAAGAGGCGAGGAGCGACCAAAGGGAGCGACCGGGAACCCATAAATGGCATGCCAGAAAACCTCCGCGCCGCCCACGAAGAAAATGACCGTATCCTAGAAGAAATCTACATAGGCCGAAGATTTAAGAATGACACCGAGCGGTTGGAGAAGTTGTTTGAGATGTATACTGAGATGACGACGAAAGTGGGGGCGTGATGAGCGGGGGTGACACAAGACTAAACCCATCAGAGCCAGAAAATAAGTCGGAAACTATAATATGGATTTTCTTATTATAGAAAAAACAGAGTTTTTATAATATAGCTTGAGATTATTCATTATTCTATATTATAGTCTTTTATATTAAAGAAAGCGCCTAGAGTTTTAAAATATGAATCTTAATGCCTATATTTCGGGACAGTTCAAGCCCCAATATGAGTATGATAGCTTTGAGCCTTCGGAGATCAACCACGCTTGGGATTTTACCGATGCGGAATTGGTAAGCCTGTTGGGGGAGGCTAATCGTGCATTGGGAGAACTCAATGCTTACGCACGGCTTGTCCCCGATATTCGGTTTATCATTCAATCTTATATTGCCAAAGAAGCCACGCAATCCAGCCGTATAGAAGGCACACAGACAAATATCGAAGATGCCTTTAAAGACGAGGCAGATATTGCGCCCGAAGCCAGAGATGATTGGGGCGAGGTCCAAAATTATATTAAAGCGATACATTTTGCTGTGGAGCAGCTCGAAACGCTGCCGTTCTCAAACCGTCTGCTGCGCGACACGCATAGTGTGTTGATGCAAGGTGTTCGCGGTCGACATAAACGCCCAGGTGAGTTCCGTGTCAGTCAAAACTGGATTGGTGTCAGCCTAAAAAACGCTGTGTTTATTCCACCGCATCACACAAATGTTGAGGCTTTAATGGGAGACCTTGAAAGTTTTTTACACAGTACTGATATCACCGTGCCGCCGCTTATCCGGATTGCAATAGCGCATTATCAATTTGAGACTGTTCACCCCTTTCTAGACGGGAATGGACGCTTGGGACGTTTAATGATTTCACTTTATCTTGCAGCTAATCATTTGCTGGACAAACCGGTGCTCTATTTATCGGACTATTTTGAGCGTAATAAGACAGCCTATATTGACCATCTGATGGCGGTGCGGCAGGGGCATCACATGCGAGACTGGCTCATTTTCTTTTTGCACGGCGTGGAAGAAACCGCGCGGTCGGCCATTGCTGTAAGTGATAATATTTTGACAATGAAAGCGCGTATTGAACAAGAAATTCTGCCACGATTTAGTTCGCGCCGACAAAATAATGCGCAACGACTCATGCAACATCTCTACGGAATGCCGGTTATTGATATTAAAAACGCAGAGACCCTTTTGCAAACGACAGCGGTGACTGCGAATTCCCTTGTCAGTGATTTTGAGAAATATGGTATTTTGCGGGAAATTACCGGCAATCGGCGTAATCGATTATATGTATTTGAAGACTATCTGGACCTTTTCCGGCGGAAATAATTATGACCCATCCCAACATCCCCGAAACTAAAGTCGCCTTTGCCCAATCCGGCGCGTCCAAAACCTCTGATGAGCTTGGTATGCGCGAGATGCAGGCGCGGGCTTATGCTAAGCGCGGGGAGCAATATTTGCTGATTAAATCCCCGCCGGCTTCGGGGAAGTCGCGAGCGCTGATGTTTATTGCGCTGGATAAGCTGCATAAGCAAAATGTGGGTAAGGCGATTATCATTGTGCCAGAGCGCTCTATTGGCGGAAGCTTTGGCAATACAGCTTTATCTGATTACGGCTTTTGGACAGACTTTGAGGTGCAGCCGCGCTGGAACCTTTGCAATGCACCTGAGGCGTCGACCATTCAGCTGGTCGGTGAGTTTTTAAGCTCGGATGATCGCACTTTGATTTGCACCCATGCGACCTTCCGCTTTGCTTATGCGCAATATGGGCTGGAGGCGTTTGATGATTGCCTCGTGGCGATTGATGAGTTTCATCATGTGTCTATGGCAGAGGACAATGTTTTGGGGCGGCAGCTCGCTGAACTTATCACCCATGGCAAAGCTCATATTGTGGCGATGACAGGCAGTTATTTTCGAGGGGATGCTGTGCCTGTGCTCTCGCCCGGTGATGAGGAGAAATTCAAGACCGTTACCTATACTTATTATGAGCAGCTAAATGGCTATGACTATTTAAAATCACTCTCGCTGCGCTATTGTTTTTATTCAGGCCAATATCTTAGCGGGCTGGAAGATGTTCTCGACCCATCGCTTAAGACCATATTGCATATTCCAAATGTAAATGCGCGGGAGTCGACGAAGGATAAGATTAAAGGGCTTTGTCACGTTAACTGAACCAGTTGCGGTCTTTCGCTGACTGGGTTCTTAAGCGCAAGTTTGTGCCGTAACGAGGTTCCATTCGTTTTGTGCTTGAGTGCGGAACTTTCTAAGCGTTGATCGGGAGATGAGATGGCGTCGATGATTAAAGAGATTGTAGATTTGACCGTGTGCTGACAGGAGCTTCTGGGCTTGATGAATCGACCTGAATTTCTGAGCTTTTCGTTCTCGGCGTCGTATCGGAATGTGTGAACATTCTGCGCGATTGTTCTTTCGACCTCCAACGTCTTGTCGATGTTCAAGACCCAATATTTTGAGGGCGGCGCTATAAGAACCAAGTCTGTCAGTTACAATTCGAGTTGGTTTTATGCCTTGTTTTCTTAAGAGTTTCCGAAGTAAACGCATCGCCGCTTTTGTATTTCTTCTGCGTTGAACAACGACATCCAGAACAGTTCCTTCGTTATCAACGGCTCGCCAAAGATAGACCATCTTGCCGCCGATTTTTGTATAGACCTCGTCTAGATACCAAATCGGAGAGGGGCGTTCGGATCGTGACCTTATGCGCTTTGCATAAGTTGACCCAAACTTATCAACCCATCTGCGGATCGTTTCATAAGAAACATCGATACCACGCTCAATCATCAGTTCCTCCACATCGCGAAGGCTCAGATTAAATCGGAAATATAGCCAAACAGCCCGTTTGATGATGTCTGGATGGAAGCGGTGACCGGTGTAGATAGAGATTCTCATCGCTATGTCTTAGCGGATTGTATGAAAATAGGCATTAACGTGACAAAGCCAACTTAGATCGTCCAGACCAGAGCCTGTCTGCCTAAGCCCTCATATCAAATCATGCTTTCGCGCGACCGCCTCAGTCGCCTTGCCGCCCAGCACAATTTGATGACGTGGCCAATCAGGCTCTAACTTAACTAGTGCTTCAAAATTTAACCTAACATCTAAAACATCCAATTATAAAGTAGAATATTAACTACTAAAATAGTAGCATTAGAAGGAAATTTACTCTATAAGTACTCACATGATATCACTTATAACAACACACGAAGCACAATCTACGCTCTCAAAAAACCTACGGAGACGCCGCTTGGCTTTGGAATTAACGCAAGCTGGGCTTAGTAAACGTTCCGGCGTGGCTCTCGCGACGCTACGGAAGTTTGAACAAACTGGTGCAGTTTCGGTAGAAAACCTGTTCAAGCTTATGGTTGTTGTTGGGGGGCTTCAGGAAACAATTGAAGCTAGCGCACATAAGAAAAACACGTTCTCATCAATTGATGATGTGTTGTCCGGAACTCCAAAGTTGCCTCGTCAAAGAGGTAACCGCAAATGAACATAACACCAGTCAAGGAAGTAAAGGTAGGACTTGATTTTGGCGAGAGGGAAATACCTTTAGGCCGCCTCGCTAGTCGAGACCTTACAATCTTTTTCCAATATGATCCGGAGTTTTTGAAGAGAGGCCTCAATGTCTCGCCATTAAGATTACCGTTACAACAAGGCGTAGAAAGTTTTGATGCTGGCCTTTTTGATGGGTTACCAGGACTATTCAATGACAGCCTGCCTGACGGGTGGGGGCGCTTACTCTTTGATCGGTCTGTGCGGGCACAAGGATATTTGCCCGAAGAGTTGAGCCCACTTGACCGATTAGTACATGTTGGAGGGGCAGGCATGGGCGCACTGACTTATGCCCCCGATTACTCTGAAGAAAAGCAACAGAGTGATCTTGATTTGGACTGGTTAGCAAATCAAGCAAATGAAGTCTTGGAAGGTGAGGCGGATGAAGTGCTGGAAGAACTGCTTGCACTCAACGGATCGTCAGCAGGCGCTCGACCGAAAGCCCAAATCGGGTTTGATCCGAAAAGTGGACGTATTGTTCATGGTACACAAACAATGGAAGGTGGTTTTGAGCCATGGCTTGTGAAATTTGCCAATACTCAGGATGGAATTGATGCAGGCGCAATCGAACATGTGTACGCAGAAATGGCTAAATTAGCTGGATTGGAGATGATGGAGACACATCTGTTCTCGGCAAAGACTGGGCCAGGATATTTTGCCACAAGACGTTTCGATCGCTTGGGCTCAAAACGGTTACACATGCACACAGTCAGCGGCCTTTTACATCAAAACTTCAGGATACCTTCGCTAGACTACCAAGATCTCCTAAAACTCACAGGACACCTAACTCGCGACGTACGAGAAATAGAGAAAATGTACCGCATCGCAGTTTTTAACGTGCTGTCCCATAATAGGGATGATCATTCAAAGAACTTTACCTTTCTGATGGATAAGTCTGGCGAATGGAAAGTCTCGCCAGCCTATGATTTGACATTTTCATCTGGGCCAGGAGGTCAACAAAGTATGTTGGTTATGGGGGTGGGGAAAGCGCCTCAGCATTCTCATTTAAACGAGCTTGGAAAGGCATTCGACATCAAACAGCAGACCATAAATGCAATCATTGATAAAACACGTGAAGCCCTAACGGTTTGGAAGGAGCTTGCACAGGATTATGGTGTTAGCACAAGCAATCAGCGACTGATAAACTCACGGATCAATCCATAGATATGGCGAGTAAACCCGCCCATTCATATACC
>JAOIVW010000027.1 GCA_028224375.1 Hellea sp.
CAGCGCCTGCCGCGCGACGGCGAAGATGTCCGTGTCTACGTGCGTTATCCCCGCACCGACCGAGAGTCGCTCGACTTCTTAAAATCCATGCATATTCGCACAGCAGATGGCCGCGAATTACCGCTCTCGGCTGTCGCTGATTTGCGCTTTGAAGACGGGGTCTCGCGTATCCGCAGGCGGGAGCGCCAAAGGGCTGTCGTGATTAGCGCTGAGGTTGCCGCCGAACGCACACAAGAAGTTCGCGATGCCTTAGAAGATGATTTCTTTGAAGGTTTTGATCGCCGCCATCCCACTGTCAGCCGCGGCGCGACGGGAGGCTCGCTTGAACAAGAGACCCTGCAAAAGGAAATGCAGCTTTTCTTATTCATAGCCATTGGCGTGGCTTATTTCCTCGTGGCTGTTTCATTTAAGTCTTATTCCGAACCCATCTTAATCCTACTGGCGGCTATTCCCTTTTGTTACACAGGGGCGATTTTCGGGCATCTGCTTATGGGACACCCCATATCAATTCTCTCCAGCCTTGGCATATTTGCCGCTGCGGGCGTGGCCGTGAATGATAATCTGGTGCTGCTAGATTATGTGCATAAATTACGGGAAAAGGGCATGGACGGAGCCCAAGCCTTAGTTGAGGCTGGAACGCGCCGGTTCCGCCCGATATTGCTGACGTCTCTCACAACCTTCATCGGATTATTGCCTTTATTGCTGGAACGGTCCATTCAAGCGCAATGGCTGATTCCCATCGGTATTAGCTTGGCCTTTGGCGTGCTTTTCGCCCTCTTCGTGACATTGTTCTTCGTACCGGCCCTTTACGGCATAGGCGCAGATATTCGCCGCGGAGTGATTTATCTTATCAAAGGTACAACGCAGCCAAATTTCAGCGCCTCGATTTCTCCGCAGGCTAATGAGGACTGGAACGGAATAACGCGTCCCGCTGAATAAAGACGGCCCATATACAGCTAACCGCTTGAACCTGCGCCTATATATCTTTATGCGCTGACTATGCGGATTGCGGGGACTATATCGACTTTTGTTTTAGCAGCCGCGCTTAGCGTCTCGGCTACGGCTCAATCGACTCTGACGTCCGGTGAAATCCGCGTCTGTAAAAACGTTAAACACTGCCTTGATATTGTTGATCGCCACGGCCCTGAAGGCTTTGATTACGAAGTTCTGAACGGAGAGTTTCAGCGCTTTGGCGAAAAAGGCAAAGCGGCGCTAATCACGTTAATGGCCAGCAAAGACGAGACGGAAATGCGCCGCGCTCAAGCTGTCCTTGCCACAGGCCGCACATTACTTACCCCGAATGAACAGCGCAAAATTGCCGCCCTTTGGCCGCGCGGAGATTTAGATACCCATGCCATGATTATGAAAAGCGCCCTCTCTCCGCTCATGCGCGCGCGAATGATTGAAACCCTGTCAGATGACAATCCAAAAGTCAGAGAAATCTCGCGCGATATTATTGCAGCGACTGTGGCAAAGAAAATGGACTTCCCAATGCGGCCCGAAGATTTTGGGCGCTTGGCAAAAGCCTTATTAGATAATCCGACGCCCGCCTTGGTAGAGCTGTTTTCAACCTATGAGCCTACAAAGACACGGCCCATTTTCATGCGCCTTTTGCAAAGCACAGATGGCCCCACACTAAGTGCGGCCTATGAAAAACTTTATGAACAAAACCAGGAAGAGGCTTTTAAATCTCTCGTGGCAACGCTTTACGATTTGAAAGACACACAATCAGATAACGCCTTTGCAGTGTCTTATCTTTTGCGCGAGCGGCAGAAAACGCGCGATGACGGGTTCTACCTGAAATTCGCCAAAGACCTGACCGAAGATAAAGAGATGAGCCAGATGGGCCGCCTCGCAGGGTTTGATGCTGTCATGCAAAGCGCTGCCGCGCCAAAGCTTTCGGAACCGAGCAAGTATTACGATGTAATGCAGATCGCCTTGCGCACACAAGATGTTCTTCCAGACGGCTATATCCGTAATCTTCCGCGCCAAGCCGGGGAGACATCCGATTTATGGCTGAGAGCTTATTGGGCGCATTTCCGGCCTCAAACATCTGAACAGAAACTGGACTTTATCCGCGTTGTTGGCGGTTTCGACACTGACACAGCCAAGGGTATACTTCTCGAAGCTTTAGGCGATAAAGGCGACTGGCGTATTCTACAATCTGCCGCCTTGCCGCTAGGACGCCTTAAATATCAACCCGCAAAGTCGCGATTCGAGACGCTCTCAGATCACCCTATCATGGCTGTCCAAATTGCGGCGCTAACAGCGCTCGACACTATGGCGACACCGCCCGTGAAACCCCGTCCCAGCTATTGGCAGAATAAACTCACTGCGCAATCTGCTTATTGTTCCGCCAAACCCAAGGACTTTAAAGACGAGGCCAAAGCCTTGCCTTTCTTTGATCTTGTGGATTTGGAGTTTAAAGCCGCAGGCGATCAACGCCGTTTCGTTAGCTCTATCTCGCCCACCAAAAATGGTTACCTTGTTGGCTTTGATGCGGGGCGTAATGGCGGTGACTTACGCTATTACGATAATGTCTCAGGCGATAGTATTGGCCTGAAATCCCGCCTCTCTGAAACGACTGAAAACATCACGGCGATAATCCCCGTCACTCCGCCGCCCCTAGGTCAATATGCCAAAGCCTTTTGGGTGATTGCGCAAAATAGTGCGCAGGGTAATCAAGCCAAGCTTTACCGCGTGACGGGGGCAGATGGTCGGTTTGACATTAAATACCAAGCCGAGCTTCCTGATTATGTTTCGGCGATTGCGCCGCAAAAAAATGGCGATGTCTTTATGAGCTTTTACAAGGCGGGAGCGAAACCGACGGATGTGAACCCGCCGCTTCTCCTCTCGCCCAGCGGCGCAATTCGCCGCGCCTGTCCGAGCGCGGCTGACACGGCCAAAGCTTTGCCGTAAGAGCCCTTATGGCTTATTCTGAATCCGCTGCGCTTTCCGCGCTTTCCGAGATACGCGACCCGCGCACGGGACGGGATATTATCGCCTCTGGGATGCTCGGGGATTTGATATTTAAAGACGGTACACTTCGTGCGGTGCTGCGCATCGACCCCGCTCTGGCCGAGGGCTTTGAGCCTGTCCGCCAATCTGCCCAAGACACGCTGGCACAATTGGACGGCGTTGAGACGGCTTCCGTTATTCTTACCGCGCATAAGGCTGCTCCCAAGCTTGGCAAATCTGCCGCGCCGAAAAAACGCGTAGTGCCCCATCAAGCTCGCCGCCCCGAGGGTTATCAAGGCGATAGTCAAATCGAAATTGTGCTGGCGGTCAGCTCTGCCAAAGGCGGGGTTGGTAAATCGACGATTGCTGTGAACCTTGCCGTAGCGCTGGCAAAGCTCGGGAAATCCGTCGGGCTGCTGGACGCAGATATTCACGGCCCGAGTGCCCCCATACTCCTTGGACTTAAAGGCGTGATGGCCAAGACGGAAGAATATGAAGGCCGCCGCCTGATTAAACCCTTTACCGCCCATGGTATCACAGCCATGTCGATTGGATTTCTGACCGAGGATGACGGGCCGATTATCTGGCGCGGGCCGATGGTGCAGGGCGCGATTTCAAAAATGCTCTGGGATGTGAATTGGGGCAAGCTCGATTACCTCATCATCGATATGCCGCCCGGAACGGGCGATGCGCAATTGGGCCTCGCGCAAGACATCAAACCCAAAGGTGCGATTATCGTCTCCACCCCCCAAGACCTCGCGCTTGCAGATGCGCGTAAGGGCGTGAAAATGTTTGAGAAAGTCGATATCCCGATTATGGGCCTTGTTGAAAATATGGCCGTTTTCATCTGCCCTGATTGCGGCAATGCCCATCATATCTTTGGCAAAGACGGCGCGAAAACTGAAGCCGAAACTATGGGTGTGCCTTATCTGGGAGCAGCCCCGCTGGATATGGCCATTCGGGAAAGCGGCGATAACGGAATTCCTGCGGCGGCGGGCAATGATAAGGTCGCTGACATATTTAAGGCCTTAGCCAAAGCCCTGTTGGAAGGATAGACCATGGTCACACTCGGCACAGCCCTGACACCCGGCGCGACCAAAGTGATGATGTGCGGCTGCGGCGAGCTTGGCAAAGAAGTGGTCATTGAGCTACAGCGTTTGGGCGTCGAAGTCATTGCCGTGGACCGATACGAAAACGCGCCCGCCATGCAGGTGGCGCACACATCCTATGTCATCAATATGCTCGACGGGGCAGCCTTGCGCGAGATTGCAGAGCGCGAAAAACCTGACCTGATTGTGCCCGAAATCGAAGCCATCGCGACAGAGACATTATTAGCGCTGGAGGCCGAAGGGTTCACCGTCATTCCCACCGCGCGGGCGACACAGATTACCATGAACCGCGAAGGCATTAGACGCCTTGCCGCTGAAGAGCTGGGCCTGACCACCTCGCCCTACCGCTTTGCCGATAGCGAGAAACAATGCCGCGCAGCGATGGCCGAGATTGGCCTGCCTTGTGTGGTCAAACCCGTCATGTCTTCCTCTGGCAAAGGGCAAAGCACGGCGCATAGTGAGGCGGATATCAGCGCTGTCTGGACCTATTCCCAAGAGGGCGGGCGCACGGGCAAATCGCGCATTATCGTCGAAGGCTTTGTCGATTTTGATTATGAGATTACGCTGCTGACTATACGCCACAAAAACGGCACCTCATTTTGCGCGCCGATTGGGCATCGCCAAGAGGGCGGGGATTATCAGGAAAGCTGGCAACCCCATCCCATGTCCAAAGCGGCCTTAAAATCTGCGCAAGACATGGCGAAAAATGTCACGGACGCGCTGGGCGGTTATGGCCTCTTCGGGGTGGAATTATTTATCAAAGGCGATGAGGTTATTTTCTCCGAAGTCTCGCCCCGCCCCCATGATACCGGGCTGGTGACGCTAATCTCTCAAGACCTGTCAGAATTCGCGCTCCATGCCCGCGCGATATTAGGCTTGCCTGTTCCAAGCATTCGGCAATTCGGCCCCTCTGCTTCTGCCGTTATTTTAGGCAACGGCACCTCAAGCAATATTAGTTTTGACAATGTCGAGGCGGCGCTTGCGGAGCCCGGCACGCAAATCCGCCTCTTCGGCAAACCCGAAATTAATGGCTCAAGACGCTTGGGCGTTGCGGTGGCCAGAGGCGAGACGATTGAGCAGGCCAAAACCAAAGCCATGCGCGCGGCGAGTGCGATTAAAATCAATTATAATTAATTAAATAATTTTCGCGCAGGCGAAAACCTCGCGCCAAGGCTACTTGGCACGTTTTATATAATTTGTAGGGTGGGTTAGTTTGTATTTCTTTCAAGAAATACGGACGTAATCCACCACTGTATTGCTGGAAAGGTGTATTACGTCTGCGGTTTGAAAAACCGCAAACTAATACACCCTACAATTAGGCAGTTAGTCGGGATGGAGCGGCGCAGAACACTTGGCCGCGAAATCGGGAAACCATTCACAGCCCACAAAGCTCTCGCGCGGGGCCCAACGCCAATTCCAGGCTTGGAAGCACCATCTAATTCGCGGCGTGAGGGTGCGGTTATAAATCCACTGCCGAAAACGGGTATAGCCATAGCGATGCAAAAAGTGATGGCTGAGCGGATCAGCCCGCCGCGCGAGCGGCAGATTACGGCGGCGCAAACGCGCTTTGTGGCGGTTGCGCGGATAAGCCGAGATGCGCGTGACACGTTCTACGGTCACAGATTCGCGAGAGGGCTCGCCAGAAGACACATCTGAAGACTCGTCCGCAGACTCATATGAAGTCAGATCCGAAGCCTCATCCACGTCGCCGCCAAAGACAAGCACGAACCACAAACGCACCCGCGCTAAAAAGCCATGCGCCATAGGCATATAGCCAAGCTCAAATTGAGCCACCGACTTAGCGCGAAGCCCGCACTCCAAAGCCCCAAAAGACACAGCGCCAAGCCAGTAATGTTTTTTAGCAGGGCGTCTCATCTCAGTCTCAAATCCTTATCTCGTTTTTACAATCCTAAAGATAAGGCCAAATGAGAGAGCAAGGATATGATTTCTGCCAGCAAGGGTAATCGTGGAGATTTTGGGGTGATTTGGGGAGGATAGGTGGATAAGAGGCATTGTTATTTAAATTACCGCTTAGGGGGAAGCAAATCTCAGAGAGTGTCCTTAATGAAACATGGCTACTAAGGTACTTTAGCCATCTAGCCTTAGTGTATACATCAAAGTATTATAAGAAGTAGCATTTCGAGACAAAATCCATATAGAGGTTTACCGTAACAAATTCACGTAAATATGAGCTTTGAAGGATATAGAAATGAGTAATTCAATTACTCCGAGCGATACATCACTTTCTAATAAAAATGGGAATACTTGGTATAATCGTATATTATGCGGGAACAGCAAAGATGTACTTTTAAGTTTGCCCAAAGGCATAGCGAATACGATTGTTACCAGTCCACCTTATTTCTCTCAGAGAGATTATAACCACCCAAATCAGATAGGTTCAGAGGCGACACAAAAAGAGTATATCGAAAGACTCGTTGAGGTTCTAAGGGCAGCTAAGGAGGCTCTTAGTGATGATGGTACTTTATGGCTCAACCTAGGTGACAAATACAAAAATGGCCAACTTTGCGGGATGCCTTGGCGAGTTGCTCTTGCTCTAGTAGATGACGGTTGGATATTGCGATCAGACATAATTTGGCAAAAACCAAACGCCATGCCTTCTTCGGTAAAATCCCGCCCCACTACTGACCATGAATACATTTTTCTGTTCTCAAAACAAAATAAATATTTTTATGATGCGGATGCAATCCGTGAGCCCCATGTGACCTTTTCAGAGCACTCAAAAATGAAAGGAGGGCGCGGGCATTTTGGCAAGTCCGGCGGCACTCCCGAAAAAGGCAAAAATGAAGGAAACCCCAACCTACATCACGGACAATGGGACAAAGCTTTCCACCCGAAAGGAAGAAACAAGCGAACTGTTTGGAGTGTCTCACTATCAAAATTCAGAGGAGCCCACTTTGCAGTATTTCCAGAAGGCCTAATTGAGCCGTGCATTCTAGCGGGAACTCAAAAAGGGGGATGCGTGCTTGACCCTTTCTTTGGTTCAGGGACTACTGGGATGGTGGCTAAGAAAAACGGCAGAACCTATATAGGAATCGATATCAATAAGGATTACTGCGAAATAGCAAATAACAGACTGGACTCATTATTACTTTAAGCATTTCTCCTTAAAAAAACCTGAAAGCCCTGAAAGCATATCGTATAATTTGGGTTCAACCTGTCCAATCTGATTAGGGTTCAAGTCGATGTATACAAATTCATCGCATTCAAGAGTAGACAGGTTGCCTGACCAAGACTCTGCAATTACGATAGGTAAACATACAACACCTGCGTTAGAGGCCACAGATATAGACTTATGAATATCTCGTGTGAACAAAAGAGCATGCCCACCGCCCATTGTTTCTCGGGTCTTAACCGGAATTAATACCCGTCCGCCAGCACCTGACACAGCTACATCGTAGGTTTCACCATCTAAAGAAAGTTCGACTTTTGATATTTCGATAGGCAGTTTGTTTTCTTTAAAAACTCTTTCGAGGTTGCGCCGAACTATAGCTTCAAAAAGCGTCCCTTTAAGAGCTCGACGACTACCTTCAAGTCTGTCAATCATCACTTCCCGAAATGTATACCAAGTCCAATAATCCTCTGTAGGAAAATGGTCTATCAATGTTTCCTTCACAACAGATAAAAGTTTAGCCTTTCTCGCTGTAACACTATCTGCTTCCATTGAAGATACCATTGGCTGTAAACGTTGGGCTGGTGCGTCACGAAGTAACCACCCCATAAACAACCATTTTGCACGATTCGTTTTGTAGGGTCGCGCGATACCATCATGTAAAAAGACTTCTTCAGGAAGTTCTCGTATAAAATACTGTAATATGACTGCTTCAGAGCGCTCGTTATTTTTCTCCTTAATAAAGTCAAAAACAGATGAATATCCGTTATTTTTAAGATAGCTGACGAAGTCATCATAAAAATGTTTATTAAGGTCGGCTACGGCGGCTAATTCGCCAAGCCTTAAATTTTTATACGCAAGAGTCATCTAAACAACTCACCAGGGACAACCCCTAATGCGCGAGAAATTTTAACGATATTTATGAGACTTACGTTTCGTTCACCACGCTCAATACTACCGACATACGAACGATCAAGTTCACACTTGTCTGCGAATTCCTCTTGAGAATAATCAGATAAAACACGTAATTCACGTACACGTGCGCCAAACCTAATTTTTATTTCACTTCCGTTTTTTCCCATAGAGAACATTGAACAATATGCATACTATAAGTCCACGGACTATAATCCCCAAATTATTTGGTTATATAAGACTACACTGTCTTTACTCAACCTAAGTTATACTTGTTTAGCTCAGGAAGAAAACTGGTGCGGCTGAGAAGACTCGAACTTCCACCCATGTTACTGGACAGCGACCTCAACGCTGCGCGTCTACCAATTCCGCCACAGCCGCACTTGAGATTTTGGAGTCTATAGCTATCTCATACAACATTGTGAAGCAGGAATCTGTTTTTTAATGAGTATGATTTTGCTTAAAGGAATGAGTAATAGCAGCTATTACAAACGCCAATCAATGACTCTTAGTAAGCGTTAAGAGCCAATCGGCTAAAGTCTCCCTTGAGAACACCCCTACCCAACCCGCCGCTTAACATCTTTCCAATAAGGTTCACGCAACTGACGCCGCAAGACCTTACCCGACGCATTTCTTGGTAGAGCCTCAACGACATCAACTGACTTCGGGCATTTATAGCCGGCTATGCGGGTTTTGGCGTAGGTGATGATGTCGGCCTCGCTGGGGGTGGTGCCCGGTTTTGGGATGATGATGGCTTTGACGGCTTCGCCCCATTTTTCATCCGGCACGCCTATGACGGCGACATCGGCTATATCGGGGTGGCCGAAAAGCGCGTTTTCGACTTCGGCGGGATAGACATTCTCGCCCCCCGTCACGATCATATCTTTGACGCGGTCATGGATATAGAGAAAGCCGTCTTCGTCAAAATAGCCAGCATCGCCCGAGCGGAACCAGCCGTCTTTTACGGCGGCGGCTGTGGCGTCTGGGCGGTTCCAATAGCCCTTCATGACAAAGCCGGATTTAATCAGGATTTCGCCGACCTCGCCTTGGGGGACTTCGGTGCCGTCCTCGTCCACGCACTTAATCTGCGTATCGGGATAAGGCATGCCGCAGGAGCGCAGTTTCCCGCGCGCGGGGTCATGGGCTTCGGGGAGCATATAGGTGCCCCCGCCCACCGTTTCGGTCAGGCCGTAAACTTGGGTGAATTGACAGCCAAAGATATCGGCGGCTTCGAGGAGCAGGCTCTCGGCAATGGGGGACGCGCCGTAGGACATGATTTTATAAGACGAGAAATCGCGCTCCCTCACGCCCGGCGTTTGGGTGAGCATGAGGATAACGGCGGGCACCAGAAAGCCGTGGCAGATCTTTTGCTGCTCTATCAAATCCAGGATATGGACGGGATGAATCTCGCGCAGGATAACGGCTTTGGCGCCTTGGATGAAACTCAGCAGGCCAATATTGACCCCCGCAATATGGAAGAGCGGCATGGCGTCCAGCACAGGATCGCCGACCTCATAGTGCGCCCAAATCAGCGCGGCGGCTTGCTCGAAAAAGCTCGCGAAATTATTATTGGTCAGCTGTACGCCTTTGGGCAGGCCCGTCGTGCCGGAAGTGTAAAGCTGCAGCACATCATCATTACCTTCATGGGGGAGCTTAGGGTCTGCCGCGTTTTGGGCGCCGCGCCACGGGGCGTAATCTGTCCAATCGCTATGGCCGCCATCAATAGCGATAACGGTTTTTAGGCTGGGGCAACCCGGCAGGATGCTTTCAATAAGCTCGTAATAATCGCGGGCGACAAAGAGGACTTCCGCTTGGCTGTCCGAGAGCACGAATTGCAGCTCTGGCGCGGCGAGGCGGTTATTCATCGGGGCCAGCGCGGCGCGGGTTTTATTGGCGCCAAATAATATCTCGTAAAAGACATCCATATTTTTGCCCAGATAAGCGACGCGGTCTTGGGGCTTTACACCCGCTGCGAGCAGGCCATTGGCGACATGGTTGGAGCGGGCGTCAAGCTGCGCGTAGCTCGTCTCTTGGTCTTCGAACCATATGGCGACCGCCTCGCCTCTGATGTTGGCTTGGTGGCGCGGAATATCCGCCAGAAACGGCATGGCTTTAACGTCGATCATCCGTGATCTCCCCGATGTGTTTTTGGACAGGTTACAAGGGCGGAGGCTGGGATGGCAAGGGGGTCCGTACTTTGTCGTCATCCCCCGACTTGATCGGGGGACCCATTCGGTAAAATCTCAAATGAGGACAAAGGGCCGTATGGGTTACCCGGTCAAGCCGGGTAATGACGGAAGAAAGCTATGCCTTCTTACGCATGGACCATTTTAGCCAGAGCCAGAAAATCTTTGGGCCTTCTATGAGGTAGCGTTTCCATAGCCGCTTGGGCTCGCTGGCTAATCGGAATAACCATTCTAGGCGATATTGCTGCATCCATTTTGGCGCGCGCTTAATGCGGCCTGCGAGGAATTCCAGTGACGCGCCGACACAGAGGCCTAGCCCGACACAATCGCCGCGTTCCAATGCGGCTTTGGCAACCATTTCCTGTTGCGGCGAGCCGACACAGATAAAGGTATAGCGCGCAGGGTTCTTATGAATGAAATCCGCAGCGGCGGCCACGGCTTCGGGTTTACGGCGCATGCCAAATGGCGGCTGATGATGATTGATACGCGTTAAGCCGTAAATCTCTCTCAGCTTGGCGATAATTTCGTCATCCGCGCCAATGACATTAATCGGCTCATTGGGCGTAATCACATTATCGAACAGCTGTTGCGTGAGGTCAGAGCCTGGTACAGCGGAAAGCGGAATGCCGGACACTTTGGCCAGCAGCTCTAAAATACGCGAATCGCAAACAGACAGCCAAGAGGCGTTATAAAGCGGGCCGTAAACCTCAGGCTCTTTATGCAGGCGCACCAAGTGATCGACATTCGGCGTGACGATATAGCGAAAGCCGTGATTTGTTGTGACCCATTTCGCGCGGGCCAATGTTTGCATCGGCGTGAGCGGGTCAAAGGTTGCGCCAATAAATTCGTAAGAGCGTTCGTTCACACGCCAATCCTTTTGTTCCAATCGCGGCTGGCTACGGCGGTCAACGCCGCGCGGCTGCGGTGGTATAATTTTTTTTACTGCAGACATGCTGTCCTCAACCCATTTCATTTTTCCCATATCTTAAAGTCTTAACGCAAAGGGGTTTAGATTGGGTTACGAGGCTTGTAATTTTCTCTTAACTGTCCCACATGGCTGTGATGCCTCCCGAGACCGCAGATCAAGAGCGTAAAGAACAAAGCTTGCGCTATCAGCTGAAAAGCTTCTGGCGGCTTTGGCCCTATCTCTGGCCCAAGGGCAAACCTAGCTATAAAATACGCACCCTGTTGGCGATGATTTTTACGATTGCGGGGCAGTTCGTCGTGGTTTTAGCGCCCTTCTTTTTAGGCCGCGCGATTGACGAAATGAACCTTCAAATCAAGGACATTGGCCTAGGCAATGCTATCGGGATGGGGATTATTCTTCTCATCCTCGCCTATGGCGGCTTTCGATTATTTTCGGTGATGCTCTCTGAAGGGCGCGAATATGTCTTCGCCCCTGTCGCGCAATATGCCAAGCGCGCCGTGGCGACCTCAACCTTTGCGCATTTGCATAAATTATCTCTGCGCTATCATTTAGAAAAACGCACGGGCGGGCTCTCGCGCACGATTGAGCGCGGCATTCGCTCCATTGATTTTCTGTTTCGGTTTTTATTATTTAATATCGGCCCGACATTGCTGCAGCTCGCCATCGCGGGCGCGGCCTTTTGGATTGCCTATAGCTGGGAATTTGCGCTCATCGCTGTGGCCGTCGTCATCACCTATATTTGGTTCACCGTAACAACGACAGAATGGCGCTTAAAATTTCGCCGCGATATGAATAAGAAAGATACGGAGGCCAACGCCAAGGCGATTGATAGTCTTTTAAATTACGAGACCGTCAAATATTTCAACGCTGAAAAATTCGAAACGGACCGTTATGACGGCGCGATGGAGGGCTATCAAAAAGCCGCTATCCTTTCGCGCACCTCCCTCGCCGCAGTCAATGTCGGGCAGAGCTTTTTAATGAATCTCGGTCTTGTCGCCCTTGTGATTTTGGCCGGGCAGCGCGTGGTCGGCGGGGCGATGACAACGGGCGATATCTTCGCCATCACGATGGTGATGATGCAGGTCTACCGCCCGCTCAATATTCTCGGCTTTGCTTACCGCGAAATTAAACAAGCGCTGACAGATATGGAAAAGATGTTCGCGCTTTTAGATATCAAGCCCGAAGTGCAAGACCGCCAAGGCGCAATAGATATTCGCGGCGTGAAAGGCGCAATTAAATTTGAAAACGTCTCCTTCCGCTATGACGCTGACCGCTCTATTTTAAATAATATCAGCTTTGACATCCAGCCCGGACAAACCGTGGCTGTGGTCGGGCCGACAGGCGCAGGCAAATCCACCCTCTCGCGTATTCTCTTTCGCTTTTATGATATTGAAGGCGGGAGCGTCACGGTGGATGGGCAGAGCCTATCCGATGTCACCCAAGATTCCTTGCGCAAATCCATCGGCATTGTCCCGCAAGACACGGTGCTGTTTAACGACACGATTGGCTATAATATCGCCTATGCCAAACCTGATGCCACGCAAGACGAGATAGAGGCTGCAGCGGGGGCCGCGCAAATTCATGACTTTATTGCAGGCCTCCCCAAAGGCTATAAGACCATGGTCGGAGAGCGCGGCTTAAAACTCTCAGGCGGCGAAAAACAGCGCGTCGCCATCGCTAGAACCCTTTTGAAAAATCCCGCCATCCTTATCTTGGACGAAGCCACCTCGGCGCTGGACAGCGTCACAGAACGCGACATACAAACCGCGCTGGACAATGCCGCCAAGAACCGCACCACCCTTGTCATAGCTCACCGCCTCTCCACCATCGTCAATGCCGATAAAATCATCGTCATGGAAGAAGGACAGATTGCAGAGCAAGGCACGCATGAGGCGCTTTTGAAGAAACAAGGGTTATATGCGGCGCTTTGGGAGCAGCAGGAGAAGAGCCCTGTGGAGGCATAAATGAGGGCGCTCTCTTTTACTGTTTGGGGGGCTTTGCGGACGTTAAGAGCAACTTTGCATTCAGCCAATTCGCATGGATTCTAAGTTGCATAATTCTTCATAACCTCTATACATTTGGCATGAATCTAGCTGCTCGCCCTCAAAAAGAAGTCTTTCTGGATTTAGAAAAGGTCTGCCGTGAGGCAGGTTTTATTCACGTATTAGCCGCTTTGGTATTTGAGAATAATTTCCATTCTGTGAAATTTGACGAGAAGTTCCCTAAAATTCAGGACCAATATGATGGCAAAAAGCTAATCAGGAGCGAGCTTAATGTTCTTCATGGCTTAATGTTGAAGGGTGACATGGATGCAAAACCTTTGAATGAAGAAAATATATTAGCTAAAAAGAGAGTGTGTTACGAATTACTCGAGGAATTGCATGGAAGCTATTATTCCCAAGCTATGCGTGATGGTAAATTATTTACTGATTCAGAAACGCTTTTTTCTCACCCAGACATATTTCGTGAATCTATATTTTATGCAGCTGACTCTTCATTCTATTTTCAACAACATGTTTTTGCGATTGAGCGCTACAGCAAAGACAATAGCTGGTTGGAACAAAATGTTGGTTTCACGATTGACGAAGCCGCACATATTGCCCACGCGATAATCACTAATACTTATCTATTAGTACAGACATTTCAAGAAGGTTTAGTTGATGGTTCAAAAAGCTACTTAGAAGCATTTTCGATATCTATAAGCGAACTTTGTGAACTGACAGGTTTAGCAGACGCGAAAGTGAGAAGCTTTATAAAACAATTTAGCACCTCTGGAGGTTACTCAAATTTAAAATTCAATTCAGTTGATGATTATAATTTGGCGAAATCGCATCCAATAATTCTATTCCCTCATGACAAAATTAGCCTTTTGCAGACCCATTCAATCTGCGAGAGTTTGTATGTATCTCCTATGTTTTGGATGCAAGGAGATAATCAATATAAGACTAAAGCACGTACACATCGCGGAAACTTCCTAGAGCAAAAAATTACAGATCGTTTGAAGAGGGTTTTTGGCGAAAACAATGTATTCGAGAATGTTGAAATTTTTAAAGGTAAGCACATAGTCGGCGAGATTGACGTTCTAGTAGTCTACATTGACCGACTATTAATTGTTCAAGCGAAGTCAAAAACTCTCACATTAAAAGCTCAACAAGGCAGTTTGAAGCATCTTGAAGATGACTTCAAAAAGGCAATTCAAAATGCTTATGATCAAGCATATTCATGTGCAAGTGAAATACTAGAAGGTGGTGTTAGACTACAAAAACAAGGGGGAGGCTCTTTGGATTTACCAGCAGAAATAATGGAAATATTTCCAATATGTGCAATCGCTGACCATTATCCTTCATTATACTTTCAAGCTCGACAATTTTTAAAAACTAAAACAAAAAAGAAAATTATGCCCCCATATGTCATGGACGTTTTCTTGTTAGATGTGATTAGTGAGTTTCTTACCCATCCTATTCGAATGTTAGATTATTTGAATAAACGTACTCAATATAATGAAAGTGTGGGCGCTAACAATGATTTCGCTGTTTTCGGCTACCATTTGAGTAATAATTTATACAAAGATCCAGAATACAATATGATGATGCTAAATGATGATCTTGCTTGGGAAATTGACAAGGCATTTATATCACGACGTGAGCGTGGAGAATTGGACGCCTTACCAAAAGGGGTGCTTACAAAATTTCAAGGAACGCCATACGGCGATATAATTGATTATCTTGAAGGTTTTCAAGAGGCGGGGGCGGTAGAGTTGGGGTACCTGTTACTTTCCTATGATGGCGTTTCAATAGACGGTATTAATCGGGGCATGATACAGCTTGCGAGGGCAGCCAGAAATAGTGATCGCACGCATGACTTTACCCTTGGTGGTCCAGATGGTGGTATTACCTATCATATTTCCCAAACTCCCACTAAGGAGCGTTTAAAATATCTTTTGAATCATGCTGAGATAAGAAAATACTCTACAAGGGCTAATCATTGGTTTGCTTTGTCTGGCACCGTCGGAAGTGGTGAGCCTGTTGACACCATTTGTTTTTTGAAGAGTCGGTGGAAGCGCAGTGCAAAACTTGATTTTGAAGTTTCACAATTGCCACCCAAAGCCTCAAAATTGTCAAGAGTGACTGGAAGAATAACTGTCAAATTAGGAAGAAATGATAAGTGTCATTGCGGCAGTGATGTCAAATATAAGAAGTGCTGCTTGCGAAAAGACGAGAGCCACTCTCAATAAGTTCATGACATTTTCATATCGTAATTAACGTCTCCTTTGAGGATGTTTCTACAAAACCTGAACATTCCCTCCAAATAAAACACTCACATTACCCTCTGACAAATCCTCCGCCTCTATGCTTTCAGCATGGCGAGTGAGTTTTGTGGAGGCTACAAATAAATCTCAGTTTACTATCCCCTCATCCTGACGATGTGTGGTCGGTTAACGCCCCCCTCACCTCTATCTTTAATGCCCTAGCACTTGTCCTGCTGCTCAGACGTCATAAGACGAGACATCTACATCATCTCAATTATCACAGGCAATATAACGTTGTCTCTATAGACTAAAAGAAGGACACGGCCCTTTGTTCCGTGAACGATGCGATCACACACGGCGGGTGTTGACGTTTTCTCATTATTTATGCTGAGCACCACATCTCCAACACGCATATCCGCTAGATCGGCGGGGGATCCCTTGACGACGTCGGTCACGAGGACGCCGCTTACATCTGGTTTAACGCCGCTCTTATCGACAATGCTTTCTACGCTCATGCCAAGTTGGCTTATGCTTTCAATGATAGCGAAGGCTCGGGGTTGAGGTGTAATCTGAAGTGAAATCTTTTCGCCGCGCCGAAACAAAGATATGTCGACCGGCACGCCAGTCTCGCTCACGCCGATCCATGTGCGCAGACTCGTTGGCGTTTTAACGGGCCGCCCGTCATAGCGCGTAATGACATCTTCAGCTTCCAGCCCGGCTATTTCTGCAGGCGATCCCGCGTCGACACTGGCAATCAGAGCGCCTTCCAGATTTGGGGTGCCTGCCGTCTTTGCGGCTGCTTCACTCACCACGTCCAGCGACACACCGATTGATCCTCTATGAACTTCGCCAAAGGATTTTAATTGATCGACAACCCGCATGGCAATTCGGGAGGGAATAGAAAACCCAATGCCAATACTGCCGCCTGATTTTGACAAGATGGCTGTGTTGACGCCAATGAGAGCGCCTTGATTATCAAGCAGCGGACCGCCTGAATTACCGGTATTAATTGCGGCGTCGGTTTGAATGAAATCATGCAAAGCGGTAGATGACGTCGAACGCCCAAGACCAGAGACAATCCCAAGGCTCACGGTTTGATCCAGGCCGAATGGGTAGCCAACAGCAAAGACAAGGTCGCCAACCCTCGCTTTATCAGAATCCGTAATTGTAATCGCTTTCACGGACGGGGCGTCCATTTTTAGAAGGGCGATATCGGTGGGGACGTCCTTGCCCACCAGTTCTGCAACAATGCTGCGGCCATCTAAAAGCTGCACCGCGTAATCTGTCGCGCCTGCAACAACATGGGCGTTGGTGAGCACATATCCATTTTCCGCATCGATGATCGCTCCGGACCCAATGCTTCCGCTTACTGTGCCTTTTGTTTCATCTATGTTCGACGCATCGACCCTGACAACAGAGTTAAGCTGCGGCGCGAGCACGTCAGCAAAACCAGCCGCAAATGTCGGCGTAGTGACTTCATTATTCTCCGAAAGGGCCCTCTCATCAGGCGATGTCGCAACGTCACAAGAGGCCAAGCAGAGTGCCAAAAATCCTGCGCCTAAATAGTTTTTCTTCATAATCCTGGCTTCCCCTGTGTGGTCGTCTCCACATTCATATAAGTGACGCCTCTTGAATAAGACTGTCATTAGAACAACACGGCATGAGGCTATCACATCACCACATTTTTAGCCATTCACGTTTTAATCACTGCCGTATGGCATGATTAACGGACCTGCTTTTCAAACGCACCCATAATAACCTCTGATTAATCCCCTGGCACTATGCCTTGATTATGGCCAATGAGTTTTTCTTATTCAAAGTGATGTCCAAGGCGGTGAGTTCTGGGAAAAACTCTTGGGATGGGTTTATGTTTTTGGTGCGCAGCGAAATGGCGTCGCGCATTGAAGTTTATGGCTTCGCTTGGACTCTGGGCATATTCTGGTTGGTTGGCGCGCCCCTCACCTCCTTCTTTATTGCCCTCGCACTTGTCCTGCTGCTCTTGGCGACCGAAGCTTTAAATACGGCCGTCGAAGTTATTATTAATCGTATTTCACCTGAAATTTCAGATGTCGGAAAACAAGCCAAAGACCTTGGCTCTTTTGCTGTCTTTTGCCTATTGGCGATTAATTTGATGTATTTTATTTATGTGATTGCGACATCGCCGCGTATTGCAGCCTGGCTCGCTTAAAGCTCGCCAATCTTGCGCATCGCAGTCTCTAGGCGCTCAATCGTTTGGACTTCCTGATCGATCCCCATTTCAAGCGCGATGAGCTTTCCCTTTTGCGTCAGGTCTAGAGTCTTGCCGTCATAATATCGCTCTTTAATGCGGTAATATTTCGACAGCTTTGTTTGATGCTGTTCTATGCGAATAGTGAGCTGGTCTTTCAGCGAGGGCAAATGCATATTTTCCAGCGCGTAGAATTTGACTAGCATGTCATCTTTTAAAGACGGTTGCCGCGCCGGTTTTTTTGACCAGGCCCTGAGCGCTTTTTTACCCTCCGGCGTGAGCGTATGGATGATGCGGTTGGGTTTGCCGTCTTGGCTCACCTCTTGGCTGACGACATAGCCTTTTTCGCGCAAGCGTCCGAGTTCCCGATAAATTTGCTGATGCGAGGCCCGCCAGAAAAATCCGATTGAGGCGTCAAAGTTTTTCGCCAAGTCATAGCCGCTCATCGGGCGTTCTGTCAGGCAGACGAGAATAGCTTCGGCAAGCGCCATGATGGGTTTTCCTTGTAGCTATGCAATTTGTTGCATAAGGTTGTTGAGATTATAGACAACAGGAATTTTCCAAGCACTTCAAGGTAAAACAAATGTCACTACACGGTAAAACCATTTTCATGTCCGGCGGCTCGCGCGGCATCGGCCTCGCTATCGCCAAGAGATGCGCAGCAGACGGCGCCAATATCGCGATAGCGGCCAAGACCGCTGAGCCCCATCCCAAATTGGAAGGCACGATTTATACGGCTGCTAAAGAGATTGAAGCCGCTGGCGGAAAAGCTCTGCCCGTGGTCTGTGATATTCGCGATGAAGCCGCAGTTGATGCTGCCGTGGCCGCCTGCGTAGATAAATTTGGCGGGATTGATATTTGTATTAATAATGCCAGCGCCGTGTCGCCGACGCCTGTCACTGCCACGCCGATGAAGCGCTATGACTTGATGAATGAAGTCAATGCGCGCGGCACATTTATGCTGTCTCAAAAGTGCCATCCGCACCTTAAAAAAGGAAGCAACCCGCATATCGTCAATCTCGCCCCGCCGCTGGATATGTCGGCGCGGTGGTTTAAAAACCATACGGCCTATACCATGGCCAAATACGGCATGAGCATGTGCACGCTCGGTATGGCTGAGGAATTTCGCAAGGACGGGATTGCAGTCAATTCACTCTGGCCGATGACCTCAATTGATACGGCGGCTGTGCGTAATATTTTGGGCGGGGACAGCATGGCCAAGATGAGCCGCACGCCTGCGATTATGGCGGACGCGGCCTATGTGCTTATGAACCAAGATGCGCGCGATTATACGGGTCAATTTGTGATTGATGAATTTATCCTCGCCTCCTCGGGCACGACAGATTTCAAACAATATAATCAGCCGGGTTATGACGGACCGCTCGCGGCAGATTTTTTCATTCCCAGTGAGTGGGTCGCCAAATCGGCCTCTGACGTTATGGAACATCCGGGATATAAATAGGAGTTATTTGCAATGCCAACTCTCAACGCGCTTGACCCAACACCGCAGCAAGTAAAAGATTTCCTCGCTCATAAGCAGGCAAATGAGCCTGTCTTTATGCTCAACCTGTTAAAGTTTAAAACCCGCGCCACTTACAAAGACGGGGAAGATATTTCAGGCCGCGAAGCTTATGGCCGCTATGCCGAAGGCTTTTCCAAACTTGTCAAAGAGAGCGGTATAGAGGGCGGGGCTATCTTTGGCGGGAATCTAAATGCCTGGATGATTGGCCAAGGGGACGGTGAATGGGATGCTGTTGCGATATTTAAATATCCCAATGCCGCCGTAATGCTTGAGACCGTAAGCTCTGAGGCTTACCGAAAAATACATAAGCATCGCCGCGCGGGACTTGAAGGGCAGCTATTAATATCCTGTGATAATGGCGGGGTGTTTTAATGACCCAAACACTGCTCGTAAATAAATCAGACTTTGCTGATGTCGCTTTAGTCAGCACGGATGAGGCCCCGCTTGCTGATGGGTTTATCCGTGTCTCTGTTGGGCCGTGGGCGCTGACATCAAATAATATAACGTACATGGCGGTGGGTGAGCAAATTGGATATTGGAAATTCTTTGAGCCCAAAGCTTACGGAATTAATATGGACGGTTTTGGCAGAATGCCTGTCTGGGGCTATGCCGAAGTTACAGAATCAAATTGCGAAGGCGTGTCTGTCGGAACGATGATTTACGGCTTTCTGCCCATCACCCAAAGCTTTGATATGAAGCCTGTTAAATTAACCCCGCTCGGGTTTCAGGACGGCAATGATCACCGCACGGCGCTGCATCCCGTTTATAATGGCTATACCTTTATTGAGAACGATCCGAGCTTTGCCGC
Source organism: Hellea sp. (assembly GCA_028224375.1). GTDB lineage: Bacteria > Pseudomonadota > Alphaproteobacteria > Caulobacterales > Maricaulaceae > Hellea. The sequence continues at coordinate 20,030 of JAOIVW010000027.1, forward strand.
GCATAGAGATTTGCAGCCTGTATTGCGTCCGCTTTTTACGACGAGCTTTTTAATTGATGATTTACTCGCCGATGAGAGTTTTTTCGGAGCCGAGCAAGTTTTGCTACTGTCGGCCTCATCAAAAACAGCCATGGGCACCGCTTATTGTCTAAAGCAGCGCGGCAATATTAAAGTCGCGGGGCTGACGTCTGAGGGTAATAAAGCCTTCACGCAAGACACCGGGTTTTATGACGACGTTTACACCTATGACACCATAACCGATATGAACCCTGATGTGAAAACAGTTGTGGTAGACATGGCGGGCAATGGCAAAGTCATGGCGACTGTCTATGAGCATTTTGAAGAAAACATTCTCTATAATTGCATGGTCGGGAAATCCCATTGGGACGGCGCGCCGCCGCGCACGCCAAAGCTGGGCGCGCCGCCTGTCATGTTCTTTGCCCCTGACCGCGTGAAAATCCGCATGAAAAAGTGGGGCGGCGAAGGCTTTGCCAAAAACCTTGCGGCGCTTTGGCTTCCCTTTTGCGAGACCGCCAAAGACTGGCTAAGCCTTGAAGAAAGCCATGAGGTGACCGACCTGTTGAAAACCTATAAGGATTTTCTGGATGGGAATGCGAGCCCTGCTAAAGGCTATCTGTTTAAAATTTAGGAGAGACCCCTGATGAGCTATAAATGTTTCGACGTCTCAATAGAGAATAATATTGCCCATATCGTCATGAGCCGCCCTGAAAAGCGCAATGCGATGATAAAAGAGTTCTGGACGGAGCTACCCGAAATTATCCGCGATATTGATGATAATGCCAAAGCGCGGGTGATTGTGCTGTCGTCAACAGGCCCTGTCTTTTCAGCAGGTATTGATGTCGGCATGTTCAGCAGCGATATCGGCGCAATCCGCGATAAAAATGACCCGGCTTATGGCGCGAATTTTTATAGCAATAGCGTGCTACCTTTGCAGGATAGCTTTACCGCGATTGAGCAATGCCGCATCCCCGTTATCGCCGCTATTCAAGGCGGCTGTTATGGCGGCGGGGTGGACCTCATTACCGCTTGTGACATGCGCTTCGGGACGGAGGACAGCTTTATCACGATTTATGAGATTAATGTCGGCATGGTCGCTGATGTCGGCACCTTCCCGCGTATCCTTAATCATATGCCTGAGGGCGTGGTGCGCGAGCTCGCCTATACGGGCCGTAAAATGCACGCAGGCGAGTGCAAAACCCGCGGGCTTTATAATGAGGTTTATGAGTCACAAGAAACCATGATGAGCGCTGTCATGGAGCTTGCGGCGGACATTGCCACCAAGCCGCCCCTCGCCGTCTATGGCTGCAAACGTATTATTACTTATGCGCGCGATCACAGCACAATGGATACGCTGGACAATATTGCCGTCTGGAATATGTCCATGCTCATCCCGACTGAGATGATGGAATCCATGGTGGCGAAAGGCGAAAAGCGCGCCGGTAAATTTAAGGACTTGCCAAAAAAGACAGGCTAAATTTGCCTTAAAATAATTCGTACTTGCGTTGCACTATAGGGTTGTCATATATCATTCCGAAATATTGTCTTTTAATACGACGATCAGCAGGGGTGCTGTAATGAATGACGACCAACAAGGTTTGCGGATGACGATGTCTGCGCGCTATTTAAAGGCGCAGCTAGACATACTGGCGAAGCTCGGCTTCTCTCATGCGCAGAGCTTTGACATTCTCAAGATAGATCCTAAATTACTTTCCGATCCCATGTGCAGAATTGATGTGGATGATATTCTGCCCCTCCTTGCTGCTGCGGAAACAGATTTATGTGACCCCTGTATCGGGCTGAAAATGGGGTATCAATTCAGGCCTGGGAGTTTCGCGCAGACCGGCGCGGTTTACAGCCATTGTAAAGACCTGCTCCAAGTTATCGAGATAAATCACCGCTATCAACGCTTGGCGATTGATGTGGGACGTGCGCGTCATGAAACCGTTAAATCGGCCTCGGACGGTAAGAAAAACTACATGGTCTTTGAGACCTATTATGATGATCATGACCGATATCGTCATATCACGGATATGGTGATGGGCGCCTATGGCACGACCTATCGCTGGCTCAGTTGGGGCGGCGGCGAAAAATTTATGAACGTCCAATTCCCTTATTCAAAGCCTGCTGACTCATCTTTTCATGAGACAGTTTTCAGATGCGGCTTGGATTTCAACTGCGAGAAAGCCGCCATTGAATTGAGCGAGTCTATGTTATCAGAAACGCTTTCGACCTATGACCCTGAAAAACTGGCCATCGCGGTTTCACGGCTTGATGAAGCCCTGGGCGCAATAACGGCGGAGATAAGCTTTAAAAAAGCAGTGCAAAGCGCTATGCGCAGCGCTCTGGAACTTGGCCAAATAAGCGCGGCGATTGTAGCAAAGCGCTTGGATATGCCGGAGCGGAAATTGCTGTCCAAAATGAAAAAATGCGGAGCTTCCTACCGCAAAGTTCTCGACAATGTTCGAAAAGACGTCTTTTTGCAACAATATCGCCAAGGTCAGAATTTTGCAGCTATTGCGCAGAACTTAGCCTATAATGACCAAGCCGCCTTTAATCGGGCCTTCCGGCGTTGGTATGATATGTCCCCCGGTCAATGGGAGAAAACTGCCCAACATCAGTCGGTGGAAGCCTAAGCTGCAGACTCGCGAGGATGAATGAGCCGTAAAAAAACCGTCGATGATTATTTAATTGATACCCTTCATTGGCAGGATGAGCTTATGGCGCTGCGCCGCATTTTGCTCGCTGCGGAGCTTTCCGAGACAATGAAATGGGGTATGCCGTGCTATATTAGCGGCGGGCAAAATATTGTTGGAATGGCGGGGTTTAAATCCTATTTCGGCCTATGGTTTCATCAAGGCGTGTTTCTAAGTGACCCGCGTAATGTTTTAATCAATGCGCAAAGCGGAAAGACCAAAGCTTTGCGGCAATGGCGTATGAGCTCAGCGAATGATATCGACGCAGCGCTCATCAAAGCCTATATCGCTGAGTCCATTGAACATGCCCGCGCTGGCAAAAAAGTGCCCAATGCTGCGCCGCGTAAACTCAATATGCCATCTCATCTGCAATCTGCGTGTAAAGTTGATCCTGAATTAAAAATCGCTTTTGATAAATTCCGTCTCGCACAACAATGTGATTTTGCCGATTATATTTCCAGCGCTAAACAGGATGCCACGAAACAAAGACGCCTTGAGAAAATAATTCCGCTTATTAAATCCGGCATCGGATTAAATGATAAATATAAATAATTAATTGGATAAATAATATGACCGCTGCTCTCACGCTTTACGGCGTTAAAATATCTATGTTTACGGGGAAGGCGCGCAGTTACCTGATTAAACAAGGCATCCCTTTTACCGAAGTCGCTCCCGTATCAGAGCATTTTAATACTGTCGTGCTGCCCCAAATTGGACGGCGCATTATTCCTGTCGTTGAAACGGAAGGCGGGACACTTATCCAAGATACAACAGATATTATTGATTATTGTGAGGATAAAGGCTTAGCCAAAATGAGTGCTTATCCTGATGATGCCCAGCGGCATCTTTTATCCCTTATTTTGGAACTCTTTGGCGATGAAGGGCTATTACGCCCCGCCATGCATTATCGCTGGAATTTTCCGGAACAAACCAATGGCTTTATCACTCACGGATTTGGCGGCTGGCAAGGGCCTGACGCAACGGATGATGCCAAGGCGCAGATTAAAAAGACCATGAAAAAGTTTAATGGCTTTCTCCCAGCCCTCGGAGTCTCCCCTGACACCATCCCCGAAGTCGAACGCAGCTTTGGGGAATTACTTGATATTCTGGAAAGCCATTTCGTGCGCACGCCTTATCTCTTTGGCGATACGCCGACGATTGGGGATTACGGCATGATGTGTTCGCTTTATGCCCATTTAGCCCGTGACCCTGTGCCAAGCGGCCTCATGAAAAACCGCGCGCCAAGCCTCTTCCGCTGGACGGAGCGTATGAATGAAGCGCATTCGGATTATTCCGATATGCCTTATTACAGCCCGAGCGATGAATTGCCCGAAACACTCTCGGCGCTATTTAAATATATCGCGGATTATTTCCTGCCCGAACTTCAAATGAATGTAGAGGTGATTAACGCCCTGCCCGGCGGAGAGAGCGGCACGCCCGCCTCAATAAATCCGCAAATGGCGGTGCTCGGATTTGGCGGATTTAAACATGGCGACGCGACAATCCAATGCGCCGTGCGGCCCATTCGTTTTTATATGCTACAGCGCGTCACAGATTATTTCGCGTCCATGAAAAAAGACGACCAAAAGGCCGCCTTGAATTATTTAGAGCCGCTGGGTCTAGCCCCGCTCGTAACCCTCACAGCGAAACACCGCGTCACCCGTAAAGACCATACGGAAGTTTGGGCGTAATTATTTAGACGCGAGCCCGAAAATTAAACCATAGCGGATACTGAGCGTTATTCTACTCTAACTAGGATAGCCAATCATCATTACTATCTATTATATTAAAATAATAACAAATAGCCGCCATGTTCCCTAAAATAATTGGACCTGTTAGTGTGAACCTAAAAACAAATTCTAGTGATTTCAATAATTTCACAGATGAACTACCATCAAAAAAGTCGACAACTAAGTTAATAATAAGTGACATTGCAGCAAGAGAAAAACCTACGACAAATGCCCATTGGATTGAGGGAAAGTATGCGTTCTGCCAGTAAAATTTAAGACTGTATCTTTTTCTCATTTGGGTTTGAACTGGTTAAATTTAAATATGATAAGTTACTATGCATATTTCAACCTGTTCATCAAATTTAGTGCGTTTTCGTTCTAAATTCCACGTCAGTATTCGTGTCACACAAGCCCCATAAGCGCCGTCGTACTCGCATCATGGTCGCCTGCCTTACCTGCTTCCATTTCTTCCAAGATAGTCGTCGCCAAGACTTTGCCGAGCTGCACACCCCATTGGTCGAAGCTGTTGACATTCCAGATGATGCCTTGGACGAAGACTTTGTGCTCATAGAGCGCAATGAGATGACCCAGCGCGAAGGGTGATAATTCGTCTAATGTAATGGTTGTTGACGGGCGGTTGCCGGGGAATGTCTTTTGCGGCGCGATGGCATCGGCATCAGGGCGCTCTTCTAAGTCTTCGCGGACTTTATATTCCGGCTTACCCAGCATCAGCGCTTCGGATTGGGCGAAGCAATTGGCGAGCAGCGCCGCGTGATGTTCAGGTCTTGCGCTATGATCTTTCAGCACGGCGACAAAATCTACGGGCGCGCCGGGCGTACCTTGGTGGAGCCATTGGAAAAAAGCGTGCTGGCCATTGGTGCCTTCATCGCCCCAGATAATCGGACAGGTTAGCCCCGCCTCTTTACCATCGCGCGTAATACGCTTGCCGTTAGACTCCATTTCGAGCTGCTGCAGAAACGCTGCGAGTTTGCGGATGCGGCGCGCATAAGGAATGACCGCTTGAGAGCTATACCCCAGCACATTGCGGTTCCAAATCCCTGTCAGCGCCATCATGACGGGCAGGTTCTCTTGCAAAGGTTGGTCGCGAAAATGCGTGTCCATCTTCGCCGCGCCTTTGAGGAACTTATCAAAGACATCAGGGCCAAAAGCAATTTGCAGGGAAAGCCCCACCGCGCTCCAAACTGAATAGCGCCCGCCGACCCAATCCCAAAAGTCAAAAATTTGATCACTGGGTATATCAAAATCGAGCGCGCCGTCGCGGTTAGCCGTAACAGCAATAAAATTAGCCCCCGCTTTTTTGCCTAGCTTATCTGTCAGCCATGTGCGCGCGGCTTCTGCGTTCATGCGGGTTTCTTGGGTCGTGAAAGATTTGGAGACAACAACGACCAGAGTTGTCTTGGGGTTAAGGCCGTGCAGCGCATCATTGATAGATGCGCCGTCGACATTCTCTGCAAAGCGCAACTCCAGCGCCATGTCGCCCGCCGCTTGAAAGGCATCGGCAACTAAGCGCGGGCCCAAATCAGAGCCGCCAATGCCGATATGTACAACGGCTTTAAATTTGCCCTCATCGCGCACTTTGTCGGCAAATGCCGCCATGCGTTTGCGCATCGCTTTGACGTCTTTCTGAACGGCTTTAGACCCGCCCACACCCCGCAGCGCCATATGCAAAACGGCGCGGTCTTCGGAGGTGTTGACGGTCTCGCCCGCAAATAATTTCGCGCGCCATTCTTCGAGATGACAGGCGGCCGCAAAATCCTGCAAGGCATTGAGAGCATTTTCGCTAATAGCTTGCTTGGAAAAGTCTGCCCGCAGCGGCCCTTCGCGCATGACAAAGCGGTCCATGCGTTTCGGGTCTGTTTTAAATAAATCCTGAATGGAGACGGATTTGCCTGCCAGCTCTTCGAGCTTGGCGTAATGTGAGGCGCGGTCAGTAAAGCTATCAGCGGGCATAGGAGTCTCCATCTCTTTGCGCGGCTTTTAATACATCCTGTTATAGGCGCAATAAAAAACCCCGCTGCCAAGAGGGAGGTGGCAGCGGGGCGTCATGCGCTAAACTTACGTTAGCTCAGATTAGGATTAGTAATTAGGACTGATATTTAATCGAACAGCCATAAGGCGCTGTGTCAGACTCAGCAACGGCATTGCCAGCTTTCAAATCATCCATAGCGGCGACAACATAGTTATTAGCGCCTTCGACAGTGGCCGGATTAGCCGAGCGGTTATCATCAATCGCGCCTTGATAGACGAGCGTCTGTTCTTCATCGATAATATACATATGCGGCGTTGTTTTTGCGGCAAATGTTTTGCCCATATCGCCAGCTGGGTCTAGCACGATGGCCGTGACTTCTGCGCCTTGCGCGTCTTTCCACTCATTGGCTTGCTCGCCAGTTTTATAGCCTTGCTTGCCGGGAGCACTTGAAATGACGGAGAGCCAGACAGCGCCTTCAGCCTCAGCCATGGCTTGCGTCTTTTGCATATTATTCGTTGTGTAATGCTTCTTCACATATGGGCAGCCTTCATTCGTCCATTCAAGAACGACTTTTTTTCCGGCAAAATCTGAAAGATTATGCTGAACGCCGTTTGAATCTGTGACGGTCATGTCAGAGACGTTGGAGCCTGTTACAATTTTCGCCGTGGCAGGAGCCGCCATCGCCAAGGCTGAAACAGCCAGTGTAGAAAATAGGATTTTAGAAATTGTCATATTAATGTCCTTACTTAAGGGGGAAATTTATATACGCAGTACAATGCCTTTGGGATTACTCTTCGGCTATTGCGTCTCTTATCACACCATATGTCAAAACTTGAGGCAAAATCGCAGGGCTCACGGATTTGTTATTGTAGACCAGATAGAGCGGTACGCCCGCGCGGCCATATTTGGCAAGTTCTTCGGCAATCATGTCGTTCTTATTCGTCCAATCCGCGACAAGGAAGGCCGTATTTGTCTCTTCGAAAAGGGTCTGTACATTGGATTTATTGAGCACGAGCTTTTCATTGACCTTACAGGTTACGCACCAAGCAGCCGTAAAATCGACGAAAATCGGGCGGCCTTGGGCTTGAAGCTCTGCCACGCGCGAGGGGGACCACTTTTCTGCTTTTAGCTCTTTAACCGCAATATCGCCCACGACCGCATTTGCGGTGACGGAGAGAGGCATGGCAATCGCCGCCAAAACAGAAAGCGCACCAAGTGCTTTACCCAGCATCCCTGTGCGTTTGAAGAACCAAATGGCGAGGGCGACAGCCAGCATGGCTGACAGAGTCACAAGCACGCCATCTTCACCTGCTTGAAGGCTTAGAACCCACGTAAGCCAGATGGCGGCAGCGAACATCGGAAAGGCTAGAATTTCTTTGAACCGTACCATCCAAGGACCAGGCTTAGGCAGTTTTGAAAGGAGCCCTGGTACATAAGCTATCAATAGGAACGGCAAGGCAAATCCAATCGCCAGCGCCATAAAGACAGCCAGCGTGACTAACGCAGGCGCTGCCAACGCATAGCCCACGGCTCCTGCCATCAATGGTGCCGTACAGGGTGTGGCCACGATAACGGCTAAAGCGCCAGTAAAAAACGATCCCGCCGCGCCTGATTTTCGAGTCAGATCTTGCCCTGTATTTTGCAGGCCACCGCCAAATTCAAAGGCGCCCAAAAGATTAAGCCCAATCACGAAAAGTAAAATCGCCAAGGCCGCAACAACCTTTGGGGATTGTAATTGGAAGCCCCATCCTATCTCAGCGCCGCCTGCCTTAAGCCCTAATATAATAAGTGTGAGCAATAAGAAGGTCGCCATGACGCCCGCTGTGTAAAGCCAAGCTTCACGGCGAATAACGCTGCGCTCACCATGGGCGGATTTGGCGATAGAGAGCGCCTTAATTGAAATCACAGGAAAGACGCAGGGCATCAGATTAAGGATAAGTCCGCCAATGAGCGCGCCGATAATCGCTGTCCAAAGGGTGACGCCGCCAACATTCGCTTTAGGGACTATAGCAGCACCAATGTCGAGACTTTGCCCGACAGCTAATGAGACCTGTGTGCCTTTTAAAGTTCCACCGTCATCATAAGTTAAAACGCCGTCAACCGGGCCTGACATCGGGTCTTCCCACAGATATTCAGGCGTCGTTGTCAGGCTAAGACCATCAGCCCCGCGCGTAACAAGCTGCGGCTGGCTATGGCCAATGATGCCTTGCTCATAGGGGAAGAAATAAGCCTTAGAAAAATCGCCTCCAGGCAAATCTTTAAAACTCATCTCCACGGTTTCGCCGGTTTTCGTAATCCCGCCTTGTACAGTTCCGCGAATAGGCGAAGCCGCCAAGGCTGCGTCAATTTCTGTTTTCCAGCCCATATCTTCAACGGACTCGCCAACCGCAATGGGCAGGCTCGCACTCCCCTGTTCAGGGATGCAGACATCTTTGCAAACGAGATAATAAAAGTTAGCGACCACGGTAATGACCGAGCCAGGCTCGGCGTCAGGGCTGACGGTGAATTTCACCGGGAAAAGCGGCGTGCCTTCAAAGCCATAATTGACAATCGGGCCTGTCGGAATGGGGCGCGGCAGAGGCCAAGCAATATCGCCTGCGCTCACGCCTTCAGGCAGCACCCATTCAAGATATACGGGCTCGCCGCTATCGCCGGGATTTCGCCAATAGGTATGCCAACCCTCATCAAGCACTGTGCGCAGGGCAATATAAAACTCTTCTCCCGGAGCGACGCTGTCATGAGAGCTCACCAGAGAGGCGGTTACCTTTCCTGTATCCACGGGCACAGATTGGCTCGCAAAAGCCGGAAAGGCCAGAAGCCATATTAAAAATGTCACTATGAAAGTGCGCATATCGTCTCCGAATTTCGGCTCTTATAGGGCGGCTCTGTTAACAAATCTAACGACATTTGTAGATAATCACACGGAATTGAAGCTCTGTCATGAATCATAATCTAAAAACCAAAGCGGTCACGTATTTTGAAGTATAAAAAAACCCGCTTAAAAAGCGGGCTATCTTATATCACTGTCAGAAGAATTACTTCTTCTTTTTAGCGGCAGGCTTTCTCTTTTTCGCAGGCGCTTTTTTTGCAGCGGGCGCGGCCACTTCATTGGCTTTGCGCAGTGTCATATTGACCAAACGCTGCCAGTTGCCGAGCGACACCATATGGGCGTGCGCCACGGCCAGATAGCCATTATCGGTAAACTCTTTAAGTTTCGCAGCCGGAAGGGCTTTGAGGCGCTCTTCGGTGATTGCAAAGTAATCCGCGATTTTCTGGCGCTCAGCAGGTGAGCCGTCAGGGTTTTGGCCTTGGAAATTCATTTCCTTTTGCTCAAACAAATCAAGCTCTTTAAAGGTGTTGATCATTTGCTCCGTCGCTTGGCGGTCGCGTTCAAAGTTTTGCAGAAATTGAAACGCTTCTTGCGTAAAGACTGACGTGTCTGCGCCGTCAAAGAATTTTTGCTGCGGGGATTTATTGGTCACGCATTCTGCAGATTCGTCAACACAGACAACAAAGCGGTCATTTTCTTTATCGCTGGCAAGTACAAATGGATAGCGGCGCGCAAAAGCAGGCATATAGAAATCTTGCTCAAATTGACCCTCTTTAACAAAGAGATTCTCGCCAGAACGAATACCCATAACGGCTAAAGGTGAGCGCTCATCGCCTGCAAAGATAATCGGGAAAGAGGCGGCAGCTGCGCCAAATTCAGGGGCTGTCAAAGGCAGGAAATGCTGCGTTGACATAAATTCGAACGGTTTCGTAACTTGCTTGACGCCAAATTTGCTGTGCTTTTCTTTGGTGAGCGGCTGTGGGTTCTGATAGAACATGACGTTGCCGGAAACGGCGACGGGTGCTTGTGCTTCTGCCATGATGGTCTCTCTTTTAGTTGTTTGGCCCCATATGAGGACGAAATTCAGTATTTCAAGCCCGCCCTCTAGACAATTTTTACGCCGCCATCAACATCTGAATCCCTATTGGCGAATGGTGCTCCAAGGGTTAGGGTAGATTATGAACCATGAGCATTCACATCTACATATGTCCACACCAGACCGCGTAGCCGCCGCGCGCGCGACTTGCGAAGCGGCGGGCGAGCGGTTTACTGCCTTGCGCGCCCATGTTTTTGAATTGATTATAGAAGATGGCGGCGCCGTTAAAGCTTATGATTTGCTGGACCGTCTGCGCCCTGAGGTCGGCTCGCCTAAGCCGCCGACAGTTTACCGCGCCTTGGATTTTCTCTCCAAGCTTGGCCTTGTCCACCGCGTTGAGGCGATTAATGCCTTTATCGCCTGTGACCATGGCCATAGCGGGCATCTGGCGGAATTTTTCATCTGCGAAAAATGCGAAAAGGTTGAAGAGCGCCACGCCCATGATCACGCCGATTGTAAACCCGACGGATTTCTCATCGACCGCTCCGTTATCGAGCATTACGGAACCTGCGGGCCTTGTGCCGTAAATGGGTGAATTCCTAAAAACATGGGTGGGGGAATGTTCAGCCTGGGAATGTGATGGGCTCGGCCATTTAAATATGCGCCACTACATGACCAAGGTCATGCAGGCGCGGCAAATGTTTTTCATCCGTGCAGGGCTGCATGAAGCGTTTAAAGCCGATGCTCTCTCTACTGTGCGTGTCACGGATTTTCATATTAAATATTTGGGCGAAGCCCGGCCCGATAACCCGCTTTATATCGAAACGGGGTTGCTGGAGCGCGGTGAACAAACGGTTCGCCTGTGTCATATTATGTTTCACGGCGATGGCCGTATCGCGGCAACCATTGTCGAAAATATAGAGCATATATATCTGCGCAATATGGCCGCCTTCCCGTGGCCGAGCAAATTTGCTGCCGCCGTGAAGCCCTATGAGGTCGAGCAGCCGCAACCCTCCAAGCCGCGAGGCTTGTCTTACGAGACAGTGCCGTGGAAGCCGCACGAAGAAGATATTAAAAAACTGACCGTCAAGCACATTGGGTCTGGCGTGTTCCAACCTTTTGAAATGGGCGTTGATGGCAGCGCAACCCCGCAAGCTTTAATGGGCCGCACGACCGAGACCATCGCCCATATGGAAGATGGCTATCCCGAATTTTTAGATCCCGACTATCACGCCAGCGGCAAATCAGGCGCGTTGCTAGAAGCGCAAATCTTCATCCACCGCCGCGCCGAAGCGGGAGACGCCTATCATTTTTATTCAGGCTTATTTGAAGGCAATCAATATACAAGAAAACTCGTCCACCATATTTTCCATGTTGTGACCGGGGAGTGTATATTCTCTATGATAGGCGATGGCTGCCTCTTTGATTTAAAAGCCCGTAAATTAATTAAAGCGAGTGATGAGCAGGTCGCAGTTTTGCAGAAGAATGTCGTTGAAGGATTGCGGGTTTAAATAAATAACCTCACCCTGAGGCAAGGCGAAGCCTTGGGACTCGAAGGGTCGGTTCTTATGCAAGCAATCTCACAAGTCCTTCGAGTCCCGAGCGTCGCGTTCCTGCGAAACGCAATGCTCGCCTCAGGATGAGGACTGACTGAGCGCCGCCCGCAGTCGCCCCGCCGCATAATCAGGGTCATGCATGGGGAACATATGGGCTCGCTCTTTATCGAAGACGACATTCTCCGCCCCGATAACTTTCGCAATAGCGTTGCGGCCTGAGCGGAAACTGACTGCGCCATATTTGCCTGCAAAGGTCACATGGGAATTATTACGCGGGAGATGTGGGGCCGCCTTAAAAACATTATGGCCTTGGGCGACAAATATGGCTTGTTCCCAGAGCGGGTCGCAGGCGAGCTTTACGCCGTCCCCATCCGGCACCAACCCGCCCGTCAGATAATCACGCAGTGCCTGGTCGGAAAACCCGCGAAAGGCGCCGCGATCTTTATAGCGCGCAAATGCCGCCTCATGACTTTCAAAGGTTGATTTGCGGCGACCTGCATTTCGCGCAATTGGCAAGCGTAGCTTCATATGACGCCGCCCGCCCGGCATACGGTTAAAGAGCCGCCCAATTCCCGGCACTAAAACGGGGTCAAAACCGACATAGCCGCTGACTTTTTCTTTGATGAGCGGCATCGCGAGAATGCCTGTCACCGCGCCGTAACTATGCCCCGCCAAAACAAGCGGAGCCTCAATATAACGCTCAAAAAACTCCGCGACATCATCACGGAAAATATACCAGTTTTTAAGTGCCGCAATATCTGTCGGGAGTTCACTCATGCCGTGACCGCGTGTATCGAGCGCGATGCAATGCACGCCCAGCGGCTCTAAAATCGTCTTATAACTATAGCCATTAAACCCATTAGCATTGAGCATAACAAGTTGCGGCGGCTGGGCAGTATCGCCGAAATGCACAGCCGAGATACGCCCATCGCGAAGGTCGTAAAATTTACGGGTTGGGGCGGGGTATTGATTCATTCAAAAGTCTCAACATCATCCGCCAAGACAAGATGCTCTTGGATGTATAGATAGAAAAAAGCTAATAATTGGATTGGGTAAAACACTAAGCTTATAATTCCAATCATTCCCATGGTTTGTTCGTCTACGATGCCATTGAGTCTGCCTAGAAACCATCTAGCCGTGGCAGGGATAACCCATATACTAACAGCTAAATAATTATGCAGACCCGTAAACATAGATTTTAAACGAATTGTTTTCGAACATTCGGGACATCTGAACACTTGGCCATTTCGAAAGATACCCATCCCCTTGCTAGGGAGAATAGGAATTCGCCACGTGCAATTTGGACATTTAGCAGCGCCTAACATTTTATGTCCGCTTCTAGGGGCTTCGCGGAGCCGAGGTGTTTCTGGGTCAAACTTTAAAGAAACAACTTCGTCATTTTTCAATTCAACAATCACAGCAGGGTAGTCATTTAACTCAGGTATTTTTCCAGAAATTTGAGACGCCTGAAAAGTATATTCTTTCCGATTTTCAAATAGAATGACCCCTGAATTTTTTATCAAGTCGAAACTTAGAATATGTCCCTTGCGTTCCAACTCAATTCACCAAACTACATCGCATGGACTTTGTCAGGGTCTAGGTCATCCTCAATCGCTTGGTCGAGGATTTTAAATATCTCTTTGCGGCTGCGTAGCTTGGTACCTTTAAAGGCTGCGGGATTGGCTTGTTTGAACATTTGCCCTGCCATGGGGATAGCCATCTCCCATTGCTCGGCGGGGACGACGCGGTCAAAGAAACCTGCATGCATCGCGCCTTTGGAGCTGAAGATTTCGCCGTTAATCACGCAGCGATTAAAATAGGCTTTGGACAAATGATAGCGCCCCATTTCAATCCCGAAATTATGCATGGTCATGCCAATCAGCGTCTCGTTCAGGCCAACTTTGAAATCACCTTCTTTAATCATGGAATAATCACAGGCCAAAGCGAGGAACGCGCCCATCGCAATGGTGTGGCCAGGCGCGGCCATAATCACAGGGCGCGGAAAAGCCATAAGGCGGCGCGCGAATTTAGAGCCTTTGGAGGTCAGCTCTAACGCGTCTTGAGGGCCATCGCCCATTTCCTTGAGATCAAAACCGCCCGACATCATGCCTTCGCGGCCTGTAATGATAACAATAGCATCCGCCGCTTCAGCTTCGTCCAAGCCCGTATTTAATTCAGCCCACATAGCTGAGCCCAGCGCATTGGCTTTGCCGTCATCCAGCGCGATGATGGCCACGCCGTCATTAATTGTGGTTGTGACTTTTGACATGATAGTTCTCCAGTATACCCTTCTCCCATTGGGAGAAGGTGGCGCGAAGCGTCGGATGAGGGGTCCTAAGCTTACAATTTAGTTTATACAAATACCTCTGGCCCCCTCACCCCCCGCTTCGCGGTACCCTCTCCCCACGGGAGAGGGAGTCTGTTTAAGCCTGCTTAGC
>JAOIVW010000028.1 GCA_028224375.1 Hellea sp.
TAGCAAGCGCGGCAATGTCGTCGCTGAACGCTCAACCGCCATTCTCAAGATTAAGCGCGCTTTAGATGACGCTGGAATTGATATGCCATATGAAACGCAAGTCCACCTCTTCCATGACCAGACCGAAGATCGTGACGGTCAACCCGGCGCACAACGCGAAGGCTGGCCCTCACCTAAAGATCAAAACGTTAAGCCGCGTTACAAAGTGGTGGGCGAAGAGGCTGCCCAAAATGAGAAATCGAAACCAGCTGCAAAGAAGAAAACTTCAGGCAAAGCTAAAGCGTAAGCCGATTGAAAAGTCAGGCAAGATGAAAGGCGTGATTCGGGCTAGGCGACGCGCTCACATTTGAGACCAAATTCTGCCCAAACAATCTCAAGCGCAGTCATCAACTCGTCCATCATCGCATCTGTGTGGAACGGACTTGGCGTAAAGCGCAGGCGCTCTGTGCCGCGCGGAACTGTCGGGAAGTTTATGGGCTGGGCGTAAATACCGAAATCTTCGATTAAGCGATCTGAGATGGCCTGGCATTTGACAGGGTCACCAACCATAAGCGGCACGATATGCGTATCGCCGTCGATAAAGTCATAACCAACATCGCGGAAACGAGCTTTTAATGTGTTGGCACGCTCTTGATGCATTGTGCGTTTCTCAGGTGTGACCTTCAAAACTTTTACAGAGCGTAACGCCCCGGCAGCTGTGCTGGGCGGGATAGAGGTCGTGAAAATAAAGCCTGATGCCATGGAGCGCACAGCGTCGATAATGACTGAGTCCGCCGCAATATAACCGCCGACCATGCCATAAGCTTTAGCGAGTGTGCCTTGAATTATATCGATGCGGTCCATCAGGCCGCGTTCTTCGCAAACGCCGCCGCCTGTGGGGCCGTACATACCAACAGCATGCACTTCATCAATATAGGTTAAGGCATTGTATTTATCTGCTAAATCACAAATCTGCTCAATCGGCGCAATGTCCGCATCCATGGAATAAACGCTTTCAAAAGCAATGAGTTTCGGCGCATCATATGGCAGATCTTTGAGCTTAGCTTCTAGATCAGCCAAATCATTATGCTTGAAGATACGTTTCTCACAGCGGGCTCTTTGAATGCCTGAAATCATCGAGGCGTGGTTCATTTCATCCGAAAGTATTACCAAACTAGGTAGAATTTTACTCATCACGCCTAGCGTGGCCTCATTAGCCACATAGCCAGACGTCAGAACAAGTGACGCTTCTTTTTGATGGAGAGAGGCAAGCTCTTGCTCAAGCTGAACGTGATAGCGCGTCGTGCCTGAAATATTACGTGTTCCGCCAGAGCCCGTTCCTGCTGCATCGACAGCGGATTTCACAGCTTCGACAACGCACTCATTTTGGCCCATGCCCAGATAATCATTCGAGCACCAGACTGTGATATCTTGCTCGCTATCCTCTTTGAACCATGTAGCTTGCGGAAATGCGCCAGCCTTACGGCGGATATCGCGAAATATACGATAGCGGC
This sequence comes from Hellea sp., assembly GCA_028224375.1. Taxonomy (GTDB): domain Bacteria; phylum Pseudomonadota; class Alphaproteobacteria; order Caulobacterales; family Maricaulaceae; genus Hellea. The sequence continues at coordinate 1,494 of JAOIVW010000028.1, forward strand.
CCTCTTCACGGACATTATCGACCGCAGATTGGAACTGATCTCTAAACTTTTCGCCCATTAGGAGAGCCTTCTTACTTATTTCCTAAAGCCTATATACTCAAATTTGCAATTTTTCCAATGCCTAAAGGTCGCATCAATATCCTTGTGTCTTGTGCGTGAAAAGCGATATAAGCGATTGAAACTTTGGAGTAATTCGTGGCTACCTATCCTCTTACGCGTCTTCGCCGCACCCGCAGAACTGATTGGTCGCGGAGATTGGTGCGCGAAAACACGCTCACCCGCGATGATTTGATTTGGACAATTGTGCTCTCGGACGGCGCTGAAAAACGCGCGCCCGTCCCCTCCATGCCGGGTGTAGACCGTGTAAATCTTGATGAAATAGTAAGCGAGGCCAAACGCGCCCGTGACTTGGGGATTCCCGCTATCGCCCTCTTTCCGCATGTGAACCCAAAGTTCAAAGATGCCAAAGCCAGTGAGGCTCTCAACTCCAAAGGCCTTGTCCCTGAAGCTGTTCGCGCCGTTAAAGCCGCCGTGCCTGAGATTGGAATCATCGTGGATGTCGCGCTCGACCCTTATACAGATCACGGGCATGACGGATTGATGGAAGGCGAAACCATCGTGAATGACCCTACGGTCGAAGTCTTGGCTGAAAGCGCCATCATATTGGCCGAGGCAGGCGCGGATATTGTGGCTCCCTCTGATATGATGGATGGCCGTGTGGGTGCCATTCGGGACGCTTTAGAAACCGCCAACCATACGGATGTTATGATAATGTCCTATGCGGCCAAATATGCCTCAGGTTTTTACGGGCCTTACCGCGATGCTATTGGCACAGCCTCAGCCCTTAAAGGCGATAAACGCACTTACCAAATGGACCCCGCCAATAGTGACGAAGCCCTTCGCGAAGTCGAACAGGACATCCTAGAAGGCGCTGATATGGTCATGGTCAAACCCGGCATGCCTTATCTGGACATTATACGCCGCATCAAAGACGAATTTGCGATGCCGACCTATGCGTTTCAGGTCAGCGGGGAATATGCCATGATGATGGCCGCCGCCCAAAATGGATGGCTTGATGAGAAGCGCGTTATTTTAGAGAGCCTTATGAGCTTTAAGCGCGCAGGATGTGACGGTGTTCTAACCTATTTTGCGCCCAAAGCCGCAGAATGGCTACAAGATTAGTCCTAGCTCAAACGCTTTAAGAGACTTGACGTGTCCCAACGATTGCCGCCCATAGCTTGAACCTCACCATAATACTCATCAACCATCTTTGCTAAGACAAGATTCGCGCCGACATCCTCTGCGGTTTTTAGAGCTATACCTAAATCTTTACGCATCCAATCCACAGCAAAGCCAAACTCATATTCATCCCGCCCCATTGTTGAAGCGCGGTTATCCATTTGCCAGCTTTGGGCAGCCCCCTTGCCGATAGCCTGAACGACTTCATCAACATCAAGTCCGGCTTTTTGCGCGAAATGCACGCCTTCCGCCAATCCTTGCAGGATACCCGCAATACAAATCTGGTTGACCATTTTCGTAAGCTGCCCGGCCCCGCTTGGCCCCATTAATTTCATCGCTTTTGCATATGCGTCCATAATAGGCTCAGCTTTGTCAAAGTGAGTAGCTTCGCCGCCGCACATAATCGTCAATTGCCCATTAATCGCGCCGGCCTCGCCGCCAGAAATAGGTGCATCGATAAAACCAATCTGTTTGTCTTTTGCCATATCAAAGCATTTCCGCGCACATTCTGCCGAAGCTGTTGTATGGTCTATGATGATTGCACCCGATGTCATCGCTTCAAGCGCTGGTTCTACAACGGCATAAACATCAGGGTCATCACCCACGCAGATCATTACAAAATCGGCGCCCTCTACAGCCTGGGCGATTTCGCTACAGGCCTGACCTTCATACTCGTCCACCCAAGCTTCCGACTTCGTTTCCGTACGGTTCCACACCCTGACGTCGTGACCTGCAGCCACTAAGTGACCCGCCATGGGATAGCCCATAACTCCCAAGCCCAAAAAAGCACATTTTGCCATTAAAAATTCTCCAGAAAATCCTTGCCTTAGCGCCTTGTATTGAATCAAATATAGATATGACAGTTTTTTCTAAAATTGGACCGTTTTCCCCTAGCGGAAGGCGTGCATAAGCATGGACACTCTCGCTATCACTGCTACGTGGCAGATGTGGACAACGATGCTCATCGTCTTGGTTGCCGTATATCTTTATATTCGCGAGAAATACTCAATCGAAGTTATTTCCGTCGGTGTTATCTCGGCGCTCTTGATTTTCTTTCATTTTTTCGCGCCTGAGAACGCGCAAGGCCTAGACAGTCCGTCCCTGCTCTCAGGCTTTGCAGCGCCAGCCCTCATAACCATCATGGCGTTGTTAGTCGTGGGACAAGGCATGTTCCAAACTGGGGCTTTGGAAGGCCCCATCATGAACATCAACAATGCACTGGACCGATCACCGCGGCGTACGCTGACGCTCGTCTTTGCTGTCGCTTTCGCGGTATCGATGTTCATGAATAACACCCCTGTTGTTGTTATGTTTATCCCTATCCTATCTGCTATGTCCTCCCGGCTTCGGCGCTCAGCCTCACGCTATATGATGCCGCTAAGTTTCATTTGTATTTTAGCGGGTATGACAACCCTTATCGGGTCTTCAACAAACCTGCTGGTCAATGATGTCTTGCAAAGATCTGGCGACGTCTCGCTTGAGTTTTTCACGCAATTTCCCATGGGGATTATTATCGCGGCCATCGGAGCGATTTATATAATTTTTGCCGCGCCTCTTTTACTGCCTGAACGGGTCAGCCTTGAAAAAGAAGTTAGCGAGTCTGGTCAGCAATATATTGCGCAAATTCGCGTGACCGACGATCACCCCTTAAACGGCACGAAACCCATTGCGGGTTTGTATCCTGCCCTCAAAAACGTAACTGTGCGAATGATCCAGAGCGGAGAGAAAGGCCTTCTCCCACCCTTTGAAGCCACCTTAAAAAGCGGCGATGTCCTGATTGTAGCCGCGACGCGCAAATCACTTTCAAGCTTGCTATCTTCAAGCCCGCGCTATCTCGAAGGCATGCTCAATATAGCCGGGTTTCATGATGAGAGTAAGTCGGGCGAAAGCACTGAGACGATTGTTATCAGCGAGGCGGTCATAGCGCCAGGCTCGCGCATGATTGGCCGCAATATTGAACAAATCGGTTTCAGGCGGCAGACGGGCTGCCTTGTGCTCGGCATTCAGCGCCGCTCACGCATGATCCGCAAGCGTATGCTAGAAATCCGTCTCGAAGCGGGTGATGTGCTTCTTCTCTTTGGCTACGATGCCGATATGAGCGAGCTACGGAACAACCGTGACGTTCTTTTGCTAGATTGGTCAACGGCTGAACTTCCAGATATCCGAAAATCACTATTTGCGCGGTTCATTTTCGCGGGAACAATTATAGCCGCGGCCACAAGTTTTGTACCTATTGAAATTGCTGCGCTAAGCGGCGCCTTAGCGATGATAATGACCGGATGTCTAAATGTGCGCCAAGCCGTCCGCGCTCTCGACATGCGAATATTCTTATTAATCGGCGCCGCCTTTGCGATGGGTCTTGCGCTCGAAAATACAGGCGGCGCGGCCTATATTGGTATGCAAGTCGTCGAGATTTTCCAACCCTTCGGTAATCACATTTTACTTGCGGCGGTCTTCCTGCTCATTGCGATTATGACGAATATTATTTCCAATAGTGCTGCCGCGTTGCTATTTGCCCCTATTGCCCTAGCTATCAGCCAACAAACGGGCATCGATCCTATAGCTATGGTCTTAACTGTCATTTTTGCGGCCAACTGTTCCTTTGCTACGCCCATCGCTTATCAGACCAATTTGTTGGTCATGGGGCCTGGGCGGTATAAATTCGCGGACTTTGCAAAATTTGGTATCCCGCTAATCTTGCTTATATGGATTAGCTTCAGTTTGCTCTGCCCTTTGTTCTTTGATCTATAATATGTATAAACCCTTATGACGCAGCCATTTGATCCGAACAGATTGCAGTTTTATCTGACAATTCCTTCGCCCTGCCCTTACCTGCCGGGCCGTATGGAGCGCAAAATATTCACGCAATTAGAACCCCTGACAGGGCCGCATCTGAATAATTACCTCACCCATGCTGGCTTTCGGCGATCTCAAAATGTCATCTATCGCCCTGCCTGTGAGACGTGCCGTGAATGTAGGTCTTTGCGCATTCGCACAGCTGAATTTTCGCCTGGTAAGAGCTTTCGCCGCATTGCCAAGACTAATTCTGACTTGACGATGTCCGTCAAAGAAGCCTTTGCCACTGAAGAGCAATATAACCTCCTCCACCGCTACCTCACATCTCGCCATCACGGCGGCGGCATGTCGGAAATGGACTTTATCCGCTATGAGATGATGGTCGAGGAATGCTCTGCCGAAACAGAAATTGTTGAATATCGTGATAAGACCAACACACTCATTGCCGCCGTCCTCATTGACCGCCTCCAAGACGGGCTATCGCTGGTTTATAGTTTTTTCAATCCTGATGAACAAAGACGTAGCCTCGGCAATTTGATGATACTCGATCAAATCAAGCGCTGTCAGGAGCAAGAACTCCCTTATCTTTACCTAGGCTATTGGGTCGAGGGCAGTCCTAAGATGGATTACAAAGCCCGTTTTCGGCCCTGCGAGATTTTAGGCGCTGACGGCTGGCGTCTTATGGAGACGACTAAATGAAGCGCCGCCACGTCTTAGGCGCTGTCGCGGCTGTCGCCACCGGAACGGGGGTCGCGGCTGTCCTTGGTAAAGACCCCAAGGCCGCGAAGGCGAAGACCGCAGAGAAAGTCATTGGCGCGCCAAATATTTCAAAAGGCTTGAAACAATTTCGCATGGCGACGACATGGCCCAAAGATTTTCCGGGCCTCGGACAAATGCCGAACCGTTTTTCCAAAGCCCTTTATGAGATGAGTGACGGGCGTATTGACGTCAAAGTCTATGCCGCCGGAGAACTCGTCGGCGCGCTTGAATGTTTTGATGCCACGTCAACGGGCGCAGCGGACATGTATCACGGCGCGGAATATTACTGGCAAGGCAAGTCCAAAGGATTTTCATTTTTCACTGCCGTTCCCATGGGTATGACCGCCCCAGAAATTATGGGCTGGATTGATTTTGGCGGCGGCCAAAAACTCTGGGATGAGTTGTCAGCAAGTTTCAACATTAAGCCCTTTCAAGCTGGCAATTCAGGTCACCAAACTGGCGGTTGGTTTAAACGCGAGATGAACTCACTAGAAGACTTTAAAGGCCTTAGATTTCGAATGCCGGGGATTGGCGGAGAAGTCTTAAGGCGCTTGGGCGCTGCGCCCGTGAATATGCCGGGCGGCGAAATATATCAGGCCCTGCAGTCAGGCTTGCTGGACGGCACCGAATGGGTCGGCCCTTGGAATGATTATGCTTTCGGCTTTTACCGCGAAGCGCCTTATTATTACGCCCCAGGCTTTCACGAACCCGGCGCATCTCTGGCCATCGGGATTAATTTGGATGTTTGGAACAATTTCTCAGCCTCAGAACAAGCGATGATAAGCTTTGCTTGCAAAGCGGCCAATGATGCCAGCCTTGGCGAATATACCTATGAGAACGCCAAAGCCTTAAAAATTCTCAAGAACGAGCACGGCATAGTCCCGCGTTTTTTCAGTGACGACATCATGATAAAAATTGGTAAAATCAGCGAAGACGTTGTGCGCGAATTAGGCAACTCAGACAGACGCACTCAAAAGATTTATGACGCCTATTTAGCCGCCCGAAATGAAGCTCGCAGCTGGACGGAAATGAGCGATGGTCGTTATATTCGCGCGCGGCAAGCCGCCCTAGATAGCTAAGATGAACACCGGGGAGATTATCGAGAGTTTGGGGACCGCGCTTCAAGCGATAGGGTGGGTGTTTCTACCACTTATTCTTCTTCCCTTCATCTATATTTTCTTCCCTAATATCAAAGCCTTACAGACTATAGTGAAAGCCATTATTCGCACAATAGATAGTCTTTCATATGCTATGGGAGAAGTCGTAAAGTGGCTGCTGCCGATTCTAGTTTTGACCGTCGCATTTACTGTCTTCGCGCTCTCTATTTTCGGGCAAAGCTGGACAAAACTCTTTGAGAGCGCGGATTATCTGCATGCCACGGTTATTATGCTAGGCGCCGCCGCAACATTGCTGGCGGGACAGCACGTCCGTGTTGATGTTTTTCACACACGTATGAGTGCTAAGGCCCGCGCGCTTGTCGACTTTATTGGCTTTTATGCCCTGCTCGCCCCTGTCTGCCTGATTATTCTCTGGAACTCGGAGAGCTTTGTCGGCTTCGCTTGGCGTATCTTTGAGGGGTCATCTGAGGCTGACGGCATTCGCGGAGAGTTTCTGCTCAAAACTCTCATCCCGATATTTGCTGTGATGATGATATTACAAGGTCTCGCGATAACTTTGCGAGCCGCCATGTGCCTTCGGGGTCAAACACGCCCGGAACGCCCGCCGCACACCCCGCAATTCTTCGCGCCTCAAGAGCTGGAACATTAATGGCGGAGGTTCTCGCCATAGCTATGTTTGCCTTTGCCTGCATTGGCTTAATGGGCGGCTATAATGTGGCTTTTACGCTGAGTGGTGTCTCGCTCATTTTTGCCGCTCTGGGCGTTGCCACAGGAACGTTTGAGCCTGACTTTTTGCTCTCACTCCCGGGACGCATCTATCCGCTTATAACGCGCGAAATTCTGATGGCGGTGCCGTTATTCGTTTTCATGGGCGTCATGCTAGAAAAATCCCGTATCGCCGAAGACCTTTTGGAGTCTATGGGTGACCTATTCGGCCCCATAAAAGGCGGTCTTGGAGTCTCAGTTATTTTCGTTGGGGCCTTACTCGCTGCCTCCACAGGCATTGTCGGAGCAACCGTCGTCACAATGGGTCTTTTATCTTTGCCGACGATGCTTAAACGCAATTACGCACCGTCCCTCGCCTCTGGCTCTATTGCGGCGTCAGGTACACTAGGCCAAATCATCCCGCCCTCAATCGTCTTAGTCATCCTTGGGGATCAAATCAGTAATGCTTATCAAGAGGCCCAACGCAGTTTTGGTCTTGAAGCAACAGGCGTTGTGTCCGTGGGCGACCTCTTTGCAGGCGCGCTCTTACCGGGTCTTATTTTAGTCGCGCTTTATGCCTTGTACATTTCCATCACGGCTTACCTAAAACCCGAAATGGCCCCATCTCAAGATTGGCCCGAGGGCGTCTCGCCCTGGCCGTTCATTCGAAAAACGCTCATCGCCATGCTGCCGCCCATCTTTCTAATCATCGCAGTCTTAGGATCAATATTATCAGGATATGCAACGCCTACGCGCGGGGCGGCCTTGGGCGCATTAGGCGCAATATTACTCGCCGCCTATCGCATTGCGCCAACCGCAATAGGACGCCGCGCGGCCCTCTTCGCAGCTTTAGGGCTCGTGCTTCTTGTCGTCATTGATTTGACAGGCGTGGATATGCGCTTTGATCAAAGTGATTGGACGGCTGCAGAACGGGTAGCTGTAGCGATGGCGCTAGGATTGGCAGGACTAGCCATTATCGGCACGGGACTGTCAATGTTACCGCTGATCAAGAATAAACAGCTCGGCGATGTGTCGCGTACGACGATGCACATAACCTGTATGGTATTTGTTATTCTTATAGGGGCAACAATCTTCAGTCTTATCTTTCGAGGCTTTGGCGGAGATGAATTAGTGGGGCACTTACTTGACTCCGCGCCAGGCGGAAAATGGGGCGCACTCGCCCTTGTCATGCTGGTTATGTTTATCTTGGGGTTCTTTCTTGACTTCATCGAAATCACATTTGTCGTGGTCCCCTTGGTGGCCCCGCCCCTATTAGCAACTGGTATGGACCCAATTTGGCTCGGCGTCTTAATGGCCCTTAATCTCCAAACCAGCTTCCTCACGCCGCCCTTTGGTTTTGCATTGTTTTACTTACGCGGTGTAGCACCGCCCGAAGTCACAACAACAGCCCTCTACCGCGGTGTCTTGCCCTTCATAGTCATTCAGTTGATTGTCATTCTGATGGTCTTTTTTATGCCGGGTATCGCTACAAAACTTCCTGCGATAATGCTTGGGGGCTAAAGTCAGGGAAGAAATTTATCAGAACGGAGACGGTTTTGCCCCGCTGTTAGGAGAAAAGCGCAAGGAACTGTTAGCAATTTCGAGCATTTTCGACAACTCAGCGGGTCAAAAACGTCCCGCCCCGAAGGGGTATGGCCAAATTCACCCATCTCGTCGTCAAAGAGCCTCACCTTGCCGACGCAAGCTCTCGCCTCTTTTCCTATAGCTGAATGAATTTGGCTCATATTCTGATGAAATTCTCCCCTGACTTTACCCCCCATTAAATCATTTGTCTTTTATGGCGATTTCCCGCTAAACTGTGATGAATCATCAAGGGGACACCTATGACTACTTTACTCGTTATCCTCGGCATAATCGCCGTTCTCGCCTTTATTATTATCGGTATTTACAACCGATTGGTCGCGCTGCGCCAAACCTGTAACCAAGCGTGGTCAGATATCGAGGTGCAATTAAAGCAACGTCAGGACCTCGTTCCGCAGCTCGTCAATACCGTCAAGGGTTATGCCAAGCACGAGAAAGGCACTTTTGAAGATGTTATAAAAGCGCGTAGTATGGCTGTGGCCGCTGACACGCCCAAAGCCGCTGCCGCCGCAGAAGGTTTTTTAACGCAAGCCCTAGGCAAACTCTTTGCGCTTTCCGAAGCTTATCCAGACTTAAAAGCCAATACCAACTTCTTACAGCTCCAAGATCAACTCGCCGATATTGAAAATAAAATCGCAGCCTCGCGCCGTTTCTATAACAATGCCGCGCAAGAGTATAATACGTCTCGCGAGCAATTCCCGGCTGTCCTAATTGCGGGTCCTTTTGGGTTCCAAGCCCGTGAGTTCTTTGAAGCTCCTGAAGGCCGCGAAGCGCTGCAAACGGCACCGGTTGTTGACTTCGACGCATAAGGCCTCTCAACAGGATTAGCGGCATGATTCAAGCCTATGGCCTGAAAACACATATCTGGAATAATAATCTGCGCTGCATCATGCTGCTGGTTCTTTTCCCTGTTCTGCTGTTGTTTTTAGCCTTTGGCATTCTCCTTCTCTGGACAGGCTTCACCTCTGATATGAGCACAGAGCAAGGTTTAAGCTATGCGCTCAATACAATGCCCACAGCGGCTCCTATAGCTTTAGGCGCGGCAGGCGGTTGGTTTGCGGTAGCCTTTATGGGCCATCAAGCCATGATTGATTTGGCGACTAAATCCAAATCCGTTACCATCTCTCAAGAGCCTGTGGCTTACCGCCTCTTGGAAAACCTCTCCATCTCGCGCGGGCAAACCACACCTAAGCTGAAAATCATCGAAACGCCGCAAATGAACGCTTTTGCCAGCGGAATACGCGATAAAAATTATACGGTGACCCTCACGCGAGGGCTCATGAATAATCTTGATGAAGACGAGCTTGAGGCTGTCATCGCCCATGAACTATCCCACATTCGCAACCGCGATGTTCGGCTTTTAATTATTGCTGTCATCTTCGTTGGTATATTTGCTTTCGTCGGCGAGGGTCTTGTTCGCGGCGTCTTTCGTACGAATCTCTCGCGAACTAACAATCATCGGCGCAGCGGCGGCGGCAATGCAGGCGCTCTCATCTTTTTTGCTATCGCCATCATTGCCGTCTCTTACCTTTTGGCCATGCTCACGCGTTTCGCGCTCTCTCGCAAACGTGAATATATGGCGGATGCAGGCGCGGTTGAGCTGACCAAAAATCCAGACGCTATGATACGGGCCTTACAAAAAATATCAGGCCGTGCTGAGCTTCAACACGTTCCCGCAGAAATCAAAGAGATGGCTTTTGAAAATCCTCGCACAGGGTTTGCCGGAGCCTTTGCGACTCATCCGCCTATTGAGAAACGCATTGCAGCACTTGTAAAATTTGCAGGCGGACGTCCTGACTCGCAAAGCCGCCCGAAGAAACGTACCGCCCCAGCGTCTCAAAAAAGCGGGGCGCGGCAAAATCGCCCGCCATTCGGAAAACGCGGACCATGGACTCGCGGAAATTAACGCGTTATAGACTTATCGATAATCAATAATATCATAAATGAACACATCACTAGAGGACGACTTCATGACCAAAAAACTTCTCCTATCCGCCAGTGTGGCGTTGATACTTGCAGCCTGCCAAGGCGCAGAAAACTCAGCTAAAGACACTGCAAGCAAAGCTAAAGACGCAGTCTCAGCGGTTGCCAAAGCTGACCTGCCTGAAGGCGTTACACTCGTTGAAAGTGTGACCCGCACAGGCGATGAAGTTGTCATTCCTTATGACAAATATATGCTAGATAATGGCCTCACTGTTGTGCTGCACCAAGACAAATCAGACCCTCTTGTTCATGTCGATGTGACCTATCATGTTGGATCAGGCCGCGAAGATATCGGGAAATCTGGTTTTGCCCACTTCTTTGAGCATATGCTGTTTCAAGGCTCTAAAAACGTCAAAGACGAGCAGCACTTTGCCCTTATTACAGAATCTGGCGGCACTCTGAATGGTTCGACCAATACGGACCGCACAAATTACTATGAGACCGTTCCGTCAAATCAGCTGGAGAAAATGCTCTGGCTCGAAGCTGACCGCATGGGCTATTTCCTCAATGGACCTGCTGTCACAGATAAAGCCTTTGAAGTGCAGCGCGAGACGGTAAAGAATGAACGCGGACAGCGCGTCGACAATCAACCTTACGGCCTTCTGGGCGAGCGTGTTGGTGAAGCTATGTTCCCTGAGGGACATCCATATAGCTGGTCTGTTATCGGTTACCTCGAAGATTTGGACCGTGCAGATATAAATGATCTTAAGCGCTTTTTCTTAAAATGGTATGGCCCAAATAATGCCACGCTGACGATTGGCGGCGATATGGACGAAAAGCAAACGCTGGAATGGGTTAAAAAGTATTTCGGCCCTATTCCTGCAGGTCCAGCAGTGGAAGATCCAGAATATGTCCCGGTCACACTTGATGAAGATCGGTATATTTCACTTGAGGATAAAAATGCCCGTCTGCCGCTTTTATTTATGTCTTGGCCAACGGTGCATGCCAACCATCCTGATGAAGCGCCTCTTGATGTGCTCCAAGACATTATGGGCGGCGGTCAGACCTCACTTCTCTATAAGAACCTTTCAAAGCCTGGCCTGACGGTTCAAGCCTCTGCCGGACATGCATGCCGCGAGATTTCTTGTAGTTTCACGCTTTTCGCGCTCGCCAATCCGGCCCGTGTTCAAAAACTCTCAGATATGGAAACTGTTATCCGCGATTCCCTGACCGAATTTGAAGAGCGCGGCGTTCAGGATGATGACCTCGCGCGGGTTAAAGCCAGTATCGTGTCGGGTATGATTTACGGCCTTGAGAGCGTTAACGGGAAAATTCGTCAACTTGCCGCCTACCAAACTTACCGCGACACACCTAACGGTATTGGCGATGATATTGCGCGTTATGAAAACGTGACCAAGGACGACGTCATGCGTGTATACGAGAAGTACATCAATGGTAAGCCCGCCGTTGTCATGTCGATCGTGCCTGAGGGCGCGAAGGCAGCTATCGCTAAGCCGGACACGTGGGAGCGCTATGAGCGTACATTGCCGCCTGCAACAAAGGCTGAACCCTTTGAATGGGAGCCGCCGGTTGATGATTTTGACCGGTCTGTTATCCCGCCATCTGGCCCTAATCCAAGCATCAAAGCGCCGGATGTCTACAGAGCCTCTATTAACGGCATCCCTGTCTTGGGCGCTGTGAATAATGAAGTTCCAACGACCACTATTTCTGTTCGCCTTAAGACAGGCCAAATGCATGAGCCTATGGATAAGCTCGGTTTGGCCGCTCTGACGGCCGCAATGGTAGATGAAGGTACGGAGTCGATGTCCGTAGAAGATATCTCAAATGAACTCGCTAAATTGGGCTCTAGCTATAGCTGGTCTGCAGGGGATACCTTTACATCTTTGCGTATCCGCAGCTTGACCGAAAATTTGGATAAGACAGTCGAACTTGCCGTCAAATCTATCTTAGAGCCTAAATTTGATGAGGCCGACTTTGAGCGTAATAAAGCCAATACGCTCCAAGGCATTCGTCAGGCGAAAAAGCAGCCGAGCCAAACGGCCAGTGAGCTTTTCAATAAGGAAATGTACGGCAGAGATAATAACTTCTCATTTAGCAATGCAGGGACAGAGGAAACCGTGTCTAATTTGACGCTTGACGATGTGAAGGATTTCTACGCAACACATTACTCACCCTCAATCGCGAGCATTATCGCTGTGAGCGATCTGGGTGAAGGCGCGCTAACGAAAGCCTTACAACCTCTCTCAGCGTGGGAAGGCGGCGATGTTGCCAGCACTGACGCAAAACCATTCCCTGAGCTTAAAACCAAGACGATTTATTTCCTCGACCAACCGGGAGCGCCGCAATCTGAAATCCGTATCGGAAAGCGTGCCCTGCCCTATGATGCGACTGGCGAATATTACAAATCCGGCATCATGAATTTCATGCTCGGCGGTGCGTTTAACTCTCGTATCAATCTTAATCTGCGTGAAGATAAAGGTTATACTTATGGGGCCAGGTCCTTCTTTAATGGTGACGAGACACGTGGATGGTTCCGCGCTGGTGCAGGCGTGCGCGCCGACTCCACCGCGCCCTCAATCACCGAGTTCGTAACTGAAATCAAAAATTATCATGATAACGGTATTACGGCTGAAGAGCTTGAATTTACCAAATCCGCCATGGGTCAACGCGATGCGCGGGCTTATGAAACGCCGGGCCAAAAGCTTGGGTTTTTGGGCCGCATGATGACCTATGATTTGGACCCAAGCTTTGTCGATGAGCAAGCTGAAATTCTGCAAGGTATGACCAAAGCGGATATTGATGCTCTCGCCAAGAAGCACCTTAACATTGATGAAATGATTATGGTCGTCGTCGGTGATAAAGCTAAACATATGGCAGCGGTCAAAGATTTAGGCTTCCCGGTTGTCGAAATCGATGCGGATGGCAACCCGCTCTAGCCCTCGTTTATACCCTAAAAAAAACCCGGCTTCTTTTGAGCCGGGTTTTTATGTGTCTTGAGATATGGCTTGGCTTTATTTCAGCCTTTTATCAGGCGCGAAGAGGCCCTGACGCGAGAAACCTCTGGGCGCCATGCGTCCTGCGCCGGCGCGTTTACCTTCGAGGATATTCCAATCAGAAACACTGTTCGTCCGGCCTGAACTGTCGACAAAGCTTAGACCTTCAAGCGCGGTGAAGGTTGTCACATCGGCCAAACCGCCATCTTTATATTTTTGAAGGCGCACACCTTTGCCGCGCGTCATTTCAGGAAGCTCATCAATATTAAAGACCAGGATTTTACGGTTCTCGCCAATGGCCGCAATTTTCTCGCCCGTAATTTCTACGCAGCGCACAGCCTCAGCCGCGCCTTTGACATTAAGCGTTTTACGCCCGCCTTTGGTCGAGGCCACAACATCAGCCTCATTGACGCGGAAGCCATAACCGTCCGTACTCGCAATCAATAATTTCCGCTCAGGATCATGCAGGAACAGACCAATCGGCGTGTGGTCATTTTCCAAATCAATCATGAGGCGGATGGGTTCGCCATTACCTCGCCCGCCCGGCAGCTTATCCGCGCCGATGGTGTAAAACTTCCCGTTCGAGGCAAAGAGGATAATCTTATCTGTCGTCTGACAAGGCACGATGAAAGCGGCACTGTCCCCGTCTTTGAATTTAATCGAGCTCGTATCAGAGACATGGCCTTTCATGGCGCGTATCCAGCCCTTTTCAGACAGAACAACCGTGACAGGCTCTTTCTGGATAAAGGCCTGCGCGAAATCGATATCAATTTCGGGGGCTTCAGAGAATGTGGTCCGGCGTTTGCCAATCTCTGTTTTCGGGCCATAAGCTTCGCGCACAGCTTTGACCTGTTCCGCGATTTTATCCCATTGCTTTTTCTCTGATCCCAACAAGCCTTTAATCTCAGCCTTCTCGGCGGCCAGCTTGTCAAATTCAGTCTTAATCTCAATTTCTTGAAGCTTATTCAAAGCCCGCAAGCGCATATTTAAAATCGCATCGGCCTGCCGTTCGGTCAGCTTAAACGCCTTTATCAATTCTTCTTTGGGCTTATCCTCAAAGCGAATAATGCGAATGACTTCATCCAGATTAAGGAAGGCAATTCTATAGCCGTCGAGGACTTCCATACGGTCTTCGATTTTACCAAGCCGTTGGCGGGAGCGGCGCTGCAAGACTACGCGGCGGTGATCCAAGAAGGCCTGAATGACCTCTTTCAAATCCATCACGCGCGGCGTGCGGGTCGCGTCGAGCACATTCATGTTCAGCGAGGTGCGGCTCTCAAGACCCGTAATTTTAAACAGACTTTCCATCAGCAAGTCTGGATCGATATTCTTACTTTTCGGCTCAAGGACAATCCGAATGTCTTCGGCGCTCTCATCACGCACATCTTCGAGCCACGGCGCTTTTTTTGTCTCAATCACTTCGGCGAGCTTTTCAATCAGGCGAGATTTTTGCACCTGATAAGGCACCTCGGTCACAACAATCTGGTACATGCCGCGGCCAAGGTCTTCCTTATGCCAGCGCGAGCGCACCTTAAAACTCCCCTTACCGGTTTTATAAGCCTCAAGGATGGACTCCTTGCTATCCACAATAATCCCGCCCGTCGGCAAATCTGGCCCTTGGATATAATCCATCAAAGTGGAGATGCGCGCATTAGGCGTCTTAATCAGATGCAGCGCGGCGGAGCAGACCTCTGCCACATTATGCGGCGGGATAGAGGTCGCCATGCCCACAGCAATCCCTGTGGAGCCATTGGCGAGCAAGTTAGGAAAACCCGCCGGCAAGACAACAGGCTCTTCATCTTCTTCATTATAGGTGAGCGTGAAATCGACTGCGTCTTCTTCGAGCCCTTCGAGCAGCGCCACACCTGCTGCCGTCATCTTAGCCTCAGTATAGCGCATGGCGGCGGGGCTATCCCCGTCAATATTACCAAAGTTCCCCTGCCCGTCGACGAGCGGATAGCGCGAGGAAAAACTCTGCGAGAGCTTGACCAAGGCGTCGTAAATCGAGGCGTCACCATGGGGGTGATATTGACCCATCACGTCACCCACAATCCGCGCGGATTTCTTATGCGCAGTTTCGGGGTTCAGCTTAAGTTGGCGCATCGCATAAAGAATACGGCGGTGAACAGGCTTCAGCCCGTCGCGCACATCCGGCAGCGCCCGCTGCGTAATTGTCGAGAGCGCATAGGCGAGATATCGCGAGGAGAGCGCATCATCAATATGCTCTTCAATGACCCCGTCTTCGGGCAAGCCGCCCTCTGTTGTTGTATCGTCTGTCATGGATATCTCTTATGATTCGCGGCCAATATAGCGGGGCTAGGCCCAAGGCTCCACCACGGGAACGATGTAATGCACCGTTTTATCAGGCTTAAACCATCCGAGCAGCCCTCCTTCGTCAGTGCAAAACCCCGGTCTTGCAACCCATCTGCTGCTGTCACGACAAATGAGCATTTCATTCTGCTGGAAGAGCGGGAGATGGGTTACAAGGACAAGCCTTGTAATGACGTGTGTGGGGGTATTGTAGGTATTAGCCGAGCGTCCTGATGGAGCGATTTACCTGCGTAATCGCAAACATTACCAGCCGCTATTATGCAGCGATTTTAGAACCCTCAGATTTTGTAGCAACATACCCGAAACGATAAGAGTTCACTGCGGCTAACAACACTCTGTTGGGATGCAGGCGTTCAATTTTACGGTGCGCACTCACACGCACCAAACTTCATAACCCGCTATTTCAAAGTAACGGTCAGCTCTTATCAAAGCCTCTTCACCTGTATTCCAACCATCATAGGAATATAAATATCTGTGATTACTCAAACTCTTCATAATTCCTATGTAATCAGGCAGATCGGGATCTGGGAGGGTGATGTAGCAATCCGGCGAGGAACCAATAGTTATTGGCCCATATTCCGGCGGACCTTCAAAGTTAACAACAGCAACGCCATTTGTGTTTTTACCCTCAATCGTGAAAGGTTTCTCGCGTCCGAATATCACAAGGACTGCGTTGCCGACCCTGAACGTCAAGGGCTTAAAAATTGTTTCATAAGGGTGTTGCCGCCAATCATAGTCCGGTCCGATATTGTCATCGCCTTTTTTCACTTCAAATACGAAAAATTCGCTATCGCTGCTAACGATGCCAAGATGGTGTGGGCGTACGCCTGACAGAGCTTCACTCTCCAACCTCAACCAACAGTCAGCGGCGGTACCTATGAATTTGATCGCCGAATCTTTGAAGGGTTTCGTCTCGGCGAGCCGTCCAAAATTATCATCCGGGTATTTTATGGAGATGCGACTACTAAAATACCGTGCCATTTTATCTTCATCCGCCAGTGATCGAGGACCAACACTGTTCTTCGTCTTATAGGCTGGAAGCGAAAGCGGCAGTGACTTAACAAGACTGCGCAGTTTAGTATTGCGAAATATCCAGGCAATAAGAAGAAATGCCAAAGTCGCTAAAATGAAATAGTAAAGCACTGAAATCCCTTTGTGTACGCGAATGCGTCCAGGCATCGAGCATCCTTTTATAGGCGACAACGGCCTCTGGCCACAACGGCAATCTCAAACATTACCAGCGGCTGTTATGAAGCGAGTTTAGGACGCTCATGAAAACCGTCACATTATTGACTTTCTATTGGCAATCCTGTTACGCATAATTCGCACTCATAAAGCATCGCTAAGTTGAAAGTCACAAATATGAACTGGGCTGCTCTCAGAGCTGGATATTTTAGTGCATTTCTACTGCTTCTGCCGTGCTTGTTTGCGATAGCATGGGCATTGAATGCCGAGCGGCATGGGGTAGCAATAATGTTGATGTGTTTTTGGCTAATATTCGGCAATATTGCGTTCTTCTGGGCATATAGAAAGAAGAAAGCTAACGTCTCGAAGAAGATCTAGGTCTAAGCGTGCTTGCCTGTCGCTACCTCAAACATTACCAGCGGCCGTTTTTGGGCGGGTTAAGCCTCTCGCAGGACTTCCGCTAAGGAGATAAATCATCCCCTACCCCGCCCGTTTCGCCGCTTCGATCGCCGCTATCTTATCCGCGTTCCCAATAAAGACCGCCGTTTTTTGATGGAGGTCGTTTACGGGGGCTTTTAGTAAGGATTGGTCGCCATCCGTGGAGGCGCCTCCCATGGCGTGGATGAGGAATGACATGGGGATAGCTTCATAGACCAGACGTAAATGCCCGTTTTCATAGCCTTTGCGGTTCGCGCTTGGATAGGCAAAAATCCCGCCTTGCATTAAAAGGCGTTTTAGGTCTGAGACCATGGAGGCAAACCAGCGCATATTATGGGGCTTCACCGTTCCGCCCTTTGTATCCAGCAGCGAGAGGTAATGTTTTTGCAGCCACTCATCCCAGACCAATTGGTTCGCGCCGTTTATCGCGAGCACGTCGGCGCTTGGCATGGGGTCGGGCAATGAGACGATATCCCATGTGCCGCCCACTTGGTCAAAGATGGCTTTATAGACATCCGGGCCATCGGCGAAATAGGCTTCCAGGTTCATCCCGAAAACAAAAAAACCGCCGCTAATGATATTCGCGCCGTTAAAGTCTTTCGCCTCATCCGCATTTTCAAACACGCCAAAAATCGCGCCTGACGGGATACCGATTAGAGCTGATTTAGAGCCGTCAAGCGGATCAAGCGCGATGGAGTACGGGCCGTCAGACAGCTTGCTTAATCCCGGACGTTCTTCGGAGACAACATAGCGAACATGTTTGTCTTGGCTGAGCGTTTTGAAAAAGGCTTCATCGGCGATGATATCTAGCTCAATTTGCTCATCACCTGACTCGTTACCGCTCGCCGCAAATTTAAGGCCTGCGCCTTTTTTAAGCTCACCGTAAATAGCTTGGCCGGCTTCGAATAAAGCGGCGTAAATACCGTTCAAATCAGGGTTTTGACTTTGAAAATTGAGAGACATTGAGGAGCCTTTATCTGTGTTTGCAACGGATTACGATATGTCGGCGACTATGCCAAGACTTAAAGGAACGGCGCGCGGGAAACGTCTATTATCGCTATTATCCACACCTAATGACAGCTGAGCGCCCCTGTGGCTGCGGGCGTTTCTTGCAAGGAGCGCGGCAATTTGGCACAACCATTGCATGCAGCATAGACTGTGATTGTGGAAAAATGGTGATTGATATGAAATACTTATTACAAAGTGGCGCGGTGTTATTGGGGCTCAGCCTCTCTGTGGCAGCGCCAGCAAATGCAAATAATTGCGGGGGATGTAATCCGTCCGTGGTAGAGCCTCATTTCGTGACAGAGACGCATATGCGGCCCGTCACGACCCTCGAAAATATAACTGTCATGCAAGAGCATGTGGAAACACAGGCCGTGACAGTGAACGTCCCTGAAGTCGTAACCGAGACCCATACCGTCATGAAAGAAGTGACAACAGCTGAAGACGTCACGGTCATGAAGCCTGTGACGACGATGAAGCCTGAGACAACAATGGTAAATGTCACGCAACAGCGCACTGTTACGAAGCAGCGCCCTATCACAAAAACGCGCGAAGTCACTGTCATGAAAGAAGTGAAGGTGATGAAACCCGTCACTGTCATGAAAGAGTTTATCGAATTGCAGCCATTTACGGAAGTAGAGACTTACACCGAAATGGAAGCATATAATGACATCGAGCATTTCACGACGACTGAAGCGCAAACAACAATGGTCCAGCATACGGAAATGGTCCCGCATACTGAAACGCAATATAGCACGACATTGGTGCCTGAACAGCAGACAAGCTCGCACACTGTGATGCGCCCAACGACGGAATATGTTGAGCATACGGTCATGCGCCCTGTGACAGTGCAGCAAGAGACAACAACGCTCGTGCCTGAAACGCATACGCACCAGATTAATGTGGTGCGCCCTGTCGTGTCCGTGCCTTACCCTGTCCCCGTACCAGTCGCCGTCCCCGTGACGTGCCAAAGGGTGAAAAAGAGACGCTGTTAATAGCGCTTATTTAGAAGCGCGGGCCTATAGGGGTCCGCGTATCTGTTTTTAATTTTAGCCTGCCGCGCTGATGACCCAGAGTTGTAAAGCGGCATAAAATCAGTTAGTCCATATTTATAGCCATATTTTCCGGCTAATAATTTGGGAGAACTCTATGAGATATTTAAGACCAAGCAGCGGATTAAAATCATATTTTATTCTCCCAGGGCTCTTAATATCTACACTCGCTTTACCCCAGACGGCATTTGCCAAAACTATTCGAGACAATGGCGCGGTATCGCAGACCCTAGAAACGTCAGCACTCACCCATACGCAAAAAGACATTTCAGACATATTCAAACCAAATCCTAGTGATAATACACATCTTGATTTTCAAATTTGGTCTGATTGGTTAGTGGCTAATGTCTTCTTTATGGGGCCAAGCCGTAGAGTCTTGTCAAAATCTCGTTTGTCACCATCTGCCCGAGTTTCCGGATCGCGCTTCATCCAAGGACACCGCAGCCGGAATATATTTGAAGGCAATAAAGTGCCTTACGGTACGCTACATCCAGACCACAAAGCCTTTTTAGCGGACTATCAGGCAGACCTCGAAACATTGTCTACGACGCTAGACATTACAACACTCTCCCGAAATGATCAGCTTGCCTATTGGTTCAATCTGCACAATGTCGCGCTTATCAATAATATTGCCGCGAAGTCCCTTATTCGGCGGCCAAATCGGATAACGCCTATCAAAGGCAGCTCCGAGACGTTGCAGGATGCAAAAATTGTCACGGTCGCAGGGCATAAGCTTTCACTCAGAGATATAAGAGAGAAGATCGTTTACCCCAATTGGCAAGACTCGGTTGTTATTTACGGCTTTCACACAGGTGTGCTTGGAAGCCCCAATATTTCCATTACGGCTTTTGACGCGGAGAATGTGCGATCAATTTTAGAATATAATGCTGGAGAGTTCACGAATTCTCTGCGGGGATATAGAGAGGGTAAAATTTCATCGCTCTATAAAGAGGTTTCACCCTATTTTTTTGATAATGATGAAGCCGAAATCCGTGCCCATTTTAAACGGTTTCAACGCCCAGAATTATTCGCAGAATTATCATCATATGAAGAGCTGAAGTGGCAAAAACCCAATAATGAAGTTGCTGATTTAGCGGGCGGAGCACGACGGTTTGCGGCCAGAAATGTTTTCACAAGCAGCCTACAAGAGTGGACAACATTTGATCTGCCCTATGTCAGAGCCTTTGCTATTGCCCAAGCTGAGAATTTGATGAATGCCCGCGAAAAAGGGTGGCTCCCCCCAAGAGGTGTCGTCACAATCGAAGAGATAGAAACCTCGACTGACTTTTCCAGCAACCCGGAAGTCAGGTAATCAAGCTTTGTGTGTGGTATCTCATGCAAAGACACTGGCTATATCACTTGGCCTGCTGGTCTCACTCGCAGCGTGTACAACAGTTTCCCCGCCGAGCGGCAATGTTTTAAAACCTAATACCGCGTGGGTTTACAGCTCGAAAGGGTGGGCGGACGAAGCAAAAACTGTCTATGTCAGCGCCGCAGATTATGTAACGGAAAAACATGTAGAATATTTGCCTGAGAGTTGGGCCGTTATTATGGACCTTGATGAGACGGTACTTAATAATGTCATTTACCAAGTCGAAAGAGAGCAGCGAGGGGAAGCGTATAGCGCTGAGAGTTGGTATGAATGGACGCAAAAAGAAAATGCAACATTAGTTCCGGGCGCGCGGGAGTTTATCAAAACCGTCAATGATTTAGGCGGGCATGTCGCATTCGTAACAAACCGGAGCGATAAAGAGCAGCTGGCTACAGAAAATAACCTTTCGAAGTTGAATTTAAAACGCAATACAGATTTTCGAATTTTGCTCACCCGAGCCTCCCCCAAGGGCGAGCGAGATAAATCAGACCGGTTTGAAATAGTCCCCGAACTTTTGGAAGTTCAAGGATATCCTAACGTCAAAACAATTGCCTTTATTGGCGATAATATTGGTGATCAGCCAAACACAATAGGGGATTACAGATTTTTCTGTATAGACCAAGGCGCTATGTATGGGGAACCCTGCGCGAAGGTGCCCGGGCCGGGAGAGTAGAAGTGCCGTGTGCCGTCCTTGTCTCGATAGCTTGTTCCCGTTTATTGTAAACAGGCAAAAACGAAATGCTATTAGAGCGGTTATTTAAGAGCGCGAGCCTTTAGGGTTCCGCGTTTTTCGGTTTTAACCTGCGGTGCAGTAGGGTGATATGGGGGCAAACCGGACCTCAGCGGGTGTCTCAGTTGAAGAAAATACAGCTGAAGTCTCAAACATTACCATTACCAGCCGCTGCTATGGGGCTTCGGTTTCAAGCGATTTTAGGACCCTCGCCAGAGAACTCTCGGAGCGCATTACAATCTTTTGACGGCGTGATGAAAGTCACAGACTCATAAGCCCAAGCTTTCATATGTCATTTTATGAACTTTTAGATTTCATCTCTGGAGACTTTACAATGAAACTTCAATTCCAAGACAGTTTTAAAAGGGTAGTGTTTTTCTTAATTTCTACACTGGTTACGTCTATAGCTCTTGTTGGGTGTATAACTTTCAATCTTCCTGATCCTTATACGGGAAATGGTACTATACATTTAATTGAGCCTAGCGATCCAACCGTGTCGACAGACCTTGACCCGACCTTCACGTTTTACAGATCAGCAACTGCAAATATTCCAGCGGCGAGCTGCGCTACCAGCCAACCGGGGGAAATGGCAGTAATTATTATTCACGAAACTGCGAACGCTACGACGATGGCGACATCAATTGCAGCTGGCACGACGGTGCATTCTCAAATAATTGAACTTCCAGATGATTGCATTTTTGAAATCAATCTGACTGATTTTGAACCAGATTTGTACAAGTCATATGCCTGGACTGTCGTTTCTGAACTTACTACGCCCATTGAAAGTGATACAAACTGGAGTCGCCTGATTTTCTCCGAATATGAGATAAATCTCAATAGCCTGCCAAGCACATCAACTAACGAGGAATGTCTCAAAGGCGGTTTAATCAATGACCCGACATTTCAGGCGGAAAGTGCATCATGGATTCGCACTGACCGTATGTTGATGGTTGGTGGGGCTTTGGCCCCCGACCTTCTAAATGGACATAATGACGCTGGTGCGATTTCAGTAAACCAGAACACGCCTGTATTAATGACGGAACTTGTCACCCCAATGGTTGCGAGCCAACCATATGATTTTGAACTTTCAATCAAGGTTGAAAGCGTAACTGATCAAATTAGTCTACGTTTGTGGGGAATTACGAGTCCTATAACACCTGTAGACGGCCTGATTCCATCAGCAACAGTACAGCTTCTGGAAGAAACCGCTCCGTTCGATCCTATTACAGGCAGTTGGGTGAGACACTCTTTCCGCGGTTTTACACCGAGCAGAGAATTTGTGTCTATTGCCATTGAGATTGTTCAGAGCGCGGGGACTTTTCAGGCCGCTGTGGACAAAGTGGGTCTCTGCAACAAGATCAAGGGCTCCCCATGTGATCAGTCATTAGATATGGCTGAATATTTGCCACAAAGCGTCACTCTTCCTACTGGTGTGTCTTATCCTGCCAGCTCAGAGGAAACAGTCGTGACGACTGATTTTGGGGCCGTTGGAAACCTCTATCCAAACGAAGATATGACAACGATTAACTGGTTGGAAAACCATATTGGTGAAGAGGATGCGTTGGGCACTGGCCCAATGCAGTGTAATTCAATCGGAGAGCGGGACTGGAGAGATGTTCCGCCTCCTGTAGGTTTCGATGAAGAGCGCGAGCTTAAATTTGATGCTTTTTTCGAAGAACTAGAAACTTGGCTTTCTAAGCAAAATATAGAAGAGACCCCTCCAGTGCAGCCGGCCCCACGACCTGTGCCCACACCGCCAGCGAACGCGTCAGCTGGCCCTGCGTGTGAGGCTAATCTCGACCCTAGCCTTCCTTACGGTGGACGGGACATAGTCTATGTACATGGGCTTATCACACCGCACCTCCTCGACTCATATAGTCTAAATCAGAAGTTTGCAGGCAAGTGGTTTGATCAACCTGAGGACTTTTATAGTGGGGGCGCATATGACAAATGGATCAAAGGTGGTTCGGCAGATGGCCGAGGGTATTGGAATAACCATATCGTACAACAACTCGGGGATTTGGAAAATCCGACCAATGGCTATCTAATCGTGAATTATGCGACAACCGAACGATTAAACGTTGGTATGCATGCCGTTGCCACGCAGATCGCCGATGCCAGAGATGGTAACAATCGTGGTTACATAAATAGTCAACGGGATGCTGACGCGATTATTCAGACTGGCCAAAACCCCGAGGAAGTTAATTGTTTTGGCCAGAACGGTATTGTTATCGTATCGCATTCGACAGGTGGCCTTCTAACAAGCGCGATGCTGGCGACGAGCGAAATGTCAAGAGGTCCGGTTCTTGACCCGCGAACAATTCTGGCCCGCGCAATATATAGATCTGATCTAGGCTGGCTATCGGATCTCACGGCTCTGCATGTCAGCATTGATGGCGCACAAGTCGGATCTCCTCTTGCTCCAGCGGGCATCAAAACAATGTTGCTTACAACACCCGCCAATACGCCTATTTCTGTATTTCAAATGTTTAACGATGGCAGTGGATTGCAGCCAGCGATTAATCCCTTTTCAAGTATCTTGGTCGACCTCACGCCCGCTTATGCTTCAACGCATTGGGTTCCTCTTTATCGTTTCGCATCTGTTCCGACTGTCAACTTGATAGGCTCAACTCCTGGCCTTGCTGCCGGAGACAGGGCCAGTTTTGACCATGTTGTAGGTCAGTTATTAGCTCGTGGGTTTGATGATGGAGTTAATCCGACAATTAGCCAACAGGCAATCCAACTTCCTCATCATGAGGCCCCGTTTTATCGTAGTACACTACGAATCGGAAGCCGTTGGGATTTCGGAACGCCTATTCCTAAGGCGTGGTCGATGGCTCGTCAGGGCTCAAGAACATCACCTCTAGGTTTTCCGAGGTACTTTGTACATCCAGCATTAGCGCCATCTGGTATGATTCAGTCACGGGGGGTTGCGCAACTGCCTTCTAATAATCGCTTCGCGGCTAACCATTATCCGCTAATACAGTCTACATCATCACACTATGATCCAGGGACAAAGATGATTGACCCGGCGGAAAAAGATTATGCTCAAGTTTGGTTTGATATAAATAATTGGGAGGAAACGGGCGTTATTCTACATGATGACCTCATTAATCTCGGGATCGTCGAGCCGGATTTCCTTGCTGACTTACAAAGGCAAACTCGCCGCCAACTTGTTATACCTATCCCCTATCCATGTGGCATCACTTTTAATGCTTGGAGCCAATTCTCAATAGACTGGTGCCAGTTCGAGCTAGTTATCTGGCGTAGAAATTACCTACTACTAAACGATGGCGGTCAATCGCAAAGTGATCTGGATTACGTGTATAATTACGTGCTTCGATAAAGATTAGTCACCGAGCAATTACCTGGGGTCACCTCTATACGAAATTGAGGTGAGTCCAGGCTTTTTAATGTCAATCAATCCGCCCAGAGTGTTAGCTATAATCTACGAACCAAAAACAGACGAGTGTCTTATTTTGGGGTCGGTTTTAAGCGACTGAGCTAACGTCTGCAATGAGGATTAACGCACAGCTAAGAAATACGAGCCTCAAGCGGCCCTCTAATCTGCTCTAAATTATATCCCGCCGCGCTCACGCCGTTCATCACCCCGTCTACACCCAGCTTATCGACATGGGCGAAGGCCCAGAGGGCGGCGCTTCTGGTTCCGCTGGCGCAGAAGGCTACGATGGGTCTAGGCAGGTTGGCATAAGCCGTTTGCGATGCCTCTATCAGGCCGGGTGTTAGGCCGCCTGCCATAGGGATGTGGTGGTAATCCACGCCGAGCTCTTGCGCGGTTTTTTCTAGCTCTTCGGAAAGAGGCTGCATTGGCCCTTCCATATCGGGGCGGTTATTAATGAAGCTCATCACCCCCTGCTCGGCCAAAGCTTGCATCTGGGCGGCTAAGAGCTGCCCCGTGACGAATACATCTCCCGGAAGTTCTTTCATAAGGACTTACTTTCCGAGCATCTCTTTGGCTTTGGCAACCACGGCATTTGTGGTAATACCGAAATGCTCAAATAGATGCGCGCCAGGTGCCGAGGCGCCGAAGCTATCCATGCCGACAAAGCCGCCTTGGCGGCCTATGAGGCCGTCCCAACCTTGGCGAATGCCCGCTTCAATCGCGATTTTCGGCAAGTCTTTGCCTGTCACAGAGCGGATATATTTTTCGTCTTGATCGAGGAATAAATCCATACAGGGCACAGAGACGACACGCGCAGAAATGCCTTGAGCGGAGAGCTCTTTATGGGCCTCCACGGCGAGGTGAACTTCAGACCCGCTGGCGAGCAGGACAATATCATCCGCGCCCTCTCCCGCTTTCAGAACGTATCCCCCGCGTGAGCACATATTCTTATCGGCTGAGGTTCTGACTTGCGGCACGCCTTGGCGGGTCAGTGCGTGGAGCGATGGGCCGTCCGAGCGCTCAACTGATAATTCCCAACACTCCGCCGTCTCAATCGCATCCGCTGGACGAAAGACATAGAGGTTCGGGATAGCGCGGAGAGACGCCACATGTTCAACAGGTTGATGTGTCGGGCCGTCTTCGCCGACACCGATAGAATCATGCGTCATCACGTAAATCACGCGAACCCCCATCAGCGCCGAAAGGCGTATCGCAGGGCGGCAATAATCGGCAAAGACAAGGAAGGTTCCCGCATAAGGAATAATTCCGCCATGCAGCGCCATACCGTTCATCGCCGCGCCCATAATATGCTCGCGAATGCCGTAATTCACGTAGCGGCCATCATAATTATCGGCTTGTATTTCAGCAGATGTCGCAGCTGTCTTCGTCTTGTTAGAGCCTTCCAAATCGGCTGAACCTGACACCATATCCGTGATATGTTCGGTCAATACCGTCAGCGCGTTTTTAGAGGCAACGCGCGTGGCAAGTTTGGGCGGATTGGCGACAAGCTCATCCTTGTAAACCTGCATCGCCTCTTTCCAGCCGTGGTTTAGCTCGCCCTTGATAGCGCGGTTAAAATCATTGGCTTTGTTAGAGGCGGCTAAGCGCGCTTTCCACTCTTTATGCTCACGCCGACCTTTGCGGCCCGGACGTTTCCACATTTTATAGACATCATCCGGCACTTTAAACGGGCCGTGTGTCCAACCGAGCGCTTTGCGAGTCGCGGCTATTTCCTCAGCCCCCAGTGGCGCGCCGTGAGCTTTATTTGTGCCGCCTTTGGTCGGAGCGCCTTTGCCGATGGTCGTCTTACAGGCAATAAGCGTTGGCACGTCAGACTTCTGAGCGCGGCGCAGGGCATTGGCGACTTGGCGCGCATTGTGACCATCCACAGCGATGAATTTCCATCCGCTGGCTTCGAAGCGTTTCTTTTGATCTGTGCTGTCCGAAAGCTCGACAGAACCATCAATGGTGATGTTGTTATCATCCCACATCACGATAAGCTTATTGAGCTTCAAATGCCCTGCGAGCGAAATCGCTTCTTGGGAAATCCCTTCCATGAGGCAGCCATCCCCCGCGATAACGTAAGTATGGTGATCCACAATATCGTCGCCATAACGCGCATTCATTTGCCGCTCGGCCAGCGCCATACCGACGCCATTAGCGATGCCTTGACCCAGAGGCCCTGTTGTCGTCTCCACGCCTGGCACATGGCCATATTCGGGATGCCCCGCCGTGATAGAGCCAAGCTGACGAAAGTTTTTAATCTGCTCCACCGTCATGGCTTTATAGCCCGTCAGATGCAGGAGCGAATAAATCAGCATAGAGCCGTGACCCGCCGAGAGAATAAAACGGTCACGGTCTGGCCAATTGGGGTCAGTGGGATTGAATTTAAGAAATTTGGAAAACAGCACAGTCGCCGCATCGGCCATACCCATCGGCATGCCCGGGTGACCGGAATTAGCGGCCTGCACCGCGTCCATAGAGAGCGCCGCAATGGCATTGCTCATCTGCTTATGTTCAAATTCGGATTTGGAAAGTTCCGCCATTGAGTCCACCTATTTTTGGGCACCTATAAACTGGCAGTCTTTGCCGCCTGATTCTTTAGATGAATTGTTTACATGACATAACGGTCAAGGCTAGAGCCACGCCGAACCTAAATGTGGATTATAGCCCAAACGCCCGCGCCGTGTGGTATGTGATGCCCGCCGCTGCGTAAGCCAGCACGAAGAGATAGCCAAAGGCGAAGAGCGGCCATTTCCAGCCATTGGTTTCTTTCTTGATAATCGCAAAGGTCGAGAGGCATTGCGGGGCGAAGACGAACCACGCCAGAAATGCGAGCGCTGTCGGCAATGTCCAGCTTGCAGAGATTATCCCCGAGAGCGCATCGGTTTGCGTGTCTTGCAGCGCGTAGATTGTTGCTAAGGAACTGACCGCAACTTCGCGGGCGGCCATGGCTGGAATAAGAGAAATCGCGATTTCGAGGTTAAATCCTATAGGCTTTAATAGCGGTTCTATCACGCCGCCGATTTTACCGGCAAAGGTCTCGGCAATGCCGCTGGCCTTGGTCGGGTAGCTGGCGAGAAACCAAATCGCGATAGAAGCAGGCATGATGATGCGGCCCGCGCGGTTGATAAATATCATCCCGCGATCCCAGAGCCCGCGCAGATAGTCTTTAAAGACAGGCATCTTATAACTTGGAAGCTCAATCAAAAGCGTGGACTTCGCGCCCTGCATCAAAGTCTTCTTGAAAATAAACGCCATGATCATGGCAAAGACAATCCCGACAATGACAAGCCCAAAGGCCACCAAGCCCTGCTGGCTGAAGACCCCAACTTTCTTAGCCGGAATAAAGGCGCCGATAATCAGAAAGTAAACAGGCCACCTTGCGGCGCAGGTCATAAGCGGGGCGATTAAAATCGTGGTGATACGGTCCCTCTCCTGCTCAATCGTTCGCGCCGCCATAATGCCCGGAATAGCGCAAGCAAAACTGGAGAGCAGCGGAATGAAGGCGCGTCCATTAAGCCCCACCTTAGCCATCAAAGTATCAACCAGAAAGGCCGCCCGCGCCATATAACCTGACGCCTCGAGCAGCAGGATAAAGGCAAAGAGAATGATAATCTGCGGCAGGAACACCAAGACGCTGCCGACCCCCGCAATGATACCATCGGATATCATCGATTTCAGCCAGCCATCCGTAAGAACCGACGACACGCCCATTTGCAGCAGGCCTATGCCGCCCTCAATCATATCCATGGCCGGCCCTGACCACGTATAGACGGCTTGGAACATCACAAAAAGTATGGTCAGCAAAATCACCAACCCTATAACAGGGTGCAGCACGATTTTATCAATGCGCTGCGTAAAGGTCTCGGCTTGCTCGATGCGGCTGACCGCGCCGCCTGTAATCGTGCGCGCTTTAGCTTGCAGCTCTTTAAGCACATCACCTTCGGGCTCAGGCACAGAAGCAGAGCCGTGCAACAGATCACCTGACCATTCATTTAAAAAATCAAGTAAATGCGCGCGCCCTGTGGCCCGTACAGCCACACAGCTAATAACGGGAATGCCGAGCAAGGCCTCAAGCTGACTGATATCAATATCGATACCGTCCCGGGCCGCCATATCCATCATGTTGAGCACAAGCACAATCGGCAGGCCGTAATTCTTGGCTTGCAAAACATTATGCAAATGGGTGGTGATGTGCGAGGCGTCCATCATAAAGATAAGCCCGTCAGGGCGGCGCTCGCCTTCGAGGTTTCCGCGCACCGCATCAATCGCCACGCGCTCATCCATGCTATGCCCGCAATCGCCGTAAACACCCGGCAGGTCGAGCAGCTCCACACCCTGCCCATGGGGCAATTCAAATTCACCTTTGCGGTATTCCACAGTTACGCCGGGATAATTAGCGACTTTGGCACGGCCGCCCGTTAGCGCGTTAAATAGCGAAGTCTTCCCGCAATTAGGCGCGCCGAGTAATGCGAGCCGAGCCGTCTTTTCCAGCACCTCAACCATTACAGCGCCTCAACGATAACAGCCCCAGCCTCGGACTTGCGCAAGGCAATCAAAGCCCCGTTCAAACGCACGGACATGGGGTTGCGGCCAAAGAGCCCGAAATGCAGCGCTTCGACCTGATCGCCCTCCGCAAACCCAATTTCGCGCAGCCGTGTTTCCAGCTCGCTATCCCCCGCCTCAAAGCCTTGAATGCGCGCGGGTGTGTTCTTTGGTAAGTCCCGTAAAGTCATTCGGGCCTCATACTGCGAATAATTCGCAAAAGCAAAGCTTATATATGGGTGTGAATAGCGACAAATTAGGTCAAAAACAGCATGGACAGCTAGCCGCGCTTTGCCTATATAGCCGCTTCACTGGTAAGTCTGACTCGCCTCTGAACGCCCGAATAGCTCAGTTGGTAGAGCAACGGATTGAAAATCCGTGTGTCCCTGGTTCAAATCCAGGTTCGGGCACCATTTCTTTTGATACGAATAGAAGCGTCGCCATGGTCACTGGCCTATAGTTTTAAGCCAGTTAGCCATAAGGACTAGGTAAAAATAACCTTTCAGCGGACGTTAGCCTACACTCGAAAGTGAGCTCTTTCGTTCTCAAGTAATTTTTAAAATTCAGGAAGATTAGCGTTCAATAGTCTCGAGCAACTCGTCTAAAACTTCGTAAATTGTTTCAGTAGGGTCACGACCGTTATCTTCATCATGCAGCATTCTACAAAGCTGCTCTTCATTAATACCCAAAATCAGTTTTCCGGCTTCTCTCAGTGCACCTGCACAGACCCTCAACGCGTTTTTATTCATCCCCTTTCTAGAGATTATGATAGCCGTAGATCTCATTGCAATCGGTAGTAAGTACTTCTCAGTCGAGTAAATTTCTTGTTGTGAAATTTCCTGAGTATAATTTTTAAATTCAAATATTATGTATCGCCCCCTGTAATCAGAAATGAGCGAATTCCAAAAATCATGGTCCGACGCCACTCTTGATATCAAATCATAGCGATGTAGATGTTCTACTGTTTGCCTCTGGGTTTTCCATTTCGTTAGATGATCCTTAAACACATATTTTAGGGCTTCTACACAGAGTGCTTCAAACTTGGTTGCATTGGCCCGACCAGGCTCCAGACTTTTTATTTTTTTGCAAATAGTAGCTCCAAAGTTACCGTCATAGACTTGGCCTCCCCAAGGTGGCTTTGGCCTCATTATATGTTCGGAGTGTATGAGTTGAATATTTTTGACTGATTTTGGTTCAGGAATGGGATCATTGCGATAGGAAAACAACTTTTGTGTTAAATTATCAAGCCTCTCTGCTAGGTTAGCTTTCGCACTAGCCAAAAATTTAAGTGTATCAAAATCATAAAATAAGACGTTCTGTTCAGAAGCGTAATAACCTTTCAGCGGAGAAGTGACTCGAGAATTGGTCACTAGAATAGCAAAATCATGGTGGTCCTCCAAATTTTGCTTGAGCTTACCCACGGCATTTCGGACTGAACTAGAGGGCGCTAGAAAACTTCTATAGGCTTTTACTTCTACGACCGCGTTAGTTCCACCTTTCGTTACTATGAAAAAGTCAGCTTGAAAATCACGCCCAAAACTATTCCCCGATTGGACAACTTCAAAATAAAATTCAAGGATATCTCTTACTAATTCTTCAAATTCAAATGCCAATTCTCTTGTGTCGGTCAGCTCAACCATATTGATACTCCCCAGATGCTGGATGATGGTATTATTAATCCCAATGAACATATCACGAAATACATATTATTCCTTCTAACATTTACGGAACATTCTTAAACATGAAGTAGCTAAAACTGGATATCTAAAACAGCTCAATCAAAGACACTCGCCTAACGTCCGCCTCCCCCCCTCCAAAGTTGAAGTCACGATGATCCTCATTGCGGACGTCAACCGAGCTGCGATTTATTTGAGTGAGTATAAAGCGCTTAGTTAATGTCTAGCACACTGTTCAGCGTGGGCTCTAGACATGCCACGGCTAGAGTGAATTTAACCCCTTAGCAGCCTGTAGAATATTTAGTGTTTTTCAGAGTGAATTTTTCTAGGTATAAGCTTAGGTGGCAGGTAGTGTTTTCATCTTTTCAACTATCCAAAGTGCTAGTTCGAATCCAATGCTTGAGATGATAAATGCAGAGAAAGCTCCCGTTGTTACAAGGATCCGTCTGGGATCATATTTTAATGTAAAGAATAGGCTTAATACTACCGCAGTAATGGAAATTCCGCGAATCCAACCAATATTTTCTATTACACCAAATAATATACCGAAGCTAGATACCATCATGGTTAGCGTCGCAGCTAAAAAAATTGTTTGACGTCTGCTTTTCGCCTTCTCCTCACGTAAGATTGCCTTTTCGACTGCGATTTTATCGCTCACGCTCTCACTCTCAATTTCAATAGCACTTCCCTCTTCCAAAATTGGAGGTTCGGTTTTTTTGTTTTTTTGATATGCGCTCTTTTCTTTGAGCGCAGATATTACTTTTGATTCATATCTAAAGTAGAGTGGAATTAAAGATGCTGTGAGTGCCATTAGGGAGCTTATTATGGTAATATATGCGTTAGGTTTAGATTTAACGCCAGATTGATTTAGGTTATTATTTCTGATTGTTTCCAGGGAAATTTGAAGCGTTTCAATAATAAGTGTTCCTGCAACTAAATACAAAAACGAAGCCGCAGCTATCGTAGCTACGGATATAGTAATGACTGAAAACGGACCATCTTTACCTTTACGATAACGACGCACGATCGACCAGACTCCCATTGGTAAAAAGAATAATACTGCAGTTAAGGCATCTTTTTCTAAGTCTGAAAGCGCAGGCCATTGTAGCCATTTAAAAAATGAGTCCCATATCCAATGTGTAAAAGGACGCCATGATTCGAGAACCCAACTAGCAAAGGCACCAATTCCAAAAAAACCAACAAAGGCTGCAGCTAAGTTGAATCCAGCCAACATTGGTGCTAGTTCTTTTAAAAAATTTTTCATTGAAACCCCAGAGTGTATCTATTTTATATACTAAAGGGCGCCAGGGTCAAACCCGATCGGTCTATAGCTAAATCGACTGAAGAGAGTACATTTATGAAGTTCTGCATTCGAAGATGGTGCGGAATTCACGAATGTCATATACTCGCAAATTTCGCCTAATGTCTCCTAAGCCCCAAAGCCGCAATCCTCACCCAAACCCCGCCTAACCCATTGTAATCCCTCGCC
>JAOIVW010000029.1 GCA_028224375.1 Hellea sp.
GGGGGAGCGGAGGTTCTTAATATTAATGGACGGTATTTTAAGCCATAAAAAAAAGCCCCCGCTTGCGGAGGCTTTCTAATCTGGATCTGTAAGGCCCGCTTACTTAGGGCGCTTAACACCATATTTGGAACGCTTCGTCTTACGATCTTTGACGGGCTGTGCGTCAAGACTACCGCGGACGACTGTGTAACGTACACCCGGAAGGTCACGAGGACCGCCGCCGCGCACGAGCACAACACTATGCTCTTGTAGGTTATGGCCTTCACCTGGGATGTAGCTTGCCACTGTGTGGCCATTTGTGAGGCGAACACGTGCCACTTTCCGAAGCGCTGAATTAGGCTTACGAGGTGTTGTTGTATAAACCCGTGTACACACGCCGCGCTTTTGCGGGTTGGCTTGAAGCGCCGGGTTTTTCGCGCCGCGCTTTTTAGGCTGACGGGGCTTACGAATGAGCTGTTGAATTGTTGGCATATCAAATGTCTTCTAAGTCTTAAATTTTGCGCTCAACTATGGATATGAGCCTTGAAAGTCAATCAAATTATTCACGAGGGGGCCGCATAACGCGCTCTTGCGGGAATATCAACGAAATAAGAGGCTTTTTTCGCAGTTTTTGCAGGGAGTGAGGTTGGTGGGGTAAGGTTAAAGAGGGACGTGAGGCAGACTTAGCGTTTGAAGAGTGAATGAGTCGTTGATGCTGATATTGCGCCCCTATCGATACGTGTGAAGTTTCAGGTGTAAAGTGCAAAGCAGTTACAATTCAAAGTCAACGCTTATGCGCAAAAGTTTACCGGAAGAGTCATGGCCTGCAAATGCGCAATACATTCCGTTGCCTCCTCCAGAACAAACCACGAAAAGGTGATGATTTTCATCCAACTTCACTTTTGGGTAGGGTAGCTGGTTATTTCCTTTGTAAATCTGATCACAAAGATATTTGTCAAAAAGTTCGCCCTTGTCATTAATGGGTTTAAGAAAGTCCATAAGGCGCTTATCCAAAAAGGCCATACATCCGAACTCTGCGCTAAATTCATCTTGATAATCTCCCTCCCTTAACTGTTCCCATTTTGTTGGTTCATCATCACTAAACCAGATTTCGAGTCTTGCATTGTGTGGGGAAGGAGCAAATTTACTATGATACGTCCAGTCTTTAAGAGCTACATAAATCGGGTAGCGTCCTGGAACAATTGGCTCAGTTATAGGAAACCTAGCTTGGTCCATCGGGTCGCAAATATAAAGTTCTTTACTTGTGAATTTTTGATACCCAATTTGTACGTACTCTAAATTTTCGTCGAGACGACTTAAAAAACGATTGAATTCTTCACTCATAGGTATTCCTAACCACTTTACACCCCTCCAACCCTAAGGCCTTATCCCCCACATGTCATATTCGTCGGTCTCTTCGATTTTTACCGTGACGATATCGCCCACTTTAACCTCTGTATCGCCATTGAGGAACACGCAGCCGTCAATATCGGGCGCATCAGCAACCGCGCGGCCAAAGGCGCCTTCATCATCCACTTCGTCGATGATAACGTCTTGCATCGTGCCCTTTTTCACCTCCATCAGTTTTTCGCTGACCTCTTGCTGACAGGCCATAAAGGCATTGTAGCGCGCATCGATAACGTCTTGCGGGATTTGATCTTCGAAATCATGGGCCTGCGCGCCGTCAACATTCTCATATTTGAACGCGCCGACACGGGCGAGCTTGGCGTCACGTAGGAATTGCAGCAATATTTCAAAGTCCTCATCCGTCTCGCCGGGGAAGCCGACGATAAAGGTCGAGCGAATAGTCAGCTCTGGACAAATCTCGCGCCACGCCTTGATGCGTTCTATAACTTTATGTTGATTGGCAGGACGTCTCATCCGCTTTAGCACGGCGGGGCTAGCATGTTGGAAAGGCACGTCAATATAGGGCAGCACGCCGCTCTCTTTATCGGCCATCATTTCAATGATTTTATCGACATGCGGATAGGGATAAACATATTGCATCCGCACCCAAACGCCTAGCTTGCCCAGCGCGCGGGTGAGGTCATAGAGATTGGACTTATACTCTTCGCCGCGCCATGTGCCGGTCTCGTAACCGATATCAAGGCCATAAGCCGAGGTGTCTTGGCTGATGACGATGAGTTCTTTGACGCCCGACTCGACGAGTTTTTCCGCATCGCGCATTACTTTGGCAATATTCATACTATCCAGCTTCCCGCGCAGATCGGGGATGATGCAAAAGGTGCATTTATTGTTACAACCTTCGGATATCTTCAAATAGGCATAATGCTTTGGCGTGATGCGCGAGCGCTCATAAGGGATGAGGTCAGTGAATTTATTCTCCACCATCGGCGCGGCTTTGCGCACGGCGGAAACGACATCATCATATTGCTGGGGACCGGTGACGGATAGCACTTTGGGATATTGCTGCTTAATCACAGGGTCATTGCCCATACAGCCCGTGACAATCACGCGGCCATTTTCCAGCAAGGCTTCGTCAATTGCAGACAGGCTATCAGCTTTGGCAGAATTTAAAAACCCGCACGTATTGACGATAATGACATCAGAGTCGTCATAGGTCTTGCCAATGCGATACCCATCCGCGCGGAGCAGCGTAATAATGCGCTCTGAATCGACCATGGCTTTCGGACAGCCCAGCGAGACAAAACCGACACTGGGATTGTCAATCAACTGATCATTGGGATGATTTGCGCTTTGTGTAATTTCGGTACTCATAAGGCCGTCTCTTATAGGAATTGGCGTCCCCATAAAAGGAATAGAGCATATGTCCAGTATTTATTGCTGTGAGGGGACGTGAGGCAGGTCAGATTACGGCTCCGGTAAGCCGTTGTTTAGGGGTGTTGGCAATTAGCTTTCTTATGCCCTAAAGCGAGATATGAAAAAATTTGCCAAACCCGTGCTTATCCTTCTTTTGCTATTCGCTGTCATTTGGGGTGTTAAAAAAATCAAAGACTTGAACGCTATGGCCCGTATTGGTGTAGGCTATATGACCAAGGTGGCTTGTTCTGAAATCTTTGTGGCTGGCCGCTCTGCGGATGTTGTTTTAGCCAATGATTTTCACGGCATTGACCCCTTGCTCGAAAAAGTGAAGCTGGAAATTGATGAGAGCGAAGGCACGGTTGACGGCAGTCTTTACGGTCTTGGAAAAAGCAAAGCCTATCACCGCAGCTCATTGGGCTGTACCTTATCGCCCGGAGGCCCCCCGGATACATCAGGAACCTATAATACTGTCAAAGCGGATGTAGCTGATCTGCCAACAGACATAAATGGGGCCGTACAAAGCGCGGTGGATGCTTTTTTCACAGGCGCAAAAGCTGATGATAATGCGGTTAATCGCGGCGTTGTTGTCTTGCAAAATGGCACCGTCATTGGTGAGGGTTATGGTGAAGGCTTCACGCGGGATACCCCGCAACAAAGCTGGTCTATGGCCAAAAGCGTGACTCAAGCGCTTTTCGGTATCGCCTCACAGCAGGGACTTGTCTCCATTGATGAAACCAACTTATTCCCTGAGTGGGACGGAGATGAGCGGGCTAAGATCAGCGTGAATGATCTTATGCATATGAGTAGCGGGCTGTATTTTCTCGAAAATTATGCCGATCCGGCGTCCTCGGTCACGCAAATGCTTTTCAATAGCCGGGATATGGGCGCGCGGGCCGCACAGGAGCCTTTAGAATATGAGCCGGGTACACATTGGGCCTATTCCAGCGGCACCACGAATATCCTGTCCAAATTACTGCGCCAGAGAATTGAAGCCGCAGGGATGGATTATCATAGCTATCCCGCAATTGAGCTTTTTAATAAGATTGGTTTGCGCCGCCCGACATTTGAAACGGATGCCAGCGGGACTTTTGTCGGCTCATCATTTTTATATGCGACGGCAAGAGATTGGGCGCGCCTTGGCGAGCTTTATCGCAATGACGGTGTCTGGGGCAATACCCCAATCCTGCCTAAAGGCTGGGTGGATTATGCGCGGGCTCCGGCGCTGGACAGCACGCCTTATTACGGCGCGCAGTGGTGGCTTAATCAAGATCAAAAGCGCTTGCCTGGAATGGCCAAAGACATATTTTTCATGGGCGGTCATGATAGCCAATATGTGATTGTGGTGCCGTCTAAAAATGCCGTGATTGTGCGTTTGGGCCTAAACCGCCCGCCCGCGAGCTTTGAGACTGATATTCTGCCGCTGATACAGGGCGTTTATAACGCCTTGGAATAGGGCCGCCTAACCGCTCGGTAGGAAATCAGCGACATCCAAAGAAGTGTTTTGCGACGGTTCGTGGCTAAAAATTTTAGCCAATCGCTCACTTTGTGTCGGCCGCCTTGGCTTTTTGGTTTCAGAGAAGAGCTTTCTAAAGACACTGTCTTCACTATAGATATCAGGGGGAGTAGGGCCGGACATATAAAACCTTTCATTAAACAGACCCTGTCAGTTGCAAATCTCGGGCCAAAAAGCGTGAGAGGCGAAAGCGGCGGCTTAATGAGTGCTAAACTGAGCAGATGCGCCATAATGCTGCCTTAAATGCAGGTCTATCTGCGATTCATGGATGCGTCGGCTCGAATCTTGCTGTAACACCCGCGCACATTAGAGTGAAAATTGGAGGGTGTTATGTTGACACGTCACTTAAAAGTTTCTGGGGTTATTTTAGGCGCAAGCCTTGGCCTACTCGCAACAGCGCCCAGCGCTGAAGCTCAAATTGGGGATCTTTCGCCTGTCTTATTGGTTGAGAGCGGTCCGTCTGATAACGGTGATTATCGCCGTATGGTCTTTGTGAAATTTCTCTCAGGCAACCGTGTGGGCGTGAATTATAAAGCTTATAACCGCACAGAATTTATCCAAGTTCCCAATTCGACACCTCAAGATGTGATTTCAGCCTGCGCTAATGGCGCGGCAAGTTCGCTCTCTGAAATTCGCTCTTTCGAACGCGCTGAAGCCCGCGCTAAGCGCAGCGGCCAAAGACCTGAAGTTGTGCGGTTTTGCATCAAAAACATCCAAAACTGGGAAGGCGGCAATCGCGATAAATATCTAAATCCGATATTTGAAGGCATGCCCCACGCGGCGAGTTTGAATAATTAAACCGCCTGTTATTTTCTAAAAGACCCGCTCCTGCGTTTGCTAAATCGCAGGGGCGGGTTTTTTTACATCCAAAATTTTAATTTCATTTCACGATTTCCTATTGACCACACCTGTAGTCACATGTATGACCACATTTGTAGTCATTAAAGGGGACGTTGTGAAAGGTCGTATTTCTCAATCTGAATTAGACGTTATGGATGTGCTTTGGACGCAAAGCCCGCTGGGCGCGTCCGAAGTCGCGGATAAGCTGGCCGAGCATAAAGACTGGAATATTCGCACCATCAAGACATTGCTTGCGCGATTAGTTGAAAAGGGCGCTTTATCTACCCAAACCGAAGGGCGGCGCTATCTTTATGCGCCTTTGATTTCCAAAGACAGCTATGCGGCCGGTGCCACGCGCCGCTTATCTAATCGCCTTTTCGGGGGCCGCGCCGCCCCGCTTGTTATGCACCTTGCCAAAGATGACGGCTTGACAGACGCGGATATTGCCGAGCTTGAAGCGCTTCTTAAAAAGCTTAAAAAAGGGGCTTAGCTATGATAGATTGGGGACTAGAAACAGGCATAGCGGTTAGTCTTTTAATAGTTCTAGTGCTGCTAGTTCGACGGCCCTTCGCGCGTATGTTCGGCGCTGGTGCGACTTACGCGTTGTGGGCATTACCACTCGTTAGGCTCTTTTTGCCAGAAATTACAATTCCCGTTTTTAAAGAGAATGTTCCAAACATACTAACAAATATAGCCCTCAGTGAAACAATACAGCCGAGCTTAGCTGTGACAAAACCCGTAGCAGATATTTCAGAGGGCTTTAATATAGGACTTGGCTTTGCTGTGATGTGGGTCGCTATCGGTATTATCTGGTTCACTTATCAGATATTGCGCCAATCAGCTTTCATGTCACGTTTGCGCCTTGAGACACAGACCGCGCCGCAGCGTCTACAGCCTGAAATTAACAAAGCTATGGCAACGCTTAATCTCAGACGATGCCCAGACATCCGTTTGTCCAAAGATAATATGGGCCCTATCATTACAGGTGTCATAAAACCTATCATCATTTTACCCCATAATTTCTGCGAAGATTACACGTTGGCTCAACAGCATTTTGCACTCGTGCATGAATTTGCTCATATCAAACGCTTCGATCTGTGGGCGGCTTTTGTAGTTCTGATGTTTCGCGCCGTGAACTGGCCGAATCCACTTGTCCATTATGCTGCTCATAAATTCCGCGTAGACCAAGAAGCGGCGTGCGACTCCTTTGTCTTGTCAAAAATAAAAGGTGGATCAACGGCTACTCAATCCTACGCCGAAACATTGGTTCATGCCGCAAAGTTAGGCAAATCACAAAAACTATCTGTGCCCTTGAGCTTGGCTCTGGCACAGCAAAATGAGGATAAAAATGATGATTAAAGTTCTAAACCTAGGAATGGCCGACCCGCTCACTTTGGCGATGAGCCATCCTGTTACAGTCCGCGTAAGGAGATTAAATATGCGTAAAACATCACTTAAAGGACTTTTTGCGGCCTTAGCCGTGGCGGCCACAGGCTTAATACTGACAATGCCTGTTACGGCAAAAGAGGCGCATGAATCCGTCATAGTTGATAACTATCCTGCCAGAGTGATCGTCTCCAAAAATACAATCTCCGCAAAACAAGGCGCTTCGTACTTTGGTCCTAGTGATGAACCTTTTCCCGATGTTTTAACTATGGAATCAAGAGGAGGTGAAGGTACATATTTTAAGTTCTCGCAGCTTGCGCCGTTAAGGGGAAAAAAGACCGCTTCGACTGACATCCTTCTGAACGCTCTAGATAGCTGCCAAAATAATCTTCAAACCAAGAATCTGCATAGATTCACCATCTCACTCGAAGTCGAGGGTGTAACATTACCAGCCGGCGATTACCACGTCTTATGCTTACAAGGAGTGCAAGAATGAAACATCTTTTAAATCTCGGCGTGACCGACCCTTTATCCCTGGGCATGGCGCATCCTTTGTCGCACCGTCTTGAGACATTAACATCCCCCAAAGCCGGCCGAGGTGTAAGCCGTGCCGTAACTATAGGGATTTTATTTGGCGCGGCGACATTATCTGCTCCCCTTATTCAGGCGGACGCACATCCCGAAGAAGAACTCGCTGGGAAATATGAGGCGCATCAGGGTAAAACCGTGATTAAACGTAACTATAATGATGATGGTATAAAAGCTTCTGAGCATTATGAAATCACTGTCGATGGCGAGGATGTCAAAGCTTACAGTATTAGCCCGTCCGGGAAAAAGACGCTTATAGACATCGAAGATATTGAAGGCGTGGATTCAGCAAATATCATCCAAGAAACAATTGAAGGTGTTGATCGTTCGGATATCTCGCCTAAGTCCTTTGAAGGCGTTATAATTGCAGATCTTGCAGATATAAAATCTGGAAATAAAAGCTTTACCTTTAGTGATAATGGCGGCGCTAAATTTATGTCGCGCGATGATTTTAAGACATGGGCAGAGACTGAATTTCCTAAATGGAAAGAAAACGATTTTGCCAGTTGGGCAGATGGAGACTTTAAAGCTTGGGCTGAAAAAATGAGGGAAGGTAATATTGTTCAGCGCGGCGCAGATGGAACAATCCAGTTTGAATTTGACAATATGCCTGATGTGCCTCAGCCGCCAATCCCGCCCAGCTTCAACCATGATGACTTCAACATGAAAATTAGACTGCAGGTGACAGAGTCAAAATTAGCCGCCGCGCGCTCGCTCTTGGAAGGTGCTGAACTCGATACAGGCAACTCACGCGAGCTTGCCAAAGCCAAGCGTGAACTCGAGAAAGCCCGTAAGGCGCTGAAAGCCGCTGAAGAGGCCTTAAAAGACGCGGAGTAACAGAATACGCTTTGTATTTGGAACCCCTTCGAACAGCTCCAATTTATTAGAGCGTTAGGAGCAGGGCGGCCTTATGGCCGTCCTGTTTCCTTTTTTATGAAATTTCACTCATTATATGAAGCCCAGACTTGGTTAATGCCTAAATAGCTCCTACATATAATGTTATGAAAAAACAGATATTATCAATTTTGGGCACGGCATTAGTTTTGGGAGTCGCGCCCACAGCACTGGCCCAAGATACGCTGCAAGCCATCCCAAGCGATGGCCGCATTGTCCCCAGCTCTAATATGCAGGTGCAGCTCTCTTACTCACCTGTTGTAAAGCAGACCGCGCCTGCCGTGGTCAATGTCTTTACCTCCCGCACTGTGCGCCGCCGCAGCCGCTCCTCCTTCTTTGATGAAATGTTTGGCATGCGCCGCGCCCCGCAGGAACGCACAGAAAGCTCTCTGGGCTCAGGCGTGATTGTCCGCGATACGGGTATTATTGTTACCAATGCCCACGTCGTCAAAGGCGCGGAAGAGCTGAAAATTGTGCTTAATGATCGCCGCGAATTTGAGGCCGAAGTCATCGCTCAAGACGAAGATATTGATATTGCGGTTTTGAAAATTGATACTAAAGGCGAACGCCTACCAAGTCTCGCTATCCAAGGGGCGGGTGATTTGGAAATTGGCGATATTGTTCTCGCTATTGGTAACCCGTTCGGCGTGGGCCAGACTGTGACCAGCGGGATTGTTTCAGCCTTGGGCCGGACAAATGTGACGGATACATCGTCCTTCATTCAAACAGATGCTGCCGTAAATCCTGGTAATTCAGGCGGAGCCTTAGTGAACCTGTCGGGCGATCTTATTGGCGTGAATACAGCGATTTTCTCTCGCTCTGGCGGGTCTAATGGTATCGGGTTTGCCATTCCCTCCGAGCTTGTGTCCCGCGCAGTGGATAGCGCCATTTCAGAGGGCCGCATTGTGCGCCCGTGGATTGGGGCGCGCACTAACGCTGTGGACGCAACCATGGCCGCCGCACTTGGCCTTGACCGGTCCAAAGGCGCTGTGATTAATGACATTTATCCTCAAGGCCCTGCCGCAAATGCTGGACTAGAAAAGGGCGATGTTATCCTCTCTATTGAAGGCACAGAAGTAAATGATGATAGCGGCCTGCGCTTTAAGCTCGCCACCCTGCGGCGCGGTCAAAACGCGGCTGTGAAGGTTTGGCGGGATGGACGGGAGCGGATTTATACTGTCCGAACAGATACGCCGCAAGAAACACCCGCGCGAGATGAGCGCAAGCTGGAAGGGTATCACCCGCTTGACGGAGCTGTGGTCGTGAATATGTCACCGGCTTTAGGCGAAGAGCTTGGCTTTGACCCTTACGTCCAAGGCGTGATGGTTTTGAAAGTCGAGCGCGGCTCAGCGGCCAATTATAACCGCCTCCGCCCAGGTGATTTTATCGTCAGCGTAAGTGAAGATGATGTGGATTCTGCGAGGCAATTAGAATCGCTTTTACTATCAGCTGATAATTCAGAAGACTGGGACATTTCAGTAGACCGTAATGGCCGCATTGGTGTGTTGCCCGTAAGGTATTTGCCTAGAACAAATTAGTGTGAAACGCATTAATTAAAAACTTTCTGTCATCCCGTCTCAGCGCGTAGCGCAGGCGGGACCCATGCCTAGATGTTGAGGCTATAGAAAAATTGTCATTAGACGAAATTTTAAGGCATAGGTTCCGCCGCGACTATGTCGCGAGGCGGAATGACGGGTTACTTTATAAAGGTCCAAGGCAGTGTCCCGCCGCTATGGAAGGGCACAATTTTCGTGTCCATCACGTCCAGTGTTTCAGGCACTAAGACGTCTTTACGCTTTAGCGTGACCTTACCTTCATTGAGCGGCAAACCATAAAAGCGCGGCCCAAATTCGGAGGCAAAGCCCTCAAGCTTATCCAGCGCATTTTCTTCATCAAAGACTTTGGCATAGGCCTCAAGCGCGTAAGGGGCGTTAAATAATCCCGCGCATCCGCAAGCGCTTTGTTTGGCTTCAATCGTATGGGGGGCCGTATCTGTGCCGAGGAAAAATTTCGGCGAGCCTGATGTGGCGGCTTTGCGCAAGGCGAGGCGGTGCTTTTCGCGCTTGGCAATGGGCAGGCAATAATAATGCGGGCGGATGCCGCCTTGGAAAATCGCGTTGCGGTTAAATTCCAAATGATGGGGGGTAATGGTTGCGGCCACATTGGGGCCCGCCGCTGTGACAAAGCTGGCTGCCTCTGCGGTGGTGATATGTTCAAAGACGACTTTCAACTCAGGGAAGTCTTTAATAACGCCGCCTAGAACATCATCGATAAAGACGGCTTCTCGGTCGAAAATATCTACATCTTGATGGGTGACTTCGCCGTGGACCAGAAGCGGCATACCAATGCGCTGCATGGCGTCTAAAACGGGGTAGATATTCTTGATATCTGTCACGCCGTGGGAGGAATTGGTGGTCGCATTGGCAGGGTATAATTTGCAGGCGGTAAAGACGCCTTCAGCATGGCCGCGCGCAACTTCGTCCGCGTCGATCGTATCGGTGAGGTAACAGACCATGAGCGGGGTGAAATTAAGGGCAGGGTCAACCGCGTCCATGATACGCTTCCGATAAGCGATGCCTGCCTCAACTGTCGTCACAGGCGGAGTCAGATTGGGCATAATAATCGCGCGCGCAAACTGCCTTGCCGTATAGTTCACAACATCGGTGAGCATGCCGCCATCACGCAAGTGGACATGCCAATCATCAGGGCGGCGAATAGTGAGGGAGTCGGTCATGAAAAGTGACCTAGCTTGCCCCTCACAATGGTGCAATAACTTTTGGCCTGAGAAGTAACATACACGGAGCGCAATATGAGAAGTACATTCACAAGACCATTACATACTGGGGATGTAACTCGGCTGGAACAAGGGCGACCCATTCGGGTCATCACGAAACCCTTTGAATATCACGTCGGCAAATTTGATTCTGGAAACAAAGTCAGTGTGCCGCTGGGGTATTGTTCGGACGGGGCGAGTGTACCCCGGCCTTTGCGCTGGTTTTTGGAACCTTGGGGACCTTATGCACAAGCCGCAATCGTTCATGATTTCCTCTACAGCACATGGCAACGCCCCCGCAA
Source organism: Hellea sp. (assembly GCA_028224375.1). Lineage (GTDB taxonomy): Bacteria > Pseudomonadota > Alphaproteobacteria > Caulobacterales > Maricaulaceae > Hellea. The sequence continues at coordinate 11,060 of JAOIVW010000029.1, forward strand.
AGAAGCGGACGAAATCTTTTGTGAAGCCATTAAAGTTATCACTGAAGACTCATACAATGATGGTGAGAGTTCCTATAAGACACCTGACTATACAAAGCGCGGGAAAATTATTGCTTTGTTTGCTTATTGGGGCGTGCGTGTTGGTGGAAAATTTGGTTATGCGAATGGACGAAAAAACTATTTGAAACGTGCAGAGCGAGCGCTTGATAAAGTCAAAGATCGCGATAAGTTTTTATTTCATATCATCATTGATACGCCTGAAGCGTTACTCCTTAGCGCTCAAGACGTAGATGTGTCTTAATTCTGGCACTAGCCTGTAGAGGACTAGTGCCAGGAACTCGGGACCTAAGTTCTCAGTTTTAACCCTTTCGGTTTAGCGACGACTTGCCACCCATCTTGATAAATAATCAATCCGGGATTGCGAGTTTTAACGAGGTCAATCCAATACCCATATTGTTCCAAGATTTGCTTTATCGCCCAACACCGAGAGATAGGTTTTATAGCTTCATCTTTGAACCAACAAATGGCGCGGTAATGCTCAGATTTGTCCAATATGTCAGGGGCATCCAAATGCCATTCCAACCATTCCAGAGCTTCACGCAGACGTGTGTCATCTGAGCGAGTCGTTCGTGAGTCGTATTTTAATTTATAGGCGAGTTGAAAAATGCCTAATCGGCTGGCCGTGCCCAGATTAGGGCAACGACCTTGAAATCGTATAAGTTTCATGATGTGTCTCTTTTGAGAACATCCCATAAGTAAACAGGGCTATAAGCTAGCCAAAAGTATACAGGGATGTTGTGAATACCAACGTGCTCAAGCCGCAATAGATGCGGCGAACCGAGAGCTTCTAGGTATTATAAAAGAAATACATAAACATAATGATTGGCGCATTAAGCCAAAGATGTTTTTAAGTCAAGAAAGAGACTAATCCCAATCGCGGCGGCGCATCGACAAACCGATCTCATTATTCTCATCGAGAATATTCATTTCTAAAAAGCTGGCTTCAAAGCCTCTTGCGGAGGAGAGGGCGGCGAGGAAGGCTTGTTCCATGCCTAGGTTTTCGCAGGCCTTTTTGGTTGTGACCATAGAGCCGATTTTTAGCTCATTGCCGTTTTGCTCATAAGTGCCGAAAAAACTGTTGCACCCAGCATAACCAGCAAGGTCTCCGCCGCTTAAGAATTGCACGAATTGGCCGACACCGTTTTCAGGGCCCCATTCTGTGCCTTCGAGATTTGTTAGCGGCTCTTGGCCTTTTAGATCCGCGATTTGGGCTTTGGCCACTTTGGACATGACCATTCCGGCGGCTGTTATTAAAACGAGGGGGAGAACGCGCGTGAGTATCATGCTTATCTTTCTCTATAAGGGTCGCCGAGCATGGCGGAGATGTGCCGGCCATTTTCGGCTAAGGCGGCGGCATCTGCACTGACAGCGTTTGAGCATTGTGAGTGCCGGCCTTCTTCTTGGTAATAGCCCGCATTAAACGCGCGGATGAGGGCGCGGCGTTCAGCGCTATCGCCTGCCGTTTCAATATTCATCATGCGCGAGGCATAATCGCGCCATTTCTGATCAGACTGGCTAAAACAAATCGTACGCAGATAATGGAGTTGCCCGAGATTTTTGGACAGCGCTTCGACTAGGCTGTTCATGGTGACCATATCCGCTTCGACGCGCAGCTCGGCTTCTTCGCGGGCTTTGAGCGCGGCGGCTTTCGCAGCGGCGGCTTTTTCACGCTCGGTCATCGCATCCTGTGCGGACACGTTTTGAGCCAAGCTCACAAAAAGAAATATGAATGCTACCAGCCACTTCATGTATGCTAGATTAGCAGTTTTCAGAGCAATGAACATCTAATTTTGCACCCCTCTAAGATTGGAGAGATTGACGGGCGGTTTCTATCACTTCGCGCGTTTTAGGCCACATGCCCAGCGCGTCTAATTCTTCGGGAGGAACGAAACGCGCATCCGCTGCATCATCGCCAAATTGCGGCTCGCCTGAAATCCACCGCGCCGCATAATCATGCAGGCGGTAATTGAACTCTTCAAATTGCGCATCGATGGTCGCAACCTTATCCTCAAGTGCCGCCATGATAGCTGTCTCTTCAAACAGTTCCCGCAGGGCTGCATCGCGTTCTGTTTCGCCGTCCTCAATGCGGCCACCCGGAATAGACCATTCGCCCTTACGCGGGGCGGTGCCGCGCTTAATCAGCAAGACATCATCGCCGCGAAAGCAGATGACGCCTACGCAGTCTACAGGTTCATCTTGAGTCATTGGTGTTGTCATAATATCTTCCATAATCCTCAAGCATCCCTATAGATAGTCTTATGTGCGGACGTTACACATTAGCCGGAACTTTGGACGAAATTGCGGCCTATTTCGCGGCGAAAACAGGGCAGGCGGGCGAAGACGGCAAGCCCTTATGGGACTGGGAGCCGAACTATAATATTGCGCCCGGAACTGTGGTGCCTGTCATTGCCTATGATGGCCGCAAGACGCGTAAAGTCGTCCCCATGCGTTGGGGTCTGCATCCGCACTGGAAGAAAGAACCGCCCGAGGGCCGCCCGATGTTTAATGCGCGGGTCGAAACCGCGTCAGAGAAAGCCAGTTTCCGCACGCCTTTTCGCCGCCGCCGAGCGCTCTTCCCCGCCAGCGGGTGGTATGAATGGGAAGGCGTGGAGAAACCAAAAACGCCTTACTATATCCATGAGGAGGAGGAAGAGCTCTTCGCTTTCGCAGGGCTCTGGGATCAATGGCGTGTGGATGAAGGGATAACGCTGCTCTCGGCGACCATTCTAACAACCTCTGCTGTTGGTCCAATTAAACACCTCCATCACCGAATGCCCGTGCGTCTGCCCAAAACCCAATGGAATAATTGGCTCGATTGGGATGTCAGCGCGGATGCGGTTCTCGGCACGATGAAGGGTAGTGAGGATTTGGACTATTATGATGTGGAGATTAAAGTGAATTCGGGACGGGCTGTCGGCGCGGATTTGATTAGACCTGCCTAACCAATCTTCGTATTAAACTCATAAGCCAAGACTACCAGCGCCACTAACAACCCCACCCACACGGCGGCGTTTATTTTGACGGAGCGGGAGGCTTTGACTTGGCTGGACCATGTTCTTGGACGCACGCCTTTATAGACGAAAATGAGCTGCGCGGAGAGGATAGCGCAGACGACGTTGAGCCCGAGCAAGATGGCCGCGCCTGCTGCGGCGTCATGTTTCCCGGCCCCTAAGAAGAGCGCAGAGGCGACAGAGGGCGGGAGCAGCGCTACAGCGACCATGACGCCCACTAAGGCCGAGGATATGCCTGTTGAGAGCGAGAGGGCGGCAGCCGCGCCCGAGGCGAGGGCCAAGGCGACAATCTCAGGGCCGATCACGGTACGGCTGACTAACTCTGAACTCTCGATATTAATGGGCATGAAGAATGTCAGCGAATACGCAAAGACAAATCCAATGAGCAATCCGGTTAAGGCCGTCTTGGTAGCTTTTTTCATCAAGGACAAATCCCCCAGCGCGGCGGCGAGGGCGAAAGCCAAAATAGGTCCGAGGAGCGGCGCAATCACCATAGCGGCAATCACAATCGCGACACTATCTCCGTTAAGGCCAATGGCGGCGACAATCGAGGAGAGAACTGTCAGGATGATAAAATCCCAATTTAAATTACAATCATTGGAGACTTTTTGGTAAAGCTCTTCGCGCAGCGACACTGTCTTGGCTTTGGCTTTTTTCTCTTCATCATCTTTAGCCTCAGTTTCGGTCTCTTCCGGTCTTGGCAAGGTGGCTTCAATGGGCATGACAACAACGCGCCAATTTGGCGAGGCGCTGAGCAGGGCTTGCAAATCATCAATCAGCTGTTGCCCTTGGCCCTTGGCGACGACAATTTCGACGGCTTTTTCGTAACGGCCATAGCCGCTATCCATAGACCAATCGACAGGTTTGGCCGCGTTTAGGATTTCAATAACGGCGTCGGCTTTGTCGGTGGGAAAGTTGGCTTTTATAAATCGCATAGTCTTTCTTAACCTGAATTACTCTTATCTTCCAACTCAAAGCTGTCATGCCTGTAATCTGCCATGGCTGCGCCTCGCTTGCCCAGAGCTCTGTCTGGCCCGCGCGTCGTATCAACCGTCGTATGGCGTTCCATCTCGGCATTCAGCTCCGCTCCCACGATGACGGTATAAGCGGTGAGCCAGAACCAGATGAGGAGAATGATAACCGCTGAGAGCGAGCCATAAATCGCGTTGTAATTCCCAAAGGCGGCTACAAATTTGGAAAATCCGAAAGATATGGTGAGCCATGTTAAGGTGGTCAGCATGATACCGGGAAACACCCAGCGCTTTTTGGCAGGACGGCGGCTCGGGCCAAAGCGGTATAAAACTCCTGCGGCGAAGCCGAACATAGAAATGAGTAGGACCCAAGGCAAAGCACGAGAGAAGTGGGAAATCGCGTCGTCCAGTTTTAAAATGTGCAAGATCGCTGGCACACCGATAATGATGGCCAAGGCAATCCAAACAAAAAGTATCATGGAGAGGGTCATGGAAGCTGCAATTGCATAAAAGGCGGCAAGGTTGCGGGTCTCGCGCTCGCCATAAGCGATATTCATCGCTCGCATGATTGCGCGAATGCCTGCGCCTGCTGACCATAATGCGATTAAAAGGCCAATGGCGATTCTTAAGCCTAGCTGTCCATGTGGGGCCATAATCACAGCCGTGATTTGACGGCTTAATATATCCCACGCCTCCTGCGGCAAGACACCGTTTACATTCTCTAGAAGACCTTGAACTTGGCTGGGATCGGCAAAGTAGCCATAGATTGACAGGCAGGCTGTAATGAGCGGGAAAATGGCCAGAAGGCTAAAGAAGGCGACCCCTGCCGCGACGATGCCTACATTATCATTGCGAATTTCGCTCCAAGTGTTTTTGATAATAATCCACCAATCGCGCGCTGAGAACTCCAGCGGGCTCCGGGCTGAACAATGCGGGGTTCTAGATTTCACTATTTCTTAGGGGCAGGTTGCTTGCGGCTGAAAACTAGCTCGGTCTCGGATGAGGCCTTTTTATCCAGCTTATATCCCTCCAAATTAAAGTCCTTTAGCCCCTCGGCGCGGTCGACGCGGTTTTGCATAATCCAGCGCGCCATCAGGCCCCGTCCAAACTTGGCGTAATACATCAGCGCGCGGGCTTTACCGTCTTTGACATTGAGAAATTTCGCCGTGATGACGGGATGCGTGATAGTCTTCTTATCAACGGCTTTGAAATATTCATTTGAAGCGAGATTGACGATTGTGGGATCATCATGGCCGTCCAAATCCTCGTTCAAGGTTTCAGCAATAGTGCTGCCCCAAAACTCATAAAGCGACTTACCGCGCTTCGTGGCTAGTTTTGTGCCCATCTCCAGGCGGTAAGCCTGTATCGCGTCCATGGGACGGAGGACACCGTAAAGGCCTGAGAGAATGCGCAAATGGTCTTGAGCATATGAGAGGTCCTTATCGCTCATCGATTTTGCTTCGAGCCCCCAATAAACATCGCCGTCAAAGGTAAGGCCCGCAGGCTTGGCGCTATTGCTTTTGCCGTCCAGATTAAAGGCTTTGAAGCGCTCGGCATTTAGTTCGGCCAAATTATCACTGATATGCATGAGTTTTTTCAGGTCAGCCGCAGATTGTTTTTTCGCAACTTTGGCAAGTTCCACCATATCCTGTTTTAAGATAGGGGCTGTGGCCTCGAGCGAGGTTTCCGCAGGCTCAAAGTTTAATTTTTTGGCAGGAGAGAGTAGGGTAATCATGGTTAAATCCTTTCCTCATAACATCGAAACGGGACATCCGTCTCTGTATGCGTGGGTTCACGATGTGATAAGAATAACGCGGCAAATACGCTTTACAAGGGAATTGGCGCGTGACTTGCACGGATTTTACAAACAATTGTGGAGATCACGATGCAAAGTGGACAAACCAGAGCTATTTTAGCCCGCAAAGTACGGGCAGGCATGGCAAATGACGAGATACTACGTGAAAAGCGCTTAGGCGATTTGGCATGGCAAATGACAGTGGCGTCGCAAAAGCTGTCTGCTTGCCCTAAGGAGAAACAGACGGCGCATGAAAGGCTAGGACGACTCTATGATGAGGCCAAAGCCGAATATGAGCGTGTAAAATTTGAGCGTGAGATTGAAAACGCCGCGCAGGATTACGGCGTGTATCTAGGCTAGATATCGCGCAATCCGCCTAAACGTGGGCATAGACCGTTTGGTTGAGGGTCTTTAAGGCGTGCTGCGCGTCTATCAAATTTGTATAATCGATGGGACGCGGCCACTCGGACTGACAGGCTTTTGTGAACCTTTGAATGTCGTATTCAAGCTTTTCAGCGGCTTGTTCAAAACTAATTTTCTGATCATAATCAAATATATAAGACATAGTTGCGGCCTTTCTTCAACGGTCTCCCCGTTTTCTGTGAGGTAAAATGAGCAGGATTGGCGGGGAGGGCGGGTGCCAATCCTGCTGCTTTTAGCGCAAAATGATAAATAAATTATCATATTTGCGGTTGATCTCTAAGGGGAGGAAGAGATGAAACCTATAAACGACATTACGCGAACACGTTCAATAAAACTGGCCGTGATGAGTTTGTGATGTGAAGGAGAGGGCCTTACGCGCCGTGCGTGGCATCCGCTAAAGTTTTGACCAATGCCAGTGCTGCGTCGGGTCCGTTTTCATGCAGTTCTTTGACAATGGCTGAGCCGACAACGACGCCGTCAGCGTCTTTTGCGATCTCTGCGGCACGTTCAGGCGTTTTTACGCCAAAGCCGACAACAACTGGTAAGCCAGAGGCCTTGCGAACTTTGGCGACTTGCTCTGTCACAGAGCTTGCTTGGCTGAACGCTGCGCCTGTGATGCCTGTCATAGAGACGTAATAGACAAACCCCTTTGTGCCCGCGACAACGCGCGGCAGGCGGGCATCATCAGTCGTAGGCGTGGCAAGGCGGATAAGGGCTAGGTCATGCGTTTCAAAGGCGGCGCGCAGTTCGCTATCTTCTTCGGGCGGAAGGTCAACGATAATCGCGCCGTCTACACCCGCCTCTTTCGCGGCTTTGGCAAATTTGGAATAGCCTATATGATGGACGGGATTGCAATAGCCCATGATGATGAGGGGTGTATCGCTGTTACCTTTGCGAAACTCGCTCGCCATTTCGAGAATGGTTGTCAGAGTTGTTCCGGCGGCAAGGCTGCGCAGCCCTGCCTCTTCAATGGTAGGCCCGTCAGCCGCGGGGTCGGTGAAAGGCATGCCCAGCTCGATAATATCCACACCGTTTTCGGGCAGAGCGTTGAGCATAGCTTGAGAGGTCGCACGGTCCGGGTCTCCGCCCATAATATAAGCCACAAAGGCAGCTTGGCCCTTGGCTTTGCGGGCGGAAAAAGTTTGGTCGATACGTTTGGTCATGGCGGCGAGGTTTAATCGCGCAAAACCTTATTTACCAGAGTTAAAAAAGAAAAAACCCGGCCGCGAAAGTATCGCTCCGGGTCCTAAGTCCAGCCTTTAAACAGTCAAGGCTGATGAAATTTATAGAAGACTACTTCGCAGCATCCTCAATGGCGCCGCCTGAGCTTTCAATGTCTTTGCCGACACCTTCGATAGTATTACAAGCAGACGCTAATAGCGTAAGGCCAGTAACAGTAAAAAGAACAATCTTTTTAGAAAGTGAAGTTTTCATAATAGTCTCCGAGTTGTTGTACTAAAGGAACGCTCAACCCTTACACATTTTTTCAGAAATAAAAAAGTAAAAAACCCGGTAGCGAAAGTATCGCTCCGGGTCTTATAATTAGCCTGAAGGGGAAGAAGGCTAATAAATTTTTGAAAAGACTACTTTGCAGCATCCTCAATAGCGCCGCCTGAGCTTTCGATATCTGCGCCAACACCTTCAATTGTGTTACAGGCGGAAGCGAGAAGCGTTAGTCCTGTTACGATGATTAAAGCTGCTTTTTTTGCGGGTGAATTTTCCATTGTAGTCTCCGAGTTGTTGTACGGAAGAAACACCCAACTCTTAAACAAGTTCCCAGAAAAATGAAAAAACTATCATTTAGAGTGAATTTGTTATCATCGCCCTCACTACTTTAAGCGCAAAAGCGACTGAGCTGTGTTCCTGACCGGGTTATTCTCAAATCGCGCGTAAACAAAAAGAAGCCCGACGCGGAAAGGGGAAGATCCGGGCCGGGCTGTAAGAAAACCGTCATAAGAAGGGGAAGAATGACGGTTTCTGATTTGCAAAAAATGCTTATCTGATATGTATCAGCTTAAGCAATGTTTTGAATTCATACCGTAATAACTCAGCAGTCACAGATAGGTTCCGAAAAAATAGAAAAATTTTTTAATTCAATGAAAAACACATCTCTGCGGTAAAAATGTCTGAGATGACATCGACTTTACCTTAGCGAGGACCGCGTGTTTAATCCGCAAGATGAGTTAAAACGGGCGCTTGATTAATACGGTTTACAGAGTCTCACGAGTGGAGGCACTAGAGCTCCTATAACTTGTTTTTAGCTTAGGATATTCCTTGTCTAGGGCACAACCTTCAAAATTGATTGTTTTAAAGCGTATCCCTAAGCTTGTCCCGTCATATGGAATCCCAATAGCCGTCATATCATTGACGGGAATACATTGGAGTTTGTCCTTCCACCGCAATCTACCTGACTCTGACAATAACAGGTCACCACAGAGCTTATTGTTCTTAAGGATAGGACTCGTAAGACGATAGGCTTTGCCAGTTTTATCACAAAATGCGACTGTCTCTTCCTGGGTAATAAAGGCCTTGTTTTCAGTTACTGAGCTGGGCGTGAAATATTGAAATTTGGTCTGCGTTGCGCATCCGCTTAAAGCAAAGAAAGTTACAATAAGACCAAGTCTCACCCCTCAGTGCCCGCGCTAATATGCTCACCCAGCGCATCGGCTATCGTAAAGACGTCTTTATCGCCGCGGCCGCACATATTCATGATGATGAGCCCGTCTTTGCCGAGTTCCTTGGCCAGATCTACTGTGCGCGGGATGGCGTGGCTAGGCTCTAGCGCAGGAAGGATGCCCTCTAATCGTGCGCATTCTTGGAACCAGTGCAAGGCTTCGTCATCTGTGGCGCTGACATATTCTGCGCGGCCAATATCATGTAAATGCGCGTGTTCAGGGCCAATGCCAGGATAGTCTAGGCCCGCCGAAATACTATGCGCGTCTTTAATTTGCCCGTGTTCGTCCTGCAACAGATAAGTGCGGTTTCCGTGAAGCACGCCCGGCGTTCCTCCCGTCAGGCTCGCCGCATGTAATCCGCTATCAACGCCGCGCCCTGCCGCTTCAACGCCGATGAGGCGTACAGAAGTTTCGGGCACAAATTCATGGAACAATCCCATCGCATTTGACCCGCCGCCAATACAGGCAACAACGGCGTCAGGCAGGCGGCTCTCGCGCTCTAAGATTTGCTGTTTCGCTTCGCGGCCAATAATGGCTTGGAAATCACGCACCATAGCCGGGTAGGGATGCGGACCCGCCACTGTGCCAATGCAATAAAACGTATCGCCGACATTGGTGACCCAATCGCGCAAGGCTTCGTTCATCGCGTCTTTCAGCGTGGCGGTGCCGCTATGCACGGCGCGGACTTCGGCGCCGAGCAAACGCATGCGAAAGACATTAGGTTTCTGGCGGACAATATCTGTCGCGCCCATATAGACGATACATTTTAAGCCAAAACGGGCGGCGACTGTAGCGGTGGCGACGCCGTGCTGTCCCGCGCCTGTCTCGGCGATAATGCGCGTCTTACCCATGCGCCTCGCGAGTAGGATCTGGCCCATGCAATTATTAATCTTATGCGCGCCCGTGTGATTGAGCTCATCGCGCTTGAAATATATTTTCGCGCCATCTGCAAACTCGGTCAGGCGTTCTGCAAAATAAAGCGGGGAGGGTCGCCCGACATAATGGGCGAAAAAATCATCTAGCTCAGACAGGAATTCAGGATCGGCTTTAGCATCTTCATAAGCGGCCTCCAGCTCAAGGATGGGCGGCATCAAGGTCTCGGCGACATAACGCCCGCCAAAATCGCCAAAGCGCCCATTCTCATCAGGCATATTTATATTTTCAGGCTTACCCATGATTTATGGCTTCCAATGTTGGATGATAACTTTACCAGAGCCATATAGACGGGGCCGCCGGAATTAGAAACAAGAATATAGCAAGACGACCTAAGTCTCATCTTCGGATAGGACGACGAGGCAGTCATCCGGCTTGAAGCTGTATGTCGTGGATTTCTCGGGGATAAGTTTGACGCCAAAATTGCGATCTTTATTCATCTCATCGGCTTTGATTTTCACGCCCAAACAGACCTCTTCGCGTTTTTGCGCGATACGCATACAGTCTGCGAAGGTCATGTTGTCGGGTATGGTCTCAAAATACAGAGAAAGCGGCTTTAGATAAATTTCTGACCCGTCTTCTTTGAACAGGATATCATAAACGTCTTTTATGCGGGCTTCTTCGCTCATTTGCGCGATGAGCATAGAGATAAAGCGGTTACTGATGATAAAGTCTTTTACGCCTGCTCTGGATATCAAATTTTGATTAGACGAGTCCATGACCTCAGTGATGAGGCGCGTATTGATGGTTTCATCAGGGTGCTGTTCAAAAATTTTGCGTAAAAGCAACAGAATCAAAATCGTCTGCGCATCACTTTCGCCAGCATTGCCAATTTTGTCATCGCCGCCATTCAGAATTATAACGTTGTCACGTTTGCTGGGCTCAGATGCCATCAAGGTTTCAGTTTGTAGCGGGTCCTCATCAATCAGCGTAATGTTAATCGACTGTAGCTTTGCATCTAAAGCCGCAATTTCATCCTGAGTCGCCTGTGTGGGGCTATCAACAACGATATGGATGGTGGAGCCCTCTAAGACATATTCTGCATATTCTTCGACAATGATATGTCCCTTTTTATTCCAACCAATAATAAGTTCATTCTCAACGGTTTGCTTGAGCCGTCCCGGGAGTAGGGGCCTGTCATTTGCGACCGCAACGGGTTCCGCCAAAAATTCGATAGTGGAATCATCCTCAGCCAAGATAAGAATTTCGTCGCCCTCTTTGAGCTTTGTATCAATAGGCGGGTTTACGAGCAGTTCGCCATCCGCTGTAGCGATCCCCATGGGAACACCGTCCGGGAAGTAGAATTGAGCGTCGCCAAATGTAACCTCTCCCCAATCGCCGTCGCAAAAATACATTTCACATCCATCAAATGAGAGAATTTCGCCGTAAACCACGGAAAGACCAATAGAGCGGCTGGTTTGGACAATGATTTTCGCTAATATTTCATTGGCGTTCGCCACCCCGATAGGGTGGGGGCTGTAATGTTGAATAATTTCATGATGATGTTTGTCAAAAAGCTCAGCGACGATGTTGAGCTCATTATCGTCTCCTCGCGTCGTCGTTAGCGCCAAAATGGTCTTGATGCTGTGCGCGTCACTTTTAGCTTTATCTCTCTTGCTGGCTTCATCGGACGCGCTCGCGAGGATAATGGCTGAGCGGCATCTCGCTGCGGAAACAGTCTTTAGATTAGCTTGGGATGACGTTATTCCAGACCGCGTCACAACCCGCGTATTATCTGTATCGGGAATGGTAAGGGCTAGAAAGTCATCCATCTCTTCTTTTTCTTTGTCGGCCAGAATAACGACCGCTGGATTATCTTCACTTTCATTGGCGAGAACCAATTCCCTGATGATTTCGACAACGCGCTGCTCATTCCAGCCTAATATCAATGTATGCTCGTTCTCGATAACTTTGGAACGGCCTTTTCTAAGCTCATCTAACTTTGCGCGAAGAGACGTCGTAATAAAACCAATTAAGGCTGAGAAAAGAATGATGCCAAATAAGCCCGCCATGATTGTTGCGATTTTGAGCAAAGGCGAAGAATTAATATCTTGGTTCATGTTGCCCGGGGCCGTCATCTGCAAAAACGCAATATAAATTTGGTGAAAAAAGCCCTCATGGTGGTCACCGGTCCCAGCGCCGCCCGCAATGATAGCGGTCCGTATTAATCCGATAATGAGATAACCAATTAAGAAGGCGATGATAATAATCGTGAAGATAGAGCTGCCGCCCCTCGCCATGAAATTATCAAAGCTGTAGCGCAGTTTTTGTTTAAATGTTGGCTGACTCATGAACTTCCCCTCGAATCATTCAACACTAGGGCGATATGAACATCACGTCAAAATTGGGAATTGCGAGACGCGAATGCGCGCCAGTCAGATTATAATTTGGCAGTGAAGGCCCGAATTTTATCATGGCTTTTAAGGCCCGGACTGTCTTCAACGCCTGAGCTTACATCCAGGATTGGGGCAAAAGTTCGGGCGATGGCTTCAGCCACATTTTCCGGGGTAAGACCACCTGCCAAGGCCCATATTTTAGGGAGTGGTGAGTTTTTTAGAATATTCCAATCAAAGGACAAGCCATGCCCGCCTCGCACCGTCTCGCCTTTGGGCGGCTTAGCGTCATAGAGCATAATATCAGCCACGCCCGCATAATGTTCTGCAGCTTTCATGTCGGCGAGCGTTGATACCGCAGCGGCTTTGATAATTTTGATTTTATAGCGCCTCGAAATCTCTGCCACGCGCTCTACGCTCTCATCGCCATGGAGCTGAATGTAATCAGGCTGCATCTGCGCCGCGATGGCCTCTAACAAATCATCATCAGGATTGACGGTTACGGCTACGGTTTTAGCGGCTAATTTTGCGGGGAGGGAGAGGGTGGTGGCCTCAGCCACGGAAAGTTTGCGTTTGGATTTGGCTTCTACAATAAAGCCCAGATAATCAGCGCCATATCGAATAGCCGCTTCAATGTCTTCAGGCCGCATTAGTCCGCATATTTTTACGCGTGGTCTCATGCGCCGCGCCTAGCAGAGTTTTTGCGGTCTGCCCATAAATAAAACCCGTTAGCTGAGGGACTAACGGGCTCTAAATAATGGGGGTGTTCAGCGCAATCGTTAGACGACTGAACGGCCTCTAAGCGCTCTCATGAACAACGACAGAACTGTTAGAACGAGAAATACAACAAATAATAATTGCGCGATTCCTGCAGCTGTACCCGCAATGCCGGAAAAGCCTAAAAAGGCCGCGACGAGGGCTAAAACTAAAAATGTGATTGACCAACCTAACATAATTTCTCTCCTGTGATTATTGATACAAACACAACGCGAGATATTGCGAATTGGTTCCGAATTTAATTAACGTAATCTTTAGAAAACGCGCCCCAAGCAAAATTCATGCCGAAAACTATATTTTAAGCATTCTACTGTAAACATACGTCCAATGAGCCGAAAAATCGGCCTTGGTGACGGGCTGCAAAGCGGCCGTGAGTGGATGGTGAGATATTATGGCTTTAGCGCCTAAGTTACAGATGAAGCAGGGTCAATCCCTGGTTATGACGCCGCAATTACAGCAGGCGATCAAATTATTACAACTCACCAATATTGAGCTTTCGGCCTTTGTCGAAGAACAGTTGGAGAGCAATCCGCTTTTGGAACGGGGAACTGGTGATGAAAATCGCCGCGGGGAGGACGTTATCATGGCGCAGGACGCGCCTGAGACTAAGGTCAGTGCAGAGGCACCTGCCGCAAATGCGGGTGATATAGATGCGCCGTCTCATGCAATGGATAGCGAAGCAACGGCCTCTGATATTGCGGTTGATGTGGGCGGCAATGTGGACTGGTCAAAAGCTGGCAATGGCGGCAGCTTTAATGGTAGCGGTGATTATGATCCTTCCGCCAATATCGCCGCAGAGAAAAGCTTGTCTGAGCATTTACATGAACAGCTTGCGATGCTGCACTTGTCCGATAAAGACCGCTTAATCGCAAAACACCTCATCGACCATGTTGATGAAAATGGATATTTACGCGCGCAATTGGTCGAAATCGCGGATAATCTGGGCGTCACAGAAAACCGCGTTTTATCGCTGGTAACGCAATTGCAGACCTTTGAGCCGACGGGCGTATTTGCGCGTAATCTGTCCGAATGTCTGGCGCTTCAACTGCGCGATGCGGGTGCGCTGGATGCAGCTATGCAAGCGCTTTTGGATAATCTTGAGCTTCTGGCTAAGCATGATTTGACCAAGCTCATGAAGCTGTGTGATGTCGATAAAGAGGCGTTGATGGAGCGTGTGAAACGTTTGAAATCCCTCGCGCCTAAACCGGGCTTGGCCTATGGCGGCGAGATGGCGGCGGTAGTCGAACCGGACGTCTTTATCCGTAATACCCCGCAAGGTGGATGGGCCGTTGAACTTAACTCTGATACCTTGCCGCGCGTCTTAGTCAATCATCGTTATTACAATGAAATTGCGGCTTTGGGCGGGGACGAAAAGACCAAAGAATTTATGAGCGAATGTCACGCTAATGCCAATTGGTTGGTCAAATCACTCGACCAACGCGCGCGCACAATCTTGAAAGTGGCGAGCGAAATCGTGAAGCAACAAGACGGCTTTTTTGCTTATGGTATCGACCATATGCGCCCGCTCAATCTTAAGACTGTGGCCGAGGCGATTGAGATGCATGAGAGCACAGTCTCGCGCGTGACCTCTAATAAATTTATGTCCACGCCGCGCGGTATGTTCGAGCTGAAATATTTCTTCGGCGCGTCAATTCCGTCTATCGGCGGCGGCGAAGCGCATAGCGCTGAAGCTGTGCGTCACAAGATAAAAATCCTGATTGACGAAGAAGTCGAAGGCTCTGTGAAATCTGATGATAAGCTGGTCTCGCTGCTGCGCGATCAAGGCATAGATATTGCCCGCCGTACAGTCGCCAAATATCGCGAAGCTCTAGGCATTCCGAGTAGTGTCGAAAGACGCCGGGTGTTTAAACACGCGGGGTAGTTCCCGCTCCCCCGTTCACGGGGGAGCTGTCACCATGCGTTTTGTAAAAAACGCGAGGTGACTGAGGGGGAGCGTCACCGGAAAACGAAAAATTGCGAGTGCTGGCCCCGTTGTGCTCCCCCCTCCGAGCGCTTCGCGCCCACCTCCCCCGTAAACGGGGTGAGGAGTCAGGCCCTACTTAGGCGGCATTGGGAAAAACCCGCTCGTTCTCTCAATATAGTCGCGGTAAGCTTTGCGCTTTTTCATCTCGCGCTCCAGCAAATCACGGCCTGAAACACGGGTTAAGAGTATCGTCATAATGATGGGCGCGAATATAGTGGCCCAACCCCAAGGCGCTTGACAGGCGACGAGCCAGATGCCCCACCACATACAAGCATTACCAAAATAATTGGGATGGCGCGTATATTTCCAAAGGCCTGTCTTGAGGACAGGTTTATCCTCTTTCGGCCCGTCATAGCCTTTGTTTTTCTTCATGAATTTGGAGAGTTGCCAATCACCAATAGCTTCAAAGAGAAAGCCGATGAGCCAGATGAGGGCGCCTAGTAAGGCTAAAACCCCAATATTTATAATATATTCAGTCCCGCCTGTAATTGTTAAGCCGCCCTCTGGATTTTGGATTATCGGTAATTCTTTATCATATGGGATATCGTAATTATATCCCGTTGCCATCGCGACCCAAATCGGGGCGCTGACAATCATAATCAGAACGCCTTGGCCAAAGTAAATCGTAAAGAGACTGCGCAGACGCCAGCTCATTTCCGATGTGCCTTTTTTCTCGGCGCGCCGACGCATGGCGACATAGCGTTTATCTTCGCCGTGACCCAGATTACGTTTGGCCAAGTAAGCTGAAAGCCGAATACCCCAGAGTATGGGCATGGCCGCTAGCAGGGTAAGGTAAGGTGTTTTGGGGTTGGCCAGATAGAGACAGACTGCTGCAACAACTAGAAACCCAAAGCCCCAAAAAATATCAATCAGGCTGGCATCTTTGACTGCCACGCTTATGGCCCAGAGCAAAGTCAGAAGTCCAAAGACTACGACAGCCGCATGCGTAAAATTCACAACTATATCAGCCAGCATTATTAATCCCCTTTAGCGTAAACATGTCATAGTTACGCAGCGGACGCAAAAAGGGTTGTGTTAGCGGCCTATGCGGGCTGCGGCTCACCTTGCGGTTTTTTACCCTTTAAGCTGCCATCAGCTTCGTCAGCTTTATCAGCGGCCTTAGGGTCATGGGCTTTGCGGCGGTCAAGCTCATCTACGAAACTGTGATTGACATCGCGGTGCTCGGCTTCGTCCGCGCGAACGGCAATAATGACATCGCTAAGCCGAGCGTCTTTATCCAATTGCCAATAGTCGATGGCGATTTGCGGCGCTGGGACATTTTCATGACGGCCTTCTTCGACCTCTTTGAGATATTGCGTGTAGCTCATGACCGCTTCCTCTTCGAAATAGCCAACAACGCGGTGGGCCGTGCGCGGCGCGAAGAGATAGAGGAAGAAGTAACAATTATAGAAAATGAACTGAACAGTCATAATCAGAAAACGCTCAAACCAGTTGGGCTGCGCAATTTCGACAAAGGTCATCAGGTGCATACGCTCATTCTCGGCTTCATCCAAAAGTGTGCGTATCCAGCCTTCATCGTCGCGCATTTTCCGTAGCGCGGTTAGATGCTGCCACAAGCCTCCCACCATGCCGGGCACGGCGGCGACGGTTTCAAGGACGACAGCGCGGTGGCCATACCGCTTGGCAAAGAACTTATCGGCAAAGAAGCGCAAGAACCGCACAAACGCATAGGCAACCTTGTCGCTTATCGTTTGCGGTTTCACATGTGTGTCAATCGCTATGTCGTAATCCACCTCGCGAGGTGTAGGCTTTAGCCTGGCATGCATTTTAGACTCCTGTCGTGTTCTGCACACTGCATACGGGGCAGGAGACCAAACAGTTCCGCGGGAGTATTAATAATAGCCGCTCATCCCTGCGTAGGCAGGGATAAGGACGAAGGCTAAGTTGAATTCGGGTAATGTGTCCTAGTCCCTGCTCTTGCGTTTTTGCAAAACGCTCGGCAGGGGTGAGCGGAAAATCAATTAACCCCGGCGCGCCTCATATAGCGCAATCGCCGCCGCTGTCGCCACATTGAGGCTCTCTGCCTGCCCCGGCACAGCTTCGCTCATCATCGGGATTTTGGCGAGTTGGTCGCAGGTCTTGCGCACGCGCTCACGCAGGC
This sequence comes from Hellea sp., assembly GCA_028224375.1. Taxonomy (GTDB): domain Bacteria; phylum Pseudomonadota; class Alphaproteobacteria; order Caulobacterales; family Maricaulaceae; genus Hellea. The sequence goes on from JAOIVW010000029.1 coordinate 28,144, forward strand.
CGGGGCCTTCTGCGCCCATGACGATGACATGTTTGCCGCCGCCTGAAACCGCGTCTTTCAGCTCAATTTCTGTTTCGCCGGCCAGGCCCGTCACCATCCAGCCGATACGCTGTAAGTTTTGCAGCGTGTTGGCGATATTGGTTTCCAAGCACATAGGGACGGTTTCGAGACATCCCACAGCAACCTTAGCAAGTGCGCCTGAGAGGGGCGGGGCCTTGCGCGTTTGCATGACCAAAGCCCGCACGCCAAAAGCCGAACACAGCCGAAGCATCGCGCCGACATTATGTGGATCGGTGATTTGGTCGAGCACGAGGATAAGGCCGTCACCTTCCTCATCGGCGATAGCCTCAAGATCTGGCCATTCCAGCGGCGCAGCTTTTAGCGCAATGCCTTGATGCACAGCGTCGCGAGGCACCGCTTTATCGAGCACATTAGGCAAGACGATTTTGGGCGGCGGGGCGCTTTGAGGCAGGGTATATCGGACGGCTGAATGCTCTGTCAGCAGAATTTCATGAATGGTCCGGCGCGGATTGGCGAGGGCGGCTTTGCAGGCATGCGCGCCCCATATCCAGCCCGATCCACCCTCATGTCCTGAGCCTGAACGGCGCTTGCGTCCGTGCTCCACAGACTTAGCTTTCAGTTTAGGGGAGCGCGGACGACTCGTCGCCCCGTGAGAGCGGCTTCCGTAAGCTCTTTTGCGGCCTTCGGGTCCCTCAGATTGAGATTCACTAGATTTTAACGCTTTTTTGCCTGATTTTCTTTGAAATCCGCTATTGCGTGAATTCTTTGACATCTCTATATACCCGTTTGAATTTAAGACACTGTCTCTGTTCGTTGAGCCGCTAACACGTTAGTGGACCGACTTACAGAGCCTTTTTTGTTGGAGGCAACACATTCATTGCGAACCGCTCTAACCATGCGGTTTTTAAGGTAGGACAGGTGGCCGAGTGGTTAAAGGCGTCAGACTGTAAATCTGATCACTATGTGTACGTTGGTTCGAATCCAACCCTGTCCACCACTAACAGATTTAAGAGCGCGGGCGTTGTGTAGTGGTAAGACCTCAGCCTTCCAAGCTGATGACGCGAGTTCGATTCTCGCCGCCCGCTCCAAGAATATCTCAGGAAACTGAGACGAAAC
>JAOIVW010000003.1 GCA_028224375.1 Hellea sp.
ACTTGCGCGAAATATAACGCCGTTCCTAATCGAGATGTGTATTTGACGGCTTATGAAAGTGGGCTCGTGAAATATTGCACCTATGAGCAAGGTTTTGAGCTTGGCGAAAACGGCAGTAGCTATAATCAAGTGTGCTCAGGTAATTTATCGACGGGATTTTCTGCTGGTTATGATGAGGGACGGGTGGTTTATGAAATTCAACGCGAGCATAAAAATCTTATAGATGACTATGAAGACACGCTTGAAGACCTAGCGGATATTCGCGCACGATTGGCTGGCGATATTACGGATAAAGATGATGATGGTAATGTTATTCCTTTGAGTTCGAGTGAACGCAGGCGTTTGGTCAAGGAACAATACCGGCTTGAAGGTGAGCTTGATGACCTTCGCCAAGACGTCCGTGATTTCGAATATGAAAATGGCCTGCCGCGGCATAGTTTTTAGTAGGACTTACATGTTTCTCTAAAGCTTTTTCTCGAAACAACGCTAGCGTTAGGCGATCTTCAATTATCATGGTAAAATCAAAGCTTGTGGAAGCGGGGAATATTTATGCGGGTTTTACTTTTGGGTCTGACAGGGCTGTATTTGGCCTCATGTGGTCAAGCCTCCACACCGAGAGCTATGTCTGCTCAAGAGGCATTTGAAACCTATGTGGCTGCCCTTAACGCAGGGGATATAGCAACCGCGGCGGCTTATTACGATAGAGCAGATGGCTTTCATTGGATAGAACGCGGCCATGTCCAGTATGAAACTGGAGAAGACGCCGCAAATTCATTATTAGCTCTTCAAGCAAATGGTGGGACGTCAGAAATGACACTAGACACTCTGCGAGTCTCAAAACTTACAAACGACTCTGCTCTAATTTCTACGCATTTTGATTTCGAGATGAGGTCTGATAATGGAACACCACAATTCTCATTTGATGGCTGGATGACTGTAGGTATGGTGCGGCGTAGCGAGGGTTGGAAAATTGCGGGTGGTCAAACAGGTCCCGGTAAAACGGAATAACCCAATCAGTGCTTTTGACCCTAAGAAGATTAGATTTAACGCTTTAACCGCGTTGATAAAATAACAGAACTCACTGTGCGCTCGACGCCCTCTATGGCAATGATTTTATCTATCACTTTATCAAGGTCGGTTACGCTCATTGCGGCGACTTCCGCGATCAAGTCATGTGGTCCTGAGACGGAATAGATTGCGCGAACGCCATCAAGCTGTTCCATATGCGTAATAATATCGGAGGTCATGCGCGGACTGACCGTAATCATGACATGGGCTTTGATTTCTTGGTCCAGATATTCTGACGAGAGCTGCACAGTGTAGCCATCAATCACGCCCTGAGTTTCCAGCCTTTCAAGACGCTTTTGGACGGTGGACCGAGAAACGCCTAATGTTTGCGCGAGCTGGGTTGTACTGGCGCGCGCATTGCCTCTTAGAACGGCTAAAAGCTGCTGATCTTTAAAAGTTATGCGCATTGTCGTAATTATTCCTCAATTTGAACAAAAATATGCATCATTTTGCACAAAGTGTCACTGCAAAAAGTGATCATAATCTGCTTCACTATTTGTAAAGCGACTCAATTGATTGAAAGATAAAGTGACACGGAGCAAAAGTTGAGACCGATAAAAGATACATATCTCTTTCGTCCAATTATCAGTTCAGAGGCAGCTGACTTACTAAACCTCGTGCGCCAATCCAGCGGCGGCCTCTCCAGCCTACAGCCACGCTTAGCTTTTTTACGCAATTACATTGAAACCTCGGAAAAGAGTTTTGCAGGCAGTTTATCCTTAGAAGAACCGCATAAATATTTAATAGGGCTGTTTGATCAGCGTGCAGGGCGCATGATTGGCTGCGCCGCCGTGAAAACCCAAATCGGTAAGGATAGTCCCTTTATAAATTTTGACATTATGGGCGATGGCCCTGACCAGAGTTTGCAAGCCTCAACAAGGTTTACTGGCGCAACGGAAGTCGGCTCACTCTTTTTGCATCCTGATTACCGCGCTGATGGTTTGGGTCGTTATCTAGCGAAAGTGCGTTACTTGCTGATGGCATCAGAGCCTTGGCGTTTTGGCGAGAGCGTGATTGCAGAGCTGCGCGGGATATGCGGGGCCAAAGGCAGCCCGCTTTATGACCACCTCTTTGAGTATAAGCTAGAAAAAACTTTCCTCGAAGCTGACGCAGAATATTATGATCGTAACCCTGACGCGCTTGGTGATATTGTTCCCATTGGACCTGTTGAGACCTGCAATATGCCGCTTGAGGTGAAAGCCTCGCTAGGGCAGCCCCATCCTTCAGGCTTAGCGGCCATGCGGCTCTTGCAGCGCGAAGGCTTCATATTTTCTGGCACGATAGATTTGTTTGATGCGGGTCCTATCATGACAGCCCACAGGGACACAATTCGCACGATAATGAACGCTGAAGTCAGCACGGTTTCGGCGTCGCCCAGCGGCGCTCAAGGCGCGCCAACGCTTATAGCTTCTGGAAAGGTCACAGATTTTCGTGCCGTTTTAACGCCGGCAAAAATAACCGATAACGGGGTATTAGTCCTACCTAATGCGCTTCACATGCTCGGCGCAAAGATGGGCGGCGATATCAGATATTGGCAAGCCGAGCCGCGCAAAACCGCGACAGAAGAGACTCTGGTCAAAGCTCACATCTAGACCTACAAAGACATAAACATTTATGGAGCCTCGCATGGCATCTGAACCTACACAGACCCACCAATGGGATGACCCGCTATTTCTGGAGAGCGCTTTGTCAGAAGATGAGCGCATGATCCGCGACACAGCCCGCAATTATTGCAATGACAAGCTTATGCCGCGCGTTATCTCAGCGAACCGCGAAGAACGCTTTGACCGCGAAATTTTTACAGAGATGGGCGAGCTTGGTCTTTTGGGCGCTATGGTTGATGAAGCTTATGGCGGGATTGGCGCGAGCCATGTTGTTTACGGTCTTGTCGCCCGTGAGGTTGAGCGCGTGGATAGTGGCTATCGCTCTATGATGTCCGTGCAAAGCTCGCTCGTTATGTATCCGATTGAGGCCTTTGGATCTGAAGAACAGAAACAGAAATACCTGCCTAAGCTTGCCACAGGTGAATGGATTGGCTGCTTCGGCCTGACAGAAACAGATGGCGGCTCTGACCCGGGGGCAATGCGCACAAATGCCGTTGCCGCGCCAGGCGGATATATCCTCAACGGGTCAAAGATGTGGATTACAAATTCCCCCGTTGCCGATGTGGCTGTCGTGTGGGCCAAGCTTGATGGAGCCATTCGCGGCTTTATCCTCGAGCGCGGCATGAAAGGTTTCTCCGCGCCAGAGATTAAAGGTAAATTATCTCTGCGCGCCTCAATTACAGGTGAACTCGCCTTTGATGATTGCTTTGTGCCTGCTGAAAATTTGATGCCAGATGTCAAGGGCTTGCGCGGACCGTTTAGTTGTTTGAACAAAGCGCGGTACGGAATTTCCTGGGGCGCTATGGGCGCGGCTGAGTTTTGCTGGCACGCCGCCCGCGATTACGCGATGGAGCGGATTGTCTTTGGCAAACCCATCGCGGCCACGCAGCTGGTGCAAAAGAAACTTGCCGATATGCAGACAGAAATCGCATTAGGTCTGCAAGGGTCTTTAGCTTTGGGCCGTGCCTTGGACGGCGGGGCTTGGAGTCCTGAGGCGATATCGCTGATGAAGCGCAATAATTGCGGCAAGGCGCTCGACATTGCGCGGGTGGCGCGTGACATTCACGGCGGAAACGGCATTAGTGAGGAATACCATATCCTGCGCCACGCGATGAATCTTGAAACTGTGAACACCTATGAAGGCACACATGACATTCATGCCCTAATTCTAGGACGTGCCCAAACAGGACATCAGGCCTTTTTCTAGTGTTATACGCGCTAACTCACTAAATTATCGCAGGTTGAAACATCGCCGCGGATAAGGGTTTTGGCTGACCATGCATTGCTGTTTATGGGTCTGCCATTTCGTATGTTGCGAGGGTTGTAAGAATAAATACATGAGCCCGAGGCATAAACCACAAAGCAGCTTTCTCCGCCGGACATATCACCTGAATAGCTAAAACAGATAATATCACTTTCTATCCGCCAGCGACCGTCATCTGTCAGTTCACCCTCACGGTAAAAGGTTGTTCCGTCCGCGTAAAAGCTCTCCGTAAATTCATTTGTACCTGAGCGCTGCCGCGGGAGTTTGTATATGCCGTCCATAGTCTGTCCGATAAAGGCATCGTAGAGATAGTCACCCGTCAGCCGATCAAGGTCTGGAACATCTTGCGCCGCAGCGGGCAGGGCGGTGAGAGTCAGCATCACTATTAGGAGTAATTTCTTCATGATATAGATGCCTCACATTGCGGTTGTTCGCCTTTGATGACGCTGCGTGCAATCCAATAGTCGCGGTCTAGCTCGTCTTCACGTTCGGCATCTCTGTCTGAATAAAAATAATAACAATTTGCGACGCGATAAACACGGAAACAGCCGCCTGGCATATCTCCCGCATCATAAAGATAGCACATCTTATCTTTCAAGATCAGCCATGTACCGGGGTCTATCCGTCCGTTTTCCGTGTAGTTAATCCGTCCATCGCTGCTATGTATTTCCTCATAAAAACGCGTTGGTTCACCTTTTTCGGTAAAGTTATAGGCGCCGCTATGGGTTTTCCCCTTAAAGTTCGCGCGAAGCTCATCACCGATGAGCCGATTGGCATTAGGCCGAATGTCCGTCTTTTGACTTTGAGCTTGTGCGGCGACCGGACAAGCTAGCAGTAATGCGGCGAGTGTAATTTTAAGAAATTTGAGGGGCACAATCAGGGTTGTCTCCTTTGATAACGCTTCTGGCCGTAAACCCTCTGACGGGTCTATTATTGACGAACCGCTGATAATGGTAATAGCAATTGCCGCGCTGATAAATGTTAAAGCAAATCGGATTGGACTGCGCAAATTCACTCCGCTCATTTGGATCATAGGAATAGCAAATCAAATCGTCTTCGATCTCATAAGTACCCGTATCCGTGTGGTCGCCTTGGACATGTTTGATTCTACCATCTTTGGTCGTTGTTTCTTCGAAGCCAAATGTCGTAAAACTTCGCCGCTTAAAATTATAAGTCCCGCGATGTGTTTGACCTTGGAAGACGGCCGTCAATTCGCTTTCAGAGAGCGGAACATCGCTTTCGAGATCAGGCATATTAACTTGCGCCTGCACAGAGACCGCAGAGAGAAAGCCAAAACCAAAAACGAGTCGTATCAACCACATAGAGATGTTTTAACATGAAAAATCCTTTTGGCTATGTTAGGTAACAGTATGACTGATAAATCCCCCAATGAATTGCCCACAACGTCCCCAAGACTTCGCCGCGCCAGCCGTTATCAAAAACAGCAAGAGCGCATGGCTGCGCAGCGCGCCGCCGATAATAAGCTCTACGGGGCCATGTTCGCAATGATGAGCATCTTAGCGCTACTAGCCGTTCTTATCGGCGCACTCATGCTTTATGGCGGTAATGTTGACGTCAGCGGCATGGGCGATTTAGCGCAGCCATGGCTTGGACCTCTAACCAAACTTGAAGTCGGCGGCTTTGTATTTGTCGGCCTGATTGCTGTTGTTCTTTACATGCGTATGCGCAAAAAATAAGCACACCAGCCGTTGAAGTAACTGTGTACCTTACAGCCGTGAATAGGGCTTGCGGCTTAGGGGACTTTCCCCTAGACGTGCCGCGCTCATTTAAGCGCAATATTTATCCTTTAGGAGGCCATTATGGGGTATCGTTTTGCAATCGTCGGCGCGACAGGAAATGTCGGGACGGAAATGCTCGAAATTTTGGCTGAGTCTGACATCGAAGTGGATGAAGTCTTCGCCGTTGCCAGTCGTAAATCCGTAGGCCGCGTGGTCAGCTTTGGCGATAAAGACATCAAATGCGTCGATATTGACACATTCGACTTCGCTAAATGCGATATTGCGCTCATGTCCGCAGGCGGAGATGTGTCTAAAATCTGGTCGCCTAAGATTGCTGCTAAGGGCGCTGTCGTGATTGATAACTCCAGCGCATGGCGTATGGACCCAGATGTGCCTCTGGTCGTGCCCGAGGTGAATGCTGATGCTGTAGACGACATGAAAAAGGGCATCATTGCCAATCCCAATTGCTCGACCATCCAAATGGTTGTGGCGCTTAAGCCGCTCCATGACCGCGCGAAAATCAAACGCGTGGTTGTATCGACTTATCAATCCGTGTCTGGCGGCGGTAAAAAATGTATGGATGAGCTTTGGGAACAGACGAAATCTGTGTTCCACCCTCAAGATACGTTTAAGCCTTATAACTTTCCCAAGCAGATTGCTTTTAATGTTATACCACAAATTGATGTTTTCATGGATGGCGGCGATACTAAAGAAGAGTGGAAGATGAAAGCCGAGACAATGAAAATTCTCGACAAGTCCGTCAAAGTGTCTGCCACATGTGTTCGCGTCCCAACATTTGTGGGTCATGCAGAGAGCTTAAATATCGAATTTCACGAAGAACTCTCAGCCGACGAAGCCCGCTCTATCCTGCGCGAATCGCCTGGCATCATGGTTTTTGACAAGCCAGAGGAAGAGGGCGGTTACATTACGCCGATTGAATGTGTTGGGGAATATGCCACTTATATTTCCCGTATCCGCGAGGACAGCACGCAGGACAATACGCTAAATATGTGGTGTGTGTCTGACAACCTTCGCAAAGGCGCGGCGCTCAATACGATACAAATCGCAGAGGTGCTGATCAATCGCGGCTTTAAAGGACGCAAGGCGGCTTAGGTTTCTTCAGACGTTAGTTTTTCATACTGCTTTGATTGGTTAATTTGACATAAGGCTCGATTGGTTTACAATGTAAACAAACGGAGTCCTCTATGTCGTCAGTCCCTTTTACTGTTCGTTTAAAGCCGGAAACTAAACAGGCGCTTGATAATGCGGCAAAGTCGCTTGACCGGACGCCAGGTTATATTGTCAATCAAGCCATACAAAACTATCTGCAAGCGGAGCAGGAAAAAGAGACCGCGATTTTGTCGGCTATTGAAAAGGCGGATGCTGGACTTTTAGTGTCTGAAAAAGCTGTTGATGACTGGCTTGACTCTCTGGACACGCCCAATCCACTGGATATGCCTAAAGCTGCTGACCGCGTATAATCCATGCATTTAAAGCTAACTGATGATGCCATTGAGGATTTGAAATGGGCAACGCAGTATTACAGTTTGACCTTCCCTAGCGGGCGAAGCGGTTTCATAAAAAATTATAAAACAACGAAGATGCTCTTATCTGAGAATCCTTACCTTGGTCGCAAATATGAACGCATAGAAACCGTTCGAATTTTAAATGTCGTTAACACGCCCTTTGCAATATTTTACAAAATTACAGATACAGAAATTCAAATTCTGCGTGTGTGGGATCAACGCCAGGATGGCTCTCGGTTGCGTCTTTAACCAATAAAAAAGCCGCCCATTGAGGCGGCTTTTTCTATTTTTAACCTAAGCGGCAATCTTAACGACGGCGCGGCTTTTTCTTGGAGGGGATGAGGCCTTCGATTTGGGCGCGCTTACGCGCGAGCTTGCGAACGCGGCGAACAGCTTCTGCTTTTTCGCGGACACGTTTCTCGGATGGCTTCTCAAAATGCTTACGCGCTTTCATTTCGCGCAGGATACCTTCGTTTTGAAGTTTTTTCTTCAGAGCGCGGAGGGCCTGATCGACATTATTTTGGCGGACGTAGATTTCAACCATGTGGTTTTCAACTCATTTCTAATTCAAAATTAAAGGCCCTGGAAAATTCGCAAGGCCCTACGGAATAGGGCTTAGTAGCGGGTCAGGACTCTTTCGTAAAGTCATGATTGTCGTAAAATACCGCAAAATCAGCGTCTTTCAGGCCAAATTTGTAACTTTTGGTGATTTTGTAGTCCGTATTCAAAACTTTGTCTTAAAATACACTGCAAAGCTGAAGTTTGACCCTCAGATATGCAAGACTGCTGTTTTTTAACACTTTTTTACGATTTGACTTGCCTTGCTGCGGTCAAATTTGCTTTAACGGGCGCGAGGACGAGGGACCACACTTATGAGCACCGGAACTGTCACACGCGCTGACCTGGCCGAAGCGGTTTACCGCGAAATCGGCTTGTCCCGTTCTGAGAGCTCTGAACTCGTCGAATCAGTCATTGATCATGTTAGTGAGGCGCTGTTGCGCGGAGAGCAGGTTAAGCTGGCCGGCTTTGGCACATTTTCCTTGCGTGATAAAAAAGAGCGCATGGGCCGCAACCCGAAAACCGGCAAAGCTGTTCCGATTACCCCGCGCCGTGTACTTGTGTTTAAGCCGTCTCAAATTCTGCGTGAACGTGTCGATTCGGCATTAACGCGTAAATAGTGCTATACTTTGATTCGTAAGTGAGGGAATCAGAATGCAGGCCAAAACTACACGCGCCTTTAGAACCATAAGCGAAGCCGGGGAAGAGCTGGAATTACAGCCACATGTCTTAAGATTTTGGGAATCGAAATTCCCGCAAATCAAACCTATCAAGCGTGGAGGCGGCCGCCGCTTTTACCGACCCGAAGATATTGAGTTTCTGCGCGGCATCAAAATTTTACTCCATGATGAGAAGCACCCGATTAAAGACGTTCAAAAGCTTATCCGTGTCAAAGGCGCGGCCCGCATTATTGAACTCGGGCAATCCGTTGCAAAAGCAGCGAAAGAAAAGGAAGTGTCAGAAACGGTCCTCATCCCTGAGCGCATTCAAAAAGCTGAAATTGTTCGCCCTGTCACCCAAGACCGCGTTGTACCGTTCACGCCGCGTCCTGCGCCCGAGCCTGAACCCGCGGCCGCCGCGCATGTGGTTGAATATGTCGAGGAAGAAGAGGACGAGGTTATTGAATACGGGATGTCGTCCGAAGAACGGTCAGAACTTGAAGATGCTCTGGAACGCTTGATTTCATTGCGGCGTCGTTGGGGCGAGTTTAAAAATCCCGCGTGAAGACGCATAGAGCTATTGCTCTCTCATACACAGCCGACTATAGAGCCGCTTCGATGATAGTGTCGGAGTATAGCGCAGTCCGGTAGCGCACTAAGCTGGGGGCTTAGGGGTCACAGGTTCGAATCCTGTTACTCCGACCATCATCGAATTTCTCTGAAAAAATGTCACAGCGCAAAGCGTCATAAAATAAGTATATAGCGCCTATGACGTATCCCGCGCTTAATAAGACAGATCGCAGCATTCGAAACTGGCTGCTGTTCATGGTTGTCCTTGTGGCGCTCATGATTGTGCTGGGCGGAAAGACGCGGCTGACAAATTCCGGCCTATCTATAACTGAGTGGGCGCCTATTTCAGGGGCTCTGCCGCCGCTAAGCCTTGAGGCTTGGCAAAGCGAATTTGAAAAATATAAGCAAATTCCTGAGTTTTTGGTTGAGAATCCTGATATGGATCTTGCGGGTTTTAAGGTCATCTATTTTTGGGAATGGAGCCACAGGCAACTTGGCCGCCTTATCGGACTGGCTTATGCGCTTCCGTTTTTCTTTTTTCTATTCCGCAAAAAATTACCCCAAGGTCAAACGCTTAAATTTTTTAGCATTATGTGTCTTATAGGTGTTCAAGGCGCGATTGGCTGGTGGATGGTGGCCAGCGGGCTGGTAAATGACCGCGTCGATGTCAGCCAATATAGGTTGGCGACGCATCTGGGCGTGGCCTTTATCATTCTGGGCGGGTTGTTTTGGCTCTGGCGAAACCAAGCCGAAAGCTGGCCGTCTCGAGCGAGTCGCGCATTGCCGAAGAAACGCATGAAACTTTTGGCAGGATTGGTCTTTTTGCAAATTGTTGCCGGGGCTTTTGTGGCGGGGCTAAAAGCTGGGCGCACCTATAATACATGGCCGCTCATGGATGGTGACTTCGTGCCAGCGGGCTATGCAGATATGAGCCCGTTCTGGCGTAATATGTTTGAAAATATAGGGGCCGTTCAATTTAACCACCGCATGTTGGCTTACATTATTTTAGCCGTTACGATTTGGGTGTTCATCGCGGCCCGTAAGCATAAGCGATTAAAAAAATATATGGGTGTCTTTGCTGTGCTCTTGGCGTGGCAAGTTCTATTAGGTATATATGTCCTGCTTACAGGAGATGCACTTTGGCTCGCGCTACTCCACCAATTTTCAGCGGTATTCCTCTGGATGTCTATGGTCGCTGCCATAAGGGTGGCACATAAAGCCTAGCGCGCGTCGAGTTCCTTGAGGGCGTAACCTCTTGAAATCAGTACCAAGCGGCCGTCAGTTTCATCTGCCACCAACATTAAGCCCTCATTATAAACACTGCCCATATTGGCGGAGGTCACGGTCACAAAGCCCGCGTCGTTAATGCCTCCAATGCTCAGTCCATTTGTAATTTCAACTGAAACATCTTCATCGCCTGTGGTCAGGGTCAAATTCGCAGAGTCGCTGTCAGGCTTCAAAGTATAATTTGGGCCCAATTCTAATACCTTATTCGCTTCACAAGGATTAGGGCTATTCGGGTCTGTATCTGCCTGGGTGAGCGTCAAAGACGTGTCTTCAAAAATCTCTGTTTCTAAATTTACAGCCCCGCCTGCGGTAGTTTCGGCCCAAATGCTACCCGCGCTTGGTTCCGTGGAATGACAAAAACGGGTAATGCTGACATCGCCTTGAGAGACGGCGAGGGGAGAGAAGTTGCCTTCATTATCAGACTGCACAAAAGCTTTGATTTGGCCTTGCGGGGTCAGGGCTAGAAAGACGCCTGACTTTTTCTCTCGCGCAAGTCCTATCACATCTGTGTATTTGCCAAGAGCCACCACATCCGTCTCGGCGCTGTCCGTCGTTGCGCGGTGTAATGTGCCTTTATCATCTAATAAGATGATGTGGCCGAGCCAAGACGCAACGCTATTAGGCACAAAGGTCGCCGCTATGATGGGGGCAGGCGTTTGAATATCGCTTGTGGCCCGCAAGGAGAAGTCTGCCTTGGGTTTAGCCTTGTCCGCTGTGGATTTATCTTCGCCGCTTTGGCAAGCGCCTAAAAGTAAAATTGCGGCTAGGGTCGTGTATTTAAGTAATCTCATACCCCTACATACGCGATTTTATTTTCAGAGAAATAGGAAAGTTACTTTCCGATGGGAAGAATATATGAGTTGGAACTTTATCTTTTGAACGGTAGAGGAGGGCGATTGCAAGCCCAAACACGCATCAATAGCTAAGGTTACTCAGTGTCCAAACTCTCAGATGATAATCTCTCAATTTTCTTAAATGACCTGCGCGAGGCTGTTGAAAACGGTGACTTCATTCGCATGGTGCTTGGTAAGCCCAAAGAGACGGACGCAAAAAAAGTTATTGTGACGCTTTTCGAGAGCAAGGGGACGATCAAGTTTTCGAGTGATTTTAGATATGCGCAAAAGTCTGTGTCAAAATCCTCTGACTTAGAGGGATTGCTAGAGTTCCTGAAAGAAAACTTAGGCATCACCTATCTCGCCGCCACTTTGTTCACGAACAGGGCTGACATTTCGTTTGTAGTGAACAAGAAAGGCAAGCCCCGCATGACACGCGCCAAGGCGACACAAAATGCTACCTCTTCGGGTGAGCACAATCGGCGGAAAGATTACCTCATTTCGCCAGACACGGCTTATCTGCGTGAGCTTGGCGTTTCGGATAAGGCCGGAAAAGTTATTCCTAAAATGTATGGAAAATTTCGGCAAATTGCTAAATTTATCGAAATCGTAGATCATAGCATCACCCGTGATGTGCTCGATTTAAAAAGGCCTTTATCCGTTTTGGACGTGGGGTCTGGCAAAGGCTATCTGACATTTGCGCTCTATGATTATCTGTCCAAAAAATGGGGAGAGACTGTGGATGTTACAGGTGTTGATACAAAAGAGGATGTCGTCGCCTTGTGCAATAAAGTCGCCCAGAGCGTTGGTTTTAATCATCTGAACTTTAAATACCAAAATGTTGAAAGCTATGCCTCTAAGAACGTTGATTTGCTGGTCGCGCTCCATGCTTGCGATACGGCAACGGATGAAGCCCTCTTTCAAGGGATAAAGCATGACGCAAAACTGATCTTTTGCGCGCCTTGTTGCCAGCACGAAGTCTCATCTCAACTCCGCGCCACCGAAACGGATAACCCACTCCTTCAGCACGGCCTATTTATAGAAAAGCAAGCGGACCTAATTACCGATGTGGCACGGACACTCCTTTTAGAGAGCCGAGGATACACGGTAAAAATAGTCGAATTTGTCAGCAGTGAGCATTCAATGAAAAACACGCTCATAGTGGCTGAAAAGAGCGGGGTGGAAGTGCCTGCAAAACTTGATGAGTATTTGACGCTTAAATCACAATTTGGATTCACCGAGCAACGGTTAGAGGTGTTGCTGGGGGAAATTTAATTACGCTTACCCGAAAGCCATATGATTAGCGCGACAACTAGCCCGCTTAAAACACTAAGAATAAATTCAATAAACATCGTATGATCCTTTTGATATGATTAGGTAATATAAGCTAGGTTTCAGAACTGCGCGAAACTACACTCTGATTTTATGCGGTAAAATAATACCGCTTTTTTAAGCTGTTGTTTTTGCTGCTTAATTTGCTGTAGCTTCTGAAATTAAGGTGTTGACGCCTACGCGCTATCTCTGTAGTTACCCGCCATCACGAAAGATGCTTGTTTTGAATGACTCACTCAGGCTGAATTCATAGAGGAAATTATGAAAACCACCAAATTCATCAAAACCGCTGAGGTTGAGAAGAAATGGATTTTGATTGATGCCGAGGATGTCGTTGTTGGCCGTCTCGCAACTTTCATTGCCATGCGTCTCCGCGGCAAGCATATGCCAACCTACACGCCGCATATTGATCACGGCGATAATGTTATTGTTATTAATGCTGAGAAAGTTGCTTTCACAGGCAAGAAGCGCAGCGACAAAGTTTATTACTGGCACACAGGTTATCCAGGGGGCTTGAAAGAGCGCACAGCGGATAAAATTTTGGACGGACGTTTCCCTGAGCGCGTTATGCGCAAAGCGGTACAGCGTATGCTTCCAAAAGAAAGCCCGTTAGCGCGTCAGCAACTCTCAAATCTTCGCGTTTATGCCGGGTCTGAGCATCCACATGCGGCGCAAGAGCCACAGGTCATTGATTTCAAATCAATGAGCCCTAAAAATACGAAGGGGAAATAAATCATGGCTGATGGTAAATCACTCGAAGATCTCAAAGACGTCATGCAGGGCACTGTGCCTGCCGCTGACGGAACTGTTGCTGCAGCGCCATCCGCTGCTGTACTTCCTGAGCCAAAAATTGACGAGCTTGGCCGTTCATATGCAACGGGCAAACGTAAAAACTCAATCGCCCGCGTTTGGATTAAGCCTGGTAACGGCAAAATCACAATCAATGGCCGCGACCAAGAAGTTTATTTCGCGCGTCCAGTTCTGCGCCTGATTATTGCGCAAACTTTCCAAGTTTCTGATCGTGTCGATTCATATGATGTTGTTGCAACTGTCAAAGGCGGCGGCCTTTCTGGTCAAGCTGGTGCTATACGTCACGGCATCACAAAAGCGCTTACATATTATGAGCCGATTTTACGCGGCCCACTGAAAGCTGCTGGCTTTATTACGCGCGACTCACGTGTTGTGGAACGTAAGAAATATGGCCGAGCGAAAGCCCGTAAGAGCTTCCAGTTCTCTAAGCGTTAAGTATTACGAAGCATATTTTGCTTACTTATCAGGCGCTTTCGAGAGAATCGGAGGCGCCTTTTTTGTTGGATAAGAGACTATGAAAAATGCCGTCATATTAGGAGCTTCGGGTTATACGGGCGCAGAAGCTGTGCGCCTTATCATGAGCCACCCAAAATTAGAGCTCGTCGGTTTGACGGGGCATAGTAAGGCTGGCCAAGCTTATGGCGAGATATATCCAAATTACCGTCACTTGGATTTACCAGGTGTTGTGACTGCCGATGAGATTGACTGGACAGGCGTTGATGTGGCCTTTGCCTGCTTGCCGCATGGAGCCAGCCAAGAAACGATTGCCGGCGTGATTGATAATGTTGAGACAATCATCGATTTGTCCGCAGATTTTCGCCTGAAAGACCCTGCGCTTTATGAGGCCACATATGGACGCCCGCATGGGTTTCACGACCTGCTGGGGACTGCAGTTTATGGCCTGACGGAATATGCGCGTGAGGAGCTGAAAGACGCAAAGCTTGTTGCCTGTCCTGGTTGCTATCCAACATGCTCCCTGCTGGCTTTGCTGCCTGCCGTGGATGCGGACATGATTGATGTGACAGATATTGTAATCGACGCTAAGTCTGGCGTGACAGGAGCTGGCCGTAAGGCATTGGCATCACTCAGTTTTTCTGAAGTTTCCGATGGCGCACATGCCTATGCCGTGGGTACACATCGACATGCCCCCGAGATTGATCAGATGCTGACTTATGTGTCAGGCATTGAAACCGAAGTCAGCTTCACGCCACATCTCATCCCGATGAACCGCGGTATGATTGCGACCTGCTATGTGAAGCTCGCTGATGGAGTCTCAATTGATGATCTTCGGGATGCTTACGTCACGCGTTATGCAGGCGAAGCCTTTGTCCACGTTGAAGCCCCAGGTGTTGTCCCGCAAACCCGGCATATTCGGGCGAGCAATCATTGCCGTATCGGTATCTTTGCGGATCGCAGGAAAGGCCGCGCCATTATCATCAGCGTAATAGATAATTTGACCAAAGGGTCTTCTGGGCAAGCGCTTCAAAATTACAATGTCATCCAAGGGTGGGATGAAATGCTGGGTCTTACAGCGCAGCCGGTCTTTCCTTAACTGCATCCCTAATGATTTTTTAGGTGACCTTTGCCGCAAATTCGCCCATATCCTTCTAGACATATGAGAGATTAACCGGAGGCTGTTATGAAACATTCAAAACTTGCGACTTTTTCGCTGATTTTAGCGGCAGCCTCACTCTCTGCCTGCAGCACAGTCAAAATGCCAAACCTTGATTTTCTGAAAAAATCTGAATTTGAAGAAGACGCCCGAAATCTTGGGGGTTATCCTGATGTTGCTGATGCGCCCGCCGAACCCACCAATATACGGTCTTCAGCGCAGTGGGATAGCCAGGCCAAAAAGCTTATTACAGAACGTGATGAATTTAACGCATCGCAGACGAGCCTATCTGAACCCGCTAAATCAGAGGCAGAGCTTGAGCGTGAGCTTGCGGCACTTAGAGCCAAGGCACGCGCCTATCAAGCTGACGACCCGCAATAGGGTGAGTCATGACTGATCATAGCGTCTCAGACATAGAGCCCGAACGCGAAGAGTTTTACCGCATTAAACGTCTGCCGCCTTACGTCTTTGCAGAGGTCAACAAGCTCAAAGCAAAGCTGCGCAAAGATGGCATGGACATTATCGATTTCGGATTTGGTAATCCTGACAGCCCCACGCCGCAGCACATCATCGATAAACTCATCGAAACCGTGCAAAGGCCCCGAACGACAGGCTATTCTGTCTCGCGCGGCATTTTGGGTCTACGCCAAGCCGCAGCGCGTTATTATAAGCGCCGCTTTGATGTAGAGCTAAATCCCGAAGACGAAATTATTGCTACCATTGGTTCCAAGGAAGGCTTTGCAAATCTGGCGCAAGCGATCACAGCGCCGGGGGATATCATCTTTGCCCCAGACCCGTCTTATCCGCTCCATGCTTATGGCTTCATCATTTGCGGCGGCGTAATCCAGCCTATTGCCGCGATTACGGCCAATGAATATTTAGCAGGTGTGAAGAAGGCTCTGGCAGAGGCTGAAAAGCCGCCTTTAGCTATCGTCGTTTGTTTCCCGTCAAACCCAACAGGTCATGTCGCGACACTGGATTTCTACCGCGAGATTGTTGCGATAGCGAAAGAGCATGACATTATACTATTGTCTGACTTAGCCTATTCCGAGATTTATTTCGGCGATCCGCCGCCCTCTATTTTTCAGGTAGAAGGCGCGAAGGACGTTGCCATTGAGACAATATCGCTCTCCAAAACCTACGCTATGGCGGGATGGCGCATGGGGTTTGTTGTCGGGGCAAAGCATCTGATTTTCGCTTTGGCGCGGGTAAAATCTTATCTGGATTATGGTGCTTTTACGCCGATACAAGTTGCGGCTTGTGCTGCTTTGGATGGACCTCAAGACTGCGTCGAGGGTTTTCGGGAGCTTTATAAAAACCGCCGTGACATTTTGGTCGAGAGCTTTGGACGGGCAGGATGGGACATACCGCCGCCCGAAGCCGGGATGTTCATTTGGGCGCCTCTGCCCAAGGGGTTTGAACATATGGGTTCACTCGAATTTTCTAAACGCCTCATGGAAGAGGCAGGGGTCGCGGTCTCGCCCGGAAATGGCTTTGGCGAGAATGGTGAGGGCTATGTGCGCATAGGCCTTGTTGAAAATGATCAACGCATCCGCCAAGCGGCGCGAAATATTAAGCAGTTCCTGTCGACACAAGGCGTTGTGGCTGCGGAATAACTAGGCGTCCTTTAGGCGCTATGTTAGCAAGACTACAGAATCAGCCTGTAGGAAACATATGTTAGTCTTTGGATTTATCGCAGCGCTCACCTCAGACCTTGCTGCCTAAAAACATGGCGGCTTTTCTAGACGTCGAAACATCCTGCCGTGGTCTGCGGTGGCAAGCGCGCTGTGATGATGAGGGGGCTGTCTCGGCTTTGGAACAAGCTAAATCCCTTGATAATCTTACAGCGCGTCTTTTGGCGGGCCGCGATATCACGCCAGAGACGGCAGATGAATTTCTCTCGCCAAGCTTGCGCGGCTCTATGCCTGACCCTTCGAGCATGCAAGACGTGGACAAAGCTGCGGGACTTATTTTGGATGCTGTTCAGGCTAAACAGAAAATTACTGTCTTTGCCGATTACGATGTAGATGGCGGCAGCTCGGCCGCGCAGCTTATTAGATGGGGCAGGGCCTACGGCATCGAAATAGGGCTCTACGTGCCTGACCGCGTTAAAGAGGGTTACGGCCCTTCTGTCGAAGCGTTTGAGCAGCTCAAGTCCGAAGGCAATGATCTCGTCATTACGGTTGATTGCGGGGCAGCAGCGCAAAGTGCTCTTGAGGCGGCTGAGGGGTTAGAGCTGCCAATCATTGTGATTGATCACCATCTCATGCATGGCGCCTTGCCGCCTTGCGCCGCGCTCGTAAACCCTAACCGGGAAGACGACACATCAGGTCTTGGCCATTTGGCGGCTGCAGGAGTGACCTTTATGGTCTTAGTCGCATTGAACCGTGAAGCTAAACGCCGCGGTTTAGATGTATCGCCTAAGCTCATGGATTTATTAGGGTTATCTGCCATTGGGACTGTCTGTGATGTGGTGCCCTTAAAGGGATTAAACCGCGCTATTGTCAGCCAAGGCCTTAAAGTTTTATCGCAAGATCAGAACATTGGCATCAGAGCTCTGGCGGATGTGGCCAGCGCCGCGCCGCCTTACACGACTTATCATTGCGGGTTTATCTTGGGACCGCGCATCAATGCTGGCGGACGTATCGGTAAAGCCGAGATGGGAGCAGAAATGCTCTCAACAGAGAATGCACAATTGGCCTACGCCCATGCCGCTGAATTGGACCGGGTCAATACAGACCGCAAGGCCCTACAGAATCAAATGATAAATGAAGCGATAGAGGAGGCGAATAAGCTCCCTGAAGATGCCTCTGTTATCATCGTTGATATGAAGGGCTGGCATCCGGGAGTCATTGGTATTGTTGCAGGACGCCTTAAAGACCGTTTTGATAAACCTGCTATTGTCATCGGTGTCAATGAGCAAGGGCTTGGCAAAGGCTCTGGACGGTCTATGACGGGGGTGAATTTAGGCGAGGCAATTACTAAGGCAAAAGAGGCAGGTTTACTCTTAAGCGGAGGTGGGCATGCCATGGCAGGTGGGTTGACGGTTGAAGCCGAAAAAATTTCTGAACTTTCAGCCTTTCTAAATGAGCTTTTAGCTGAGGACGTGGCTCAAGCCCGCAAGGCATTATCGCTTAAGGTCGATGCTTTAATAGCCTTTAGCGGCGCAGACCAAACGATTATAGACCGCATTCAACAAGTCGGCCCTTATGGAGCAGGAAATCCGCAGCCTCTATTCGCATTTTCCAACGCTCGAATAGCTTATGCAGAACGAGTCAGAGGAGGGCATGTTCGCTGTTCCTTTGAAGATGCCAGCGGTGGCCGTATTAGCGGAATATGTTTTCGCGCAGATGAAACGGGATTGGACAAAGTTCTTCTCGACCCAAACGCCCCCAAAGTTCATATTGCAGGCCGCCTGAAAGCAGATAGCTGGAAAGGCCGTTCAAGAATTGACCTTCAAGTCGTAGATTTAGCAATTGCTGAATAATAATGGTCTAAATCAGCGTAAAATTATGAAAAAGCCTCTTGCAAGGCCGTGCGGCGCTATATATATCGCGGCTCACAGTTGATGCGGTCCCTTCGTCTATCGGTTAGGACGTCTGGTTTTCAACCAGGAAAGAGGGGTTCGATTCCCCTAGGGACTGCCAACTGATGTCCTTTCAAAATATACCTTGGATATATGCGCTATTTTAGCTAAGGGAAGCTTATGAAACGCTTTATATTATCTGCCTTGCTTATCGCAATGACGACACCTGCTTTTGCCCAAACATCTAAAGATGATGTGGTTGATTTTGGCGAGCCTGCTCCCCTTAGCGTTGTTTCAAAAGATGCCACACATAACTTCATGATTGATCGCGCGATTACGCTTGATCAACAAGCGCGCGGCATGATGTTTCGCGAATCGATGGACCCTGATTCAGGCATGCTCTTTGAGTTTGAAGAGCCTAAAATTGCAACGATTTGGATGAAGAACACGCCGCTGCCGCTAGATATTCTTTTTGTGCGCTCGAACGGTAAAATTCTCAAGATCGAGCATATGGCCCAACCTTATAAGCTTCGTAGTGCTTCATCTGAAGCGATTGTGGCTGCCGTCCTTGAATTACAGGGTGGCCGCGCCAAGGAATTGGGCATTATGCCAGGCGATATCGTTCAACATGAGTTTTTTGGCACAGAAGCCAAATAACGGGCTTGCCTTTTGAGTCTAGTTGGTTATGAAGCCCAAGCCTTTGTCGGGGCGTAGCGCAGCCTGGTAGCGCACCTGTTTTGGGAACAGGGGGTCGCAAGTTCGAATCTTGCCGCCCCGACCATTGGCTTTCTTCATACATCACTGATTTAGCCTTGTTTTGGTAAGGCTTTGATAACGTTAACTTCCTAATATTCCATCATCATTGGACTTAGGGATTCGTAATGACAGCTACAAGTATACCGCACCGCACAACAGTTGAGCCTATTGCACATGCTCATAAACAGGTTGAAATTGGAAGAGTGTTGACTGTGGGGTCTTCGGTGGCCGTAATGTCGATTAACAAGTCCATTATACGTCATGGCAATCTCCATATGGCGCAAATTGGGACTATCCTCAAAATTTTGACCAGCAAATCTATCGTTGTTGCCATGGTATCTTCTTTGCGTATTGGCGCAGAAGATGCGGAAGGCATGGGGGATGGCTGCCTGGCTAATCTCAACATTCTTGGTGAAATCACGACCAATCCGACAACCAAACAAACCAAATTTTTCAGGGGTGTGCGTTCATTTCCTGTTTTGAATGAGCCTATCTACAATATGTCGCCGACTGATTTGCGGCTGATTTTTAATAAAGAAAGCGCACCTTGTATTGAAATCGGACGTTTGCAGCAGGATAACTCTATTGTTGCCAAGGTTCGCACGGATGACTTGTTGTCCAAGCATTTTGCTATTCTCGGATCTACAGGCTCAGGTAAGTCATGTACCGTGGCTCTGGTTTTGCAGGCTATTCTGAAAGAAAACAGTATGGCGCATGTCGTGCTCTTTGACCCTCACAATGAATATTCCAAGAGCTTTGGCGATATGGCTGAGGTCATCAGCAGCGACACGCTCGACATTCCGCTTTGGATGTTTGATTTCGTCGAAACTACAGAGCTTTTAACAAGTGACATTGAAGATCATGCCCGTGAAGAGACCGAAGTCCTTTATGATGTGCTTTTGAAGGCGAAACGTCTTTATGACCGCTCAATGAATAGTGGCGACACATCTTCTCATACTAAAATGGATGATGTTGAAGCTGAATTACAACGTGCCACGCATATCACACTCGATTCGCCGGTGCCTTATCGCATACGGGATGTTATCAAATTGCTGGACCATTCAATGGGTAAGCTTGAGAATAACTCTAACCTTGGCCCATATAAGCGTCTTAAACGCCGTATTCAGATGCTTCTGCAAGATCCCCGCTATCAGTTTATTTTCCGCAATCAGGCGGCGGCTCTACCCATTGAAAATTTAGTGGGGCGGATTTTCCGTATCCCAGTTGCCGGCAAACCTATTTCGATTCTTGACTTCTCGGGTATTCCCTCTGAAGCGCTAAATGTTGTCGTATCAGTTGTCGCGCGGCTCGCCTTTGAGCTTGCGACATGGTCTGAGCGCCGCATTCCTGTGCTTCTGGTCTGCGAAGAAGCACATAGATATATTCCAGCCGATAAAAGCCTCGGCTTCCATTCTACGCGGCGTATTATCGGGCGTATTGCTAAAGAGGGCCGTAAATATGGTGTGTCTTTGGGAATCATTTCGCAGCGCCCCTCTGAACTTGAAGCGTCAACGCTGTCACAATGTTCAACTATTTTCTCTATGCGGTTGTCGAATGAGTTAGACCAAAACTTCGTTCGCGCGGCCGTTCCTGACGGGGCTGCTGAGCTGTTATCATTCCTGCCATCTCTCGGGACCGCGGAAACAATGGTGTTTGGTGAGTCGGTAAACCTGCCCATGCGCGTAATTTTAAACACGCTTGAAGAAGAATACCGTCCGCATAGTTCATCAGCAGAATTTACAGATCTCTGGAACCGTGATGACGTGACGCCTGAGTTTATGAAAACTGTCTATGAGCGTTGGCGGGCCCGTAGCCTTTTGAAAGCAAAAACGGCTGAAGCCTCTCCGTTATCTTCTCAAAACAAAACGGTTAAATCCGTTCGACATGGCTTACGTCAAAACGTAGCCGCGCAACCGGCAGGGCATCATGGAGCCCAAAGGGGAGCCCAAGCTGCACCGCTCAGGCCAGCGCAAAACCCTCCTATATCGTCCGCGGCTCAAATGCGTCAGCGTATGCAAAGCGCGGTAGCCTCTAAACCTTCGAGTCTGTCTGATGTAAAATCGATGTTAAATACCGCCTTTAATCGCGATATGTAATTTACAGGGGCGCGATCTCGGGCTAAGGCGAGACCCTATTCGATTTGGAGCGTCACATGTTGGCAAAAATCTATCAACCATCCCCGTCTGCCATGACGTCAGGCCGTGCAAAACGGCATTGGGTCTTGGAATTTGTGGGCCAGTCTTCAGGCGAAATCGATCCATTGACAGGAACCAAACGCTCTACTGATATGAGATCTCAGCTTGATTTGAAATTTGATACAATGGAAGAAGCCGTCGCATATGCCAAAGCCAATAATATTCCGCATCAAGTGATTCAAAGCCAAAGTGTAAAACGCATTCCGCGCTCTTATGGTGATAATTTTGCTTTTGACAGAAAGCTGCCTTGGACGCATTAGGTCTTATGGGGGTCCGTAGCTCAACTGGATAGAGCAGCCGCCTTCTAAGCGGCAGGTTGCAGGTTCGAGTCCTGCCGGGCCTGCCACTCCCATCTACTTAAAATGTGCATCCATAAATTTAAGGAAGGCTGGCCAGTCTTCTTTGACAACGCCATGAGTTCCAGGGCGTATCCAAAACGTGATGTTTTCTTGGGGGAAGAATTGCGTGAGCTTTGACGGCGTAAATCCTTCGGACCCATAAAGCTCATAAGCGGGCGAGGCGCCTTTAGCCGCGCGAAAGGCACCTTCAGGATCAGACCACACGTCACGTTTCGCATTCCCGAGAAGGATAGGGCGCGGTGCAATTAAGGCCAATAATTGGTGTTGATCTATTGTCAGGCTATCTTCTGAGTATGTGGGCGTGAACCAATGAGGGTAGCCTTCGGTGATGTCCGCAACGGTTTCGCCTTTTTTATTTTTTGAGAGCGACGCTCCGCCCGTGCCGGATTGATGCGAAATGACGCCATCAATGGTCTCATCATAGGCCGCTGCAAGCAAAGCTGATTTCCCATATCTTGAGTGACCATAAGCAATCGTCGATGTAAATCGCCCGTCAGTTTTTAAATAATTAGAGAGTGATGAGAATTGGTAAGCCCAAGCGCCAATAGCGCCCCAAACATAGTCCGGGGAAGGCGGATTATTACGGAATTTTTGAAATCTCGCAGCATTATCAGGATAACTCGCCGAAGGGTAAATAACGGCCAAGGCATAACCATGCTCCATAATCATGTCGATGGGCGGCGTTGTGATATAGCGCCCAAAGAAATAACCAAATATATTGGCCATGATACCTTCACCACTGCAATCAAAGGCAATGCCTTCCGGTTTACTGATGCCTTCAACGGGAATGACGTTGTGATTAGGGCAGAAGTTTTCCATCATGATGATAGGAAATGGTCCGGCTTTGCCTTTAGGTGTCACAAGGACAGCTTTATAACTGTCACCGTAAGCAGGGTTTAAAGTTATCTCTTCAATATTGGCTTGAAATATATGGTCCGGTATTATCTGTGCGCCTGTTTTTTGTGTATCAAAAACCTTAGGCATGACGCCATAGATTTCAGATTCAAAAAGACTGTGTAAGTTAGCTCTCTGACCTTTCCACTCATCCAGTGAGGCTGCAGAGATGGCAGGAGTGGCAGGAGGGCCTTTGGGCTTGCTCGGGGCTGTCATCAAAAGTGTACGCGTACCCGCGCATGAACTCAAAAGACAAAAGCCAATGAGGCAAATAAGGCCAAACCAAAGTCGCTTTAATTTAAGAAATCGCACTAAAGGCTTCTTTTATATCGTTTTTTAAGTCTTCCATGGCTTCTAAGCCGCAGGCAAAGCGCATTAAGGGGCCGCCCAGGGACTCGCTGGCGCTTCGCTTTAGTTGAGGGTCGCAATGGATGGCCAAGCTCTCAAAGCCACCATATGAGTAGCCAATTCCAAAAAGCTTAAGCGCGTTGATGAAGGCTAGAACTTGATCCTTTGGGCAAGGGTTTAGCACAACACTAAAGATGCAGCCGCCGCCCGTGAAATCCCGCTCCCATATCGCGTGGTCCGGGTGAGAGGCATGTGCGGGGTGAAGCACTTGCTTTACTTTTGTGTGACCAGCTAGCCATGTCGCCAGCGCCAGGCTCGTCGCCTCTTGTTGACGAAAGCGGGGAACGACCGTTCGAAAGCCGCGCAGGATTTGATAGACATCATCTGGCGAGCAGGCATTGCCTAAGTGTTTAGCCGTGAGGGCCACTTGATTGGCAAGTCTGTCTGTTCGGCTGACGGCAGCGCCGCTCATCGTATCGCTATGACCGCCAAAATACTTTGTCGCCGCGTGACAGCTAATATCGACGCCCATCTTGAGAGGGTTGAGCGAAAGGCCCGCTGACCATGTGTTATCAATAATCGTTGTGATGTTATGGGCTTGAGCGACTTTGACAATCGCCGGAATATCCTGAACTTCGAATGTGAGAGACCCAGGGCTTTCTAAAAGAATGACGCTCGTGTTAGGTCTTATAAGAGTTTCTATATCAGCCCCAATGCGCGGATTATACATCTCGGTCTCAATACCCATCTTTTTAAGATGCCCGTCACAAAAGTAACGTGTCGGGCCATAGGATGAGTCCGTGAGAAGGACATGGTCGCCTGTTTTGACTTGTGACAAAATGGGATAAGTGCAAGCGGCAAGGCCAGAGGGAAAAAGGGATGTTCCTGCGCCGCCTTCTAGCAGATTAAAGGCGTCCTTTAAGGCATCATGGACAGCGCTGCCATGCCGTCCATAACCGCGAATGTCTGAGCGGTATAAGTCTTCTGCTTTATCAAAAAGCAATGTCGAGGCCCGTGTAATGTCAGGATTAACCGCCGTTCCTAGCCCTGCTTTGGGACGTGCTATATGCGTAAATTGAGTTTCTTTTTTCATATCAAATCTCTAGCGGGGCATCACTCGCCCCCCATTCGGCCCAAGAGCCATCATAGAGGCTTATATCCTTTGCGCCCAAGCGGTGAAGAACAAAAGCTATTCCAGCTGCCGTAATCCCTGATCCGCAACTGGTTATGCTAGGTTTGTTTAAATCAATTCCCGAAGCTCCGACGATGTCAGCAAGTTCATTGAGAGGTTTGAAGTAACCATCCGCTGTTTTCAGGCTTCCAAAGGGCAGGGAAAAACTGCCAGGTATCCGTCCTGACCGTAATCTAGCACGCGGTTCAGGGCTCGTGCCGTAAAACCGTCCTGAGGGCCGCGCATCAACTATTTGGATATCATTATCAATCGCAGAAATAACCTCTGATTTGTTCCTTACGCCAATGCGCGCAGAAGATATTTTGAAATTAGATTTGCCGCGAGACCCGGATGGCGCCGGATTAACGGCATGGTCGCCTTTAATCCAACTCGGCAGCCCCCCGTCAAGAACAGAAACTTTGCCGTGGCCAAAGGTCATAAATGTCCACCACACACGCGGGCTGGAGAACAGCCCATGCCGGTCATAGCAAATGACATGGTCATCATTTCGGATACCCATCTTAGACACAGCTTTAGCGAAATCTTCTGCACTTGGCAGCATATGTTTCATGGAGCTGGCCGTGTCAGCTATGGCGTCAATATCAAAAACTTGAGCGCCGGGAATGTAACCCCTTGCCAGTGTGTCCTCATCGGCAGGTAACACCCACGTGCCGTCCAGAATTTTTACATCCTCACGATTAGCATTCTCAGATAGCCAAGCCGTACTGACTAACAAATCCATGGCGGGACCGGCAGGCCTTTCTCGCGAAGAAACTCAGGATTATAGACTTTTGATTGGTAACGCTGACCGTAGTCGCAAAGGATTGTCACAATCGTATGGCCGGGACCCATCTCGCGTGCCATCCGTATGGCGCCAGCGACATTGATACCTGACGACCCGCCCAAGCAAATACCCTCTAATTGGTTGAGCTCAAATATAACTTCCAGCGCTTCCTTGTCTGAAATTTGATAAGCTTTATCGACAATAATGTCCTTAAGGTTTTCCGTGATGCGGCCTTGCCCGATACCTTCAGTGATAGAACCACCTTCGGATTCAAGCGTGCCTTTGCTGAAATAGCTGAACATTTTAGAGCCAAAAGGATCGGCCACGCCTATTTGTATTTTTGGATTGCGGGCTTTTAGGGCGAGAGATACGCCGCCTAACGTTCCGCCAGAGCCTACGGCGCAGATAAAACCATCAACCTTGCCGTCCGTCTGGTCATAAATTTCCGGGCCTGTCGTTTGAACATGGGCATCGCGATTAGCCGTGTTGTCAAATTGATTGGCCCAGATTGCATTGGGCGTTTCTTTGGCTAAGCGCTCTGAATAATGCACATAATTATTTGGGTTGGCATAAGGCACGGCATCCACCTCAATGAGCTCCGCGCCGAGCAATTTGACGGCGTCTTTTTTCTCTTGGCTTTGCGTGCGCGGCATAACGATTTTGCAGCGATAGCCCAAAGTAGAACAGACCATAGCTAATCCGATACCAGTATTGCCGGCTGTGCCTTCGACAACTACGCCTCCAGGCTGAAGACTGCCATTGGCTTCGGCGGCCCTTATAATGCCAATAGCCGCGCGGTCTTTGACGGATTGGCCGGGATTTAAAAACTCAGCCTTTCCTAAAATCTCACAGCCCGTGAGTTTTGACGCCTCATTTAAGCGCAGAAGAGGTGTATTGCCGATAAGGTCAAGGACGGAAGTTGCTGCCACGGTAGTCTCCAGTTAAATCATGATTAGAGCTAATCATTTGAAATTATATCGCAACATAATTTGAGTCATGTCGTGCTAAATAGCGTGTTTTTTCTATCACATCTATGTTAGTCCGCGTCAAAATAAGGATTTTACCATGTCGAAAGCGAATGCCACGATTTCTATGCCTCTGCCAGGCGGCGGCGTTTATGAAATTGGCAATGATAAACCTTTGACAATTCTCGCGGGGCCTTGCGCTATGGAAAGCCGTGACCATGCCTTGATGACGGCTGAGCGCCTTAAGAAAATAGGTGAGAATGTCGGCCTTAATATCGTCTATAAATCTTCTTATGACAAAGCAAACCGCACCAGTATTCACTCGCCGCGTGGTATTGGTTTGGATAAAGCCCTTCCAATTTTTGAAGAGATTAGACAGGAGATTGGCCTGCCATGTTTGACGGACACCCACACAGCCGAGCAAGCCGAGGCGGTTGGCGCTGTTGTTGACATGCTCCAAATACCGGCCTTTCTCTGCCGCCAGACAGACCTATTGGTTGCGGCTGCCAAGACGGGCAAAGTCATTAATGTCAAAAAAGGTCAATTCCTTGCCCCTGAAGATATGAAAAACGTTTTGGCTAAGGTCGTTGAAGGCGGAAATCCAAATGTTATGGCCTGTGAACGCGGCGCGAGCTTTGGTTATAACACGCTTGTTACAGATTATCGCGGCATCAGCACGATGAAGACCTTTGGCTCGCCTGTTGTCTTTGACGCGACTCATTCTGTGCAACAACCTGGCGGGCAGGGCGCGACCAGTGGCGGCAGACGTGAATTTGTCCCAACACTCGCCCGCGCCGCGGCGTCTATTGGCGTCGCCGCTATCTTTATGGAAACACATCCTGACCCGTCAAACGCACCATCAGACGGCCCTAACATGATACCGATGGATCAGTTTGAAGACCTCTTGCGCGATATTAAGCGCTTTGATGATCTATCCAAAGAGCACCCGCTAAGGCCATTATCCTAACCTAAGATAATGGCTCACTCCTTAATTGGCGTAACAGGGCTATCTTCAATTTCGATGATGTCAAAACCATCGAGTTTGGCGGCCCGCTTTGGCAGCGTGCCTTTATTCAAAAGAGCTTGAACACGTTTCTCTGCATTCACGCGTAAATCCTCATAGAATAAGTTGGAGGGGAGTGTTCTGAATTTGCCGCCAACCTTTAAAGGTCTGCGAAGAGACTTTCGTTTAGGTTTATCGACATAGAGGATTCCATGTTCACATTGTGCGCCAACTTGTTTTGCCATAGCGGCGGGTTTCATGTCTGGATCAAGACCTTCTGCGGCGACGCCGCCAAGATGAAGCCTCTGCGGGGCATAGTCTTCTGAGCGATTCCACAGGAGAGGGTTGTTGCAGAGTAAGGGCCGTCCCTCGACAGACGTATAATCCTGTCCATCATAAACCAAAAGGCGCGACATAAACCGTTTGGCGATTACATCGTCACCCGGCAGGAAAGCGCCAAAAGCATTGACACAATTCGTATCGTCAGATGCCTCGCAGGGCGACAAGCCTTTCAAGGTCGTATCAAACAAATCGAGCGGCAGAGGATAATCAATAACATAGGCCGCCGCTAAGCGGTTTTTCAAATCGCCTGTGAAGAAATCCGCCAAGAGACGCTGCACATGGCTGGCCCCTTGATTATGCCCGACTAATAAAATGGGCCGTTCAGGCGGTGAGTTTTCCAAGAAAACTTTAAAGGCACGTTTGACATCTTGATAAGCAAAGTCCTGAGCTTTTCGGGCGTCCTCACGCGCTGTCATGAAGCTATAGAGTGAGGCTTGCCGGTAATAGGGGGCGAAGAGACGCCCCGCGCTACCATAAGGCGCAACATAATTGGGGCGAACAATCCGCTGTAATTTATTTTTACGCCTAAGGTCATCAGATCTAAGAACCCAATGTTTTCCGCCGCGATAGACGCTTGGGACAACAACGAAAACATCTCCCGCACTTGGGTCTTCAAAAGGGTCTTGCGAAAGGTCAGGTTGAGCTAACCAAGCCTCGGGTGAGCTATAATCTGGGGCAATAGGTTTCGCGTAAGTTTGAAAAGGTTGTCTGGGGTCTTGGATGGTTTGGAAAATATCATCGCGATAAAGATAGGCGACCATGAGCGTCATAAAAAAAAGAACAAGCCCCGCTAAAAGAAATGGCTTTTCAATCTTTATTTTGCCGTTTTTGGCCATATCATCACCGAAAATTATATCTTATGACTAATGTTATTCGTATGTCAGGTATAGGGTGGAAAACACCCATGACGCGATTTTAATGGAAAAACAGATGACTGATGAAGAGATAGAGATTGCGGCAAATGAGAGCACGCCGCGCTTCAGATTTGTGCGTTGGTTTCGAAACCGTTTTTTCACAGGCGTCATTATTGCTCTGCCGATTATTGCAACGTTTGTGGGCATTTCATGGATTGTCCAAAAGATTGACAATAATGTCCTGAGGTTTTTACCGCACCAGATTAATCCGAGAACTTATCTGGGATTTGATATTCCGGGTTTGGGGTTAATCATTGCCATGATTGTGCTCTGTTTACTCGGTGTGGTGGCGTCAAACTTCATTGGGAAGTCAGTCATCAAATCGGGCGAACGGCTTTTGGCGCGAGTTCCCGTGGTGTCACCTCTTTATAATGCTCTCAAGCAAATCGTTACGACAGTGGCCAAACAGAAGGACAGAGCCTTTAGAGATGTCTGCCTTTTGCAATATCCGCGCGAGGGCCTATGGGCCATTGGATTTGTGACGGCTGACTTGTCAGGCGCACCTGCTAAGCACTTACCTGAAGGTTATGTGTGTGTGTTTGTCCCGACAACGCCAAACCCAACGTCGGGTTTTCTTCTTTTCGCTAAAAAACAAGATATCGTTATTCTGGAAATGACTCCCGAAGAGGGCGCCAAAATGATTATCTCTGGCGGTATGGTGTCGTCGAATGAAGAAGTTTTGGACGATGATTTAGATATTGAACGCTTGAACAAGAAAGTAGCTAAAAAGCTGGCGAAAGAAAAATTTGTCCAAGAGAAAATAGAGAAATCAAAAAAGCCTAACCCGCTTTCATAAGCGCAATACCAAAGTCTTGCTCAAAAAGATAAAGCAGGTTTCTCGCCGCTTCACCTCTGGGGCTAGTTAAGCCGGGGTCGGTTTGCGCTAGAAGCCGCGCGTCCTGAACGGCTGTTTCTAGTAAAGACTTATGCTTATCAAGATCAGCGAGTTTATAATTTGGCAGACCGCTTTGCCGCGCTCCTAATAAGTCACCCGAACCTCGCAACTCCCAGTCCTTCTCAGCAATCAAAAATCCGTCTTCGCTCTGACGCATGATCTCAAGTCTGGCTTTACCGTTTACGGAGAGAGGGCCTTTATACATTAAGAGACAAGTTGATTGTTTGTCGCCGCGCCCTACACGGCCTCTTAACTGATGGAGTTGCGCTAGTCCAAAACGCTCTGCATGTTCAATCACCATAATGGTTGCATTGGGCGCATCAACGCCGACTTCGATCACGGTCGTCGCGACCAAAATATCATATTCCCCGCGCTTAAAAGCTTGTGACATGGCTTCTTTTTCTTGAGCGGAAAGTCGTCCATGTAGCAGGCCCACACGGTTTCCAAAGATTGCCGTAAGCTGGCGGTGGCGGTCTTCAACGGAGGAGAGGTCAATCAATTCGCTATCTTCGACAAGGGGGCAAACCCAATAGACTTGATCGCCCGTTTTTATCGCGCGGCCAACACCGTCAATCACATCATCAAGACGTTGTAGTGGCAAGATGCGTGTTTCAATCGGTTTGCGACCCGCTGGCTTTTCATCAAGCTTTGAGACATCCAAATCACCATAGGCGGTGAGGGCGAGTGTGCGAGGTATAGGGGTGGCGGTCATTACTAGTAAGTCCGGCTTATGACCTTTTTCGGTTAATTTCAGACGATCATGAACCCCAAAGCGGTGCTGTTCATCGATGATGACAAGTCCAAGGTCTTTAAACTCGACAGCGTCTTGGAAAAGAGCATGTGTCCCGACAACAACATCGATATAGCCTTCCGCCAGCCCTGTCGCGAGCGCTTGCCGGGGCTTGCCCTTATCGCGTCCTGTAACCGCCTCAACTGTTAGGCCTACAGGGTCGAGCATGGCTTTGAGCGTTTCGGCATGTTGCCGCGCCAGTATTTCCGTCGGTGCCATGAGGGCGACCTGCGCGCCAGCTTCAGCAGCTTGGGCGCAGGCCATAGCCGCGACAAAGGTCTTACCCGCGCCGACATCACCCTGAAGCAGACGCGCCATACGGTATGGCGAGCTCATATCCGCGCTGATTTCGGCAAAGGCAGCTCTTTGCGCACCTGTCGGTTCAAAGGGCGCGCCTTTTAGGAGGTCATCAACATATTGTCCTGTGGCGGTGAGGGGACGGCCTTTAGCGCGGCGCGTGTTTTCTCGCACTAATGCCATAGCAAGCTGCTTAGCGAAAAGCTCATCATAGGCGAGCCTTAAGCGCGGCGGAGCATCTACTTTGACGTCCACAGGGTGTTCAGGCGCGTGTAAGCGAAGCACAGCTTCATGAAAACTCGGCCAGTCTTGCTGCTTAAGCATAGCCTCATCAAGCCATTCGGGCAGGGTTGGTAGATTTTGCAGCGCGCCCATGACAGCTTTGCGCGCGACCTTTTGCGATAATCCTGCAGAGAGCGGATATAGCGTTTCATAAAGTGGTAAGTCATCGGCACTCTCTGGCGCGAGAATATAATCCGGATGCGTCATTTGCAGCTCGGCATTAAAGACTTCTGTTTTGCCGGAGACAATGCGTTCCGCGCCTTCGGGTAGGACACGCCGTAAGTAATCGCCGCGCGCTTTGAAAAAAGTCAGAGTCATATCGCCCGTCTCATCGAATACTCGAATACGGTAAGGGCGGCTGCGATTGCTCGGCGCCATATGCGTGCCTACGGTGACAGTAAATGTGCATATTTCATCTGCCCTAGCGTCTGATATTTTCGGGCTGTAACTGCGGTCGATTAATCCGCTGGGCGGCGTCAGGAGCAAGTCTTTAATCCGAGTTCCCATGGCACGGCCCAAAGCTTCAGACACACGCGGGCCGACACCCTTTAGCGAGGTAACATCTGCAAAAACAGGAAAGAGAGCTTGTGGCCGCATAACGGGCAATAAAACCTAAGTTTTATGCAATCGCAAGTGACACTCGAGACGAATATAGCTAAAGGATGCCGCTATGTTAGATGCAAGACGAAAAAGACTGGTTTATCGGGCTAATTATCGAGGCTTCAAAGAAGCGGATATGATTTTGGGCGGATTCGCCAAGGCTAATATCGAGACGCTTACGGATGAAGAAATCGTCCAATTCGAAGATTTGTTAGGCGCTAAGGACCATGATATCTATAATTGGATTTCTGGGAAAAGCCCAGTGCCCGCCAATTATGACACTCCGCTTTTTGAACGTTTAAGAAAGTTCAAACCCGTTCCTTAAATGCAAATTCAGCTCAACCGATATGCAAGCCGCGAGCTTGACCTTATTGCCGCAGGCTTGCCTGAAGGTGCAGACGCGCTTGTCTTTACCAAAGCTGTGCGTCAACGTAGCGGACGGGCTATGTTTATTGCGCGTGACGATACGCGGGCCTCTGGATTTATAGCCGCGTGCCGTTTCTTTGCACCAGATATTCCAGTGCTGTCCCTGCCGTCTTGGGATTGCCTGCCATATGACCGCGTCTCGCCAAGCCGGACATTAGCGGCAAGGCGGTCGGCGGCACTCCATAGTCTCTTAATCGCGCCTACGGACAAGCCGCTCATTATTGTGACGACAATTAGCGGAGCTACGCAAAAAGTTGCGCCGCGTTCTGTCATTGCCTCTGCTGGCTTTCAGGCGCGGGAAGGCCAGCAGTTAAAACGCGAGGTTCTGGAAAGCTATCTTTCGGATAATGGTTATTCGCGCGCCTCGACAGTTATGGAAGCTGGTGACTTTGCTATTCGCGGCGGGTTGATTGATATATTTCCGCCCGCTTTGGACAATCCTATTCGTTTGGACTTCTTTGGCGATGAGCTCGAATCCATTCGCGCTTTTGATGTTGAGACGCAGCGCACGACTAGCCAATTAAAGAATGTGCAGCTTGCCCCGGTAAGCGAAGTCTTGATGTCGGATTTGGCTGTGGGGACATTTCGCAAGAACTATATCGCCGCCTTTGGCGGAGGTGTCAGCAAAGACCCGATTTACGCCTCAGTCGTTGAAGGTATCGGTCCTCAAGGTATAGAGCATTATTTGCCGCTATTTTATCCGCATCTTGAAACGGTGTTTGACTATGCTGGCGCCGATACGCTGGTGGCCTATGACGGTCTTTTAGAAGAGGCGAAGGCCGAGCGGCGAGATCTCATTGAAGATTTCTATAGCTCCCGCCAGGAATATGTCGAAGCTCGCGATACAGGGTCAGGCGATCCGTCAAAGTCAGCGGGCGTCTATCGGCCATTAAAGCCTGAGCGCCTTTATGTTGATGAAGAGCAGTGGACTGAACTAACAGGACCTCTTCAAACGAGAAACCACACAGCCTTCATTCCGCCAGATGCTGAGAACAAAGTCGATTTTGGTGGGAAATTAGCCCGTAGCTTTTCAATCGAACGCCGCACTGAGGGCGCAAATGTATTCGAAGCGCTCGTAGATTATGTTCGCACACTGAAAAACGAGAAAAAACGCATACTCATTGCCGCCTGGACGGAAGGTTCATCAGAGCGTTTGGGCAATGTACTGGAAGATCATAACTTAGTTGCGTCAAAAGAAGAGCGCGGCCCTGACGCGCTCGCAATATCGCCTGGCACAGTTCGGCGGGTGGTGCTGCCGATTGAGCAAGGCTTCACCTTTGGTGACCTCTCGATAATTTCTGAACAAGATATTCTGGGCGACCGTCTTGTTAATCGCGGGCGCAAACGCAAAGCGAAGAATTTTATCTCTGAAGCCGCCGCGCTTACGCCCGGTGATTTGATTATTCACATTGATCATGGCTTGGGGCGGTATCTCGGCCTCCAAACGCTACAAGTCCAAGACGCCCCGCATGATTGCTTGCAGTTAGA
The DNA here is from genome assembly GCA_028224375.1 of Hellea sp. Lineage (GTDB taxonomy): Bacteria > Pseudomonadota > Alphaproteobacteria > Caulobacterales > Maricaulaceae > Hellea. The sequence continues at coordinate 32,898 of JAOIVW010000003.1, forward strand.
ATATAATGGCGGGGCAAAACTCTACCTTCCAGTCGAAAACATCGAACTCTTATCGCGCTATGGCTCAGCAAGTGAAGGGGCTGTTCTTGATAAATTGGGCGGCGTGGCGTGGCAGTCCCGTAAGGCCAAAGCCAAGCAACGGCTCAAAGACATGGCGGGCGAGCTTATTGTTATCGCCGCTAAACGCGCCATGCGCACATGCGAGCCGACCGTGATAGAGGAGGGGCCATATAATGAGTTCTGCGCGCGCTTCCCTTATGCAGAAACGGATGATCAGCTCAGCGCCATCGAAGATGTCTTTGGAGACTTAAAGAGCGGCAAACCCATGGACCGCCTGATATGCGGCGATGTCGGTTTCGGCAAGACAGAAGTCGCCCTTCGCGCCGTCTTCGCCGTGGCAATGAGCGGTAAACAAGTTGCCATTGTCGCCCCGACAACTATCCTTTCTCGGCAACATTTTAAAACCTTCTCTGATCGTTTTAGAGGCTGGCCTGTCAAAGTGAGGCAACTTTCACGACTGGTCTCAGGCAAAGACGCCAAGGCGGCGAAAGAGGAATTAGCAAAAGGCCAATGCGAAATTGTTGTGGGTACCCATGCCTTACTCGCCAAATCTATACAATTTTCTGATTTAGGCATGATCATTGTCGATGAAGAGCAGCGTTTCGGCGTGCAGCATAAAGAGCGTTTGAAAGCGCTGCGGGCGGACATGCATGTTTTGACCCTGACCGCGACACCTATCCCTCGCACTCTACAAATGGCGCTATCCGGCATTCGAGATTTATCACTGATTGCCACGCCTCCGGTAGACCGTCTCGCCGTGCGAACTTATGTATCACCCTTTGATGAAGTCTCTATTCGTAAAGCCATCTTGCGTGAGCGTTATCGCGGCGGGCAATCATTCTTTGTTGCGCCGCGTATTGCGGATATTCCGCGCATAGAAGAATTTATGCGCGAATCCGTGCCTGAAGTGAAATATGTCATCGCGCATGGCCAGATGGCCCCCGGCGCGCTTGAAGATATTATGACGGCCTTTTACGACGGCCAATATGATGTCTTGATTTCCACCTCTATCATTGAAAGCGGCATTGATATTCCTTCCGCAAATACGATGATTATCTATCGCGCTGATCGCTTCGGCCTTGCACAACTTTATCAAATGCGGGGCCGGGTCGGGCGTTCCAAAGTTCGGGCTTATGCTTATCTGACAATGCCTGAGGCGCATATGGCGACACAAGGCGCGCAACAACGGCTGAAAATATTGCAGTCCTTAGATACGCTAGGCGCAGGCTTTACGCTTGCGAGTCATGATTTGGATATGCGGGGCGGGGGTAACCCGCTCGGCGAGGAGCAATCAGGCCACATCAAAGACCTTGGCGTTGAGCTTTATCAACACATGCTTGAAGAAGCCGTCGCTGAGCTTCGCAATGATGACACGCTCAAGGATCAAAGCTGGTCGCCACAGGTCAATGTGGGCGTCGCAATCCTTATCCCCGAGCGTTATATCCAAGACCTTAACCTACGGCTGGCAACCTATCGCCGGATTTCAGAAGTAGAAGATGATGAGGCAGGTGATGCACTCGCCGCTGAATTGATTGACCGTTTCGGACCTTTGCCTGAAGAAGTCGATTCGCTCTTAAAAGTTATGAAAATCAAACGCTTATGCCGTCAAGCGCATGTAGAGAAGGTTGACGCAGGACCTATGGGCGTTGTCTTGACTGTCCGCCATAAAGATGTTTCAGACCCGTCCATTATTCTAAATGCTATTACGCAAAATAGCGGATGGCGATTGCGGCCTGATCAAACGATTTTAGTGAAGGGTAACTTCGAAAAGCCAGCAACGCGCCTGAAAGCCACTGAGCGTGCTGTTAAGGCGCTTATTCTCTAGGCGCTTATTTTCTCTTCAGTGACAGCTTCGCCTGTCAATTTAGAGAGCGCAGAGTTTATGAAAGCCTCACTATCTTCATGCGGCATCATTTCAACGAGAGCAGGTTCCAGCGAGAGTGTAAACGCACCCTTTTCAGCATCGCCCGACTCAAATGCGGCGCATTCAACAATACCTGCGATACGGTCAAGTACAGGGCTTACAGATTCGTGATCTTCGCCCGGGAAGGCTATCATGAAGGTGTTTTCATCTAGCCGTGCTGTAATGTCCTGCATGCGAACGAGGCTTTTAAGGATAGAGCCAATCTGAGAAACAGCCTCGGATACCTTTTCGCCTGGAATCATGTAGCTTGCGTTTGGCGTAACCCGAATGGCTATAAGTGAAAGAGGCTCTTGAGTTTTCTTCATCGCCTCACAAACACGGCGCATATGCGCTCTGAAAAAGTCCTGATTGAAGAGTCCTGTTGCCGGATCCACGCAGGTCTCTCCGCCAATACTGCTAAACTCACTCTTCAGCTGGTCATGGATTCTATGATAATTTGCAAGCTCTAGGATACGGCCGCTAATTTCTTGTGTGTCAGCATTTGAAGAAATAATGTCGCGCGCACCTTTTTTATAGGCCAATTCATGATCTTGGAACGTTTCAGGGTCCACAAGGAAGAGTGTCGGCACATGGAAAAGCTTAGCATTTCGCTTCATAGATTCGGAAATTGTCAAAGCAGGTTCAGATTGCTCAAGGGCGTTCATAACGACAGCATCAAAGGTGCGCTCGTGCAGATAATCAAAGGCGCTAAAGGATGTGAAAGCAGCAACGACTTCGACGTTCTTCTTTTGCAAGGCGTTGATAATGATCATGAAGTCTGGTGTGGCTTTTCCGATAAAGAGAATGCGGAAGGGATTGTTTAGAACTTCGTCACAAAGAGTGTACGCAACGTCGAAGTCCTCACGCAGGGTCTCGACACGGCGTATAATCTCATGTTCCATCTGGCCCAAACGTATCATTGAGCTTACGCGGTTTGCGATTTGCGTGATATGGGCTGGTGGAAAGATAATGCTGTCAAATGCTGTCCTGTCGAAGTCCCCCTCGCGGGTCAAGGCGCCGATAAACGGGATATCTTTGGGGCCGAAATGTTTTTTCAAGGCTGCGATAATAGCTGGTGTCTTCTCGACATAATCAGAAAAGACAAAAAGCACGGCGCTCGGCGCATGAATAGGGGTGCCTTTTAATGTTTCGCCATCAAACACACAGAATTTGACATCATATCCCTGCTCAGTCAAAGCATCGCCGATAAACCCGGACTCTGTCATATTATCCGTAGCAATAAGAATACCGGTCTTAGCAAGGGCCATTTGTGGCTCGAGGGAATCATTTTGCATAACCATGTCTTTAGTTAAGCCCAAAGTCCTTTCCGAGCCGTTAACCATGATAAAAAAAGCCCGCTTGTAAGGGTTACAAACGGGCTTCAAATTAAAGAGATGATGGCGTGTTACTCAGCCGGTTTGTCCCAGCCACAGCTACGGTCTGCATTTTGCTCTTCCAGATAGGTCATGAGGGGCGCAAAATATTCCAAAATAGCAGACCCATCCATGATGCGTGTGCCTGTAAAGGCTTCCAGCGCGTCCGGCCAAGGTTTAGACGCGCCCAATTCCATCATTGCATTAAAGCGGCGGCCAACTTCTTCATTCTCATAGATTGAACATTGGTGAAGCGGTCCTTCAAAGCCCGCCATATCGCAAGCCGCTTTGTGGAACTGAAATTGCAGAATATGCGCGAGGAAATAGCGCATATAAGGCGTATTGCCTGGAATGTGGAACTTTGCGCCGGGATCGAAAGCATTAGCGGGTCGTGCTTCACCCGGATATTCAAGGCCTTGATACTTTTCGCGTAATTCCCACCATCCAGAATTATAATCATTAGGGCCATATTCACCTGAGAAGACTTTCCAGCGCCACTGATCGACCATTAAGCCGAAAGGTAGAAATGCGACTTTATCCATGGCTTTACGCATAAGCAGCGCTAAGTCTGCATCTTCGCCGGGAACATCCTTTTCGTCTAGCAAACCAATCTTAACCAGATATTCCGGAGTGATTGACAAGGCAATCATATCGCCAATGGCTTCATGGAAACCATCATTTGCTCCGTCCTTGTAGAAGACGGGTTGGTTTTTATAGGCTCGTTGGTAGAAATTATGGCCTAATTCGTGATGGACTGTTACAAAGTCTTCGCCGTTGATTTTTGTACACATTTTGATGCGAATATCATCCATGTCGTCCAAATCCCAAGCCGATGCATGGCAGACAACTTCGCGGTCTCTCGGCTTTGTAATAAGCGAGCGCTCCCAGAATGTGTCGGGCAGGGGATCAAAGCCGAGCGAAGTGAAAAACGTTTCAGCGGTCTCGACCATTTTCTTCTGGTCATAATCTTTTTCTTCAAGCAGGGCTGTAACGTCTACGCCTTCGCCGCCGCCTTTCGGGGCGACTAAGTCATAAATATTGCCCCAACTTTGACCCCACATATTGCCTAACAAGTCAGCACGAATAGGGCCGTCAGCGGTTTGAACCTCATCACCGTATTTTTCATTTAAAGCTGCGCGGGTATTACAATGCAGTTGGTCATAAAGGGGTTTAACTTGTCCCCAAAGGCGGTCAGCTTCTTTGATAAAGGCTTCGCCGTCCATATCGTAGCCGCCGCGCCATAAGGCTCCGGTATCGGCATAACCAAGTTCGCGGGAGCCTTCATTCACAATCTCGACCATTGTTGAGTAGTCACGCTTCATAGGCGGCGAAATAGTGCGCCAGCCTTCCCATACAGCCTGCAGTTCTTCGGGGTCACGTGATGTGGCAATAATGTCTGAGGCTTGGCCCAGAGTGAGTGTCTCGCCATCATAATCGAACTTACCCGTGCCATATGTGGCCTCTAAGTCAGTCATAATCTTGGCAAGTTCTTCTGCTGCGCCTTCTTTCTCAGGTGCAGGGAAATTACTGCCGCGTTTAAGGCCATCCATCTTACGGCGCATATCAGCCGGAAGGGACAAATCGTTAAATCGTTTGGCTTCATTGGCGAGCCGTGTGGATAATTTCGCGCCCTCTGCGCCGGCCATAGCGGCAAGGGCATTTGTGTCGTCGGTAATAAAGTTAGCCTGAACCCAATAAACCTTGGAAGCATATCCACTATATTCAACGATGTCTTTTTCAGCTTGCTCTAGAAACTCTTTAGCTTCCTGCACTGTTGGCGCGCTGTTTTCGGTTCCTGCATTTGCCGCAGCTGTTAAGGTCTCGACCGTCTTTGTTGGCTTCTCAACAGCAACCTCGGTGCTTGGCGCAGTAGCTTCGGGTTGGCAGGCCATTAGCGCCAGTGCCGTCAGGCTCGCAGCTGAGAGTAATAATTTGCGCATAATGTCCTCTTATTTTGTATTCAATCCCGCATCTATGTTCTATTCGTAAGCACTGGTAATGTGCGGTCAAGTTGCGACCTCACGCAACATGACGAATTTGCTTACACTATGGCTAAAAGGACACAGAATGGCTGATAAACCCGGGCTTTTGATTGTAAATTTAGGCTCGCCCGATGCCCCGACCCCCAAAGCCGTCAGAAAATACCTGTTTCAGTTCCTTCATGACAAGCGGGTGATTGATACGAGTCGCTGGATATGGTGTCCGATTCTACACTTTATCATCCTGCGAACGCGCCCTGCGCGGTCCGCGCGGGCCTATGCAAAGGTCTGGGGCGAAGAAGGTTCCGAAGCCCCATTGATCGCCATAACGCGGGCACAAGCAAATGGCATTGCAAAACGATTAGGCGATAGCGTCCATGTTGATATTGCGATGCGTTATGGAAACCCGTCTATTGGCTCTGCCTTGGACAGCCTCAAAGCCAAGGGCTGCACGAAAATTGCTGTCCTTCCCATGTACCCACAATTTGCCGGCGCAACAACAGCGTCCGTTTATGATGGCGTTGCGAAAGCGTTGATGAAACGCATGGATGTCCCTGAGCTTCGCATGCTGCGTGATTATCACGATGACCCGCGTTATATCAAAGCTTTAGGAGATGGCTTGAAAGCGCATTTGGCGACATTGGATTGGACGCCTGACGTTGTCATGACATCTTATCATGGTCTGCCGCAAAGCTATGTTGATAAGGGCGACCCTTATCAATCCGAATGTATCCACACGACAGATTTGCTCCGCGCGCATTTGAATATGTCACAGGCTGACATGCGAACGACATTCCAATCTCGGTTCGGCCCCAAAGCCTGGCTGCAACCTTATACAGATATAACATTGGAAGAGCTTCCAAATCAGGGCATGAAAAAAGTCGCTGTTATGATGCCGGGCTTCTCAGCGGATTGTCTGGAAACACTTGAGGAAATCGCGATAGAGGCTCACGAAACATTTGAAGAGCATGGCGGCGAGAAGTTTACAGCAGTGCCTTGTCTAAATGATGACGCCGCGCATTTGGATTTTTTGGCGGACATCGCAAAAGAGCGTCTTTTAGAGGGTTGGCTTCAAGGCGGTGAAGATGTCTTGAAGGCCGATATCAGCGTTTAAGATGAGGGTTGATGGCAAAGTGACATCGGCGAGTTTTTCATAGGCCTCACCGCGAGAGGCCAAAAGTTTTGGATAGCACTCTAAAATACTCTGCGTTTCTGTTTTGCCGTCAAGTTTTTCATAATGACCCGCCCAAACAAGGGGTTTGGGCTGTTTAAAATACTGCGCTTTCAAGCGTTCAATGTGATCTTCCATCGCCTCAATATAGACGACATAGAAATTGTTTTTTAGTGTCTTAAGCACGGCTTCATCCGTGTAAATTACACTTCCCGTTGTATCAATGATGGGATTGCGACGTTTCGTTTGGAGCGCTTTTTTCGTCGCTAACGTTTCTAATGCAATCGATTGTGTTTCGCGCTCGCCATAGCCTTCGGTGTAAGGGTGACCCTGCCATTGTGCAAAGGCGTCAATGCTGTCATGACCCAAATTCTCCCAGATGATTTTATCGACCTCAATCAGGTTAAAATCATAGGCTGTCGCCAAGCGCATGGCGGTGTAGCTTTTGCCGATATTCGACATGCCAATGAAGGCCAGTTTTAAACGGCCTTGTTCATATCTGGCCTCAAACTCTTTCCGAGAGAGCTTCATCAGCTGTGAATAGCTAAGTAATTATCGAGCGATTTAAGATTGGGTTCCATAACATGCACGCGTTTTGTCTTGCGCATAGCTTTTTGTAATGGTGCGGGAAGCGGGACATCTTCGCGGATTATACGTTCAACACTATCTGCAAATTTCGCGGGATGCGCTGTTCCTACGACGACTTTTACGAAGTCTCGGTCAACATCTTTGGCAAAGGCTTCCATCGCTAAATGCCCCACAGTCGTATGTGGACACATGACATAGCCTGTTTCCGTGAAGATGCGGCGCATATGGCGTTCTGTTTCTTCATCACTAAATGAAGCGCCCCAACAAACTTCAGAAACAGCCTCATAATCGTTACCGTGTAAATCAAGGATACGCGGAAAATTATTCGGACGTCCTATATCCATAGCATTAGACAATGTCGGTACGGATGGACGAGGGGAGTATTCACCTGTTTTCAGATAATCCACAAACGGATCATTATTATTATTGCCAATGACGAAGCGCTCAATCGGCGCGCCCATTTTCTTGGCGATAAGGCCGCCTGTTAGATTGCCCAGATTGCCGGACGGAATGGAGTAGACAATCGGTACGCCAGGATGAGCTGCTTTGATTTGTAGGCTTGTCCAAAAATAGTAGAAGCTCTGCGGAATAACGCGGCCCACATTGATAGAGTTGGCCGACATGAGAGAGTAAGTTTTCGTCATCTCTTTATCGGCGAAGGCGTCTTTCACTAATTGCTGGCAATCATCAAACGTTCCGTCGATAGAAATCGCGCGAACATTTAAGTTTTGGTCTCCCATAGTACAAAGCTGCTGCTCTTGTATTTTACTCACGCCGCCTTTGGGGAAAAGGATGAAGACGTTGATGCCCTCTTGGTCCAAAAATGCATCCCCAATAGCGCCGCCTGTATCGCCGGATGTCGCAACTAAAATTGTGCGTGTGTCGCCGGAGGACGTCATCAAGTGACTGGCTGTGCGTCCCATGAACCGGGCAGCAAAGTCTTTGAAGGCCAGCGTGGGGCCGTGGAAAAGTTCTAAAATATAGTCACGCGCGATTTCGGGGGTGGCCGCATCCAAAATCGTTCCCGATAAGGTGGTCATTGGGACGGGAAAGTCATAGGCGTCGCGGCAGATGGATTTTAAATCAGCGTTTGAAAACCTGTCATCGACAAAGTCTCTCGCAAGAACCGCCGAACAATCCGCAAAACTTAATGCGCCCATTTTTGCTGTAGTTTCAGGAGAAAAATGAGGGATTTTATCAGGCATCCACAAGCCGCCATCAGGCGCAAGGCTGGCCAGCAGTGCGTCGCCAAAACGCGCCGATATTTTCGGGTCGGAGTGCGAATGATAATTCATGAAGCGCTCATTAGCGAAAATAGGCTGATATGCAACACTTTGCTTTTGCCTAGCTTACAGTGCGAACAGCATGAGCGAGGATATTGACCATCGTGGCATGAACCGGCGTATCGCCGATGTTTCGGATGCTGTGGGGGCGGTCAGCTCTGTAACGCAATGTCTCGCCCGCCTTTGCGCTCCAGCTTTCATCCGCGACCTGCACCTTAACTTCACCTGATAATATGGTCAGGTTTTCAACTGAGCCCTCTGGGTGAGGCGAACTTTCCAAGATGCCGCCGGGCTTGGCGCGAAAGTCATACCACTGCACCCATTGAACGGTTTCAACGGATCCGATGATGCGCAGTTCACACAGATCATCTTCACTCCGAAGGATGGGCGTGTCGTGGATACTGGCTTTTTGGACGAGGGCAGATCCGTCGCTACCACTGGCGACCATTGCTTGAACACTCGTGCCTAGAGCTTGGCTCAGACGCGAAAGTGTAGCGAGGGAGGGATTAGCTTCGTTTTTCTCTATTTGAGAAATCATCGACTTTGCGACACCGGAACTTACCGATAAGTCGCCTAGCGACATTTTATCTGCCATGCGCAAACGCTGTATGGTTTTACCCAGTTTTTCTGCTAAAGCATCAGTTTCAGGGCAAGGCTGTCGTTTCTGTCGGGCCATAGTCTCACAAATAATTTATTCTAAAGGACTGGAATATTGCTCAATCGTTCTATATATAGAACGGCAAGACAAATCAAGTGAGCAGGCCTTCAGGTTAAAAATGCAATATTTACCCATACATGTAGATACGAAAGACACTAAAATTCTCATTATTGGGGGTGAGGGTGCGGCTGAAGCCAAGCTAAGAACGCTCATCAAAACAGAGGCTAAGCTGATCTTGATAGCGCCTGACATAAATCCTGAAATTGCGCGTTGGGCGGAGCAGGGACGTCTTACGCATATGCAGCGAGACTTTGAGATAAGTGATCTTGAAGGTGTCCGCCTAGTCTATGCGGCCACAGAAGATGATGCGCTGAATTTGCAGATTGGCGACTTAGCAAGAGCAAAGGGTTTGCTTGTCAACGCAGCTGATCAAAAAGACGCCTGCGATTTCATTACGCCGGCTCTTGTCGACCGTAGTCCCGTCATTGTGTCCATAGGAACAGAAGGCACAAGCCCTAGTTTGGCGCGCGCCATAAAAACAGATTTAGAAGCGCGGTTACCGTCAACACTTGGTGCACTTTCCAATATTATCAATGGTTTACGGGCTAAAGTTAAGCGGGCTATTCCAGACCTATCAACACGCCAGCTCTTCTGGGCCGACATATTCGACGGTAAAGACCTCATAAACCAACTGCGTGTTTCTGGCGACGAGCTAACGGCCCGCGTTGATGATAAGCTGGCAGGTCATGTGAAAGACAAGATTGGTCACGTCTCCCTCGTGGGTTCCGGCCCAGGCAATCCCGACCTGTTGACTCTGGCGGCGCGTCAGAGACTCCACAGCGCAGATGTCATCGTCTATGACCGTCTCGTTAGCCAAGGCGTGCTAGATTTTGGCCGCCGTGAAGCCGAATATATCTATGTCGGTAAAGAGCCGGGCGGAGTCTCCACACCGCAACCCGAGATTAACGCCATCCTTGTTGAAAAAGCCTTAGAGGGCTTAACGGTTGTGCGCCTTAAAAGCGGTGATCCTCTTATCTTCGGCCGTGCGGATGAAGAAATTGACGCTTTGGAAGTCGCAGGCGTGAAATATGATATTGTGCCAGGCATTACCTCTGCCGCCTCTGCTGCTGCAGAAATCGGAACGTCCCTCACAACGCGCGGTCATAATAAGGCGGTCTCTTTTCTGACGGGACATGATGCCAAAGGTTTTGCCGAGCATGACTGGAAAGGCCTTGCGGCTGGCGGCGCGCGCGCTGCTGTCTATATGGGTGTTGGCGCATCGGGATTCATTCAAGGACGCTTGCTGATGCACGGCGCGGCGAAAGACCTAGCTGTAACCGTTGTCGAAAATGCCTCGCGCGACTCTCAAATTATCGTGGCGACCACATTGGAACGGCTTGCCGATGATATAAAAGCTCACGGCATTAAGGGACCCGCTATTTTGCTTTTGGGTTATTCCCCGCGTTCTGCCGCTAAGAACGTGCTTAAAACAGAGGCGGCGCCTCAAAGGAAAATCGTATGAGTACGCTCAAACATAAGGGCAAGGGCCCGCAGAGCCTGACAGCTAATGAGCTGCGCGAAGGTCTGAATGTCTGGCTGACCGCTGAATTTGAATGGTCGCGTGATTATAAGATGGCCTTGCAAACCGAAGATGAAGCCGTGATGGAAAAGATGCAGGCCAAGGGCGATGCAGATGAAAATGACAATCTGGTTGTTGGTGTTTATTTCATCGATGTCGAGCCTGACACAGGACTGCCCGTGCGATACCGCGAAAAATTTCGCGTCAAAGGCCCCAGCTATGACACAGCCGATGAGCTCGGCCTAAAGAGAGCAAATTAATGTACCGCTATGATGAATTTGACCACGAGATTGTCCAGTCTCGCGTGAAGCAATTTACGGCTCAGGTTGAGCGCCGCCTTGATGGCCGCTTAACCGAAGCCCAATTCAGACCGCTGCGCTTGATGAACGGCCTATACTTGCAACTCCACGCCTATATGCTGCGCGTGGCAGTGCCTTACGGTACGCTGTCCTCAAAACAAATGCGCCAACTCGCGATGATTGCGGATAAATATGATCGCGGTTACGGCCATATTACGACACGCCAGAATGTGCAGTTTAATTGGCCTGAACTGACAGATGTGCCCCATATCCTACAAGACTTAGCCGATGTCGAAATGCACGGTTTTCAAACTTCAGGCAATTGCATCCGTAACGTCACCTCTGATCCTTATGCAGGGGCCACAGCGGAAGAAATTGAAGACCCGCGCCCAACAGCAGAGCTTCTGCGGCAATGGTCAACGCTTCATCCTGAGTTTGCCTTTCTGCCGCGCAAATTTAAAATTGCCGTCGTCGCGTCTAAGACTGACCGCGCAGTAATACGCGCTCATGATATCGGCATTGAAATCGTCAAAAACGAGGCCGGCGAAACGGGATACCATGTCATTGTTGGCGGTGGTTTAGGCCGCACGCCCATTATCGGTCAGACCTTACGAGCATACCTGCCGCGTGAAGAATTATTGCCATATCTCGAAGCGACACTGCGCGTTTATAACCGCTATGGCCGCCGTGATAACAAATACAAAGCCCGCATCAAAATCTTGGTGACGGAAACAGGCATAGAGGAATTTACGAAACAGGTTGAAGAAGAATATGCAACGCTTGAGCCGCTGGATATTGCGGTCTCTCCCGAAGAAGTTGCGCGGATTACGGCTTATTTCGCTGACCCAGACTTTGAGACATTGCCGGCACATTCTGATGCTTACAAGGCTAAGCTATTAGATGACAAAGACTTTGCGCTTTGGGCTGAAAACAATCTCGCCGAACATAAGCAAGATGGCTACGCAATCGTCAACATCTCGCTCAAGCCGCTCGACCTCGCGCCGGGTGATATTACGGCTGACCAGATGCGCGCCGTGGCTGACTTAGCGGATGAATATTCTTTCAGTGAAATCCGCACGACACATCAACAAAACATTGTCCTGCCGCATGTTAAAAAATCTGATCTTCATGCGCTCTTTGAAAAGCTTCAAAAGGTCAAACTTGCGGCTGATAATATTGGCTTGATTACAGATATTATTTGCTGTCCAGGTATGGACTTTTGCGCGCTTGCAACGGCTCGCTCTATTCCTTTGTCCCAAGCCATTGCGCAGCGTTTTGCGGATCCAGTGCGGCAACGCGCTATCGGTGAAATGCAGATTAAGATATCCGGCTGTATCAATGCCTGCGGTCATCACCATGTCGGCCATATCGGTATATTAGGCCTCGAAAAGGCTGGCGTTGAATTTTACCAAGTTAAGCTGGGCGGTGATGCGTCCGAGAATGCAGCCGTCGGTCAAGTGACCGGACCAGGCTTTAGCCAAGAAGAGCTTGTCGATAGTATTGAGCGCCTAGTGGATTATTACATAGATATTCGCGAAGACGGAGAGCGTTTTATAGACAGCTTTAAACGCCTCGGCATGGCCCCGTTTAAGGAGGTGCTCTATGCCGCTTAATTCAGTTTTGATAAAAGATGGTCATTCGCAATCAGGCGAAGACTATGCTGATGTCCCTGAGCTTGAGGCGTTTTTAGGCGCTAATAGCGGCGAGGCTGTTCGCTTGCCCAATGATGTGGATTTAGAGATCCTAAAACTACGATTGCCTAATCTAAAAACTATCCTTGTCGACTTTCCGGCTTTCACGGATGGACGCGGTTTTTCCATCGCGCGCGAACTTCGCAAGAAATATGGCTATGAGAAATTACTTGTAGCCGAAGGCCCGCTCATCCCTGACCAATATGCTTTCGCTCTGCAATGCGGCTTTGACGCGATTAAGGTCGATGAAGACACATATGCGCGGCAGACTGAGAGTGATTGGTTTAACGCCATGAACTCTTTTGGCCTGACCTATCAGCGCGGCTATGCTCTCAAGCAAGGCCCCGCGCTCTCAGTTTTTGATGCTCGCAAAACGTCTCGTATCGCCGCTAATTCGGACGACCCTTATCACGGCATGTCTGCAGAGATGGCGCTGCGCCAAGCGATTGAAGAGTATGACGGCAAGATTGTTTTGGCCTCATCCTTAGGTGCCGACTCTGCCGTTATGCTACACATGGTCTCCAAGATTGACCCTGATCTACCAATCGTCTTTCTCGATACAGGAAAGCACTTCCGCGAGACATTAGCTTATCGCGATATGCTGATTGAGGATTTAGGGCTGACGAATTTCCAGAATATTCGCCCTGACCCTGCTGAGCTGAAAGCCGAAGATGCAGATGGCACGCTTAACCAGAGCGAACCGGATGCGTGTTGTAATCTGCGCAAAGTCCGTCCGCTGGATGGTGTGTTAAAAGGCTATGATGCGCGTATCACTGGCCGCAAACGCTATCAAACTCGCGACCGCGCTAATATGCCGATTATGGAACTTGGCGGGCGCATGGCCAAGGTCAACCCTCTGGCTTATTGGACAGCCAAAGATGTTACCGCCTATATGCGCAAACACGATTTACCGCCACATCCCATGCTGGCTCTGGGCTATCTCTCAATCGGTTGTCAGCCTTGCACCACGCGTGTCGCAGAAGGCGAAGACCCCCGTGCTGGCCGTTGGAGAAATAACGATAAAACCGAATGCGGCATTCACTATATTGATGGCAAATGGGTGCAGGTGCCAGATAAGAAGACGTTTGAAGTTTTCTAGTAACTTAGGGTTTTCTTGCTATCTGTCTCTTGCCCTCTAGTGGCAGCCTATCTTCGTTTTTCCATCGTTCGACAGTGTCAGTAAATTGTATCCATGCATGTGGGTTTTTTTCCTGCCGATAATGGCGAATATATGCTTTAAAAAAGTGAGTGACCTTTATCATGGCATTTTTACGAGCCGCCTTGATGACAGACTCATCATAAATGCCATAATTTATCCCACGTGCTAGAGACTCATAAAAATTTAGTAAGTCAAACAGTTCGGATTTCAAATTGTCTTCCTTAAGAAAGGCTTCTTTTATTTCTTTTGCTTGTATTGGATTAGTGTCATCGTGATAATCGAATACGGCATCTAAATGTTTCCATGCACCTTTAGCTTTGTATTCATACAGAGCTTTTTGTGCTGCTATTCGTCTATTCCAATCGTGTTGTTCAATTCTGTTTTGCCGTAATAAATTCAATTGAAACGCTGTTATAACTAATGCAATGGTTAGTATTATTAGTGTAATAATCTCGATTAATTCTGGATTCATCTTTATTTAGCCCCGCGCTACAATTACAAATATCTATTTTGATGAATTTTGTCGATTTTGCAACTCTTGAATAACACTTTCAAACTTAACATCCTTCGCCGCCAACAGCACCAGTAAATGATAGACCAAATCAGCCGCCTCACTCGTGAGTTTATCCTCTGTCTCAGCGACAGCGGCAAGGGCTGTTTCTACGCCTTCTTCGCCGACCTTTTGTGCGGCGCGGCGTAAGGGGCCTTGGAGGAGGGAGGCAGTATAGCTGCTATCGGCATCTGCTGATTTCCGGCCTTCAATCAGGTCTTCGAGATAGCCTAGGAAGCCTAAGCCTTCGGGGCCTTGGTTTCCAAAGCAACTGACAGTACCTTCATGGCAAGTTGGGCCTGTTGGCGTGGCGCGCACTAGCAATGTATCATTGTCACAATCCACTGTAATCGATTGTAACTTAAGCGTATTTCCACTGGTTTCACCTTTGGTCCAAAGCTCTTGGCGCGAGCGGCTGTAAAAGGTGACAAGCCCTGTGTCCTGCGTCTTGGCAAGGGAGGCTTCATTCATATAGCCAAGCATCAAGACTTGTTCGGTCTTGGCGTCTTGGACAATGGCGGGGACTAGGCCGCCGCCTTTCTTAAAATCTATTTTCATAGTCTTATCTCTATACCGCGAGCTTTGAGGTCGCGTTTTAAATCGGGTATGGCAATGACGGATTTGTGGAAGACACTGGCCGCTAAAGCGCCGTCAACATTAGCTTGCTTGAATACATCCTCAAAATGTTCTGTCGCGCCTGCGCCGCCAGAGGCTATTAAAGGCACAGCGCAAACTTCACGAACGGCTGATAACTGTTTGATATCATAGCCTTTTCTGACGCCGTCTTGGTTCATGCAATTAAGAACGATTTCACCTGCGCCGCGCTCGGCAGCTTCGGCCGCCCAATCTAATGTCTTACGGCCCGTCTCGCGGGTTTTGTCAGGATCGCCCGTATGGGATTTGACGCGGTAAGTGCCGTTTTCTTCAAATGTATCAATCCCGACAACCACGCATTGGCGGCCATAGGCGTCGCAAAGCTCATTGATGAGTTCAGGCCGCGCAAGGGCCGGCGAATTGATACTGATTTTATCAGCCCCTGAGGCCAAACGTGCGCCCGCCGCTTCGACAGTTTTAATCCCGCCTGCCACGCTAAAGGGAATATCGATAGAGCGCGAAACCTTGCTGACCCAATCCGGGCTAACCGTGCGGTCATCGACTGAAGCCGTGATGTCATAAAACACAAGCTCATCCGCACCTTCAGCCGCATAGCGCAGAGCCAAATCGACAATACCGCCAACATCTTCATGATTACGAAATTGCACGCCTTTGACGACGCGCCCATCTCGTACATCAAGGCAGGGTATGATGCGCCGCGCTAGCACGCGATAGCTTCTTCTAATGTAAAGCGCTCTTCATAGAGGGCTTTGCCGATGATAACGCCGTGAGGTTTTAGGGCTTTGAGCTCGGTGACGTGGTCAAGTGTCCCTACGCCGCCTGAGGTAATAAGATTGAGCGTCGGGTAATTTATCATAATTTGCTTATAGAGATCGACGTTAGAGCCGCCTTCAACACCGTCTCGGCCAATATCGGTGACTAAAATTGTTTTAAGGCCCGTGCCCATGTAATCGTCCAATACATGCCATAGTGTACGTTCTCCGGCTTCCGTCCAACCGCGTGTGGCGGGATAGGGCTCTCCGTTCTCGCCGATATTCACATCTAGAGCGACGCAGATATGTTCCTGTCCAACTTCAGATATCCAGAACTTGACCATTTGCGGGTTTGTCACAGCGAGCGAGCCTATGACCGCGCGGTTAACTCCGCCGCTGAGTAAGCGCTGTATTTGGGAAAGTTCGCGCAATCCGCCGCCCGTTTGTACCTTCAGGCCGCTATTTTTAGCGATTTCAATAATGAGGTCAGCTTGCTCCGTCTTGCCATGCTTAGCTCCATCAAGATCGACAATATGCATCCATTCTGCGCCTGCCGCGGCGTAGCTCTTGGCAACCTCCAAAGGAGACACCGCATAATCGGTACGCTGATTAAAATCACCTTTATAGAGTCGGACACAGCCGCCATCCATCAGGTCTATTGCAGGGTAAATCATCTTAGCCGTCCTTCGAGTCCACGAGGCTATGCCTCGTCCTCAGGATGAGGTGTATATATAAATTAGAGAACTCCTCACCCTGAGGAGTTTTTTGTTTCCAATGGAAACAAATGACGTCTCGAAGGGTCGAAGTCATGCGGGAACCTTTAAAAAATTCTCTAATATCTTTGCGCCAACACGACTGCTGCGTTCAGGGTGGAATTGACACCCATAGACATTCTTATGCCTCACGATAGCTGAGAACTTCTCGCCATATTCAGATGAGGCGAGTGTGATATTGGAGACAGGCGCAGCAAAGCTATGCACGAAATAGGCATAATCATTATCATTTATGCCTTCGAGCAAGATGTCATCGCTCCGCTTGGTGAGCGTGTTCCAGCCCATATGCGGTGACGGTTGGTTTTTGGTATCCAGCTCTGTTATTGTACCAGGCACGAGGCCGAGGCCTTTAACAGGCGAACCGCCTTCTTCCAATGTTTCAAAAATCAACTGCATGCCCAAACATATTCCCATGACGGGTTGGGTCAGGCTTTGAAGAACAGGGGTGAGGCCTTTGGCGTTTATGCGCTTCATGGCGTAAGGTGCTGCGCCCACACCCGGCAAGATAACCCGCTCTGCTTGGGTAATCGTCTCGGCATTATCAGAGATAGTCGCATCCACGCCCAGACGGTCAAAGGCAAATTTGACGGAGGATAAGTTAGCGACGCCTGTATCGACGATAACGAGGGACATTAGATAACGCCCTTAGTAGACGCAATATCCGTTCCGCTTCTTGCAAAGGCAGGACGCAAGGCGCGCGCGACGCCTTTGAAACTGGCTTCAATCATGTGGTGCGTATTCTCGCCTTCAACATCGATTTGGATGGCCGCGCCTAGCGTTTGCGCTAGGCTTTCGAAAACATGCGGGCACATTTCAGCCGGGAACTCACCAACATGGTCAGTTGGGAATGTGCCTTTAAAGGTCATGGCTGGACGACCCGACAGGTCTATCGCAACCCGCGCCTGGGTTTCGTCCATGGGCATCACAAAACCAAAACGGCCTATGCCCGCTTTGTCGCCAAGGGCTTCTTTCAACGCTGTCCCTAGAGCGAGGGCGCAATCTTCGACCGTGTGGTGGGCGTCAATTTCCAAATCACCCTTACAGGTCAAAACCAAGCCAAAGTCGCCATGCTTTGCGAGCGCTTCGAGCATGTGATCGTAAAAGCCAATCCCAGTGTCGCTTTTAATCATGCTGGCATCGTCTAAATTCACGCGCACGGATATATCTGTTTCTTTCGTCGTGCGGTGAACTTCGCCGATACGGTCAGGGCGTTTATCTTCCACGCCAACGCCAAAGGCTTGGAGCGCAATGGTATTCTCTTCGGGCGAGCCGATTGAGATGCGCATATGTCCTGTTGTACTGCGGTAATCACGAATTTTTACCTGACGCCGCGCAAGTTCCCGCATCAAGGCCTCATCATCTTTGACGTCAATAAGAAGGAAATTCGCGTCAGACGGCCAAACTTTTGCGATGAAAGGTGATGATTGAAGCTCTGTGAACATACGCTCGCGTTCAGACAGCCATTCATCTAATCGCGCGGCATGGGTGCTCATGGCGGCAGGCGACAGCGCCGAAAGAATAGCCTTCTCAACAGGCCGCGCAATCGGGTAGGGCGGTAGGACTTTCAGCATCAGACTAATCACGCGCGGATCAGCAATCGCCACGCCGCCGCGCACTCCCGCGAGAGAATAGGCTTTGGACAATGTGCGCATGACAATCAGGTTTTGATACCTTGATATTTTCGGGATGTAGCTGGGCATTGACGAAAACTCTTCATAAGCTTCGTCAACGACAATGAGCGTATTGGGGCAAGTCTCGCAAAGCTGCTCAACTAAATCATCATTGATAACTGTGCCTGTGGGATTATTGGGTGTGCAGAGGAAAATGACTTTTAAGTTCCTGGCTGTCTTGGCTCTTCTCAAAACGGCTACCGTATCCCATTGGTAATCTTTTGTCAGCGGAACGTCGATAATGCCCGCGCCCTGAATCTGCGCGCAAGTTTTATAATATCCAAATGTCGGCGAACAGATGAGGATATTGTCTTGTCCGTCTTCACAGAACGTCCGCAGTAAAACTTCAATCGCTTCATCCGCGCCGCGACCGACCATAAGATTTTCAGCCGCAGTGCCATAAAGGTCAGCCAAACGTTGCGTCAGGGCAGGTGGTTGTTGTTCGGGGTAACGGTTATAACCTTCCGCGCCTTTGACAGGCGGCGGCGCATAAGGGCTCTCATTGGCGTCTAAGTGCAGCGAACCTGTCGAGCCGCCGCGTGCAGAATAAGCCGCGAAATCGACAATGGCTTTTCTTGCAATGTTTTCGGGCCAATTTGACATTATGCTTTGCTCTCAAGTCTGAGGGACACAGCGCGCCTATGCGCCTCAAGCCCTTCCATTTCCGCCAGCTTTTCAACTGTGGGGCCCAGACGTTCCAAACCTTTGCGTGATAGTTTTTGCACGCTGATATATTTGATGAAGCTCTCCAGCGTCACGCCGCTATAGGCTCTTGCCGCGCCATAAGTAGGCAAAGTGTGGTTTGTGCCGCTCGCGTAATCACCTACAGATTCAGGCGTCCAAGGCCCTAGAAAGATAGAGCCTGCGTTACGAATGGCGGGGACAAGCGTGTTGGGTTTGTTTATTTGTAGGATAAGGTGTTCGGGTGCGTAACGGTTGATGATATCGACGACATCCCCGCGATTATCCGCAATAATCATACGCGATTGCGCCATGGCTTTTTCGGCAATATCCTTGCGTGGCAAAGTGGCGATTTGCGTCTCAATTTCAGCTTTCACCTTCTCAGCGACTGCTTGTGATGTGGCGACACAGACGACTTGCGCCAGAGTATCATGTTCAGCTTGGCTTAGAAGGTCAGAGGCGACGAAAACAGGATTAGCTTTATCATTGGCCACAACCATCGCTTCACTAGGGCCCGCTGGCATATCAATGGCGGGGCCGCCCGGTTCTTGCGCGGCGAGAGATTTTGCTGTGGCAACATAAGCATTGCCGGGGCCAAAGATTTTAACACAGCGCGGAATAGTCTCCGTGCCATAGGCGAGGGCCGCAATAGCTTGTGCGCCGCCGCAAGCGAAGACATCTGTAACTTTACAGCGATAAGCGGCCGCCAAGATGGCAGGATTTATCTTCCCATCTTTGCCCGGTGGCGTGACGACTATGCGTTGTTTTACACCTGCAACTTTTGCAGGGACAGCGAGCATCAGGAGTGTCGACACGAGGGGCGCCGTTCCGCCAGGGACATAAAGCCCTGCAGTTTCTATCGCGCGGGCTTCGCGGCGACAGATGACGCCCTTCGTCGTCTCGACTTCAATATCTTTCGGGATTTGAGCTTGGTGAAATTTTTTGATGTTCTTCCGCGCGACATTAATCGCGTTCTTTTCATCTTCAGCCAGAGCTTTCCAAGCCGCCTCAAGGTCTTCCGGCCGGATACGCAGAAAGTCTAATTTCACACCATCAAATTTCTCTGTGAAGTCCAGAACAGCTTTGTCACCGCCTGATTTTACGGTGTCCATTATATCGCGGACTGATTTCGTCAGGGCAGGGTCCGACAAACCGACAGGGCGAGAGAGGGCGTCTTTGCGCGCCTCTTCATCCAAATCTGTCCAGATAAAGGTCTTCATTAGCTCATCATTTTTTCGATAGGGAGCACGAGAATTGCGCGAGCGCCGAGCGCTTTCAAATCCTCCAGAGTTTCCCAGAAAATATTTTCAGTACAAACCGCTTGAAGCGCGACCAAATCGCTCCCCGCGAGCGGAATGATTGTCGGCGCATCAGAGCCAGGGAGTAATTCTGTAATCGCCGCGACTTTATCCTTGGGCGCGTTGAGCATGATATATTTTGTCTCAGACGATTTAATGACGCCGTCAATGCGGCGCATGAGTTTGGCGAGAAGCGCTTGCTTTTCAGGGGATAAGGTGCGGCCTGATTGGATGAGAACGGCTTCGCTTTCCAAGATGGTTTCGAAGGCGGTTAGGCCGTTAGCTTCAAGCGTTGCGCCTGAAGACACCAAATCGCAAATGCTTTCGGCAATACCGATAGAGGGAGCCAGTTCGACAGCCCCTTTCATCTCAACGGATTTTGCTTTGATACCTTGGTCTTTCAAAAACTTACCCAGCACGCCTGGATATGTTGTGGCGATACGTGTGCCTTCAAGCTGAGACGAGGCGGTAATGCCGCTAACATCAGAAGCCGCAAGGCAGAGCTTGCAGCGCGAAAACCCTAAGCGCATCGTGATTTCGGCGTCTAACTTATCTTTAGCTACGAGCTGCTCTTCGACCAATACATTCTCGCCGACGATACCAATGTCTGACGCATCATTGGCGACAAAACTAGGTATATCATCATCGCGCACCAGAAGCAGATCAATTGGCATGTTTTTTACACGGGCCAATAACCCGCCGCCGCGAATGGCAAACCGTAAGCCGCATTTTTTAAGCAATGCGAAACTGTCATCAGCTAGCCGCCCCTTTTTCTGGAGCGCAATTCTTAGTCGTTCAGTCATGGTCGTTTCTCTAATCTTTTTTTGGCCGTTGCATGCGGTCTAAAACCGCGCGGTATCCTTGATGTGGTTCATCTCTTAAGAAGCGGGCCACGCGGCCAATAGTCGTCGTGGAAACACCCGTCAAGGCGTTGATGTCGCGGTAGCTTTGCTCTCCAGCGTCCAATATCTGCGCCACGTGCCATCGCTCGGCTAAAGCGCGCAGTTCTGCGGGCGTGCAGAGGTCCACCAAGAAGCGTTCCATCTCCTCATCAGTCTTGATGGAGGTGAGGGCCTTGGCCAGATCTTTGCGGCTTTTAGTTTGTGCGTCGTTTGACATAAGAGTTGCTTTGCTGTGTTAGCGTGCTAATACACTACAGCAAATGATGCGCAAGCCTAAATTTTACATTTTTGGAAAATCTTTCACAACATTTACGCCAAAGACTTTGTCGAGTTGTGAATGGGCGGCGGCGGGAACATGTGTGCCAATTTTGAACTTCGCATTGCGGATAAATGTCTGGAGCGAAGAATTCATGTGATATAATTTAGCATTATCCCGCGACAGTTTCTGAATCATAGTCGCGCGCCCATAACGGGCTGTCTCATAGGCCTTCAAAGCCTTTTGAAGATTGTCCTTATGGGCGGCAATAGACTGCGCCAAGACCCAACCATCTTCAACAGCCATAGAGGCACCTTGGGCCATGAAGGGCAACATAGGGTGTGCGGCATCGCCGAGTAAAGCTACACGTCCGTCTGTCCAAGTGCTAAGCGGCGGATGATCAAACAGGCCCCAGAGATAACACGCGTCGCAAGCCTCTAATAAGCCGCTCACACGGCTATCCCATCCCGTAAAAGCTGAGCGAAGTTCGCTCATATCGCCTTTTTGTGACCAGCTTTCCTTCGTCCAATCTTCGCGTTCTTCAATGGCAACAAAATTGATATATTCACCGCCGCGAATGTAATAGCTGACAAAGTGGCGTTTGGGCCCAAGCCAATTATTAGCACAGGGCGGGATGTGTCCTTTTGGAAGCTTGCTTGCAGGAACAATGCCCCGCCATGCGACATGGCCTGTATAATGATTATCTTGAGGTCCCAACATTTGCTGACGGATTTTGGACTTAATACCATCCGCGCCTATTAGGATATCTCCGCGAAATGAGGCCTCTCCAGACTTAGCGATGACAGCATCGCTTTGTTGCTCATAGCTATCAATGGCTCGGCCCAGATGGACAGTAACGCCAGCTTTTTGCGCCGCCGCCAATAAAATATTATGCAAATCAGCCCGGTGAACATGTAGGTATTTTTGGCCGTAACGGCTTTCATGTGCATTTTTGAGCGGTGTTGAGAGCAAGCTTTTACCTGATTGATAGTCTCGAAATTCAATCGACTCAGGCTCAAAAGCTACCGCTTCAATATCCTTATCTATCCCAAGCGCCGCATGGACGTGCATGGCATTAGGCCCTTGTTGCAGACCTGCACCAACCTCAACAAGTTCGGCGGCTTGTTCAAAGACATCGACCTTGGCACCGTTTTGCGCCAGAGCAAGCGCCGCAGTAAGCCCGCCAATCCCTGCGCCTGATATTAATATGTGCTGTTGAGCCAAGGCCTATTCCTAAGAGGTAAGCAGATTACATGTGTTGTTAGAGTGCTAGCAAACATAGGCCTGCCCTTAAAGCTTACCTGTTTTGAACAGCCGCACTTTTAATCCGCCATGGGCAATGGGCGCACTTTTGGGCAGCCAAGGAAGTTTTGTGGCTTCAGCTAGCTTTATATCTGACGTTATCATGCCAACGCGCCAGCCCGAAAAGCGTTCGCGCATGACATCTCCAAAGGTGGTGTAGAGCGCAAAGAGGTCTTTCTTTTTACCGATGCGCGCACCATAGGGCGGATTGACCATAACTAATCCTGCGGGGCCATCAGGGCGCTCTATCTTGGAGAGAGGCAGGGGCGCAAAGGTGCAGATATCAGCAACACCGGCTCGCTCAGCATTGGCCTTAGAAAAGCCAATGACATTGACATTACGGTCGGAGCCGTAAAAGCGGTGTTGGCTTTCACGTATTGTCCAATTATCCCGCATTGTTTGAACAGCGTCAGCATCATAACTGGCTAGGCGTTCAAAGGCGAAGGAACGGGAAGGTCCTGCCATGATGTTTCGAGATATTTGTGCGGCCTCAATCACGATAGTGCCTGACCCGCACATGGGATCAAGAACGGGTTCATTGCCGTCATAACCACATCCCCGCAAAGCTAGCGCCGCCATAGTCTCGCGCAAAGGCGCTTTGCCCATGGCTTGTTTATAGCCGCGTTTATGAAGGCCCACGCCCGATGTATCGACGGAAAGGCGAACATTATTATCGTCAATGCGGGTCTTTATGATGATATCAGCCTCTTCCATCGACGATGCAATGGGCGCGCCGAACTCTTCTTTTATCGCGCGTTCGATACGTTCGATGGCGGCGCCGGCATGATAGATTTTACTTTTGCGGTTTGTGACGACTTCAACTTTGACGGCATGGCCCGGCATGAGTGTGTCGCCCCAAGGAAATTTTCGAGAGCGTTTATCAAGCTGCGCTAAATGAAAAGCTCGAAACTCGCCAATGCGCGCTAAGACTTTAGACGCGCCTCTGAGCGTTAGGTTCGCGCGCCAGACCTCCGGCCAGTCGCCCCAAATAATCACGCCGCCGCCCACGGCTTTAGGGCGCTTAAACCCGCGCTCAATGACTTCTTGCAGCAACAGCTCTTCCAAGCCCGGTTGCGTGCCGAGAAAAATCTCAAATTCGGGGGAGTCGCTCATAGGGCCTTCTGACACATTCGCAGAAAAAATATATGGCTAAATAAGAGACGTTTTACTGCAGTTCTAACATCCTTCATCTTGAATATTATTTTGAATCCTGACAGGACGCCTTATGGACGAGGTTGGAACGGCATCAACAAAGCCCCGCATGTCTGCGGTGACGCGCCAATGGGGTTGGCTGCGCGGTTATAATAGCGGCCTTTTTACTGAAGATTTAGTCGCGGCCATTATCGTCACAATTTTGCTTGTTCCCCAGTCTTTGGCTTATGCATTATTAGCAGGCCTACCGCCGCAAGTCGGCATATATGTTTCAATTTTTCCGCTGCTGGCCTATGCCGCCTTTGGCTCTTCTCGATATCTGAATGTCGGACCGACAGCAGTTATTTCGCTTATGACGGCGGCGGCAATCGCGGTCCTGCCTGAGGGCACTCGCCTCATAAGTGCTGCCGCTTTAGCCGTGATGAGCGGCGTAATATTGCTCGTAGCAGGTCTGCTGAAAGCGGGCTTTGTCATGAACTTTGTCTCGCGCCCCGTTGTGTCCGCTTATATCACAGGCGCTGCACTGCTGATTATCTTCAGTCAGCTGAAACATATCTTCGGGATTACGGCGAGTGGAAATACGGTCTTTGCGCTTTTGGGAGATCTTCGCACAAATCTTCCGAGCACAAACAAAGCCATAGGGCTTTCGGCCATAGCCATATTGTGGGGGATGAAGAAATATCTCGGATATGGGTTAGTCAAAATACATGTCAAAAGCCGAAGGGCGAAACTTATTGCTCGGATGACACCGATTTTGATTGTTGCTATATTTATCGGGATAAGTGCGGTCTTCAATTTAGGCGATGAGTATAATTTGCGTGTGGTGGGCAAGATACCTGCGGGCCTTCCGCCGCTTAATTTTCCGATGCTGACTATACCTGAATTTGAGGTGCTTTTAATCCCAGCTATCGTTATCTCAATCGTGGCCTTTGTGGATAGTACCTCGACGGCGCAGGAGCTTGCCTCTCGCTCACGCGGACGCATCGATTCTAATAAAGAGCTTTTAGGGTTAGGAGCCTCTAATGTGGTTGCGGGCCTCACGGGCGGCTATCCAATCAATGGCAGTATGTCACGCTCTGCGGTTAATTTTAGTGCCGGCGGACAGACGCAAATTGTCGGATTATTGGTCGCGGCGTTTATGGCCTTGACGGCTGTATTTTTAACGCCCGTCCTCAAAGCCCTACCATTAGCCGTCTTGGCCGCTTTAATTATCGTCGCCTGTTTCGGACTTCTAGACTTTAGGAGTCTCTGGCGCACATGGATTTACAGCCGCGCCGATGGTGTTACAGCCTTGGCGACATTCTTAGCTGTTCTTTTGTTGGGTGTGCAGTGGGGCGTGCTTGCAGGTGTTGTGCTGGCTATGGCGCTGCATATCAGCGCGACCTTAAAGCCTCACATGGCGCTCGTTGGCCGTTTCCCTGGCACAGAACATTATAGAGATGCTGACCGTTTTAATGTCGAAACCAATGAAGTCGTTAAAACACTGCGTATTGATGAAAGCCTCTATTATGCAAACGCACGCTACCTAGAGGATAAGGTGGCGCGTGTTGTTGCTGACAGTCCAGAGATGACGGATTTGGTGCTGATGTGTACTGCGGTCAACCACATAGATGCCAGCGCATTATCAAGTCTTGAAGAAATCAATAAACGTCTCAAAAGTGCTGATATCAATCTACATTTTTCTGACATGCAAAGCCGGGTTAAAGAGCGGCTTTTCAGGTCAAATTTCCTGAATCAATTGACGGGCCAGATCTTTCTGTCTCAACACGAAGCTATGGAAGAGCTAGAGCCCGACCCGGATTGGGCGCAATTTTCCGATCATATTGATATTCACTAGACGGTCTAAATATAGAATTTGATTTACACACGAGCTGTATTTCGGTTACTGTTTACGGGAATGAGCTTGAGAGCGCGGTTTTCGCGTTCCAGCCAAAAATGTGAGAACGACGATGCCGGACGGGGAAATGTCCGGGAGCGGAGTACCGGATAGCGAGCCAATAGGCGCGCAAAATCCGACTCGGCGACGGACGAAACGGCGGCGTTCTGAGGGAAACCACTCTCAGGGCAAAAGGCCGCCAACATATGCAGCCCTTGATTTAGGGACCAATAACTGCCGATTGCTTGTCGCTCGCCCTCATGGGGAGAGCTTCAAGGTCATCGATAGCTATTCGCGTGCTGTGCGCTTGGGCAATGGCCTGACCGCAACCGGGCGTCTTTCCCAAACCAGTATGGATGCTGCTATTGCCGCCTTGACTGTGTGCGCCAAGAAAATGAAAGCCCGGCGCGTAAAGCGCTGGCGCTGCATCGCAACTGAGGCGTGCCGTAAGGCAGAGAACGGGCAAGAATTTTTAGACCGCGCTAAAGCTGAAGCTGGTATTAGCCTTGAAGTTATTTCACCGCGTGTTGAATCGCGATTGGCTGTCATGGGGTGCTTAAACCTCGTGGACACAACCAAAGACGTTGTGCTTGTGATTGATATTGGCGGCGGATCTACAGAACTTAGCTGGGTTGATGTGCGCCGTCTGCGTGACCCCCAAGGTCAGGTGAGGGTGCATCGTCCCCCTATCAGCGCCTGGGCCTCTCTCCCCGTGGGCGTAGTTACTTTATCTGAACGCGTGCCTGAAATAGATGACCGCGAAACGTGGTATGCGGCAATGAAACAGACTGTGAAGGACGAGATAAGCAAGGCTGGATGCGAAACACGTTTCACCAATAGTTTTAAGGACGGTAAAGGCCATTTGATTGGTACGTCAGGCACGATAACATCACTGGCAGGTATTCATTTAAAGCTACCTTATTATCAGCGCGATAAGGTCGATGGCTTATGGCTTCGTAGTTCTGATGCGGTTCGTGTGGCCAGAGATATGGCTTCACGCTCACCCGCAGACCGCGCCAAGGAGCCTTGTATAGGCGAGGACAGGTCTAAATTATTGGTCGCAGGCTGCGCGATAACAGATGTCTTATGCGAAATGTGGCCGAGTAAAATGGTGCGCGTGGCCGATAGAGGCCTGCGCGAGGGCATGTTAATGGGCCTGATGCAGCAAAGCCAAAAGGTCAATTTCATCAATGAGGTTTCCTCTGATGACGGATGAGAAAAAGCCCATTAAATCTGGTAAGCGCATGTCAGGCGCAAAACCGACAGCGCCTAAGCGTGGCCGCAAGACCGAGAAAATGGATAAGGCCAATGCCACACGCATGATGACTCATAAGGTCAAGACCGCACGTGGCCGTAAGATTTCTTCCAAGCTCTGGATAGAGCGTCAAATCAATGACCCTTATGTGCGTGAGGCTAAGATTAAGGGCTATCGCTCACGTGCCGCCTTTAAGCTGTTGGAGCTAGACGAGAAGTTTAAACTCATTCAAAAAAACGCGCTTATTGTTGATTTGGGCTGCGCGCCTGGGGGCTGGGTTCAAATTGCGCTTAAGCTCGGCGCGGAGCGTGTTGTGGGCATTGATATTCTACCCGTAGAGCCCATAGGCAGTGCGGATATGATTGAAATGGACTTCATGGATGAGCATGCCCCAAAGCGCCTCAAAGACATGTTGGGCGGACAGCCTGATGTTGTCCTGTCTGACCTAGCCGCCAATACAACGGGGCACCGCCAAACGGATCACTTAAAAACGGTCTCGCTCGTCGAGGCCGCCGCTGATTTTGCTATGGATGTGCTCAAACCCGGGGGAAGTTTTGTAACAAAAGTCTTTCAGGGCGGGGCAGAAGGACGCCTCCTTAAGACACTTAAGCACAACTTTAAAACGGTTAAACACGCCAAGCCCAAAAGCTCCCGCGCAGGCAGTCCGGAGATGTATTTAGTGGCCCAAGGATTTAAGGCGCGTAAACAATCCTAACTTCGGCTGTTTTAATCACCACTCTCTTAACTTTTCCCTTTGCATTGCCCCATTATCCCTGATAATCGCCGCTTGCAAAAGTAGGAGACTCCGATGGAGATTCGAGAAGGCTTAACCTTCGATGACGTTCTTTTGCAGCCGCAAGCTTCGGATATCCTTCCGGCGGATGCGGACCTCAAAACACGGCTCACAAAAAAGATAAGCATTAACGTGCCTTTAGTCTCAGCGGCTATGGATACGGTGACCGAAGCGCCTCTTGCTATTGCTATGGCGCAAACGGGCGGGATTGGGGTTATTCACCGTAATTTATCGATTGAAGAACAGGCTGAAGAAGTCCGTAAAGTGAAGCGTTTTGAGAGCGGTATGGTGGTTAATCCAATAACGATTGCTCCCGATGCCACACGCGCCGAATTAGCCGCGCTTGGTAATCATCATAATATTTCAGGCATTCCTGTTGTCGAGGTGGACGGTACGCTTGTTGGGATTGTTACTAATCGCGACGTTCGTTTTGCCGATGATCCGAATGAAACAGTCGCCAATTTGATGACCAAAGATGTCGTCACAGTAAAGCTCGGCGCGAGTGAAGAAGAAGCGAGAAGCCTTTTGCATAAGCACCGGATTGAACGGCTCGTTGTTGTTGATGACAATGGCCGATGTGTTGGCCTGATTACGGTCAAAGACATGGACAAGGCTCTAAACCACCCCAATGCTTGTAAAGACGAGAAGGGCCGACTGCGTGTTGCGGCTGCGTCGACCGTTGGCGATGCGGGATATGACCGCGCTATTGCTTTAATCTCTGCTGGGGCGGATGCCATTGTGATTGATACGGCCCATGGGCACAGTTCTAAGGTTCTTGAGACCGTGAAGCGGCTAAAAACAGATTACCCTGACGCGCAGATTATAGCCGGTAATATCGCAACGGCATCAGCGGCTAAGGCCCTTATAAAGGCGGGAGCTGACGCAATTAAAGTCGGCATTGGGCCCGGTTCTATTTGTACAACACGCATTGTCGCGGGCGTAGGCGTGCCGCAATTAACGGCTATTATGGATGCCTGCTCAGTCGCGCACAAAGCGGGTGTGCCGGTCATTGCTGACGGCGGTATTAAATACTCTGGCGACATGGCCAAAGCGCTCGCGGCGGGCGCGGAATGCGCTATGGTCGGCTCACTTCTGGCAGGCGCAGAAGAAACACCGGGCGAGGTCTTTCTTTATCAGGGACGCTCATATAAATCCTACCGCGGCATGGGCTCAGTCTCGGCCATGGCACGCGGCTCTGCGGATCGTTATTTCCAGAAAGAAGTCAATGATTCCATGAAGTTAGTGCCAGAAGGTATAGAAGGCCGTATCGCTTTTAAAGGCCCTGTTGGTCCGATTTTACATCAGCTTCTAGGCGGAATTCGCGCGACCATGGGTTATACGGGATCACGCACCATAAAAGAGCTGCATAAGAATGCAGAGTTCGTCAAAATCACAAATGCGGGTCTGCGCGAGTCCCATGTGCATGATGTGCACATTGCGCGTGAAGCGCCTAATTATTCGATGCCGAGTTAGAGATGGCAGACCTTAATACATCTCTGATGCTACCGATGCTGGTTCAGACCTTGATTATCTGCGCTTGGACATTTGTCTTAGGCGGCACCCGTTTTGTGGCAGCTAAATCCAGAGAAGTTGATCTTCGAGAGGTTGCGAAGACACGTAGATGGCCCGGCAAACATGGTATTCGTAGTGATAGCTATGACAATCAATTCCAAATGCCGCAGCTTTTTTATGTCGCCTGTATAGCTTTGACATTGTTGGGGGCCGTAACGCCTTTAGCTATTAAACTAGCCTGGGCCTTTGTTATCCTGCGTATCGTGCATATGATTTGGCATAATACTAAAAATGTCATCATCATTCGGTTTCTTATTTTTGCCAGTGCCGGCATTGTTGTAACGTGGATGCTTATCCTTGCTCTTATGGCAGCGCTCTAATGCGCCTCGGAGGTCGCATTCAGGCGGCGGCAGAGGTTCTCGAAGACATTCTTGAGCGTAAAACGCCTGCCACGATGGCATTGCGCGATTGGGGTAAGGCTCACCGTTTTGCAGGCTCTAAAGATCGCTCGGCGATTGGGAATTATGTCCATGATGCGCTGCGCTGTAAAAGCTCGCTCGCCTTTCGGATGGATAGCGAAATACCGCGTGCCTTAGCATTGGCCTCTGCCGTATTCATGGGGGGTAAGACGCCTCAGGAGCTTGTCGAAGCTTTTGACGGAGATAAGCATGCGCCGTCTAAACTTAGCGATGAAGAGCTGGCAAAGCTTGGCGGCGCCATCAATCTGGACGGCGCGCCTGATTGGGTGAAAGCTGATGTTCCCGAATGGATTTGGCCTGCCTTTGAAAATAACTTTGGCGAAGAGGCTGTGGCCGAGGGGCAGGCCTTGACAGCACGTCCTCCGCTGGACTTGCGTATTAATGCTATCAAGTCTCACCCCGCGCGGGAGCTTGGAAAGCTTGAAGGCCAAGGCGCAAAACCCTGCGATATTTCGCCTGTGGGTTTGCGTATCAAAGCTCTAGCGGGCGACGGGCGTCTACCCAATATCCAAATTGAAGAAGGCTACCAAACGGGCGCGGTTGAAATCCAAGATGAAGGCTCTCAAATCGTAAGTTTGCTTGTTGATGCGCGTCCTGGCGAGAGGGTTCTAGATTATTGCGCGGGCGGGGGCGGGAAGTCTCTGGCGCTTGCAGCAGACATGCAAAACCAAGGCAGTGTATACGGCTTTGATATCGACAAGCGCCGTCTCGCGCCGCTCTATCAACGTGCGCAACGGGCAGGGGCTGATATTATAGATGTCCGTCAACCGCCGTCTGAAGGCTTAAAAGACTTAGTTGGCAAGATGGACCGTGTTCTGATTGATGCGCCTTGTACAGGTGTCGGCACATGGCGGCGTAAACCTGATGCAAAATGGCGATTGAATGAAGACGCGCTTGTGCGCCGCAATAATGAGCAACGCTCTGTGCTGAATAGCGCTAAGGGCTTTGTGAAAAAGGGCGGGCTGATGTTCTATGTGACATGCTCCATGCTCGCTGAAGAAAACGAAGCGCAGGTTTACGCCTTTTTAGAAGATAATGATAATTTCACTCTGCTCTCGGCAGGTGAAGTTTGGGAAGAGAAATTCGGCGTAGATGCGCCTAAGCCTTGGTCGGCAGATGGCTGCACACTGACACTGACCCCCGCATCGACAAATACAGACGGCTTCTTTTTTGCCGTTATGGAGAGACACGCATGACAACAGATACGCAACACGAACAGCTGTTGATTATCGATTTTGGTTCACAGGTCACAAAGCTCATCGCAAGACGGGTAAGGGAGAGCGGGGTCTATTCCGAGGTTCACCCGTTTAACCGCGTTGATAAGTCCATGCTTGAAGCCTTTAATCCCAAAGCCATTATCTTATCGGGCGGCCCCAATAGCGTGACAGGCGTCGGAACACCGCGTGCGGATGAGCATGTATGGAAGATGGGCGTGCCAGTTCTCGGCATTTGTTACGGTCAGCAAACAATGTGCGAGCAGCTTGGCGGCTCCGTGGAAAGTTCTGATGATAAAGAATTTGGACGGGCAGATCTGGAAATTCTCGCGGATAATGAACTTTTTGAAGGTTTGGATAAGACAGAACGGGTCTGGATGTCTCACGGAGATCGCGTGAATGCAATTCCGCAAGGCTTTGAAATTATTGGAAAATCTAATCACGCGCCCTTTGCGGCGATAGCCGACTCAAAGCGAAAGTTTTACGGCGTTCAGTTCCATCCAGAGGTCGTTCATACGATCAATGGCGCTAAAATGCTCCATAACTTCACCCATAAAATCGCGGGTTTTAAAGGCGATTGGACGATGGCGGCCTTTAAAGGCGAAATGATTGCCGCGATAAAAGATCAAGTTGGCGACGGTAAAGTGATTTGCGGATTATCAGGCGGCGTTGACAGTTCTGTCGCGGCTGTTCTGATACACGAAGCCATAGGCGATCAACTGACCTGTGTTTATGTGGATACAGGCATGATGCGTAAGGGCGAAAGTGATCAGGTCGTATCTCTGTTCAAAGAGCATTATGACATGAACCTTATCCATGTGGATGCAGGCGATGAGTTTTTAAATCTCCTTGAAGGCGTGTCAGACCCCGAGCGTAAACGTAAAATTATCGGCGGTACATTTATTGATATCTTTGAACGAGAAGCTAAAAAGGCTGGCGGGGCTAAATTCCTGGCCCAAGGCACGCTTTATCCCGATGTGATTGAGTCGGTCAGCTTTGACGGTGGCCCGTCTGTGACCATCAAATCCCACCATAATGTTGGGGGATTGCCTGACCGTATGGATATGGAATTGGTTGAGCCTCTGCGCGAACTCTTTAAGGACGAAGTCCGCGCTCTAGGCCAAGAACTTGGATTGCATAAAGATTTTGTCGAACGTCATCCTTTCCCAGGGCCAGGGCTCGCCATTCGCTGTCCTGGTGCCATCAGTAAAGACCGTCTCGATATCCTTCGTGAAGCCGACGCTATATATCTGGATCAAATCAGAAAGCACAATCTTTACAATGAGATATGGCAAGCCTTTGCTGTTATCCTGCCTGTTCAAACCGTCGGCGTAATGGGCGATGAACGGACCTATGAGAATGTTCTGGCGCTGCGGGCAGTGACATCCACGGACGGTATGACAGCTGATTACTATCCTTACAGTCATGAGTTTTTGGGAGAAACGGCCACACGCATTATCAACGAAGTGCGCGGCGTGAACCGTGTCGTTTATGATGTGACCTCAAAACCGCCCGGAACGATTGAGTGGGAATAAACTGACCTCATGAAACTCATATGCCATCCAATTTCGCCTTATGCCCGCAAAGCCATGATATTGGCGCGTTTGCATGGCATCGAGCTTGAAGAAGTACAGCCTGAGAAAGATGGCGCGAATGGCTATGTTGCAGGTGACAATCCGCTAGGGAAAATCCCGGCCTTAGAGTGGCAACCCAGTCAATACCTCTTCGATAGCCCCGTTATTTGCCAATATCTCGACAGTCTCGGCAAAGAACCCATTCTGCCTGCAGACGGTCACACAAAGTTTTTGAACCTTTGGCAACATGCCCTTGGGGATGGCTTGGCGGATGCCGTTTATAATTACCGCTATGAGATTGTGCGTCCGCCAGATTTGCACTGGAATGAGATGATAAAGCGCCACGAGACAGCTATTATCCGCAGTGTCGAGACTCTGGAGAAAATCTGTGAGTGGATTGGCGGGCCGTGGACCTATGGCAACTTGGCCATCATCACAGCGCTTGATTACGCGAGCTATCGTGCTGCGCATTTAAATTGGCAAGAGAGTGCCCCCAAGCTGGCAAAATGGCATTCCGGCTTTAAAGCAGATCCTCATTATCAGTCGACCTATGGCTATCCGG
Source organism: Hellea sp. (assembly GCA_028224375.1). Taxonomy (GTDB): domain Bacteria; phylum Pseudomonadota; class Alphaproteobacteria; order Caulobacterales; family Maricaulaceae; genus Hellea. The sequence goes on from JAOIVW010000003.1 coordinate 65,857, forward strand.
ACGAGACATCATGAAATTGATAAGCCGTGTTTTGAAGGCCTTTGGGCTTTTTCTTATTCTAGGTGCATTAGCGTTCTATTTTTGGCCTGAAAAAACATATGAGCCTTATCAGGTATCTCCTGAATATCAGGCGCAAGTTGATGCTTTTTATCTACCCGACATGCCGCCCGACTGGACATGGAACACTTTCGAAGCCGCTGACGGAACGAAACTCCGTTGGGGCGAGACGGGCAATAGCGCTGCGGCTAAAGCCACGCTCATCATGGTGCCAGGTTATACGGCGACCATGAGTATGTATCCTGAGCATGTCGATATATTGGCACGTAGAGGATATCACGTTGTCGGTATCGATATGCGCGGGCAGGGCGGCTCAGAGCGTCACCGCGCAAGTCAGCCTGAAAAATTATGGGTTGATGATTTCAAAGACTACTCAGATGATTTAGCGGCTTTTATCAAAACATTGCCGCGTAAAGAAGGCCAGCCTGTTATAGCTATGGCGATTTCTTTTGGCGGTCATGTCGGGGTTCGCATGGCAGGCGATCATCCCGGTTTGGTCGACGGCTTATTCCTCATGGCCCCGGCGATCGAACCCAAAGCAGGGGAAATGTCTTTTTCGCAAGCTAAAAACCTCATGAATTGGGCGCGCCGTTTGGGGAAATCAAAAAACTATCTGCAAGGCAATGACAACTGGAAGCCCTTCCAAGAGGATATTTCAATCGCGAATATAGATTTATGCTCATCTAATCCCAACCGCCTGCCCAATAGGGATGTGGTTTTCACGCGTAATCCGGCTGAACGTGTTGGCGGTGTTACGGCACAATGGGGCGCTGAATTTTTCGAGAGTAGCGAATATATACGCCGTGACGGTTATCTCGAGAACATTGACGTCCCTGTCACAATTATTTCCGCTGAAGTCGATTATTTTGTCGTCACGGATGTTAATCAAGCTGCTTGTGATAGCCGCTTCCCTGATTGCCAGCGACTGGATTTGAAAGGGGCAGGGCATTGCCTGCTCCAAGAGTCAGATGAACTGTTGGGCGAGATGTTTGAGAGTTTGGATGCGCTGCTAGAGCGCATAAAGTCTACTTCAGGCTAGAGTCGAAAAAGGCCGGCATGCTATCGCCAAAGCCTTCTACGGTGTTTTCCTTCAAACCATTACGGTCGCGGCCTTTGCCCTTGCCAGAACGTTTATTGTCTGAGCGATTATTCTCGGATTTTTTATTCTCAGGGCGTTTGTTTTTATTTTGGTTCTGATTGCGATTATCAGACCGCGGAGCTCTTTCGCGGCGCGGTTTAGACTCTTTGGCTTCAGGCTTTGTATCCTGAACGTCCGACTCTTTAGGCTTGCGTTTTGGCGCGGCGCGGCGGGAGGATGCCTTTTTAGGCTTTTCCTCAACTGCTGGTGTTTCCTCTGTTGTGGTTTCACGGGGAGGACGGCTTGAACGCGACTCTGAGCTTTGACGACGTCCGCCGCGATTTCTGTCACGATTATTTCCGCGCCCGCGCCCCTTTTTGTCATCACGACCACCTCGGCGTTTAGCGCCGCCTTTGGGGAAATCTTCAAGGCCAGGAATTTCAACTTCTTCTATGGAGTCGACATTGATGAGGTTGAGAATTTCGGCGTAATTCTTCTCGTCCAACCGCGCGACCAGCATGATGGTATCGCCTTTGCGGCCCGCACGGCCTGTCCGGCCAATCCTGTGGACATAGTCCTCAGAATGATTTGGCACATCATAATTGAAGACATGACTGACAGAGGGAACATCGAGGCCGCGAGCCGCAACATCACTGGCGACCAGTATTTTGACCTCGCCGCTCTTAAATTTATCAAGTGTCTGAGTACGCAGCGATTGCGCTAAGTCGCCATGAATAGGCGCAGAGGAAATGCCGTGAACGGATAATGACTTGGCAACAATATCGACGTCTTTTTTGCGGTTGCAAAAGACAATGCCGTTATCAACCTCATTATTTTCAATCAACCAACGCAAAGCGGCTCTCTTTTGCTTTGAGTCTGAGGATGGCATGCGCACAATTTTTTGCGTGACCGTTTTGGCCGTCATATTTTTCCGCGCAATCTGAATAGAGACAGGTTGATGCAAGAATTGATCGACGAGACGTTTAATCTCACTTGGCATAGTGGCTGAGAAGAAAAGCACCTGACGCGTAAATGGCGTCATCTCAAAGATACGTTCAATATCGGGAATAAAACCCATATCGAGCATACGGTCCGCTTCATCAACGACGAGGGTCTGAACGCCCGTCATAAGAATTTTGCCGCGTTCAAATTGATCGAGAAGCCGTCCTGGGGTGGCAATAAGAATATCCACGCCGCGCATGAGTTTTTTATCTTGTTCAGCAAAGCTGACGCCGCCAATTAAGAGCGCCATTTCAAGCTTTAGATATTTGCCATATTGCTCAACATTCTCTGCCACTTGCGCCGCAAGTTCTCGCGTGGGGCATACAATCAAGCAGCGCGGCATACGCGCTCGCGCGCGGCCTGAGGCGAGCTTATGCATGGTCGGAAGGGTGAAGGCGCCCGTCTTACCTGTGCCTGTCTGAGCGATGCCTAAGACATCACGCTGTTGCAGCGCGGCAGGAATGGCTTTGGCCTGGATAGGAGTCGGCGTTACATAGCCCATATCGTCTAGGGCTTTAAGAATTTTAGGGTCGAGCCCAAGCTCATTGAATTTTACATCAACAGGGGCATCTGCCGCAATTTCTTCGGTCTGAATATCGGAACTCAAATGAGGTCAACTTTTTAATAAATAGCGTTGGACATTCCCCCGCTTTAAGCGCCGCAACATAGTCATAGGTTAACAAAGGTCAAGGTTACAGATGTAAGTGCGTTATCGTAACGATTTCGTAAGCTTTTCTGCTATTGTTGGCCCATGATTCGATGGCTTTCAATATTAGGTGTATTAGGCATTGCCGCCTGTGTGCCGACACAAGGTGCAGGCTATCCAAATTACCCTGCCTACACACCTACGCCGGGACAGGGCCAATATGTCAGGCCTGAATATTTAAACCCGACACCGACGCCTCTTATACCGCCTGTGGATGCTTGCCGCTCACAACTTTATCGCGGCTTGGTTGGCCGTCATGAAGGCGCGATATATATCGCCGGGCTTCCAGGACGAAAGCGTATTTTGAAACCAGCTTTTCTAGAAGATTTTGATGACGGATACATCGAAGGTATAGATCCTCAGCCGCCATTTCTTGAAGTTCGCGATTATTTGCCGGATCAGGTACTCTACGCGCCGTCTATCCGAACGGTTACAGACCGTATTGATCTAGGTCCGGTCGATGAAGGTCGCCTGACGATTGAGCTGGACCGCGAAGGCTATATTCAAGAAATCGTCTGCCGTTAAATCTTTACGCACTCGCCGAATAGCTTCGGTTATCAAAACTGTCCTGAGGCGGGTTCGCAAGCAATTTCATGAGCTTAATCTCTGACTCATGGGTTTCGAGTTGCTTACAAGCCGGGCGAATTTTTTTCCTAAACCGCGGTGTCATCAGAGTTCCATAGGTAGCAATAATCTGTTCAGTGGCTAACTTGCGCGAAAGCAATATCATACAGGTAGAGAACGCCAAACTATTGTTGATTATACGGCGGTTTACAGGCGGGGAGCCGTCTTCTGAAGAAAAATATTCCTGGACGGTTTCGGGTATGGCGGCCAAGGTGAAGCCTTGCCGCATATAACAGGCTGTCGCTAACGTCAAAATTCTCGACTCGACCGGCGTAACTGTTCGCTCAGGATTAAAGTTCATCAACTTAATCTCGGCCAGCTTTAAAATAACCCGTGCTGCAAAATATCCTGGCACCTCACATTGACGCGGATCGTAATAAATGACCGGACGGCCATATCCATCAACGTAATAAGGTTCTTTACCCGCCATATTCCAATGTTGGGCAAATTCCATGTGTTTGTTATTATGAGGCTTGTTTGTTTGAGGCGCAATTTGAACAGACCAATCATCAAGGCCGCAATCCGCTTTTATGTGGCCAAAATTATCCTGCGCCCAGTCAAAAATAGTGCGGGTTTCGTCGTCCTGCCATTTTAACATAAAAAGTTGTTCGGGTTTATGAAGAGGAGAGGGAACTTTTGGTTTTCTGGGTGGGCCATAGCTTTTCATCAACCACGACATAATACCAAATTGGAGGAGGGCGTCGTCTTCACGCATAAACCGGCTTATCAACATAGCGTCATCTCACTATTGGTGGCTCAGCCCTTCCACCGTTATCATCACATCTAAAAGAGACTTTCTGCATGTTTGGCGGATTCGTATCTTTCGATAGCGTCCAGCCATTCCATTTCAAGCGCCTCAATCAGTCGTAACAACTCTACTCTTTTTTGGCCGAGTTTCACAGCCTTATCGGGGTTTGTGGTAAAGATGTTGCTAACAGAAAGCTCTTTTTCGATAATAGGGATGCGTTTTTTTGCTTTTGCAATTTGAGACTCTAAGTCTTCATATTTTTTCTTAAGCGGGGCGATACGTTTGCGGGCTTCGGCAGCGTCCCTACGGGACTGTTTGCGCGCATCGGCTTCGCCTGTATTTTGCTTGCGCTCGGAACGGTCTTTCTCCAGCTGTAAGGCGCGGTAATCCTCTAAAGACCCGTCATAGGTCGTGACAGTCCCTTTATCGACGAGCCAGAGACGATCAACCACGGCTTCAAGTAAATTCCTATCATGAGAGATAATCAGAACAGCGCCCTCATAGGCATTAAGTGATTTTATCAATTCTGCACGGCTATCAATGTCCAGATGGTTCGCAGGTTCATCCAACACTAGCAAATGGGGCTTATGAAATCCGACGAGTGAGAATAAAAGCCGTGCTTTTTCCCCGCCTGATAAATCACCGGCTGGCGTTTCTGCGTTTTTTACCCCAAGACCAAATTGTGCCAATCTTGACCGTCTTTGAGCCTCAGTCGCGTCAGGCATTAGCTCAAGAATATGGTCATAGGCCGAGGCGAGCGGGTTAAGCGCGTCAATCTGGTGCTGGGCAAAATAGCCAATACGTAATTTCTTATGGCGTTTTATAAAGCCCTCTTGCGGCGAGAGCTCGCCCATAACCGCTTTGGCAAAGGTAGATTTTCCTTCGCCGTTTTTGCCTAAAATTCCAATGCGGTCATCAGGGTCAATGCGTTGATTTAGCTTCCGCAGGACAGTGACATCCTCTGTGTAGCCCAATTTTACATCATCAAAACGGATGATAGGCGGGCTTAGTGAACGCTCAGGACCAGGAAGGTCAATCGGCGCAATGGGATCGCTGATAATCGTGGCGACAGGCTGCATTTTCTCTAGCCGCTTCACGCGTGATTGGGCTTGTTTGGCTTTGCTGGCTTTGGCCCGATTTCGGATGACAAAGGCTTCAAGCCGGCGGCGCTCATCCTCTTGCTTCGCGAGAAGGGTCATATTTAGCCGGTTTTGCTCAGCGAGTGTCGCCTCAAAGCGGTCATATCCGCCTGTATAGCTAAAGAGTTTGCCATCCCGCAGATGGGCAATGTGAGTTACGGCTTTGTTGAGAAAGTCTCTGTCATGTGACACAATCAGCGCCGTACCAGCGTAAGTACGGATATGGGCTTCGAGCCAAACAGCGCCTTCAATATCCAAATAATTTGTAGGTTCATCCAGCAATAGCATATCGGGTTTGGCAAATAACATCGCGGCGAGGGCGACTCTCATCCGCCAGCCGCCTGAAAAGTCAGAGCAGGGACGCTGCTGATCTTCGCCTGAAAACCCAAGCCCCGATAAAATAGACCCCGCGCGCGCTTCGGCGCTATAGGCGTCAATATCGGCTAAGCGCGTATGTATACCGGCAATGCGTAGCGGGTCTTTGGCTGTCTCCGCTTCCGCCAAAAGGGATGAGCGTTCTCTGTCTGCCGCCAATACAGTCGTCATGAGACTTTGCGGACCGCTTGGAACCTCTTGATCAACTGCGCCTAAGCGCATGTTTTTACGTAAATTTATCTCGCCATCATCCGGAGATATATCACCTTTGATGAGCCTGAAGAGTGTAGACTTGCCGGTTCCGTTTCGCCCGACGAGCCCGACTTTATGGCCTTGCGATATTGCCAAAGTGGCTTGGGTAAAGAGCGGACGGCCCTCAATACGATATGTTAAATCATTGATATGAAGCACGGATGCTGACTAACAGTCCTTTACATATAGTCAATCCGCCGTTATCGGGTGCGCAAATTAGACTCAACTGCCACTAACAGGAGCTTTCCATGGCTGTTCAACGCACATTCTCTATTATCAAACCTGACGCGACAGCGCGTAACATCACCGGTAAAGTCAACGCCAAAATTGAAGAGGCAGGCCTTCGTATTGTCGCGCAGAAACGTGTCCAACTCTCCAAAGAGCAAGCTGGCGGTTTTTACGCTGTTCATAAAGAGCGTCCATTTTACAACGACCTTGTCGAATTTATGATGTCCGGCCCTGTTGTTGTTCAGGTTCTTGAAGGCGAAAACGCGATTGCTGAGTACCGCAAAGTTATGGGCGCGACGAACCCAGCCGAAGCCGATGCAGGGACTATCCGTGCTGAGTTTGCGCAGAGCATTGACGCGAATACGGTTCACGGGTCAGACGCGCCTGAGACAGCCGCAGAAGAGATTAAGTTCTTCTTCTCTGATGATGAAATCGTAGGCTAGTTTTCTAATCAATATCCAAAAAGAAAAGGCCGGGTCTTACGCCCCGGCCTTTTTTAATGCGTGAATATATCCGACTTTATGAGTCTATGCGGATAATTTCTTTGATGATTGTATTACCAATGCGGTCAAAGGCCGCTTGAAGGGCTTCTGAGTTATCCGCAGTGATGTAATTTTGCGGACTACTAGCGCAATATTGTAAAATCCCCTTAGCTTTATTGGCGCTTTCGACACCATCACTTTCAGTGTATTCTTCGCCTGTAAAAGGATCAACGTCGGGTGGATATATATCTCCATAGGAGGATCTTCCTGGCCAATTATTGACTTCAAATTGTCCGGGAACTAGTGCAAACCCGACTGTGAAGACTTCCACACCTGCAGCATGTAAGGAGTCGCATTCCTCACGTGTTTGGATATTTGAAGTGATGTCAAATTCACCTTCTTCCCAATTAGGATCAGGTTCGTAAGGTTCTATGCCCTCAAAATACTCATATCCACTATATCGAGGTTCGAACTCTGGTGGTGAACATGTTTCTACTTCCACAGGGTCCGACTCTTCAGAAGCGCAGTTATATCTTACATAAATCGTTTCTGTCTTTTTTTTCTTGTTTTTTCCTTTTCCCGTCTCTTTTTCTTCTTCATAGCTATAGCTACCGGATGTAGGATCGGCCCTGTAATCAATGACGCCAAAGCTTCTTCTCCAGTTGTTACCTTTGCTATCACTTAAGTTACAAATATATTCCCATCTGTCTTCAAATTCCGTCGTACAAGACTCAGGTGCTGTTTCGACATAATTTGTCTCTACATCACTAAGGCCTGTTCTGCTCGTCCGGTTAGTTACATAACGTCGCCAGTTTTGCGTACCAGTTCTTGCAACCCACTCCTCTGCGCCAATGGTGTTTTTACCATCAGTCATTAGAATTAGATATTTTAACGGGGTTTTACCAGGTAAGTTCTCTTCATGCTCGGTGGGCTCGGTAACATTTAACCAAGTATTAGCAACGGTGAGTGGAGGAGCAGAGTTGGTCGCCGCCAAGGGTGTCATCGCATCAAATTCACTGTCTGGTATATAACCCCAATCCATAGGCACAGTTCGCACGATAGCAGAGTCAAATGCCATCATTCCTGTGCGTAAGACGAGTTCAACACTTCCGTCCTCTGGTTGAGGACCTACTGCCGTCTCAAGATCCGTCATAAAGTTTTTTGAAGAAGATATAAGCCCTGATATGCGTGTAATGCCATCAACAGGTGCGTTCTTAGAGATAGGATCCACAGGAAGATCATCAAAATGCATAGATCCTGAATTGTCCAATACCATAACAATACTTGCCGGATTTTGAATGTCTTTTTCGAAATACTTTACGACGCTTTTAGCGGTGAACTTAAGCTCACTAAATCCTAGAATTTGCATTAGATTTGGTCTGGTGTAACCTACAACAGTTGCCGTAGCTTCACGGCTAATATTATCGTAAGAAACATTTACTTTGACGCCTTCTGCGCCATCAATGACCCATTTGCGATAATCATAACCCAACTCATCCGCTGTGTATTCCCCGACAAGGCCTTTATTGCGATCTGTTGGGACCTGCTCAGTGTTTTTGACGTAGATCGCCGCTGCAAGAGCGGTTGTATCCGCAATTGATTGCGATCTTGCGTCGGCGTGGCTGAGTAAAGCGTAATCCATTGCTGCTCCCACTGAGGCAATAATTGCCGTCAGACTTAGGGCCCAGGCAAGTGTTGCCATACCGCTTTCGTCGCGTTTTAGGCGCTTTAAAATGCCTGTTGCTCTGTTAAATAAAGCCATTGTACTTTTCCATTTCCCACAAATGAGCCGGAAGGATTCCGGTGTATAACTAGAGGTGGTATAATGGAGAGACCCTACAATGTGATTACCAACTATGCTTAACAAAGCCCTAATTTTCAGGCGTTATTTTCCGCAGCGAGAAACAGATAGCATTTCCGAAGCAACTTTTTTCAATGCTTCGACGTATAGGTCTTGCTCGTGGGGCAATAAACGCTGCGCTAAGCTGTCAGCGGTATCGGTTCCTTCGATATCTAAGGCGTGTTGCAATATAGTCGCCCCGCCATCTAGCTCAGCCGTAACATAATGAACAGTGCAGCCATGCTCTTTATCGCCGGCGTCTATGGCGCGTTGATGCGTGTTTAGGCCCTTATATTTCGGCAGGAGTGACGGGTGGATGTTGAGGAGGCGATTTTTCCAGCGGTTAACAAACCACGGCGTGAGAATACGCATAAAGCCAGCGCAACAGACAAGCTCTATATCGGATTCAGTAAGGGCTGCGTCTAAAGCTGTCTCAAAGGCACGGCGGTCTGAGAACTGTTTGTGATCAATTGTTTTAGCCGGAACACCTAGCTCTTTAGCTTTATCAAGGCCTAGTGCATCTGGGATATTTGAAATGACTAAAGCGATATCTGCGGGATAACTGTCAGACTTAGCGGCTTGGGCCAAGGCGGCCATATTAGAGCCGCGGCCTGAAATCAGAACGGCTGTTCTAATTTTACGCATCAGTCAGTTGGCCAATGACCCAAGAAGGCTCTCCTGCCGCTTCTAAGCGTTCTAAAACAGCCGTCATATCATCTGGCTTGACCGCCAGCACCATGCCAATGCCGCAATTAAATGCGCGCTGCATTTCGGCTTCCGCGACATTCCCTGTCTCTTGCAGCCATTTAAAAACGGCGGGGCGAGGGAAGGATGACATATCTATATCATGCTTGAGGGATTTCGGGAGCATGCGCGGCGTATTCTCTGTCAGCCCGCCGCCTGTAATATGCGCCAGACCTGTCACGAGGCCGTCTTTGATGAGCGGCAGGACAGATTTCACATAGAGCTTGGTCGGCGTGATGAGAGCTTCTCCGAGCGTTTGTCCTTTGGAGAAGGGCGAAGCATCGTTCCATGACAGCCCTGAGAGCTCTACAATTTTGCGAATAAGAGAATAGCCATTTGAATGAGGCCCGCTAGACGCCATTCCAATCAAGACATCACCAGCGGCCATATCATTGTGGCGCGGTAACATCGCGTCCCGCTCAGCTGCGCCAACAACAAATCCAGCCAGATCAAAATCATCACCTTCATACATGCCTGGCATTTCGGCCGTTTCCCCGCCAATCAAAGCCGCGCCCGATTGCTTACAGCCTTCGGCGATGCCTGAAATAACGGCGGCGGCTTTTTCTGTATCCAAATGACCCGTTGCGAAATAGTCCAAAAAGAAAAGCGGTTCAGCTCCATTGGCCAAAACATCATTCACACACATCGCGACCAAATCTATTCCAACTGTGTTTAAGATGCCTGTATCAATCGCAATACGCAGCTTTGTGCCGACGCCATCGGTTCCTGAAATCAGAACAGGGTCCTTAAAGCCCGCCGCCTTTAAGTCAAAGGCGCCACCAAATCCGCCAATGGAGCCATCTGCGCCCGGACGGCGCGTGGCTTTGACCATTGGTTTGATGCGGTCAACCAAACGATCTCCGGCGTCAATATCAACGCCAGCATCCGCGTAAGTCAGGCCTTTATCGGGCATATCAGAATCTTCCTATATCTTTGGCGCTTAGAACCGTAAATCGGCCACATTTTCAAGTATAACCTTTATCTAAACTGTTATTGAGCGCTTATAGGACTTTGCAAAAAGGATAAAGCGGGTTATCGCGGGATTATGAAATACATTATTACGACACTTGCCGCCTTTATCGTTTTATTCTCGGCTGGCTTCGCACATGCAGCTGACCCGTTCACAGTTTCAGATGTTCCTGTTGATGCAACGGGTAGTTCACCGATTGAAGCTCAAACGCTGGCAACACGGGACGGACAGGCGCGGGCCGCCAATATCCTTCTTAATCGGCTTACAGTGGAGAGCGAACGTCTCGCAAAGGGGACCACACCCATCTCTGAAGATAATGCTCAGAAAATGATACGCGCCATGGAAATCGATAATGAGAAACGCTCCTCCACACGCTATCTCGGGGACATCACTGTCGCCTTTAACCCTAGCGCGGTGCAAGCCTATCTTCGCCAAGTCAACCTCACCATGATATCGTCTCAATCTAGAGACCGTCTCGTTTTGCCGCTGTCAAATGGTCAAATCGATACTCTAAGCCCTTGGTTTCAAGCTTGGGAAAAAAGCGGGGCTGAACATGCGTTGACACCTATTCGGGCCTTATCAGTTTCGCAAGCCGAGACCTTACCAGTAGCCGCAGGCGCAATCAGCGCCATGGATGCGGGGGCGCTTAACCAAATTGGCGCGCTGTACAATGTTCAGCAGCTTTTAATCGCCGATGACCTTGGCGGCGCTGTGAGAGTGACTGATATTGCTCTTGATAGCGGACAGCGCCAAAATTTTACTGTGAATGGCGGTCCTTCAGTCGTAATCGACAAGCTTGAAACGGAGTGGAAGAGCGCCGCTGTTAGCGTGGCTGCAAATGCTGTCGAAATGCCTATTTCCATTTTATATGATAACCACAGTGAATGGCTGCGCCTCAAAGACGCGATTAACGATTCTGCGCAAATTCAGGATGCTCGGATTGATGCCTTGTCCAAAGATGGCGCTCTGATGACGATCACTTATGGCGGCGATATAAACCGTTTACGCAATGAGTTATCTTTCAAAGGGGTCGATATACGGGAAGACCCGAAGATGGGCGTTGTTCTTGGCCGCACAGGACGCTTTTAGGGCGCAGTGAATAAACAGCCGCAAATACCTCTCGACCTTTCGCCTAAGCCTCGCCACCTCTTTTCTAATCTCTTGATAAGCGGCAGTAATGCCGCCGCAGTGAAGACGCTTAGAGCTTGGCCGGATTGGCCTTCGCCTGTTCTTTTATTGATAGGCCCACAGGGCAGCGGAAAGACCCATATGGGGCAAGCCTGGGCAGCTGAGACCAAAAGCGTGTTCATTGATAGCGCGGGCTCTGTAAATGAAGCTGAACTTTTCAACATTATGAACCAAGCTTTGAATGGTGAGGTTTCGGGGGTGTTACTTGCGGACAAATTACCCCCCGGTGAATGGGATATCAAAATGCCAGACTTGATCTCTCGCCTTAATAACACGCCACTTATAACAGTTGAAGAGCCTGATGATGACATTTTGGAACCCATCATCAGGCGTCTCTTTGAAGACCAAGGCAGAGTCGTCTCTCAAGATTTAATCGCTTACTTGCTGAAATATCATGAGCGCAGCGTTGCGGCCCAGCGCGAAATTGTCATAGAATTAGAAGCCGCGGCTCAAGGCCAAAAGGTCGATCTGACAAAGGCCTTCGCAGCCAAATTTCTAAAGGCGCGATCAGAAGGGGACTTGTTCGCCGTCCCAAGCGAAGAGTGATCCACTATCATCGGAGCCAACTTGGTCGATGACGGCTAAAAGCTTTTCGGCGCTATACTCGGGCGTGAATAACTTATCCTCGGGCACATTGCCTTGGAAAGGTTTTGAGAGGTCTGTATCGACCGTCCCTGGATGCAATCCGATAATGACCGTTTCTTTAAAGCGCCGTCCAAATTCAATGGAGAGCGTTTTTATTATCATGTTCAAAGCTGCTTTTGAGGCGCGGTAGGCATACCACCCTCCGATACGGTTATCAGAAATAGAGCCTACACGCGCCGACAAGGCCGCTAGGACGGCTTTACGCTCTCTGTTCATAAGCGGGAGGAAATACTTGGCGGTTACAGCAGGGCCAAATGTGTTGATCATAAAGCTCTTTTGAAAAGCGTCTAATGACATGGCCCGCATATTCTTTTCGGGCGCAATACCTTCGCCTTGCAGAAGACCCGTTGCAATGATGCAGATGTCAAAAGGTCCCGTTTCGCGCAGCGCCTCAGCGGCCGCCTCAATGCTGCTTTCATCCGTAAAATCAAATGTCAGATTGGCGACTTTGTCAGACGGATGGCTTTGACCCTTTCGCGAGAGGGCATAAATCTTTGCGACCTGATCAGAGGCGGCGAGTTGTTCAATAAAAGCTGCGCCTATGCCGCCGGTTGACCCGACAATAATAACACGCAAATCCGTCCCCATGGAGGGCAATAATTGAGTCATGGTTTTGTCCTTTTGCATCTTTCGGAACAATATTTGACATCATCCCAGACTTTTTCCCATTTCTTACGCCACGTAAAAGGACGTCCGCAGGTCAAGCAATCTTTTTGCGGCAGATGTAGTTTCTTGTGAGCCATAAATAATATACGCATCAAAACAGGGGCCCGTGCGTATAATCTTTATGTCAAAAACTCTTATTCCCATATTCGCAGACCAACTCTCGCTTAATCTGTCGTCCCTAGAAGTCAGCTCGCCCGAGGACAGCATCATTCTTATGATGGAGGTTAACGAAGAGGCCACCACAGTTCCGCACCACCGTAAGAAACTGATTTTTCTGTTTTCCGCCATGCGTCATTTCGCAAAAGAGCTGGAGGAGTTGGGCTGGACGGTCGAGTATGTTAAGTTGGGTGACAAAGTGAATAGCGGAAGTTTTTCCTCCGAGATTAAACGCGCCTTGTCTCGTCATGACATAAGCCAAATTCGTGTGTGCGAGCCGTCAGAATACCGCGTCCTTGAAACTGTGAAACAATGGGATGCGCAATTTGACGTACCAACGACAATCACGCCCGATCATCGGTTCATCGCCGACCACGCAGAATTCGAAGAGTGGGCCGAGGGGCGCAAGCAATACCGCATGGAGTTTTTCTACCGTCAGATGCGCCGCAAAACGGATCTGCTCATGGATGGTGATAAGCCCGAAGGCGGAAAGTGGAATTACGATGCTCAAAACCGTAAGCCTGCCAAAGATGATTTGTTCATGCCCAAGCCGCTTAAATTCGAGCCCGACAGCATAACCCAAGATGTCATTGAGATGATCGAGACGAAATTCCCCAACCGCTTTGGTAGCACAGACGGGTTTTTCTTTGCTGTGACGCGGAAGGGCGCGAAACAGGCCTTGGCCTATTTCATTAAAAATGTTCTGCCCAAATTTGGCGACTACCAAGATGCCATGCTCACAGGAGAGCCTTTTCTCTATCATTCACTTCTGTCCATGTATCTCAACGCAGGATTACTTGGGCCATTGGAAATTTGCGAGGCTGTTGAAAAAGCCTATCAGGACGACAAGGCGCCGCTCAACGCGGCTGAAGGATATATCCGCCAAATCATTGCATGGCGTGAATATGTGCGCGGTATCTATTGGCTCAAAATGCCTGAATATCTTGAGCAAAACGCACTGAACGCCAAGCGAGGCTTACCTGAATTTTACTGGACGGGCGAGACGGATATGCATTGCTTATCCGAAGCCATTGGCCAGACGATCGAGCATGCCTACGCGCATCACATTCAGCGCTTAATGATAACAGGTAACTTCGCGCTTTTAATTGGTGTTGATCCGAAACAACTACATGAGTGGTATTTAGCCGTTTATATTGATGCCTTTGAATGGGTCGAGCTTCCCAATACATTAGGCATGAGCCAATTTGGCGATGGCGGCCTTTTAGGCTCCAAACCCTATGCCAGTAGCGGAGCCTATATTAATCGCATGAGCAATTACTGCAGTGATTGTAAATATGACGTCAAAACCCGTGTCGGGGAAAATGCCTGTCCCTTTAACAGTCTCTATTGGCACTTCATCGCCCGCAATGAAGAGGCATTATCAGGCAATAACCGCATGGCTATGCCCTATCGGAATTTGTCTAAAATGGATAAGGACACGCGGAAGTCTCTGATAAGCCAAGCCGAGACATTCTTAGAAAGTTTGGAACCGACTAAGGGTGATTACTTTTAAGCGTGGTGTCTTAAAAAGGAGCAGGCGACTCAAACTCAATCCAATCGCCGCCCGTAGGTTTTCGTAATTTAAGCTTGTGAGCATGAAGCTGCAATCGCGGCGCCGCGTGGAAAGCTTCATCATGTGCATACAATCTGTCACCAAGAATCGAGTGACCTATCTCTAGCATATGCACCCGCAACTGATGGGAGCGCCCCGTTTTAGGGTATAGCTCAAGACGTGTTGAGATTTCATCACGTTCTATAACCTTCCATTCCGTAAGCGAAGCTTTACCCCGTTCGTGGCAGACCATCTGTTTCGGACGGTTGGGCCAATCTGTGATGAGCGGAAGATTTATTGTGCCTTGGTCTTTTTTAGGCTTACCCCAGACCTGCGCCAGATAGGTTTTCTCCGTCATGCGTTTTTCAAACTGTAATCCGATATGGCGCTGCGCATTAGCGTTTCTTGCAAATACCATGACGCCGGATGTCGCCATGTCCAGGCGATGTATGGTCAGCGCTTCAGGGAATTTCTCGCGAAGACGCGCTTCGAGACAATCGGGTTCTGTTTTTCCAGGTACACTTAAAAGCCCGCTGGGTTTTTCAATGATAATGATAACATCATCTGTATAGAGATAGGTGAGGGGGTTTTGCGGCGGAGCGTAGGTAAACTCTCGGGGTGTCATTCAACGTCAGTCGCGACAACCTCACGCCCTTTGAGCCTGAGCGCAATTTTTCCTGCGAGCATTTTCAAAGCGTCGTCACCGAATAGCTCCTTACGCCATCCCTTGAGCGCTGCAATGTCAGCTTTCTCTCCGAACGCTGCGAGTTTTTCTATGTCAGATGCGTTTGCTACCATACGCGGCGCGATGTCTTCATATTCCGTACGAAGGCGCAGAAGTGTTTTCAGCATCTCTATCGTCGGGCCAAGATTGGGCGGCATGTGCTGAACCTTGGGCAGCTTAGGCGCATAATCATCCGCATTATCTATCGCGGCATTAAGAGATTCGATTAAGTCATTGGCACTACGAGATTTTTCAAAGCCGCGCGGTATGCCTCTCAGCCGGCCGAGCGCTTTTATATCTTTGGGTTTTTGTTGAGCCAAATCATAAAGCGCGTCATCTTTAAGTACGCGCCTCCGCGGTATATTGCGGTCTATGGCTTGCCGCTCCCGCCAGGCGGCTGCGGCCTTTAAAGCTGCCAAATAATGTTTCTTAGGATTGCGAACCTTTAGCCGTTCCCAAGCATTTTCAGGTTCGAAATTATAAAGCTTCTCTTCCATTTGCGGGGCCATTTCCTCGAGCACCCATTTCAGGCGGTTCTTCTCTTCAAGTTCCGCCACCATGTCAGGATAGAGATCGCGCAAATGAGTCACGTCTGCTAGCGCATAGGTGAGCTGTTTTTCAGAGAGCGGGCGGCGTGACCAGTCGGTAAATCGCGCGCCTTTATCAAGATTGATATCCAGCCGTCCTTTGACGAGCGCCCCATATCCAGCTGAGTCGCCAAAGCCTAAAGCCATGGCGGCTATTTGCGTATCAAAGATATTACGCGGAACACCGCCGCATATTTGATAGAATATTTCCATATCCTGCCGCGCGGCATGAAGGACTTTGATAATGCCAGCATCCATCAGGAGCGCATTAAAGGGAGCTAAATCCAACCCGTCTGCTAGAGGGTCAATAATGACTTCATCATCATCCGTGGCCGCCTGTATCAGGCATAAAATCGAGTAAAATGTGCTCTCGCGCATGAACTCCGTATCTACGCAGATAAAGGGCTTCTTCGCGGCGACTTTGCAAAAGGTGTTAAGCGCGTCCTGAGTCGTAATAACATTCATGGCCGCGCCCTAGCAGGACGTAAGACGCGGCGCAAATGTTTCAGGAGATTTTAAGCTACGCCGTGCATTCCGAAAACTTCGTGGAGAAGTTCTAGCGTTGATGTCCAAGCCCGGCGCTCGCTATCTGCATTATGTTTGAGCGTTCCGTCGCCGCTATCCGCGCCTGGCACCATAAAGGCATGTGTTGTCTGGCCATAAGCATGAAGCTGCCAGTCACATTTTCCGGCCGTCAGTTCTTTGCCGAGAGCCGTGACTTGTTCAGGCGGCGCCATAGGGTCATCCCAGCCATGCGCCACAAGCACTTTGGCTTTGATTTTTTTCTTTGGCAGATCAGGCGCGTCGAGCAATCCATGAAAACTAATCGCCGCTTTCAAGTCCATACCGGAACGGGCGGCATCAAGCGTGCAAAGCCCGCCAAAACAAAAACCCATCATCGCCGTGTGCTTTTCGTCAACTTCGGGCAGGGCCTTAGCCGCCTTTATCCCGGCCTTGAGGCGTTTGAGCAATTTGGCGCGGTCGTCTTTTAGAGACATCATCAGTGTCTCTTTTTCTTTAACAGTTTCAGGCAAAACGCCATCGCCATAATTATCCAGACAAAACCCAACATAACCTTGCGCGGCCATCTGAATAGCTTTGTCCTCGGCAAAACCGTCCAAACCGCTCCACGCATGATTGACAAAGACACATGGTTTCGCGTCTGCAAAAGACTCATCCCAAGCCATAAAACCAATGCATTTCTGCTTACCGTCCATATATTCGACAGGTCTCGTAATTATTGTCATGTAAAGCTCCGTAATAACTCGATTTTATGTTATTGGGTCTGCGATATTTTTTACTTGTTTTCAATGCGTCGTTTTGCTTATTCTAATTGTACGAAGAGGAGCAATTTATGTCAGTAATGAAAACTATCCGTGCAGCGTCTTTGATAAGCCTGTCGACATTTTTGAGTTTTAGCTTAGGCGGGTTTAATCTATCAGATATCGCTTTTGCCAAACCTAACATCGATATTTATGCTCAATTACCTCGCACAGCATCTGTTCGCATTTCACCAGATGGAAAATATGTTGCTATGCTGGCTCCATATCAGGCTAATAAGGCCATTTTCGTCTACAACTTAGAAAACCCGGATGCGAATACCATCATCATCCCTACACCTGACGACTCTATTGTTAAAGCTATTGATTGGGCAAGCGATAAACATGTCATTATGCTGGCGCGTATACGCGGTAAGGGCGAAGGTAAAATGAAGCGTTATAGCGCTCTATATAGCAGGTGGGTGGCGACGAATGTCGAGACTCAGAAGTCAAACGTAATGATGGATGACCGCATAAAGGAACGTTCCTATCGCAGTCAATATGGGGGCTCCTATGTTCATGACCTTCCTGATGACCCAGACCATATAATCATGGATTTCCCCGAATACACGGGAGCTGTCGTTAATCGCTACTATAAAGTTAATCTCGATACAGGAAAAGAATTTATCGAAAAAAATGTTCCTATCCGGTCGGGCCGCGTATTACGATCAAGAGATGGCAATGAGATTATTGCGCGCGAAGAATATAACTCAAGTAACGGGAAATATGAAGTTTTCTATGGTTACGGACTAGATGAAGAGCTCGTCTACTCAGCAGATTTTGATACCAGTAAGAACCGAACAACTTATTTATTTGCAGAGTATCAGGGTAAACTATTGTTTCAGGAAACTGAAAGAAGCGGACTCACGTTATTTACCATTGATCCTAAAACGAAAGCCAGAGCACCATTCATGATAACTGCTGATGTCCCATCAGGCTATGAATATGGTCCCATTTTCGACCCTCAGACAGGTGAACTCATCGGGGTTGGCTTTACTGAAGATGTTTACAAAGAAGTTTATTCGGCAGAGCCATACAAAACTTGGCACATGAAAGCCGAAAACACTCTTAAAGGAAAAGATATAACTATACTGTCACGAACGCGTGACGATAAATTTGTAACGCTTCTCGCACAAGGGCCGAAAGAGCCTGGAGAGTTTTATCTATTTGAACCTGATTTAAATCAAATTTCACCTTTGGGCGGATCTTACCCAGAGCTTAAACCTTCGGAAATTGGCTTAACAATTCGATCTGACTTTAAGGCGCGCGATGGTCTAGAGATACCCGCCTATCTTACCTTACCACCTGGTAAATCAAAGTCTGATGGTCCCATGCCTATGGTGGTTTTGCCTCATGGCGGCCCTATTGCCAGAGACGATGCAGGGTTTGATTTTTGGGCACAATATCTGGCTGCTCAAGGCTATGTTGTCTTTAAGCCTCAGTTTAGAGGCTCATCGGGATTTGGATATGACTTTGAAAGCGCTGGTTACGGCGAGTTTGGGGACGGTATGCTTGAAGATACAATTGATGGCGTTAATTACTTAGTCGAAACAGGTGTAGCTAATCCAGATAAAATTTGTGTCACCGGTGCAAGTTATGGCGGCTACCAAGCCTTAGCTCTGCCCGTCATTAAACCTGAGATGTTTAAGTGTGCTTTGGCAGTTAATGGCGTTTCTGACATTCCCGATATTCTTAAGTTTGAAGTTGCCAGGACAGGTAGCAAAAACAGCGCTGTTATGAAATTTTGGGAAAAAGTTATTGGTGACCGCCGTGATGATAAAGATATGATGAAAGAGCAGTCTCCCGCACGAAATGCTGAAGACATCAAAGCCGAAATAGTATTGGTGCATGGCGAAGATGATATGACCGTGCCTGTGCAGCAAACCAAAATAATGGCCAAGGCTTTGAAGCAAGCCGGAAAATCAAGCGACGTTATTTATTTGCCAAATGACGACCATAATTTGTCATTAGCGCAATCCCGGAAAAAACTTTTGGAAGAAAGCGATAAATTGTTCGGCAAGTATTTAGATTAACCTATTTCAGAAACCGCCATTAAGAAAGTGTTAGCCATGTTCTTTAAAGGAATGTTAGCCATATTCTGATGTTTTAAGATCAAATATTATATTGAGGTCTTAAAAATGTTATTTCGTATCGTTGCTATTTCATCTCTTTCTGCTGTCCTGCTAGCGGGCTGTGCCACGCAGCAAGAAAATCCGTTTTACAAATATTCTTCCAAATATCAGGGGACAAGCTATCCGGCATCATCTGGCGCTGTCGTTCAATCTGCGAGTACCGTGCAATCCGCGCCTATCAGCTATCAAGGGCAAACTTATGGCGCCACCCATCAAGCCGCTTATGCGCAGACGAGCCAAGAGTGCCTCCAAAAAGAGAAGAACCGTGAATTATTAGGCGCAGGTATTGGCGGTACTGTCGGCGCTATTGCGGGTAAGAAAATTATTGGCGGTACTAAAGGGACAGTTATCGGCGCAGGATTAGGCGGCGCTGCTGGATATGGCATTGGTGATGTGTTGGTAAATTGCGACCCAGAGCCTCGTGTTACGTCGCAGCCACAACCTTTCGTGAGCCAAGCACCTGCAACGAGCCAAGCCTCTATTGTCACGCCTGCGTCCTCGAGCCAAAGCTATACACAGGGTTACGCAGAAGGTTACGCACAGGGTTATTCACAGAGCAATCCACAGGGCACATATGTCTCTCCAACGGATTCTGAGTTCCCCGCGATTTCTGATCAGGGAACGCCAGGTTATCAGGTTCTTCAAGCCCAAAACGACCAGTATTCAGTTCCGGCAGCTCAAGCCGCGACAAGCCCCGTTGCAACAACGATTGCATCCTCATCTTCATATGGCTCTCAGCCAGTGGCCTATGATTATGAAGCCAACACAGTTTACGCGGCAGCCGAGACAGCACCGACAATAAGCGAAACACAATATCTGCAAGGCGGGGCCTATGGCTCGCATCTCGTGAAACAAGGGGATACAGTTTACTCTCTATCTCGCAAGAATTGCGTGGGTATTGATGAAATTCAATCGCTTAATAATCTTGATGCTGGTTACAGCATTAACATAGGCGATAATCTGCAGCTTCCTACGCCGCGCTGTTAGAAATTTAAACGCTTTTGCTCCAATAAAGGACGTGCGCTTTTAGAGAATCTCCGCTATTCTGTTGTTTCATTCGTATCCGAATTAAATAATTCATATGCATAGCAATAGGTTTTCAACATGCGTAATCGTTCTGCCAAAATACTCGCAACTGTGGGACCTGCCAGCGCTTCGCCTGATACGCTTCGGCTTTTGTACGATGTCGGCGTTGATGCCTTTCGCTTAAATTTCTCTCATGGCTCTCATGAAGATCATGCCCGCTCTGTCAAAGCTATTCGCGCTATTCAAAAAGAGACGGGCAATGCCATCACTATCGTGGCGGATATGCAAGGCCCGAAACTGCGCTGCGGCGAGTTTGAGGACGGGGAAATTGAGTTGCGTTACGGCGAAACCGTTGAAATTATCCAAAGTGAAGACAAGGGCAAAGACGGGCTGATCTGTATGCCGCATCCCGAACTTATGAAAGCTATGGAGCCAGGCCATACGCTTAAATTTGATGATGGCAAGCTCATGGTCACTATCACAGCTAATGACGGCAAACGCATGGAAGCCCGCGTTGATGTGCCGGGCGTTCTCAAGAACAAAAAAGGTATCAATGTTATTGGGGCGGTCCTGCCTATGTCCGCCATGACAGAAAAAGACCGCGTGGATATGGCCTTCGCCCTGACGCAAGACGTTGATTATATTGCGCTCTCATTTGTTCAGACGGCGCAAGACGTTATCGATGCGCGAGAGATTATCGGCGACAAAGCTCATATCATCGTCAAAATCGAAAAACCCTCTGCCGTTGAGTTTTTGGACGAAATCTTGGAAAATGCTGATGCGGCTATGGTTGCGCGCGGAGACTTGGGCGTTGAATTGCCGCTTGAGGAAGTACCGGTTGTGCAGCGCCAAATTATTCGCAAGGCCCGCGCACTCGGTAAGCCTGTTATCGTTGCGACCCACATGCTCGAATCCATGATTGATGCACCGACGCCAACTCGCGCCGAAGCGTCAGATGTTGCGACTGCGATTTATCAAGGCGCAGATGCTGTCATGCTCTCAGCTGAAACGGCTGTTGGGCGTCATCCTGCCACGGCAGTGGCCATTATGGACCGTATCATTGGCGCGGCAGAAGGGGATCCAGAATTCTTTAGATATTTCAAACAAGTTGAACTGCCGCATCAAGCGACTCCCGAAGACGCGATTTCACAATCCGTGCGCGGCATAGCTGAAACGCTTAATTGCAAAGCGGTCCTTGGTTATACGCTCACGGGTTCAACCGTGCAGCGTATTTCGCGCGAGCGCCCGCCTTGCCGTATCGTTTGCTTAACACCGCGCCAGAGCACAGCCAGCCGTCTGGCGCTCAGTTGGGGCGTTCTGCCTATCGTCATGAACGACCCTGTGAATTTTGATGATATGATTGGCAGTATTCAAGACGTCGCCGTTAATCGCGCGGGTCTTAAGGCTGGTGACAAGGTCATGATAACCGCGGGCATTCCCTTTGGGCGTCCTGGCACGACAAATACGCTTAAGATTGCCACGATTGACTAAGCTTTTTTGATTGGCAGTCACCTCATAATTGGGGCTTGCTATCCTTAAATGAAAACACCATTTTACGCCTATGACAGTCCTGCTCGACATTAACAAAACACCGCGTCCTGAAAAACGCCTGCGTCACCCGGAAAAGGCGAACCGCCCTGATACTGTAGTGCTGCGCAAACCGTCTTGGATACGCGTTAAAGCGCCTACATCCAAAGGCTATGCTGAAACCCGCAAGATAGTCAAAGACAAAGGCCTTGTTACAGTCTGCGAGGAGGCGGCCTGTCCTAACATCGGAGAGTGTTGGGAGAAGTCTCATGCGACCTTTATGATATTGGGCGAAATTTGCACGCGGGCTTGCGCTTTTTGTAATGTTTCCACAGGGTTACCTCAAAGTATTGATGTGGATGAGCCTAGAAAAATAGGTGAAGCCGTCAAAGAAATGAAGCTGCAACATGTGGTGATTACCTCTGTTGATCGCGATGATTTGGCTGATGGCGGCGCGCAGCACTTTGTTGATGTTATAAATGCCATTCGCGCGGCCTCGCCCAAGACAACCATTGAAATCCTGACGCCTGACTTTCTGCGTAAAGACGGCGCAACGGAAACTGTGATTGATGCGCGTCCTGATGTGTTTAACCACAATCTTGAAACCGTGCCGCGTCTTTATCTGAAAATACGTCCTGGCGCGCGTTACTTCCATTCATTGCGTCTCCTTGAAAAAGTCAAACAGCGCGACCCAAGCCAGTTTACCAAATCAGGCCTGATGGTCGGTCTTGGCGAAACCAAAGAGGAAGTCATGCAGGTCATGGACGATATGCGCTCAGCCGGCATCGACTTTCTGACTATCGGTCAATATTTACAGCCTACGCGCAAACATGTCGCCGTAGACCGTTTCGTGACGCCCGAAGAGTTCAAAGCTTATGAGACTATCGCTAAAGCCAAAGGTTTCTTGCTCGTCTCCGCCAGCCCTTTGACGCGCTCATCCTATCACGCCGATAGCGATTTTGCGAAATTACAGGCGGCACGAAAAGCGGCTCACGCCTAATGCCGACCGCTAGCTTTACGCGCCATATCTGCCATGATGCGGATGACCTGCTTGAAATGGTCGCCAATGTCGAAGACTATCCAAAATTTATAAATCTAATTTCGGCTTTGCGGATTACAAAGAAACTCAGCGAGACAGATTTCGAAGCCGAAGCTGTCGTGGCCTATAAAATGATACGCGAGAGTTTTAAGTCGCTGATCCATATTGATCGCGACAAGAAATTTATCCGCGTCTCCAAAGCCGAGAAGGGCGGGGCGGTAAAAACGCTCGAGAACACATGGACATTTCATCCGCTATCTGACGGTTCCACAGCCGTAGAGTTTTTCGTCGATGTCAGCTTAAAGGCCTTTCCGCTAAACATGCTCATCCGCGAAAAAATGGACAAAGCCAGCGATGTCATCATGAATGCCTTTGTCGCCAGAGCGGCGCAGGTGTGCAAGCCCGTGAAGAGTGACGGGCTTGATTTAGCGGCGGAGTATAAGACGCTAGGTCTTAGCTAAGTTATTTCTGAGAAATGCTGCACGTCTGACCCGTCTTTAGCATAGCCTGCGCCAGAGCAAGCTTTGCGATGTCCGTGTCTGCATTATGGGTGTGAGGTATCATGGCAACGCCATTTTCGTCTTGGTTTTCAGAGTCTTCTATCCAATTGGTGAATGCAATCGAAGCGTCTATTATGGATTGCTGCCGCGCTTTGAGGCAATCTACGACATCAACGGGCACGCTTGCTTTAGCCCGCATCATATTGCGAATTGTGTTTTCAGATATATTACGTCCGAGGCTTTCGCTTACATAAGCGGCTCCGCTTTCAGAGGTAAGCCCAACGCTAAATAACATCATTTTCAATACGCTCATCTCTTGGTTCCTTTTTCGAGGGCTTCGCACTTAGAGATTAGAGCTTTGAGCGCCTCGTAGCACGTAACATCCCGCACTTTATTCCGTCCGATATCGCCAAAGCTGTGCAAGGTAGCTTCGACTTTAATGTTATGACCCGTCCGAACAGCAAGGCCCATCCAGACAGTTCCCACGGGCTTCTCCTCCGACCCGCCGCCAGGGCCAGCTATGCCTGTGACAGAGACGGCCATATCAACATTTAAACGTTCTATCGCGCCTACGGCCATCCGTTCGGCCGTTTTCTGGCTCACAGCCCCGTATTTGCCAAGCACGCTAGGCGAAACGCCTAGCAGCTTTGTTTTAACCGCATTGTCATAGGCAATGATGCCGCCTTTGAAGGGTGTGGAAGATCCTGGAATAGCCGTGATGGCCGCGCCAATGAGGCCGCCTGTGCAGCTTTCGGCAGTCGCGATGGTGATGCCTTTCTCGGTCGTGATGTCGATAAGCGCTTTAGCTTCAGCGAAGATATCTTTCAGGGTCAATTTATATGTGGGTTGTTCACTCATGCGGGCAGCTTCACGGTTGCGCTAGCTTGCGCGGCTAGACCTTCGCCGCGGCCTGTAAAGCCAAGTTTTTCCGTCGTTGTCGCTTTCACGCTGACGCGGGTGAGGGGCAGGCCGCAAAGCTCGGCAATTTTTTCGCGCATGGCTTCGCGGTGAGGTTTGATTTTAGGTTTCTCGCAAATAAGCGTGACATCAACATGTTGGAGAATGCCGCCGCGTTCCATAACCTTTTCAATAGCATAGAGCAGAAACTTATCCGAACTTGCGCCTTTCCATTTTGGATCAGAGGGCGGGAAGTGATCCCCAATATCGCCATGCGCTATTGCGCCTAATATGGCGTCTGCGAGCGCATGTAATCCTGCATCGGCGTCAGAATGCCCAAGAAGCGTAAAGCCGCATTCAATAGGAACGCCGCAGAGCCACATGACATCACCCTCGGTAAAGCGGTGAACGTCAAACCCTGTGCCTGTGGCTATATAGGTGTCCGTGGTTAGCATGGCTTCGGCTTTCGCAAAATCTTCGGGATATGTCACCTTGAAATTATTCGGATCGCCTTGGGTAAAGGCAATGTCGAGACCCGCTGCATGGGCGACGTCTATGTCATCGGCAAAACTGGCCTCATCATCTAATGCTTGAAACGCCGCCCAAATTTTATCAAAGTGAAATCCTTGGGGCGTTTGGACACGGCGAAGCTGCTCCCGGTCCACACTTTGGCCATCAAGCGATTTCAGCGCGTCTGGAATGGGCAGGGCAGGTACGGCGGCAGACACTTCGGAGAGAGCCTCAATGACGCCGTCTATTATACCGAAGGTCACAAAAGGCCTTGCTCCATCATGAATAAGAACAAGGTCGGGAGGGTTATCAGCCAGAGCCGTTAGGCCCGCTTTCACGGAGGCTGTACGTGTCGCGCCGCCCGTAACGGTTCTAATATTATCATATCCCGCTATAATGCCCGCAATATGAGGGTCGCCCTCTGCCACGACGATGACAGTTTCTGAAATATCGGGGTGAGCCAATGTTGCGTCGAGCGTGCGCTTTAGAACAGGGACCCCGCCGACAGCACGATATTGCTTAGGTATATCGCCGCCAATTCGTGCACCTTTGCCTGCGGCGACCAAAATTTGTGCAATACGTGTCAATTTAGGCCTTTTACAAGCGATGAAATATTGTGCAATAGGGCCAAAAGCCTTACGGACACCTACATGAACCCTATGCCCAAAATCGGCAAGCATGAATTGACATCTCGAGTCCTTGTCGCGCCTTTATCGGGCCTCACGGATTTGCCTTTTCGCCGAATATTGCAGCAATTCAAGCCAGGCTTGGTTGTCTCCGAAATGGTGGCGAGCGAGTTCTTAGCCAAAGGTCATGCGGATATTGTGGCCAAAGCGTCAGGCGGCGGCGAGATTGAACCGCTCGTAATTCAACTCGTCGGCCGCGAAGCCAAATGGATGGCCGAAGGCGCGAAACTTTCTCAAGAGGCGGGCGCGGCCATCATTGATATCAATATGGGCTGCCCCGCGCGTAAGGTGACAGCAGGACTTTCTGGCTCTGCGCTTATGCGTAACCTTGACCACGCCTTGGAATTAATCGAGGCGACTATCGGGGCGGTTGACGTGCCTGTCACTCTCAAGATGCGTTTGGGCTGGGACTTTGATTGTTTGAACGCCCCTGAACTTGCGCGGCGCGCTGAAGCTGCGGGTGTTCAAATGATTGTTGTGCATGGCCGAACGCGCAATCAATTTTATACAGGCGATGCTGATTGGGCCGCCGTTAAGGCGACCAAAGACGCTGTCTCCGTGCCCGTCTTTGTGAATGGTGATATCCATACCCCCGAGGATGCACTTACGGCTTTACAGCAATCAGGCGCAGATGGGGTAATGCTCGGCCGCAGCCTAATCGGCGCGCCTTGGAACCTAAGAGATATCATCACAGCTGTGGACGGGCTGCCAAGTCTTGCTAAGCTGCCTAATCCTGAAAAGGGCCGCATCGCGATTACGCATTATCGGGACATCATCGATTTTTACGGCGAGGGGAAGGGCGTTAGAATAGCCCGTAAACATCTCGCGGGATATGTCGAACATCTTGGCCGCGCTGATGAAGCTGAATTACGCTCTAAAATCTGCCGGTCTTTTGACCCCGAAGAAGTGGTGGATATTTTAAGTGATATTTACGGCGTCGCAAAAAGCGAGATTGCGGCATGACAGATACGCCCGAAACTCTCGCGCCATTGGTGGAGGAATGGCCTTTTCCTCTGCTACTGATTGACCCCGAAACAGAAACGATTAGTTGGGCCAACACCTCTGCGCAAGAATGGCTTGGCAAGTCCATCCGCCATATATTGAAAAAATCGCCTTGGGAGATATTCACCGTGGAAGGTGATGTCTTGGATATCATTTCTAAATGTACAGAACATGAGGCGCCCTTTACCGTGCGCGACTGCCCCTTGGTACGGGCTGGCCATGAAGAGGAATTTGCACATTTTACGGCCTATCCCACGCAATTAGGGGTCGGGCTAAGCATTTGGATGTCCGGACCTAAGCCTCGCCGGACTAGAGTCGGCGGTCAGCTTGTCTCCGGTATGGGCCGGCTGATAGCGCATGAGCTAAAAAACCCTTTGGCGGGAATCAAAGGGGCGGCTCAACTCTTGCGAGATGATGTCGCCAGCGAAGAAGGACAAATCCTAATCGATTTAATTGGGTCTGAGATTGACCGTATTCGCCGCTTAGCTGACCGCATGGAAACACTGGGAGATCAAGACCCTGAGAATATCGACCGAGTCAATATCCATGAAATTCTGCGTCGGGCCAGGCGCGTTATACAGTCAGCAAATCCCACTTTGATCTTTACAGAACGCTATGACCCGTCGCTTCCGCATGCCAAAGGTGACGCGGATACGCTGATGCAAGCCTTGCTCAACCTTATAAAAAACGCCGCCGAATCCATTGAAGGCCATGAAGATGCAGGCGAGATTATTCTTGAAACTAGCTTTCGAAGCGGGGTGAGTGCGCGCGATGAGTCCGGTGACGCGTCTCGACATCTTCCCATTGAGATCCGCGTCATTGATAACGGCCCCGGAATTTCCAAACATATTGCAGATCAGATATTTCAACCCTTTGTAAGCACAAAGCCTGAGGGACAGGGACTTGGATTATCACTCGTCTCCAAAGTGGCGGCGGCCCACGGCGGGATTGTCGAAGTCAAATCGCGCCCCGGAAAAACAAAATTCTCACTTCTTTTACCTACCCCTAACGGAGATACCCCGTGAAATACCATGTTTTACTCGCTGATGATGATGACAGCGTACGTTTGGTCCTATCCAAAGCGCTAACCCGTGCCGGGCATACGGTGAAAGCCACCGACAATGCGGACACCTTGGTGAAATGGGCCCAAGCGGGGCAGGGTGATATTGTCCTGACGGATGTCATGATGGGCGGGCGCGAAGTCTTTGAAAGCTTGCCGGAACTAACGCAGTCACGGCCTAACATGCCGGTTATTATCATAAGCGCTAATAATACGGTAAACACAGCCCTGAAGGCGGGAACCCATAAAGTCTTTGAATATGTGCCCAAACCTTTCGACTTGGACGATGTAACCCAAGCTGTCGCTCGAGCTGGGCTTTCCGTTAATCCTCGGCGTAATAAAGTCAGCGCGGAACTTGGTAAGCTCCCCATGATTGGGCGCAGCGCTGCTATGCAGCCTGTTTACCGCGCGGTCTCGCGCTTCGCCTCAGGGGATTTACCGGTGCTTATCCAAGGTGCTGTTGGCACAGGTAAAGACCTCGTCGCGCGTTTGCTGCATGATGGCGGCCCGCGCAAAGATCGTCCATTTTTTCGAGATACAGATTTTGAAAATACGTCTTTAACCCTGCAAAAAGTCAATGGCGGTGATATTTACATTGACGAGATTTCAGAACTAACCGCCAAGCAGCAAGAACGCTTAATGGCCGTCATGACCGAGGCCGAGACTATTCCTGCGGGCCAGCGCCCACGCCTATTATCGGCGACACGTAAAGACCTGCGCCGTATGGCGGCTGAGGGTAAATTCAGAGACGACTTGCTCTATAGAATTAACGTAGCGGAAATTCGTATTCCGCCGCTATCTGCAAGGGATAAAGATACTTACGAACTTGCTGAGAGCTTCCTCTCGCAGACATCCCAAAACAATAATCGCCGGTTTGAAACAGAGGCTTTAGATATTTTGCATCGGCATAATTGGGGCGGCAATGTGCGCGAGCTTGAAAATCTCGTCCGCCGTCTCGCCGTGCTCTATTCTGATGATGTCATCACAGCCGAGATGGTCTTGCAGGAATTTTCAAAGGATATCCTGTCGGAAGATATGCGGGAAGATGACAAAAAATTAGAAACGAAACTGGAAGAAGCCTGCAGACGGCTGCTAAATTTAGAAAAAGAGGAGGGCGATGAGACGCCTTATAACACAGCTTTAGCTTGGGTTGAAAAACCTTTGATTGTTGAAGCTCTGCGCCTCACAGGAGGGAACCGCGCAAAGGCTGCGGATCATCTAGGTATTCACCGAAACACCTTGCGCACACGCCTGAAATTACTGAACATTTCGTAATGCAAAGCGTGCTCAATTCTGTTGATTTTTTGCAACAGTGAGGTAAAGAAGTGACAGTTGGCGCTTAGGCGCGTTGCGACTCTGTTTTATGAATCAACAGCCTGTCATTTCAAAAGATACTGCGACTGCTCTGCCAATGTTGCGCAGCGCGCCTAAAATTGCGCGTTCGGTTCTCTTTGGTGTTCTATTCGTTACGGCGATTATAATACTGGTTGTCGGGACATTATTTGCTTTATCCAATGACCCTGAACAGACGAACCAAGCTTATCGTATACTGATTTTCAATCTCGGCTTCATTATCATGCTTGGTATTTATCTGAGCTTTCGGGTTTGGAAAGGCTTGTTTGCCAAGAGACGCCTGCAATCTGCGCCGCTTTTACATAGGCGTTTTGTAACGATTTTCAGTCTGGCCGCTTTGACACCTGCGATTATCGTGGGCGCGTTTTCAACATCTCTCATCAGTCAAAATATCAATGATATATTTGGCCAAAATGTGCGGTCTAATATGGCATCTGCCAAAGAAATTCTGGATGGATATGTCCAACAGGAATTCACCGAGCTCGCTAGCGATGCAAAAGCTGTTCAGAATGAACTCAACAGACCATCACAAAATATAAATTCGCGCATATCTTACACCGCGGATTTACAGGTGATGTCGCGTGTGCGCGAACTGGACGCCGTCTATGTTATGCACAAGGACGGATATATCTTTAGCCGGGTTGAAACACCTATAGCGCCTAATTTTGAAATCCCTTTGAAAGCCGTCTTTGATGGCATGGAACCCGGCGATATCGCTTTTACTCAACGCGATGATATTGATTATCTCATCGCGCTCTCGCGTCTGGATGTATATGAAGACGACATTTACCTCTATGTTGGCAGAGTATTAAGGTCTAATGACCGCGTGTTATCGAGCCTGTCCGGTATCGCTAATGCGACTCAAGCCATTGACAATTTCAATACTGACCAAAGTTTGATGCGCCGCATCTTTCATCTAACATTCGCTGAGACAGCTTTGCTTATTCTTTTCGCGGCTGTTTGGTTAGGCCTTTTATTAGCAAACCGCATCATCGAACCGCTTGGAAGCCTGATTACTGCGGCTGAACGTGTTCGCAGCGGAGATATGTCAGCCCGTGTGGATGTGCAGGGGGATTGGGGCGAGATATCTGATCTTGGCGGCGCTTTTAACCGCATGACCCTACAGCTTAACTCACAGCGAGATGAACTTATCAGGGAACATGATATTTCTGAACAGCGCCGGCAATTCTCCGAAGCTGTGCTGTCAGGTGTCAGAGCGGGGGTTATTGGTCTTACACAAAGCGGCAGAATAACATTGATGAACCAGTCTGCTGGACTTCTATTGGGCTCCCGAGATGCGGCTATGCTTGGATATCCCCTTGAAGATGTTTTGCCCGAATTTACGCATGCCTTTAATATTGCCCGCGAATCCATCTTAGGGACGGCGGAAGACCAAGTTAATTTTGAGACCGAAGACGGCGTCAGAAATTTCGACTTGCGTGTATCAGCCTATCAGGGCGCGCGTAAAGATACCGGCTGGGTTATGACCTTCGATGACATGACCCGGCTTGTGACAGCTCAAAGACATTCAGCTTGGCGGGAAGTTGCCCGCAGAATTGCGCATGAGATTAAAAATCCTCTGACCCCGATTCAGCTCTCTGCGGAACGTCTGCTAAAGAAGTATTCACATGAGATAAAAACGGATCCGGACGTTTTCCAGAACTGCACGCAAACTATTATCCGTCAAGTTGGCTCACTTGAACAGATGGTCAATGAGTTTTCAGCTTTTGCACGCATGCCGGCGCCGAACTTTGAGCCAACAGACATGCGCGAGCTTGTTGAGAATGTTCTTTTTGCGCAAGGCGTTGCATTTCCTGAAATAGACATGAAGCTTACGGATGAAACAAGCGGAGATCTTTTGGCCATGAGTGATGAGCGGCTTATCACGCAAGCTCTCACAAACATTTATAAGAACTCAGGCGAGTCAATTTCGCGGAGGCTCGATGCCTCAGGCGCAGATGAACTCTCAGGCACTATTGAAACTCGTATTACTGAAACAGAGACCCATATTAAACTTCGTATCAGCGATAATGGCATGGGCTGGCCATTTCCTGACAAAGAACGTCTGCTTGAGCCTTATGTGACAACGCGCGATAGCGGAACAGGACTCGGCCTCGCCATTGTTATGCGGATCGCCGATGATCATGGCGGATCTCTGACGCTGCACGATCGAGACGATAAAGATTCTGGCGCCGTTATAGAAATCATTTTGCCCAAAGGGCACATAACAGAAACCGACATCTCAAGTAATGACAATAGCGGACGCGATAGGATGATATCATGAAATATGACATTTTGATTGTTGAAGACGAAGACGACATCCGAGAGATGATTGGCGGGATCCTCGAAGATGAGGGCTATCAAGTTCGCTTAGCGGCAACAAGTGAAGCCGCGCTCGTCGAGATAAAGTTGCGCAAACCGTCACTGGTTGTCTTGGACGTGTGGCTCAAAGGTAGTTCGATGGACGGTATTGAGCTTTTGGATACGGTGAAAGCCATCCATAAAAGCCTTCCTGTCATCATTATTAGTGGTCATGGTACGGTTGAGACGGCTGTCTCTGCAATCCGTAAAGGAGCTTATGATTATATTGTTAAGCCATTCAAAGCGGATAAGCTTCTAGTCACCGTCAGCCGCGCACTTGAAAATGCTAGGCTTCGTAGTGAGAATGAAGAGCTCAAAGGGAAAGCCCCGTCAGATGATAGCCTCGTCGGAACATCACCTCAAATCTTACAGCTCCGCCAGAAAATATCAAAAATTGCAGCCACCAATAGCCGCGTCTTGATTTCAGGACCCTCTGGGTCAGGTAAGGAATTAATCGCAAGACTGCTCCACGGTCAGTCATCGCGAGCAAAAGGACCTTTCAAGGCCGTAAATGCGGCTTCCATGGTGCCAGAACGTGTAGAAGAGGAATTATTTGGAGCGGAGGATGATGACGGCAACTCAACTAAAATCGGCCTCTTAGAACGCGCACATAACGGAACGCTTTACTTAGACGAAGTTGCCGATATGCCCATGGAAACACAAGGCAAATTGCTGCGCCTATTGGTAGAACAACGCTTTCGCCGCTTGGGCGGGAAGGATGATGTGCAAGTCGATGTGCGGGTCATAACCTCAAGCTCACGTGATTTAGCGAAGGATGTTGGACTTGGGCGTTTCAGAGAAGACCTTTACCACCGCCTAAATGTTATGCCTTTAGAGTCCACGCCTCTAAGTGACCGTAGAGAAGACATTCCAGCGCTTGTGGAGCACTTCATCACGCAACTCGCTTCATCTACGGGCCTTCCGGCACGCCAAATTGGCGACGATGCTATGGCCGCGCTGCAGGCCCATGATTGGCCCGGAAATGTGCGGCAGCTGCGTAACAACGTCGAGCGGCTTTTGATATTAGCGACGGGGGAGCCGTCTCAGCCTATCACTCTTGCGACCTTGCCGCCTGAAGTATCAGTTGTTCGTGCCTCGCAAGGCGCGAATGAAAATGAAAAAATCATAGCAATGCCGCTTAGAGATGCGCGGGAACATTTTGAGCGCGAATACCTTCAGGCCCAAATCGACAGGTTTGGCGGCAATATTTCACGTACAGCAAGCTTTGTGGGAATGGAGCGTTCTGCCTTGCATCGTAAACTCAAATCTCTAGGATTAGGGGCGAATGGCAGTACTGATTAGGTACGGCTAAATGAGGGATTAAGAGATATGAGAGTCATCATTTGCGGCGCTGGGCGCGTGGGATATGGCCTTGCCTCTCGTTTGTCCGCTGAAAATAACACTGTGACGGTTGTTGATTTGTCACCGGAACTTATACGGCAAATTACAACAGACTTGGATGTTCGCGGTATATTGGGTCACGGCTCACATCCTGAAGTTCTCAAGCGGGCAGGCGTTGAAAGCGCCGATATGATTATTGCCGTCACCTACTCCGATGAAGTAAACATGATTGCCTGTCAGGTTGCGCATTCTCTGTTTAATGTACCCACAAAGGTCGCAAGAGTAAGGGCGCAAAGCTATTTGGAAAGCGAATATAACGACCTTTATAGCCGCGAGAATATGCCCATCGATATTATTATCTCACCTGAGATAGAGATTGGCCGCGCTATTTTACGGCGGTTAAATACGCCGGGTGCTTTTAACGTGGTGAGTTTTGGCGAAGGCCGGCTTCAAATGTTAGGCGTTAAAATCAACGAAGATTGCCCCATCATTGATACACCTATCAAACAAATTGCGGATCTATTCCCAGGACTCCACGCCGCCATTGTTGGGATTAAACGAAAAAATGAAATCTTCGCGCCTTTGCCTGATGATCCCTTAAACGTCGGGGATGAAGCTTATTTCATCACGCAGTCAGAGCATTCGACTCGCCTTTTGGAAATCCTCGGAACACGCGATGATAAGGCCCGTCATATCGTTATTGTTGGCGGGGGCAATATTGGAGCTTATGTTGCTAAAGAGCTTGAGTCTGTGTCTGGTATGCGTGTTCGGATTATTGAACGCGACAAAGAACAAGCCGAACGCGCCGCAGAGTCTCTCAAACGTACCGTGATTTTAAATGGCGATGCTATGAATGCCTCCATTCAAGAAGAGGCAGGTGTCGGTAATGCAGAAATGGTCATCTGCCTGACCAATGACGATAAAACCAATATTTTGTCGGCTGTATTGGCAAAGAAATTAGGGGCTAACCATACGATCAGTTTGATAAATGAAACCTCTATGCAAGATATGCAGACTGAACTCGGCATTGATATGGTCATTGACCCGCGCGCGAGCACGATTTCGTCTATTTTACGTCATGTGCGCCGCGGCCGTATCTTGGATGTCTATTCGCTAGAGCAGGGCCGCGCAGAAGTCATGGAAGGGGAGGTTCTTGACACATCTCCTTTATCTGGAAAGACCATTCGCGAAGCAGATTTGGTTGATGGTATTGCTATTGGCGCTGTTTTGCATGAAGGGCAGGTCTTATTCCCAACGCCTGAGACTGTCGTAAAGACGGGCGATCATATTGTCCTGCTGGCTGAAAAATCAGCCATGAAAGATATTGAGCAATTATTCCGAGTCAGCTCGGATTACTTCTAGGCCGCTTACATGGCTATTACGCGCATTATTTTATGGTTGGGCAATACATGTGTCCTCTGCGCTGTCTTATTAGCCCTCACGGCCGTATCCGCGCTTGTTATGCTCGAAATTACGCCGGCTACTCAGCTGGCTGCCATTGCCGCCGCGACAGGCATTGTGGGCATCATACTCATTGCGACTACATATAACACGCCTGCGCGAGAGACGAATGCAGACGCGCTTTTGTTTTTGCTTTTATTCTGGATGATTGTTCCTGTTATAGCCGCCATTCCCTATCTCGTATTAGGTGCATCTGATAGTGTAATATCGGCTTACTTTGAGGCGGTTTCGGCCTTTACGACAACCGGGGCCAGCACCTTAAATGCTGATGATCTGCCTAGATCTTTATTGCTGTGGCGTGCCTTATTGCAAGGTTTTGGCGGAGTCTGTGTTGCCACATTTGCGGTCGTTATACTCGCAGCACTGAATCTTTCGGGCACCGGGATTCATCGGTCCTTACTCTTTACTCTTAAAAAAGGAGAGCTTTTCGAAAGGCTCATCGGAATAGGGCGAGTTATTGCGGGCATCTATATTTTCTTAGCGGCCGTGTGTTTTATTGCGATGGACATTACGGGCACGCCAACATTTGAAGCTTTGACTTTATCGCTTAGTGCCATGAGCACAGGCGGATTAACACCGCGTAGCGGCCCGCTTGCCGCTTATGTAGGGCCCGTAAGCGCAACTATCCTAGGTATATTTTGTTTGCTCGCCGCCATGAACATCGCGATTATTTGGGATGTGCTGCGGTTGAGGCGTCTGAGAAATTTTGTGACGTTACTCAAAAATTATGAGCATCGCGGATTATTTGTGATTACAACTTTGTTGTTACTATTCGGCATTCTCTATGTCGGGGCGGGCCACGCCTTTACGGTTATCATAGAGAGCGTCTATTTCGTCAGCACGGCTGGTTTTGATTATAATGTTATTGGCTTAGAAATGTTGCCGCCCGTCATCCTTATCGCCGTGGCGCTGATTGGTGGCTCTGCACTGTCAACAGCAGGCGGCGTCAAAATCATTCGTATTCTTTTATTATTCCGGCATTTGGGCACGGATATGAGCCGCTTAACGCATCCGTCCCGCGTTGTGCCGGTCTCTTTCAAAGGTCAGCACATTCCGGACCGTGCCTTTCTATCAATATGGATGTATTTCTTTGGATATACATTATTCTTTGCCTTCGGGATTTTAATGCTTGGCGCAGCGGGGTTAGTGTTTGAAGATGCGGTTGTCGTTGGCGCGGCGTCTCTAAGTAATATGGGGCCCTTAGTGCCTTATGTTCTACCGGAAAGCGGATTTGTTTATGCAGATTTCACCAACCTTCAAATGTTTGTCTCCGCGCTTTTGATGTTGATTGGCCGCGTTGAAGTTTTGGCTGTCTTGATTTTGTTCACGCCGTCTTTCTGGAGGCGATGAACATCAGCTTAGGTTAATTTTCAAGAATATAATAGCGAAGCTCATTTAAAAGCTTGCGTGAACGGCTGTACAGTATCTATGTAAGCGGGTGGGTTGCGACGAACGAGTCGCTTAAAAAAATAATAAAAAGGATAAAACCATGCCTGTTGATAAAAAACAAAACCTTCAAGATACTTTCTTAAACTCAGTCAGAAAAACCAAAACGCCGCTGACAATATTCCTTGTGAATGGTGTTAAGCTGCAGGGTGTTGTGACGTGGTTTGATAATTTTTGCGTATTGCTGCGCCGCGACGGTCAAATACAGCTTGTCTATAAACACGCAATCTCGACCATTATGCCGTCCGGACCCGTGTCCATGTTTGATGCGGAAAAAGATGAAGATTAGCCGTTTATGATTAAGCGCGATACGCCTGTTGAAAATGCGCTTGTTCTGCACCCTCGCTTCACGAATGTTCGTGCGAGTGATGCTGATTACGATCTAGAGGAAGCTGTCGGACTTGCTGAGGCCTTAGGTGTGAACACTAAGGCTTCGAGAATTGTGCCTATTCGCGACCTTAAGGTCTCAAACTTCTTTGGTAGCGGACAAATAGAAGAGATAGGCGCTGAATTAAAGGCCCATGACGCCAGTGTGGTGATTGTCAACGGAGCTTTGTCTCCGGTGCAACAGCGTAATCTTGAGCGTATTTGGAAAGCCAAGGTCATCGACCGCACAGGTCTTATCCTTGAAATTTTCGGTCTCAGAGCTGCTACTAAGGAAGGCCAGCTGCAAGTTGAATTGGCGCGCCAAGGTTATGAGCGCTCACGTCTCGTGCGAACATGGACCCATTTGGAGCGCCAACGCGGCGGCACGGGCGGCTTGGCCGGTCCTGGCGAAACTCAAATTGAAAGTGACCGCCGTGTTTTAAATGATAAAATGACCAAGCTTAAGCGAGAGCTAGAGCAGGTTAGGCGCACACGCGGGCTGCAAAGACAAAAACGCAAGCGCGCCCCCGAACGGGTAGTTGCTTTAGTCGGCTATACCAATGCCGGGAAGTCCACGCTGTTCAACCTAATGACTCAAGGCGGTGTGTTTGCCAAGGATATGCTCTTTGCCACATTGGATACGACCCACCGAATTTTAACGCTGCCCAGCGGTCAACCTGCTGTGTTGTCAGATACGGTTGGATTTATTTCAGATCTACCTACTGACTTGATTACAGCTTTCCGCGCGACCTTAGAAGAAGTGAAAGAAGCCGACTTACTTATCCATGTTCGCGATATTTCTGATCCGCTGACTGAACGCCGCCGCGAGGAAGTGATGCAAGTTTTGGATCAAATCAAAGCAGGGCCAGAGCATAATCAAGATATTATCGAAGTGTGGAATAAAGTCGATTTGCTAGGCGACGTGCAAATGGATTCGATATCTGAGAGGGCTGAAGCTTCACAAGAGCTGGAAGATATGATTCCAGCCTTTCCCGTTAGCTGCCATAAAAAGACAGGGCTAGACGCGCTTCAACTCGGCATAGAGACAATGCTAACGCGCGGTGATGAAATTATCAGCGTCGAAATTCCTCCTCAGAAATATGATGTCCGCGCGTGGCTTCACAAAAACGGTCACGTTATCAACGAGAAAACGCGCCGTAATGGTAATTGCGAGATGGATGTTCGCTTATCAGAATCAGATGCGGGAAAGTTGAGAGCAAGACACAGCGAAGTCGTGACTTAGACTCTCTTTGCCGCCTGCCAAAGGCTCTCCATCTCTTCAAGGCCCATCTCCTTTATGTCTTTAGGGCCGGCTTTGGCTGCATCTTCAATGAACTTGAACCTACGTGTAAATTTAGAATTTGTGCGGCGCAAGGCAAGCTCTGGATCGACGTCGAGTTTTCGCGCGAGGTTCGTAACGGCAAATAACAAATCCCCAATCTCATCTTCTATGGCATCTTGGTCTTTTGTCTCGGCGGCATCAGCAACCTCTTGAGCTTCCTCGACAATTTTATCCATAACGCCGTCAAGGTTTGGCCAATCAAATCCGACACGGGCGGCGCGTTTTTGTAATTTTGCCGCGCGCATTAATTCAGGCAAGGCGAGGGGGACATCGTCCAATAGGCTTTCATGTCCTTTGGCTTTGCGCTCCGCCGCTTTGGTTTCTTCCCATGAAACGGTTTGCTCTTTGGAGGTTCGTTTATCTGTGAACTCAAATACATGGGGGTGACGGTCCACCATTTTGCGGGTTAGGTCATCACAGACATCATCAAAATTAAAACCTGCTACCTCGCTTGAAATTTTCGTCTGAAAAATGACCTGAAACAATAAGTCCCCTAGTTCCTCCCGCAGAGAGGTCATATCTTTTCGGTCGATGGCCTCTGAGACTTCATAGGCCTCTTCGATGGTGTAAGGCGCAATGGTTTCGAATGTTTGTTCAGCGTCCCATGGACAGCCTTCACGCAATCTGTCCATGAGCGTTTTAAGACGATCAATGGGGGTTGCGCCTAAAAAGGAAATGTCGGTCGTCACTGTTTCGGACTCCGCAGGGCCCGCACAACAAGAGCACCCAAAACGAAAGCGCTGATGCCGTAACAGCTCCAAATGTAGATTGCGTTTTTACCGAAATCGAGCATCAGATATCCTCAATAATAACTTTGGCGGCGGGTATCTGATGGCTACGGGATTTGCGGCTCTTTACAATATCAGCTTCAATACCCCGCATGGATAGCCACGCAAAAAGAAAACTATAGGCGGCGACCATCATCAAAAGTGGCCATAAAATTTCAGGCGGCATTCCCGGCGCTCCCGGCGTGGATATACTGGCAGGTTGATGGAGCGTATTCCACCAATCGACTGAGAACTTTATAATCGGAATATTCACGAACCCCACCATTGCTAAAATAGCAGCGAGACGTGCAGCCCGCTTACGTTCTGGAATGATCTGCCAAAGGGCAAGATAACTCATATAGATAAATAGCAATATCAGCACCGAGGTCATACGGCCATCCCATTGCCACCACGTTCCCCAAGCGGGTTTTCCCCAAAGACTGCCTGTGACCAGAGCCAAGAAGGTGAAAGCCGTGCCTGGAACAGCAAAGCTCTTAGCCGCACTATCAGCCAAAGGGTGACGCCATATAAAGCTAACTGCGCTAGCAACCGTCAGAGCCGTGTAAGCCATCATAGCGCTCCATGCGGCTGGCACGTGCACATACATCATGCGAACGGATTGGCCGTGCTCTATGGCTGGCGGGCTTTTTATTAGGGCCAGATATAATCCCCATATCGTCGTTATAAGCGCCAAGCCGCCAAAGACAGGTGTTGCGACTTTGGAAAACTTCAAGAAGCGAACAGGATTTGCGAGATAATTTATCATGTCCTATTCCAAATGAGCATTAAGGGCGGCTGCCGCTGCGGGGAGGCCTACCGCAATTGCTATAAAACTTAAACCGACAAGTATACGAAATTCTAGCGCAACTAGGCCATGTATAGAATATCCTTCAATCGCTTCGATACCAAATATCAAAAGTGGAATAAGGAAAGGCGTTGTTATCAGTACTATTAGGAAACCACCTCCGCGACGCCCCGCTAATATGGCGCTAGATAATACGCCGTAAATCGCCAAAGCGGGAGAGGCTAAGATTAGTGACAGCACAGTCGCCATGACAGTTTGTGAGGACATGTCAAAAACAAGGGCGGCTAAGGGCGTAGCTATAATTAGAGGGAGAATTGATAGTAGGGTAAAGCTGATGGCTTTTGCGGTGCATAGGATAAGTCCTCCAGCGCCTGAAAGTTTTAACTGGGCCAGATTTCCGTCACGATAATCCTCTTGGAAAATGGAGTGAAATGAGAGCATGGCTGAAAAAATAACTGCCAGCCATATCAGAGCCGGGGCAAGGGGGCGCATCACATTGAGCGACCCGCCGAGAGCTATGGCGCTAAGGGCAATAAAGACGGCAAAGAAAAACAATCCATATAGCCACGCCCCGCCCGACCTTAGCGCTAGGACTAAATCGCGTTTTATAAGAGGCGCAATCATGCAGCGACCTCTAAGGTCAGCCTGCGGGTTTGCGTGCTAAGTTTGCGGGATGTATCATGAGACGCAATGATGGCGATACCGCCGCGCTCGATATGTTGAGCGATTAGGCGGTCTATGAGTTGCACGCCGCTATTATCCATCGCCGCGCCAGGCTCATCCATAATCCAAATCGGTTTTTGACTGATGATAAGTTTCGCGAGTGCCAATCTGCGGCGTTGTCCCGCCGACAAATTTTGCGTTGTTATATCGGCCTGCTCAGATAAACCCACATAATCCAAAGCCTCCGTGACCAAGGACATCGTTCCATACAGCCCTGCCCAAAATTTAAGGTCCTCCTTGGTCGTCAGCAAAGCTTTGGCAAAGCTCTTATGAGGTTGATACGCGATGAGTTTTTCGGGCCGAACAGGTGTACTGCCCTCCATCCAACTGACGCGGCCAGTATCTGGTCGACGCAGCCCAGCTAAAGCCTCTAAAAATGTTGTCTTACCAATGCCGTTATTGCCTTGGGTCCATAAAACGTCGCCCTGATTTATGGTTATAGACAGCCCGCTGATCAATGACCTGTCACCGCGAGAGAGACTTATTCCGGCAACCTCAAGACTGGCCGATTTTTTTACGGGCGGGAATAGGATGTTCATCTCGCGGCTTATCCTGTGACTGCGACAGCGTTATGCCTTGCACTTTAGCTTATGTCACCCATATTACGCGCGACAGATTAAACGGACACTTTATGACACCTCCGCATCAAAAACACCGAATAGGGCTTATCGTTCTCTTCGGAAGCCTCTTGGCCATAGGTGTTGCGCTGCTTTTATCGGCTCTGCAGGAAAATACGCAATTCTTCTACAATCCCAGCGATGTCGTTGCCGAAAGCTTTTCACCTGACTCCGCCACTTTCAGAATTGGCGGCCTTGTTGAGGACGGCACGGTAATTAAAGACGGTAAGCTAAAAACCACATTTCAGATAAAAGATTTTGAACGGGATATGCGCGCGCCCATGACCGTCAGCTATGTAGGTGTTCTGCCGGATTTGTTCAGGGAAGGACAGGGCGTTGTCGTGACAGGTTTTTTGACATCGCCGACCGCTTTTGAAGCTACAGAAGTTTTGGCGAAACATGATGAGAATTACAAACCTGATATCAACTATCAAACGAAGTAAATTTTAGATGGTTTTGAAAGAACATGTAGATGAACGGCTTAGCTGATGTGGGACAACCTTACCGTTCATCTGCCTATCAGTGATAGGAACTCCATGAAGTATTAACATGACGGTATTAATTGAAAATTCAATGAAAAACTTCATATTTAGTTAGCTAATTTGCATTTTTTCTCTGAAATGCACTTTGGACATCACATATATCCATCTGAAATTGTATTTAAATAGCTTTTGCGTTGGGTGACATTATTATGTAGCCAAAGCTAGTTTAGTTAAGCGTCTAATTCGAGTCAGTTTTAAAGACCTCACCGTTCTTCATGACAAAATCCACATCTTCCAATTGGGCAATTTCCTGCAGCGGGTCACCTGACACGGCAATGATATCTGCCATTTTCCCGCTCTCAAGAGACCCGATACTTTCCTCCAAACCAAAGAGTTGTGCATTCTCAATTGTCGAGGCCTGGATAGCCTGCAAAGGTGTCATGCCCCATTTTACCATAAAAGCAAATTGCTTGCCGTTATCACCGTGAGGATAAACACCGGCATCAGTGCCAAAGGCCATTTTGGCTCCCGCTTTGACGGCAGCTTTAAAACGTTCGCGCTGTTTACGTCCAACTGTGCGTTCCTTTTCCAAGCTCTCTTGCAAAATGCCCGCCGCTTCACCTTCTGACAGAATATAATCCGAGACATAAACATCCATCGACAGATAAGTCCCATTGGCCTTCGCGGCCGAAATACCTGCATCCGAGATGAAACTGCTATGCTCAACAGAGTCGACGCCGGCTTTGATGGCCGTGTCTATGCCTTCTTCGCCGTGGGCGTGGACGGCTACTTTAAGGCCCAATTGATGAGCTTCATCGACGATGGCTTTCATTTCCTCAAAGCTAAATTGCTGCGCGCCGACCTTGGTGCCTTTGGAGAGTACGCCGCCTGTGCCGCAAAACTTTATAACTTTCGCGCCAAATTTCTTATTCTCACGCACTTTAGCCCGAACAGCCCACGGCCCATCGGCTACGCCTCCAGCCGTTTTACGGTTTTCATAGGGTAGCAGGTTATTATCGCAATGCCCGCCCGTGATACCAATGGACCGCCCTGCAGGGATGATACGCGGGCCAGGCACATCGCCGTCTTCTATAGCTTCCATCAAATCGACATCGGCAAAACCCGGCGCTCCTACGTTTCGAACGGTTGTAAAGCCAGCCATTAGGGTCCGTTTTGCATTGCGCACACCTGTTATGGCCGCGCGAGGCGTAGAGCGTGTTAGGCGTTTATAGCCATGAACATGCGCATCTCCTGTCAGGTGAACATGAGAGTCAGATAATCCGGGCAAAACATACATGTCGGACAAATCGATAAACTCAACGTCCTCAGGCTCCATATCTTCCATATCGCTCAAGGTCACCACATCGCGGATGATATTATCATCAATAATGATAAATCGATCTTTCAGAATTTCTCCGCTTTCAACATCCAGCATATGTCCTGCATGTATGACTGTGGTTTTTTCAGCAGCATCATCAGCAAAGCTTGATGTCGCGATAAAAAGGCTCATCAGGCCGAGAAGGGCAATCTTGCGCATGGTCAATTCCTATTTAGTTGTCTACAGGGTTTAAGCCCGCCCTTTCAGGAGGGCAAACAGATTCGCCAAATAGGGTTAAACCGCCAAAGAATGTCCAAAAATATAGCAGATATTATCATTGTGGGAGCTGGACTCTCAGGCCTGATGACGGCGTGGCGGTGCCTTGATGAGCATCCTGAATTGACGGTCATGGTCATTGAGGCGTCAGACAAAATTGCGGGCGACCATACATGGTCATTTAACTACTCTGACATTTTACCCCATTTACAGGATTGGATAAAACCTTTCATTGCCTATCAATGGGATAGCTATGAGGTGAAATTTCCGAAGCGGGAGCGCAAGCTAGATATAACCTACTGCACAGGAAATAGCGAAACACTTCGCAACTGCGTGAAGCCGCATATTGAAAGCGGGCGATTACAGGTCAAACTCAATAGCCGGGTTATCGACGTTCAAAGTGACCACGTCATTCTGAGTAATGAGCAAAAACTGACGGCGAAATGCGTGTTGGATGCGCGCGGATTTAACAGCAATGATAATGTTTTTCTCGGCTATCAAAAATTTGTCGGCCATGTCATCAAAACAAAGACACCGCATGGGCTAGAGCGTCCCATCATTATGGATGCTACGGTTGAGCAGCTTGGCGGATATCGTTTCGTTTATTGCTTGCCATTTTCTGACACAGAGATGCTAGTCGAGGATACCTATTATACAGATGGGCCTGAGCTAAAGAGCCAAGAGGTAGACGCAAGGATTAAAGACTACATCCGAGACAATCTCAAGCTGACTGACTATGACGTCACGCGGCGTGAAACGGGTGTTCTTCCGATTACTTTGGCTGTCGATGAAACTTATGGAACCGATGTCAGCGGAGAAAAGACCGAACCGGCAAGACTTGGTATGACAGGTGGCTACTACCACGCGGTCACAGGGTATAGCCTGCCTGAAGCCGTCAAAAGCGCCAATGTCGTTTGCGACATGATTGAGAAAAACAAACCTGATTTCGCCGCTGC
Source organism: Hellea sp. (assembly GCA_028224375.1). Classification (GTDB taxonomy): domain Bacteria; phylum Pseudomonadota; class Alphaproteobacteria; order Caulobacterales; family Maricaulaceae; genus Hellea. The sequence goes on from JAOIVW010000003.1 coordinate 108,932, forward strand.
AGTGCTGCATGAAATGGCCTATCATCGCGTCGATCATTATCACGAGGAGAATTTCCTGCGCCTGCTAAACCGTATGCTGTTCCGGGCTGCGAAGCCGGCTGAGCGTTATAAAGTTTTGCAACGGTTCTATGGCTTGTCTCAAGACCTTATAGAGCGATTTTATCGCAACCGATTGACCAAAGGGGATAAGCTGAGAATCCTCATCGGAAAGCCGCCAGTGCCCGTAACTAAAGCGCTACAGAATTTAAGCGAAAAAGCCTTCATTGCGCGAGAACGCGAGAAACGAGACTCCACATGACTGTCAGGCCCGAACCCTCCAAGCTTGAGAGAGCTCAAACCCGACCAACTGCCATCGTGGTAGGGGCAGGTTTTGGCGGTATCGCTTTGGCCATACGCCTACAGAGCATGGGCTTTCAAACAACATTGCTCGACAACCGGGACAAGCCGGGCGGTCGGGCTTATGTTTACGAAATAGACGGCTTTAAATTTGACGGCGGGCCGACCGTGATCACCGACCCGGATTGCCTTGAAGAACTCTTCACGCTGACGGGCCGCGAGATGAAAGACTATGTCGAGCTTTTGCCCGTTGATCCGTTTTATCGCCTGCAATGGGAAGACGGCGAAGTCTTGGACTATAATAACGACCAAGACTTTCTCGAAGAGCAAATTCGAAAGCGTAATCCCGATGATGTCGAAGGCTACCGCAAATTCCTCGCCTATTCGCAAGAGCTTTATAAAGAGGGTTATGAAAAGCTAGGCACGACAGCTTTCCTTAAAGTGAGCCAGATGTTTGCTGCCGCGCCGCAGCTTGTCCGCCTTCGTGCAGATCGCTCTGTCTATCAGCAAGTCTCTAAATACGTAAAAGATGAAAAGACCCGCCAGCTCCTTTCCTTCCAATCCTTACTCGTCGGGGGGAACCCTTTCGCCACGAGCGCCATTTACGCGCTGATACACGCGCTGGAACGCAAAGGCGGCGTGTGGTTTGCGAAAGGCGGGACTGGAGCTTTAGTCGCAGGACTTATCAGCCTTTTCAAAGACATAGGCGGAGAGCTTCGCCTAAATGCAGAGGTCACAGATATTCACACCGAACGCGACCGCGCTACGGGCGTGACCACTGAAGATGGCTGGACGATGAAGGCTGATATGGTCGCGTCAAATGCGGATGTTGTACATACCTATTCCAAACTACTGCGCGGTCACAAGCGCGGGCAAGCTTATGGCAAGGCGCTAAAAAAGAAACGTCATTCGATGTCACTTTTTGTCATCTATTTTGGCCTTAAAACACCGACGCCAAAAGGGCTAAAGCATCACATCATTCTGTTCGGACAGCGCTACAAAGAGCTGATTGCGGAAATCTTCGGGAAGGGCGGTAAGCTCTCTGATGACTTCTCGCTTTATATGCACGCGCCTTGCGTGACGGATAAGAGCATGGCGCCTGAAGGTAAGTCATCTTATTACGTCCTCGCGCCAGTGCCGCATTTAGGTCATGCAGATTTGGATTGGGATGAAATTGGCCCTGCTTACACGCAGAAAATTCTCGACTATCTCGAAGAACATGCCATTCCGGGGCTCAATGAAAATCTAGAAGTTTTACATACACTTACGCCATTTGGCTTTCGTGATATTATGAACTCACATCTGGGCTCTGCCTTCTCAGTTGAACCTATTCTAACACAATCGGCCTGGTTTCGTCCGCATAACCGCGATGATGTCATTGGTAATATGTATATCACAGGCGCAGGTACGCATCCTGGCGCAGGTGTGCCTGGTGTTGTCGGCGCGGCCAAGGCCACAGCGGGCGTGATTGAAGGTGACTTTGCGGGCGCATTATCTAAACTCAAAGCCACAGGATGGCCCAGCAATACATAAATAAGGAAAATATCATGTCTGAACTTTCAATGTCTAATGCAGTCTCCGCGCTTCCGAATATGCTGGATAGTCTTGAACATATTTTGCGCAAAGCCGAAGCAAATGCCGAAGAACGCGGGATTGACGCTGAAGTGTTCCTGAATTCTCGCCTTGCGCCGGATATGTGGCCGCTAAAAAAGCAAGTGCAGACAGTGGCTGAACTCGCTAAAAATGCGCCTTATCGCATCGCAGGGACAGACGCCCCAAGTTATGAGGGTCAACCCGAGTCATTTGCCGATTGCTATGAAGTTATCGCAAAAGCCAAAGCCGATATCGCAAAGGTATCTGCCGCCGATTTAGACGGTAAAGAAGGCCGTGAGTTTTCCTTGAAAATGGGCCCACGCGAAATGGACTTTACGGGGATTAGTTATCTTTCAGGCTTTACCATACCGAATACCTATTTTCATATGACGACGGTTTACAATATTCTGCGCCATAACGGCGTTGTATTAGGTAAGATAGATTTCTTCGGCGGCGCACCAAAATAATTCATGGATGACGTTACTCAATTTGGCCACGCCTCCATCAAAAAAGGCTCCAAGTCTTTTGCTTTAGCCTCGCGTGTTCTCCCGCCTGAATTGCGTGATGATGCCTCCATGCTCTATGCTTGGTGTCGTTATTGCGATGATGTTATTGACGGCCAAGAAATGGGTCATGGCCAAATCGCAGATTACAAAATCGGGCAGAGCGAACGGCTCGAACAGCTCCGTAAAGATACCAGTAATGCTTTAGCGGGCGTTCCCACAGATAACCCCGTTTTCGCAGGATTGGCCCGCGTCGTAAAAACCCATTCTATTGATTACAAACATCCCTTTGATTTGCTCAAAGGCTTTGAGATGGACGCCGAAGACCGCATCTATGAAACGGTCGATGATATTCTGGATTATTCCTATCACGTGGCGGGCGTTGTCGGCGTCATGATGGCCAATATTATGGGCGTGCGAGATGAGGCCACATTAGACAGAGCGTCTGATTTAGGCCTGGCGTTTCAACTCACAAATATTGCGCGGGATGTGATTGATGACGCTGAGGCTGATAGGGTCTTTGTCCCCAAAGACCTGCTGCTTAAGCACGGCGCGCCAATAGATGCGGCAGAGCTTGCCAAGCGCGAAAACTGGCCTGCCGCGCATAAAGCCGCTTGCGAGCAACTCGACATCGCCGAGCAATATTACGCCAGCGCCAAAGTCGGTATTAAAGAATTACCATTTAGATCTGCTTGGGCCATTAGTGCGGCATTGGCCGTGTATCGCGAGATTGGTGAGCGCTTGAGAGACGGCGGCCCTGAAGCTTGGGAAAGCCGCGTCAGTGCGAGCAAAGGACGAAAGATGGCTTTGGCGTTAGGTGCAGTCGGGCCTGCTATGAGTCGGAAGAGTGTGAGCATTGCGCCGAGAGATGGGTTTTACGAACGGCCTTAATTTCCCTCTCCCATAGGGAGAGGGTGCCCGAAGGGTGGGTGAGGGGTCAGATAGAACTTAGGCATTCAAATATGGCCTCAACCACCGCATCTAAATCCTCATAAACATCATCATTTGTAAATCGCAAAACGTGATAGCCGCGCTTCTCAATATGTTGCGTTCGCTGCGCATCATAATCTTCACGGCCTTCATGTGTGGGTCCATCAATCTCAATAACGACTTTTTTAGCGATACATAAAAAGTCTACGATATATCTATCTATTTGTACTTGTCGACGAAACTTAAATCCGCCGCAACGACGATTGCGTAGCTCGCTCCATACTAATTTTTCGGCAGGTGCTTGGTTATGCCTTAGCTGTTTGGCAAAATCTCGAGTATCGCGCGTCACTGATAAATTAGACCCCTCATCCGACGCTTCGCGCCACCTTCTCCCTATGGGAGAAGGAATTACTATTCCTGCTCCTCCAACCACTTCTCTAGCCAGTGGATATTGTAATCCCCTTTTTGAAAATCCTCGTTATCCAGCAGGGCTTCGTGTAGCGGAATGGTGGTCTGCACGCCTTCAATAACCATTTCGCCGAGGGCACGGCGCAAGCGTAATATCGCGCCTTCACGCGTATTGCCCCAGACGATTAACTTACCAATCAAGCTGTCATAATAAGGCGGAATGGAATAGCCGCTATAGAGCGCGCTATCGAGCCTTGTATTCATGCCGCCGGGGGCGTGAAACTCTGTGACTTTACCTGGGCTAGGCGCGAAGGTTTTGGGGTGTTCAGCGTTGATGCGGCATTCAATGGCGTGGCCTTTAAATGTTACATCTTTTTGCGAGTAATTAAGCTTTAGGCCAGAGGCGACGCGGATTTGTTCGCGCACTAAATCAATGCCCGTGATTTCTTCCGTCACAGGATGTTCGACCTGAAGGCGGGTATTCATTTCAATAAAAAAGAACTCGCCATTTTCATAAAGAAACTCAATCGTGCCTGCGCCGCGATAGCCAATTTTCTTGACGGCTTTGGAGACGATATTGCCAATCTTGGTGCGTTCTTTAGCAGTTAGTGTCGGTGAGGGCGCTTCTTCGAGAACCTTCTGATTACGGCGCTGAAGCGAACAATCACGCTCGCCTAAATGCACAACATTTCCGTGCGTGTCCGCGAGGACTTGGATTTCAATATGGCGGCCACCTGTAAGGTAGCGCTCAAGATACACTTCGCCATTACCAAAAGCGGCAATCGCCTCTTGCTGCGCCGCGGAGAGCGCTTCTTCTAATTTATCAGCTGTTTCCGCAAGGCGCATCCCACGTCCACCGCCGCCTGCCGCAGCTTTGACAAGCAGTGGAAAACCAACTTTCTTAGCGACTTCTCTGGCCTCTTCATAAGTCGAAACAGAGCCATCAGATCCTGGGACAACAGGTATACCCGCCGCCATCACAGTGTCTTTGGCGGATATTTTATCGCCCATGATGCGGATATGCTCTGCAGTCGGCCCGATAAAGGCCATGCCATGCGCTTCTACGATTTCTGCAAAGCGTGCATTTTCAGACAGAAACCCATAACCGGGATGTACCGCGTCAGCGTCCGTGATTTCACAGGCCGAGATAATGGCGGGAATGTTCAGATAGCTATCCGTCGCGCTATTGGGACCGATACAGACGCTCTCATCTGCTAGGCGTACATGCATAGCTGAGCGGTCCGCTTCGGAGTAAACGGCTACGGTATTGATACCCATCTCTTTACACGCGCGGTGAATACGCAAGGCAATCTCACCGCGATTGGCGATCAAGATTTTCTTAAATTTTACAGGACTAGCCATTAGGCGATAATGAAGAGAACTTCGCCGAACTCGACGGGTTGAGCATCTTCGACCAATATCGCTTCAATCTTACCGGATTTTGTGGCGGTAATCGGGTTGAAGGTTTTCATGGCTTCAATCAGGACAATGGTGTCGCCTTCTTTGACCTTATCGCCAACTTTAACAAATGAGTCAGCATCAGGTGAGGGGCGCGTATAGACGGTCCCGACCATCGGAGACTTCGCTGCGCCGGGATGCGCGCCCGCATCTTTCTTAGGTGCCGGAGCCGAGGCAGGTTGACTTTGCGCGGCAGGAGCGGCAGGGGCCGCAACAGGCGCTGGCGCGGCCGCCATAGCTTGAACAATTTGACCTCCGCCTTTAGCTACCCGAATTTTCAGGCTGCCTTTTTCCATTTCGATTTCGGTCAACCCTGTATCGTTTAGGATTTTTGCTAATTCGCGCACAAGCTTAGTATCTGTACTTGCCGTCTTTTTTGGTGTGCTCGCCATGAAGTTTTCTCTCTTTTGTCCGAGTCAGTAATTTATGTCTTTAACAGCTTTATCGCCGCTTGCAGCCCTAATTCGTAAGAATTTGCGCCAAATCCGCTAATTGTGCCTGTCACCGCTTCAGCCACATAGGAGCGGCGGCGAAAACTTTCGCGCTTAGCGGGTTGTGACAAGTGAATTTCAATCGCGGGTATATCTAAAGTCTTAAGCGCATCGTGTATGGCTACCGATGTATGGGTGTAAGCGGCGGGATTGATGATGAGGGCAGAAGCTTTGTCCCGCGCTTCCTGAATCATATCTACTAACTCGCCTTCGATATTGGACTGCTTAAAGACAATCTCAAAGCCTGCTTCTTTAGCGTTTTTGACACAGCTTTTCTCAATATCGGCTAAGGTATCCGATCCATAAATCTCAGGCTCACGGGTGCCCAATAGATTCAAATTTGGCCCGTTAAGAATATAGATGGCTTTTGGCATTGAATCTCTCGTTTCAAGCATGTTAACGGGACAGGACATTTGCGACAAGCGCGAATATGGGGGCGACACGCCACTATTTTATCAAGGGTCATCCATGAATTTGGTCATTAATGGCGAAGATCATCTCGATTTACCCGAGCCGCTGACGGTTATGGGGCTCATCGCGCATTTGGGCTTGCCCGAGAAGAAAATCGCGATAGAGCGCAATCGCGAGATTGTGTCCAAATCTACCTTTGATAAGACTAAACTCGCCGAGGGCGACATCCTCGAAATTATACATTTTATCGGAGGCGGATAATGTCATCTGACACGCTCACAGTCGCAGGTCACACATTTAACTCGCGGCTCATCATCGGCACAGGCAAGTATAAAGACTATGCCGAGAATGCTGCTGCGCTAGAAGCATCAGGCGCAGATATGGTCACAGTCGCCGTGCGCCGCGTGAATATCAGCAAGCCTGATGAACCCATGTTGATGGATTTTATCGATCCGAAAAAGTTCACATATCTGCCTAACACGGCGGGCTGTTTTACCGGCGAGGACGCGGTGCGGACTTTACGCCTCGCTAAGGAAGCTGGCGGATGGAACTTGGTAAAGCTCGAAGTGCTATCCGACCCCAAGCATCTTTATCCTGATATGGAAGAAACACTCCGCGCCGCTGAACTGCTGATTAAAGACGGTTTTGACGTTATGGTCTATTGCTCGGACGACCCTGTCTTTGCGCGTAAGCTAGAAGATATGGGCTGCGCCGCGATTATGCCGCTAGGCGCGCCGATTGGTTCTGGCCTTGGCATACAAAATCCCGTCAATATTCGCTTAATCGTCGAGCAAACCAAAGTGCCCGTCATTGTCGATGCAGGCGTAGGCACGGCGTCTGATGCAACGGTTGCAATGGAGCTGGGCTGCGACGGCGTGCTGATGAACACGGCCATAGCCGAAGCCAAAGACCCGATACGCATGGCGCGAGCGATGAAGCATGCGGTCATAGCCGGACGGGAAGCTTATCTTGCAGGCCGGATGCCGCGTAAGAAATATGCCGACCCCAGTTCACCCTTGGCAGGATTGATTTAACTCCCGATCAACTCGCGAACACGTCGTTTTAGCTCAATCAACTCTTCAGCAAACCAGTCATGGCGTTTAATCCAGCCATTATTGCGCCAACTCGGGTGCGGCATGGGCATGATATCAGGGCCATAATCGCGCCAATGCTGAACAGTCTCGGTTAAGTTTCGTTTTGCGTTGCCGCCTAAATAGGCTTTAACGGCATACATGCCCACTAAAAGCGTGAGGTCGACGCCTGTCATGGCTTCCGTCAACGGTTCTTGCCATAATGGCGCACACTCTTTGCGCGGGGGCAGGTCACCGCCATGTTTATCTTGCCCCGGAAAACAAAACCCCATTGGCGTGATGGCAAAATTATCTTCATTGTAAAATTCATCTTCATCAACGCCGAGCCAATCACGCAAACGCACCCCGCTAGGGTCCTTGAATGGGATTGAGCTGGCATTCGCAAGCGTTCCGGGCGCTTGGCTGATGATACGGATTTTTGAGCTTGTATTACCCCGCACAATCGGGTTCGGCTCAACGGGCAGGGGTGATACGGAATGTGCGCAGACATCGCATCGGCGAATTTTAGCTATTAAGAGGTCTATATTCGCAGGCTTTGAAATGATATTCTCCGTAGCGCATAATAAACGCATGATTTTTGATAATTAGGCGCGTATGTCTGTTAAAGGCAAAGGAAATAATATGAGCACGTCTTTTTATACAGATATTAGCGCAGAGCTTGAGAGCATTGAAAAGCAGGGGCTTTATAAACGCGAACGCCTGATTACAAGCAAGCAGGCGGCGGACATTATTGTGACGGAGAATGGCGAAAGCCGTGAGGTCATAAATTTCTGCGCCAATAACTATCTAGGTTTGGCGGATCACCCCGCACTTATCAAAGCGTCTGAGCAAGCCGTAGAGACGCATGGTTTTGGCATGGCCTCTGTGCGCTTTATCTGCGGGACACAGGCGCAGCACCGCGAGCTTGAGCAAAAGATTGCGGATTGGCTCGGTTTTGAAGACAGTATTCTCTATGCGGCCTGCTTTGATGCCAATGGCGGAGTCTTTGAGCCGCTTTTAGGGCCAGAGGACGCCATCATATCCGACGCCCTTAATCATGCCTCCATCATTGACGGCATTCGGCTATGTAAGGCTAAGCGATATCGCTATAAAACAAGTGATATGAACGACTTAGAGGCGCAGCTTAAACAGGCGCGCGCGGATGGTGCCCGCCATATCATGATTGCGACAGACGGGGTTTTCTCTATGGACGGAACAATCGCCAAGCTGGACGAAATTGTTGCGCTCAAAACCAAGTATGACGCCTTGCTTATGGTAGATGATTGCCACTCAACAGGTTTCCTAGGCGATGGCGGACGCGGAACAGCGGCGTTTTGCGGCGTAGAAGGCGAGATTGATGTCCTCACGGGAACGCTAGGCAAGGCGCTCGGCGGAGCCATGGGCGGTTTTACCTGCGCCAAGCAATCAGTCGTGGATATGCTCAGGCAACGCTCACGGCCCTATCTGTTTTCCAACAGCTTGGCACCCTCATTGGTAGGCGCAAGCCTGAAAGCCATTGATCTTGCGAAGGATGGTGAAGACATGCGCATGCAGATATTTGCCAATGCCAAGCAATTTAGAGACGGCATGACGAAAGCAGGCTTTACTATTCCTGATGGGCAGCACCCGATTATTCCTGTTATGCTAGGCGATGCGGTCATTGCGCAAGAGATGGCCGCTAAACTTTTGGATGAGGGCATATACGTGATTGGGTTTTTCTTCCCGGTAGTACCTAAAGGGCAAGCCCGTATTCGCACACAGATGAGCGCGGCGCATACCTCAGACCACATTGATAAAGCCATTGCCGCCTTCACCAAGGTCGGCAAAGAATTGGAGGTTATATGAGCACTTCAACAATGAAAGCGCTCGTAAAAGCCAAAGGCGAGAAAGGGCTTTGGCTTCAAGAGGTTCCTGTTCCTGTCATTGAACCCAATGAAGTCTTAATCAAAATTGAGCGCACAGCTATTTGCGGTACGGATATGCATATTTATCGCTGGGATGAATGGGCACAGAAAAACGTCCCTGTAGGCCTTGTTGTTGGACATGAATATGGCGGAACAGTCGCAAAGGTGGGCTCAACCGTTCGCCGTGTGAAAGTCGGCGACCGCGTGACGGGCGAAGGTCATGTTGTTGGCACACGTTCCCGCAATGCAAGAGCCGGGAAATTTCACTTAGATCCTGACACCAAAGGTATAGGCGTCAACCTACCTGGAGCCTTTGCACAATATCTCGCGCTGCCAGAATTTAACGTCATACCGCTAAAAGATGATTTTCCGCTGGAAATCGCATCTATCATGGATCCGCTCGGCAATGCTGTTCACACAGCGCTCGCTTTTGATCTCGTCGGTGAAGATGTCTTGATAACTGGGGCAGGGCCTATCGGCATTATGGCCGCGGCAGTCGCTGAAAAAGCGGGCGCGAGGCGCATTGTCCTGACAGACATAAATGATTGGCGTCTGGATTTTGGTAGAAAGCTCGCGCCTCGTACACGCATGGTCAACACGCTCAACGAAGGTCTAAAGACTGTAATGGACGAAATTGGCATGCAGGAAGGCTTTGATGTCGGCCTTGAGATGAGCGGCGCAGAGCCCGCCTTTAATCAGATGCTGGATGTCATGTTGATGGGCGGCAATATTGCTATGCTCGGCATTCCCGCCAAACCTTTCCCTGTCGACTTTGGAAAAATCGTCGGCAAGGCGCTGACGCTGAAAGGGATTTATGGCCGCCAAATGTACGAGACCTGGTATAAAATGCTTGCTCTTCTGGATAGCGGTTTGGACATGGCCCCCATGATTACGCACCGTTTCGCGGCGCGGGATTTCCAAAAGGCCTTTGACTTGATGGAAACAGGCAAAAGCGGAAAAGTTATTCTTGATTGGAATGAAATATGAGCGCTGATTATGTCCCGCTGGAAGGTTATGAAACGCTAAGCGAAGCCGATATGCGGGCGCAGGCCGAGAGCGTTTACGACACCTTACGAAAGCGCCGCTCAATACGAGATTTTTCTGACAAGCCCGTTCCGCAAGACATCATCGAAAGCTGTATTAAATCCGCCGGAACTGCCCCCAGCGGAGCCAATCACCAACCTTGGCATTTCGTGGCGATTTCCAATCCGGATATGAAACGTAAAATTCGTATCGCGGCAGAAGCTGAAGAGGCTGAGTTTTACGGCGGGAAGGCGCCTGATGAATGGCTCGATGCCCTCGCGCCTTTGGGCACAGATGCCAGCAAACCGTTTCTTGAAACAGCGCCGTGGCTTATCGCCGTCTTTGCGCAACGTAAGGGAGGCGAGCAAGTCGGGCAAAGCAAGAAGAATTACTACATTACTGAGTCGGTCGGGTTAGCCACAGGTATGCTAATTACGGCTCTACACAGTGCAGGCCTAGGGACACTCACTCACACGCCAGCACCCATGGGGTTTTTGAGAGATATTTGCGAGCGGCCTAAAGATGAAAAGCCATTTGTGTTGATGGTTGTCGGATACCCAGCTGAAAATGCACAAGTGCCCAAACATGCGCTTGTGAAGAAAAGCCTGGGCGATATTTCCACCTTTATCACATAAAAAAAGCCCGTCTTTGACGAGCTTTTCTGGATATAATTAGATTTTAACCTCTTAAAATTGCTTTTAAATCGCTTAGCGTTGCGTGTTCTTTGATTCTGAACTGTTGAGGTTTGGCTCGATTTTTTCTGTAGCTAGAAGCTTTTCCTGCAGACGGCCTGACTTTTCTTGCGGATGTATTGGCTGTAAATTGTGTGTCTCGAATTGCCATGGCTCTGCCTTTTTATTTTTATATCTAAATAATCAACATCTTCGGAGGTGATTGGTTCCGCTATCTTTTTAGAAAAATCTGAGTCTGCACTCACTAACACTTAGCTATCAATACTAAACGGGCGCTCGGCAGCTTTTTTAAGATCGCCCTTTTTTTCTTGGATTTCGCCTTTGACCTGCTGAACTGCACCATCAGCCTCAAGGGCTTCGTCATCAATAACATCGCCTATAGTTTCTTTGACTTTACCGACGATTTTGTTCGCTTTGCCTTTAATATGTTCTTTTTTCATCATGAGCTCCTAAATGATCAAACGTAAAATTGGGTTAGGCCCCGCTTAAAGCGAGGCCTAAAAAATAATTTGGAGGGGTCTATTCCAAAGCGTCTTTGACGTCGCCTACTGCTTGTTCGGCTTTGCCTTTGACTTCATCGATTTTGCCTTTGGCTTGCATTTCTTTGTTGTCAATGGCCTCACCAAGTTTTTGCTTAGCTTTGCCTTTAAGTTCTTTGGCTTTACCTGTGATGTGTTCGGATTCCATTTTATATCCTTTCAAAGATGATTATCGTATGTGTAATTAACGGCCTGGCATCATGTTTGGTTCCGACGAGGCCCACAATCCATAAGCAGGATAGTCTTATAATTTTGCTTCATCTTAGCCGCTTGCCAATTTTGACTTACAAGCGCATAGCCTTTCGATATTGAAAAAAGGTCCAATGTCCTCAAACCCAAAAATCAACACTGTCGCAAAAGCAGGCTTGCCAATGCCTCTCTGGGAATTTGTGTGTTTGGTCGCGGCCCTGATGGCCCTTAATGCCTTTGCGATTGACATCATGTTGCCTGCTATGGGCGTCATAGCTGATTATTATCAAGTTGAAGGGAATCACCAGCAATGGCTGCTTTACAGCTATATGGTTGGCTTTGGTGTACCGCAGCTCTTTTTCGGCCCTATAACCGACCGATTTGGCCGTAAGACCTTATTGCGGATCTGCATCGTGGCTTATGTTTTTTTTGCCTTTGTATGTATGGCGACCACATCTTTTATGCTGCTGCTAGGAGTAAGGTTTTTACACGGAGTCTTTTCCTCTGGTATTCGGGTCATTGCGGTATCCATAGTCCGTGACTTAACGGCAGGGCGAGCCATGGCACGCATTATGTCCTTGGTCATGACAGTCTTTATGATTATTCCGATCATAGCCCCCGCGATAGGCCAAGGCGTCATGATTATTGCTGGCTGGAAGTGGATGTTTGGAGTTTTAGGCTTCGCAGGTCTGCTAATCCTTATTTGGGTACAATTTCGGTTACCGGAAACGCTTCTTGAGGAAAACCGTCAGGAACTTAGCGCTAAAAAAGCGCTGCGGGGATATGGCCATGTGCTGAAGACGCGAATGACCTTAGGTTACATGGCAGCAAGCGGCGTGATATTTGGGGCGTTATTCGCGTTTATTGCGTCGGCCGAGCAAATTTTCGAAGAAACTTTTGGGGTCGGCGAGCGCTTTGCCTTGTGGTTTGCGCTCATCGCTGGAACGCTTGCCATTGCAAATTTTGTAAATAGCCGCGTTGTTGAAAAATATGGCATGCGCCGTATCAGTCACAGCATATTAATTGTGTTTATCATCTTAGCTCTGCTGAACTATTTCGTGATGACATTTGCTGGTGAAAAGCTGATATATTTTCTGCCCTTATTTGCTCTGACATTTGGCTGTTTTGGTATGCTGGGCGCAAACTTCTCCGCCATAGCCATGGAGCCGCAAGGTAAGATTGCTGGAACAGCCAGCGCAATATATGGGTTTGCGACAACAACCGTTGCCAGCGGCTTTGGTTATGTGGTCTCAAGCCGGTTTGATGGAACGGTTGCGCCCATCTTGTTGGGCTTCGTGGCTTTAGGGGTATTATCACTCACCTTCGTTTTAATTACTGAACGAGGAAAATTATTCGAATTAGGTGAGGGGAAAAACTAGCCTTTTGAAAGCTGCGTTATCGCTTGGTTTATTTCTAAAGACATATCTTCATCGAAGGGGCGTAATATATACAAATTCCCAGGCTTCTTTGTAATAGGTGACTTAACAGTCCAGACTTGCCCTAAGTGAAACCCCAATAGCCTGTCTTCACCGTTAACACTTTGAGTTATTGGCGAGCCCGATTGTCCGGGAACAGCAACGCAGTCATGACTATAAATATCCCGGTCATTTTTAGGGGTCGGAATATTCACGACGGCCAAGCGGCAATTTTGATTGTTCTGAGGCAGGCCTCGCGCTTGCGCAAACGAGACGTCCATATTGTGCAGCAACTCTTTATCTCGAACATAATCTTCCGTTTTGTAGCGTATGATATGGTTACCCTTAATGGGCTTAAATGATATTATAGCCCAATCGGTATCCGTCCCGGATTTATAGTTTTTAGCATAAACTCTGCCGATAACCTCTCTCTTATGACCCTGAAAGTCTCTAACATTACATTCATGGCCATTGATGAGACCGTGACCTGTCACAAGCGCGAAGTCATGTTTCGACTTATTCACTCCGTCAGGTAATGCGAGTATTGAGGCTTTTGACTGTGTTACTTTTGTTGAGTTTGTCTGGCAATTTAGAAAGATAGTATGTGTTGGCGTATCACGCGTGACTTTCGCGAAATCTCTCTCAGAATCTAATGTAACTGTGGATGCATGTGTGTGTCCAAAGAGCAAAGGAAACGCTGCGAGAGGCAGCGCTAGTTTGAGGGCTAATGCTGATGGCATTGGTCTGTTCACTAAGCAGACTTCGTGTATTGGTCTTTGTAAACAAGCTTCAATTCACGCTTTAGAATTTTACCAGTCGCGCCGAGCGGTAATTCATCCTGGAAGACAATTTCATCCGGAAGCCACCATTTTGCGCATTTGGCTGTAATGCAATCTTTAATCTCATCGATATTAGGTGATTTCCCGGGAACAGGTTGCACGATGAGGAACGGGCGCTCCTGCCATTTTTCATGGCGAATACCGATACAAGCCGCCATGGCCACGTCAGGGTGATCAGACGCCGCATTTTCAACATCAATTGAGCTAACCCATTCGCCGCCGGATTTAATGACGTCTTTGGAGCGATCCGTAATTTCCATGAAGCCCGAGGGGTGAAGCTTACTCACATCGCCTGTGGCAAACCAACCATCATCCGTAAAGGCCTCTTCGCCTGCGCCTTTGAAATAGCCGCTCGCGACCCAAGGGCCTTTGACGTGAAGATGGCCTTCGGCCTCGCCGTCAGCCGGGAGAACAGTGCCTTCATCATCTACAATCCGCATTTCAACGCCAAAGATTCGGCGGCCCGCCATGAGCTTATCGCTGACAGTCCCGTCATAGTCGCTCAGATCTGTATCCGGATGCGCGGCATAGGTAGAGCCAAGAGGGGAGGTTTCCGTCATGCCCCAACCTTGCTGCATCGGAATACCAAGCTCTTGCTCATAGGCGCGCAGCAAAGACTCAGGTAGAGCTGAGCCGCCAACAAGGGCTTTCTTCACGGTAGGCAGATCAATACCATTAGCTTTGGCGTGGTTATAGATCCCAAGCCAGACCGTCGGGACACCTGCCATAAGCGTGACTTTTTCTTGGGTAATCATTTTGCACATATTCGCGCCGTCCAGACCCGGCCCTGGCATGACGAGCTTCGCGCCAATCATTGCGGCAGAATAGACAAGCCCCCAAGCGGAGACATGGAACATCGGCACAACGGCCAAAATAACGTCCCGCGAGCTCGCGCCAATAACATCATTAAAGCTGCCCGCCATGGCGTGGAGAATAGTGGAGCGATGCGAGTAAAGCACGCCCTTCGGGTCGCCTGTCGTGCCGGAGGTATAGCACAGCGTACAAGCCGTATTTTCGTCAAAGCGTTCCCAGACGATTTGTTCAGACGCGCCCGCAATGAACCCTTCATAATCAACGCAATCAACTTTCATCTCGGGCATGCCAGCTTCATCCGTCAGGCAAATCCATTTCTTGACCGTCGGGCACATGGCGCCGACGCCGTTAATGATGGGCGCAAATGTTGTATCAAAGATCAGCATGGTATCTTCGGCGTGATTGACCATCCACGCGACCTGCTCGGGTTTAAGCCGCGGATTGATGGTGTGAACGATAGCGCCTATCGATGACACCGCATAATAAATCTCAATATGGCGATAGCTATTCCACGCAATAGTTGCCACGCGGTCACCTTTTTTAATGCCCGCTTTTATTAGGGCATTTGCGAGCTTACGTGTACGAACCGCGCAATCAGCCCAGCTATAACGGTGCTCCGTCATATCCGCATTTAGGGTGTAAATTTCACGATTTGAATGAACAGTCGCAGCGTGTTCGATCAGGTCGCTGATCATCAACTCGTGCTGCATCATTAAGCCCTGCATGGACATCTCCCGAATAGTTATTTTTCTTGCTCCCTTTTTCCCATTGATTAGAGTGAGGGTCAACGACCTTATGCAAAGAGTTTCATATGAAATCGCTTCCGACGTTTGATGACGTTAAGGCTGCTGCGGCCCGCATAGAAGGTCATGCGGTGAAGACGCAGTTGCTACGCTCTGATGTGATTGATGTCATGACCGGAAAAACAGTCTGGTTTAAACCTGAATGCAATCAGAAAGTAGGGGCCTTCAAATATCGCGGCGGTTTTAATCGTCTTTCGGCGATGAGCGTAGAAGAGAAAAAGCGAGGCGTTGTTGCTTTTAGCTCGGGTAACCATGCCCAAGGCGTGTCTCGCGCGGCCAAAGAGTTAGGCATATCAGCGATTATCGTTATGCCTGAGGATGCACCTGAAGTGAAAGTGGCAGGCGTAAAAAATGATGGCGCTGAAATTGTATTTTATGACCGCCAAACGCAAAGCCGCGAGTCGATTGCTGATGATATTGCCGCGCGAGACGGGCGCGTTATCGTGCCAAGTTTTGACGACCCCTTTATCATCTCAGGTCAAGGGACTGTCGGCCTAGAGATTGCCCAGAACGATATAGAGTTTGACGCGCTCATCACATGCGTAGGCGGAGGCGGGCTGTGCGCAGGCATTAGTTTGGCGATGAACGCCTTATCACCACACACGAAAATCTATGGCGCGGAGCCCGAAGACTATAACGACCATCAGCAATCTTTTAAGTCGGGCAAAAGAGAGACCTTGAAAACAACACCGCCGACACTCTGTGACGCGCTTATGACGCCACAGCCGGGCGAGCTGACATGGCCGATTAACAGTCGGTCATTATCTGATGTCTTTTCGGTCTCAGATTTCGATTGCCTCATGACAATGGCCATCGCCAAAAAAGAACTTGGCGTACAATTAGAACCCGGCGGAGCCGTTGCTATGGCGGCCCTTTTGACGGGCGCACTCTCTGACAAGCCGGACCTCAAAACTATCTGCATCATTCTGTCCGGCGGCAATGTTGACCCGAAGATAGCGCGGCGGGCAGATAAGCTTTTAGATAATAGAATTTAAAGCGCAAAATAAAAGGAGACAGCTATGACATTTAAGGATTTTTTACTTACAGGCGCGGCGGCGATATTGCTCGGAGCTTGCGGAGGCGGCGTGACGTCATCTGATAATGCCTCTGACACCACAGCCCCCGCAGCGAAACAATCTCAAGCTAGTTTTTCGCTGCCTTATGAAAAATTCACGCTGGATAACGGCTTAGACGTCATTCTGCATGTTGATCGCTCAGACCCCATTGTCGCCTTCACGACGGTTGTCCATGCGGGCAGCAACCGCGAAAAACCTGGCCGCACAGGCTTTGCTCATTTCTTTGAACACATGGCTTTTAACGACTCCGAAAATGTGCCGCGCGGCTGGAACCGTAAAGCCATACCAGATTGGGGCGGACAGCGTAATGGCGGCACCTGGAGTGATGGCACGATCTATTACGAAGTCGTGCCCAAAGACGCTTTTGACAAAATCCTCTGGATCGACAGTGACCGTCTTGGCTATATGATAAACACCGTCACGACGGCGGCGCTGGAACGCGAAAAGCAGGTCGTGAAAAATGAAAAACGTCAGCGCGTTGATAATGCGGCCTATGGATACACGCAGGAAGTCATCCGAAAAGCGCTCTACCCCGAGGGTCATCCCTATAATTGGACCGTCATCGGATCGCTGCCTGACTTACAAGCGGCCACACTTGATGATTTAAAAGAGTTCTACGCGGCGAATTACGGGCCTAATAACGCGACACTTGTGATTGCGGGTGACATAGATGTGGCTGAGACAAAAGAAAAAGTGAAATTGTGGTTCGGAGAAATACCTAAGGGGCAAGATATAGAGCCGCTCAAGCCTATGCCTGTCGTATTGGAAGAAACTAAATCTCTATATTTTGAAGATAATTTTGCGAAGCTGCCGGAAATCCGCCTGACATTTCCATCAGTTCAAGCGCTGCATGAAGATGAAGTCGCGCTGGATGTTTTAGGGCAAATCCTAGCGGGCGGTAAAAACTCTGTGCTCTACACGGAAATTGTTTCAGATCAGAAACTCGCGCCAAATGTCAGTGCCTTTAACAATAGCAGTGAAATAGCCGGTGAATTTGTCATTCGAGTGCGCGCAAAGTCAGGAACAGATTTGGATGATGTGAAAGCGGCGATTGAGGCGGCGATGACACGTTTCGAAGAAGAGGGCGTCAACCCAGATGATCTGACCCGCATCAAAGCTGAGCAAGAGACAGGTCTTTATGCAGGGCTCTCGACAATTCTAGGTAAAGCCAATCAGATGGCCCGTGATAATGAATTTGCAGGTGACCCGGCGCATGTTGTTAAAACGGCCAAAGCCATTAATGACGTGACCGCCGAAGATGTTATGGCGGCTTATAATAGCTACATCAAAGATAAACCGTCCATTATCACAAGTTTTGTCCCCAAAGGGCAAAAAGACTTGGCTGTAGATGGCGCAGAGTTAGCCACGGTGTGGATAGAGGACGTCACCTCTGGCAAAAGCAATGAAGAGGTCTCTCAAGGCGAGGAGGCGGTCTATGAGAAAACAGTTACGAAACATGACCGTTCAGAGCCGCCATTTGGCGAACTTCCGCTGTTCAAAATGCCAGACGTCTGGGACCAAACCTTATCCAATGACGTGCGCCTTGTGGGGATTGAAAACAGCGAAACCCCCTTAGTTAGCTTTGACATTACAATATCTGGCGGGACTTGGAATGATCCGAAAGGCAAAACAGGCCGAGCCGGACTTTTAGCAGGGATGATGAATGAGGGCACAGCCTCAAAAACAGCTGCGGAACTTGAACAAGCCATTGGACTCTTAGGGTCAGATATCACCGTCTTTGCCACGCGCGAGGAGACTGTCATTCGCGTGACAACTCTGGCAAAGAACTTTGGGCCAACAGTTTCGTTGGTCGAAGAAATCCTATCGAGCCCGCGCTGGGATGATGCCGGACTTGAGAAGGTCAAATCATCGGCCATAACAGCTATTAAAGGACGGGAAGCCAATCCTAACTTTATCGGCTCAGGGGCCTTTAACCGCTTACTCTATGGCAAAAACCACCCTTTGGGCCGCGCGGGCACTGTGGAGACAGTCTCGAGTCATACGCTCGACGACCTCAAGGCCGCTCATGAACAACTGCTTGCCTCTAAGCCGCAAATACATCTTGTTGGAGATGTTTCCGAAGCTGAAGCTGCCAAGGCTTTGGACGCCATTGCCAGCACCTTTAATCCTGATGGACAAGACCGTGAAACAGCTGCGATTACGCCTCAAAACGAAACTGCAAAAGTCTTCTTTATTGACGTGCCTGGGAGTAAGCAAAGCGTTTTAAATATTGGCCGCTTGACTGTTCCCACACCTAACCCTGATTTTGATAAGCTAGATTTTACCAATGAAAAACTTGGCGGCAGTATTGCCGGTGACTTGTCTCAAACTCTGCGCATTGAAAAGGGTTACACTTACGGCGCTTTTTCAGGCATCTCGAGCGGCTTAGTCCCGCAGCCTTTTCGTATCAGAACAAGCGTAAGGGCAAATGCGACAGGCGCGTCTTTGGACGTTATCAAAGATATGGTCGGCTCATACGCAGATAATTTTGATGAGGCTGCAAGAGAAACGACGCAGCAAAAAATCATTAAGGACAATACGCGCGCATATGAAAGTTCTCGCGCTAAATTAGCCCTGCTTCAAAACATAACAAAATATAGAAAATCCAAGCGTTATGTAGAGGACGCGCAAGCGACATTAGTGGACATGCAGGTCGCGGACTTTAAAAATATCGCAGAAGAATATCTGGATGAATCAGATATGATCTATGTCGTCGTTGGCGATAAGGCGACACAATTTGAGCCCGTCCAAGACTTTGCCAAAAAGCACAATAAAGGTGAGGTGGTTGAGCTCGATATTTACGGCGCGCCGCTTTAAAAGGCGCCTTGCGTAAGGTCTTGGTAAATCTGGTTGTTGCTGTGATTGTCGTTACGGCGTGCGCGATAGACTTGCATATTTTCCATAACGCGCTGCACGTAGTTTCGCGTCTCTGAGAAGGGAATGGACTCGACCCAGTCAATGGCGTCAATCTGACCTGTTCGCGGGTCGCCATAGGCTTTAATCCAACTTTTGGAACGGTGAGGCCCTGCATTATAAGCAGCAGCGGCCAGAATATATGACCCGTCAAATTGATCGAGCAGGTCATGGATATGCAAAGCACCCAGCTTAGCGCTGTAATCACGGTCTGCCGTAAGTTTCGAGCGTGAGTAAGGAATACGGTGTTTGCGCGCTGTGTATTTAGCCGTGCTGTCAATCATCTGCATCATGCCATAAGCTTTGGCGCTGCTGACCACATTAAACTCGAATTCGCTTTCCTGCCGCGCGACAGCATAGACGAATGGAATGTCAAATTGCGCGGGCAGGGCATCAATCTCTTCTATAAAAGGATAACCGGAATCTGTCAGCATGGATTGAAAGCGAGACGCTTGCTTCGCGGCCCGCAAGGACGGGCGCATATAGCCATAATCCTTCGAAAGTTGAGACAATAAGGATAAATCACGCTCATCAGTCACGACATCATCCAGATGATAGGCAAAACTTGTAAAGAAACGTTCTTCACCAGCCTCGCCCAATAGATGTAAGGCGCGGACACGTGGGTCTGCTTCAAAGGCGGGCCTTAATGCCGCCGTGTCAGCCTCAATCGGCAGAACTAACTGGGCTGAGCCTCCGTTCACTTTATCGGCCGCCAGCTGACCATAATAGGTATTGGGGTAGCCAGCCGCTTCTGAATAATAGGCCTGTGCGTTAGGGTCACCCAAGGCTTCTGCGGCTCGGCCTTGCCAATAGGCGCCCCGGCTTAGAGACACGGAGAGGGATACGCCATTTTTAAGCGTTTCAAAATGCTGCGCCGCTTTTTGGGATTGCGCTAATTTGGTCAGCGCCAACCATCCGGCTGTAAATTCAGCTTCGGCAAATCCTGCGCCGCGTGTCAGGCCATGATTTGTGCTGAGTTGATAGGCTTGGTTATATTTCTTATTCTCAATCGCCCAGCGCAACATGATACGCTTTTCTTTCCAGATAGCCTCGCGGCCAGCGGGATCAAGCGGCGGATTGACGATCTGCAAATAGACTGGAAGGGCGTAATCTTTCGTTTTCTTCCGTCGCCGCCACTTAGCCCGCTCATAGAGAAGGCCAGCTTCATTTTTATATTCCTGCGGAACGGCGTTAATCGCAGCATCCATACCAGAACGATTGGACGCAATGCGAAGGCGCGCATTCATAAGCGCGCGCTGTTTCTTTGCCATATGCGGCAGCAAAGCTTCTGCTTTTGAATAATGACGGCGCCCTTGCCAAATCAGATGATCGGCACGTACGGCATGGTCTTCTTTCGTAAGCTTGCTGGCGTAAAGCTTGTAAAGCTCTTGTTGACGAGACCGCGTTAATTTTGACTCCCGCCACGCGGATCTAAGCCATAAATCGCCGCTGACATTATTGCCTTGTTTATAATGGGCGCGTGCCAGTGCTGCCCGTCCTTCACCCGAAACAGGTTCTTCGCCTCGAAACCAGGCAATGGTCCTACTGGCAGACAAAGGACTATCAAATAACATAGCTTCGGCCTTGGCGCGTATAGAGGTCATGCGCGGCCAGTCAGACAGGTCATGGGTCACATAGCTAATATCTTTGAAGGACACATTTGGATCTCGCGCCGCACGCACCCAGCGCAGCACATCTTTGGCCGTGGGGTCATTGAGCTTGTTGATCTGAGCATCCAAATCAACCCAATGGCGCTTGTTCGCCGCTCGTAGGCCCCGGCGAAAATGCTCCGCGTCTTTATCACCGAGAAATTCAGAGGCACTTGGCGCTGCTGGTTTAATGCGAGGGGTCGGTATCACGGCTTCTGCCATCGTCTGAGCTGATATAATAAAAAAAGCAAAAAGCGTCAGCAGAGCGGTCCATAAGCTGCGGTAATAGTCGGCGGCGGGGCTGAATCGGTTTGCTTGCATGAAATTACACTAATCCCTCTCTTGCGTAGAGCAAGAAAAGAACGCAAATAGACCGCGAAAATAACACATACGTCATTCACACGTTGAGCGCATTGTGAGTTACGCCGAGAAAGACCTTTATGATACATGGTTCTATAACAGCCTTAGTTACGCCCTTTAAGAACGAAACGGTCGACGAGACAGCCTTTCAAGACTTCATTGAATGGCAGATCAAGAGCGGCATACACGGACTCGTGCCTTGCGGAACTACAGGAGAGACCGCGACCTTAACGGACACTGAGCATCGCCGAGTGATTGAATTATGCGTCGAGGCCGCCAATGGACGCGTCCCTGTGATTGCTGGGGCAGGGTCAAATGAAACCCGCATGTCAATTGCCTACGCTCAAAAAGCTAAAGATGTCGGCGCAGATGCCGCGCTCGTCGTTACGCCATATTATAATAAGCCCAGCCAAGAAGGCATTTACCAACATTTCAAAGCCATTTCAGAAGCCGTTGATATTCCTATCGTCGTTTACAATATTCCGGGCCGCTCCGTTGTGGACATCAGCAATGATACGATGGGCCGCTTGTCCAAGCTCCCAACAGTTATTGGCTGTAAGGACGCGACAGGCGATATCACTCGCGTGGCGGGGTTGATTGAGCGCTGCGGCGAAGACTTTATTCAGCTCTCAGGCGACGACCCGTCATCACTTGGCCATGCGGCTCATGGCGGGAAGGGCTGTATCTCGGTGGGATCTAATGTCGCCCCGGCTGTCTATGCCGAATTTCATAACCTCATGCTGGCGAAAGATTTCGTTGGTGCGCAAGCCATCAACCAGAAGCTTCACCGTTTACATCAAGACCTCTTCATTGATCCGAGCCCGGCTCCCGCAAAATATGGCCTGAACATATTGGGCCGTATGGATACGCATGTACGCCTGCCGATTACGCCGTGCCGCGAAGAGACAAAGGACGCCGTAAAAAGCGCTATGCGAGAGGCCGGCATAAAGCTCTGATATGGCCGCCAAAAAAGCAGACCCCAATAATAAAACGATTGCCGAAAATCGCCGTGCCCGCTTTGACTATAAAGTCGAAGAGACTTTTGAGGCAGGCATCGTGCTGGTCGGGACTGAAGTCAAAGCCCTGCGTGAAGGGCAAGCCAATATTGCCGAAAGCTATGCGGCCATCGAAAATCAAGAATTGATGCTGATTAACGCCAATATCCCGATTTACGCGCCGGCCAGTCAATTCAATCATTTGCCAACTCGCCCGCGCAAGCTCCTCCTAAAGCGTAAGCAAATCAGTAAGTTATGGAATGAAACGCAACGTAAAGGCCGCACCATTGTGCCGCTGAAAATGTATTTCAACGATAAGGGCACCGCAAAACTTCTTATTGGCGTGGCAACTGGTAAAGATAAGGGCGACAAGCGCGACACCAAGAAAGACCGAGATTGGAAGCGCGATAAAGCCCGCCTGATGAGGGATAGAGGTTAAGCAACTTCCATCCCATCCGCTCACCCCTCCGTAGGCAGGGGTAGGGACAAATTAACAGAGGTGTTAGTCCTAAGCCCTAATCCCTGCATTCGCAGGGATGAGCAGAAACAGAGGTTTCAGTCACCCATCTATATACCCGCGTATATCCGCGAACACCTTATAGAACATTTCTTCAGTCAATCGCTTAGTATTCGTATTGTAACGCGAGCAATGATAACTTGAGTAAAGACGCCTATCTCCTTGTAAT
The DNA here is from genome assembly GCA_028224375.1 of Hellea sp. Lineage (GTDB taxonomy): Bacteria > Pseudomonadota > Alphaproteobacteria > Caulobacterales > Maricaulaceae > Hellea. Next base: position 132,028 of record JAOIVW010000003.1, read on the forward strand.
TTATGTATTTTATGGTGTCCAAACGGATAGGCGCTCAATTTCAAACCCATGGCTCTTACCGTATTGTCGTGACTAATTTTACCGAGGCAAAGAATAGCTTTGACCGATGTCAGGCTCTCTATCTGCTCGGTTAAAAACGGGCGGCAGGCTGCACATTCTGCGCCGACGGGCTTATTCTGCGGCGGAACGCAGCGCACGGCATTCGTAATCATCGCCCCTTTGAGCGTCAGGCCATCATCCGCCGTGCCGCTATAAGTCCCTTCGCTAAAGCCATATTCGGCCAGAGCCGCATAAAGCAGATCCCCCGCCCAATCGCCCGTAAAGGGGCGTCCTGTTTGGTTTGCGCCGTGCATGCCTGGGGCAAGCCCGACAATGAGGAGCCGGGGCTCAGGGTCGCCGAAACTTGGGACGGGCGCATTGTAATAGCTTGGAAGCTCCTCGCGTTTCTCAAGCAAAAAGGCGCGTAAACGAGGGCAACGGTCACAATCTCTATGAGGTTCCTGAAAGGCCATTAGTCTTCATCCTCATAATCACGTTTAGGACGGCCAAAGAGTTTATCCATATCCGCAATCTCAATGAAAGCATCAGCTTGGCGGCGCAATTCATCAGCGAGCATGGCGGGTTTTGACTTCATCGTGGATACAACGGTCACCCTGACGCCTTGCTTTTGCAGGGCTTCGACAGCAATGCGGAAATCGCCATCGCCAGAGAAAAGCACAAGATGGTCAATATACGGCGCAAAGCTCAGCATATCGACGATAATTTCAGGGTCCATATCGCCTTTAATGTGACGGCGTCCGTTACGGTCTATTTGCGATTTGGCAGGCTTGGTCACAGCATGCCAGCCATTATATTCAAGCCAATCAATCAAGGGACGTATGGGGGAGAAATCATCATCCTCAACCAAGGCCGTATAGTAGTTGGCGCGGATGAGGCGACCTTTACCTTTGAAAAGCTCGAGCAATTTTCCATAATCAATATCAAAGTCGAGTGTTTTCACTGTGGAATAGAGGTTTGACCCGTCAATAAATAAAGCTATGCGTTCGTCAGGATAGAAAGCCATCTATAAGGCTCCAAGGTTTTAAAATGTCGAAAAATATAAAACCCATCTATATTGCCTTTGGCGCTAACCTGTCCAATCCAAAAGAAACCTTTCCTGCGGCTATAAAAGCTCTCGAAGTACGCGGCGTGAAGCTCATCAAAATGTCGGGCTTGTGGCAAAGTCCCGCTTGGCCGCCTGGCAGCGACCAGCCTGATTACATCAATGCCTGTGCTGAGGTTGGCTTTAACGGCGAGGCGAGGGCGCTTTTAGATATTCTCCATGAGGTCGAAGCAGACTTTGGACGGGAACGCAGTGTTAAAAATGCGGCCCGCCAACTGGATTTGGATTTGCTCGATTTTAGAGGGCAGGTGATTGAAGATAAAGGCGGCATGATTGTGCCGCACCCAAGGATGCTCACGCGAGGCTTTGTGTTATTTCCCTTGTCTGAAATTGCGGAAGACTGGCGCGACCCCATTCAAGCCAATGACCTCACCTGCTGGACAGCTCGTCTGCCTTTAGCTGACGTCAAAGATATAGTGTGGTTGGGTAAGGCCTAATTTTACAGCCTTTCCACGGCTTTGCATCTGCGTAACAAAGCAGGCTTGCATCCTGCCGCCAATCTGCCTATAAAGCCATTCGATTCAGGCTGCCCTCCATAAATCATCTGGGCGGCCATTTTATATTTGGAGTGCCCATGGCCCGCGTTACCGTTGAAGATTGCGTCGAAAAAGTCCCTAATCGTTTTGATTTGGTCCTGCTCGCCTCTCACCGTTCCCGTAATATCTCTGCTGGAGCAGAGCTCACCATTGATCGCGATAATGACAAAACGCCCGTTGTGTCTCTGCGTGAACTCGCTGAAGAAACGCTTGATTTAGCCGATCTTCGTGAAAGCCTCGTCTCTAATCTACAGCGCGTTATCACAGATGACGACATGCCTGATGTTGAAGAAGAAGCGCCAGTATTGGCTCTTGAGCACGGCGAAGCGAAGCCACAAGCCGAAATGGACGAAAACGAATTGCTCCGCGCGCTGCAAAGTGACCGCGATAATGACAATTCAAGCCGTTTCTAAACAGCTCACCGCATATTTCTTTAAAAGGCTGCCTTTAAGGCGGCCTTTTTTGTAGCCGAATGCGATTCAAGGCTTATATTGAAACTGTGAACAAGCCTGCTGATATCAAAGCGCCCCTGCCGAAAAAGGGACAAGCCTATCTGCGCCAATATGAATTGGTCGATATGGTCCGCGCCTATGACCCCTCGGTTGATGAGGCGCTTTTAAACAAAGCCTATATCTTCTCTATCAAAGCGCATGGCGAACAGATGCGCCATTCGGGCGATCCTTATTATGCCCATCCCATTGAGGTGGCCGGAATTCTTGCAGGGCTTCATCTTGATGTTGCCAGCATTTGCACAGCCCTTTTACACGATGTCCTCGAGGACACTCATGTCACTTACGATGAGATGGCCGCAGAATTCACTCCCGAAATCGCAGAGCTCGTCAGAGGCGTGACCAAATTAGGCGCTGTTGAACTCACGGCTAATGCCTCAAAAGAACGCGCCCAAGCCGAGAACTTCCAAAAATTTGTTTTAGCGATGAGCCGAGATGTCAGAGTGCTGCTCGTAAAATTATGTGACAGATTACATAATATGCGCACATTGCAATATCATCCCAAGGCCGCATCACGCGAACGCATCGCGCGCGAGACTTTAGAAATTTACGCGCCACTAGCCCGGCGGGTTGGTGTCGACCGTATATGTTCAGAGCTTGAAGATTTATCTTTCAAACATCTTAACCCATCCGCTTTTGAGAGTATCACAAAGAGGCTCGAAAGCTGGCGCTCCGACCAAAAAGTTGCCATTTCAGAATTGTCTATAGCCCTGCGGAATTTGATGGAAGAGCATTCAGTCTCTGCGCGTATCTATGGCCGCGAAAAACGCGCCTATTCTATTTGGAGAAAACTTCAGCGCCAAGGCATCAGCTTTGATGATGTAGCCGACATTTTCGCCTTCCGTATCATTGTTGATACGACGGCAAATTGTTACCATACTCTGGGCCTTCTGCATCAAAAGTATCGCTGCGTACCTGCACGCTTCCGAGATTTTATTTCGGTTCCTAAGCCCAATGGATATCAGTCTTTGCAAACGACGATTATATCGCCTGACAATCGCCGTGTTGAATTACAGATCCGCACAGAACGCATGGAAGATGTCGCGGAACGCGGGGTCGCCGCGCATTGGGCCTATAAAGATAATAACTATGCTTATGACCCTGACAGCGCCAAACAAAGCGGCGGCGATCCGCTGCGCCGCATTCGTCCTCTTGTAGAGATGATGGAACAAAGCGGGGATGCGGATGAGTTTTTAGAACATGCCAAATTGGAAATGTTCACAGATCAAGTCTTCGCCTTTACGCCTAAAGGCGACCTTATTGCCCTACCGCGCGGGGCGACGCCGCTTGATTTTGCTTATGCGGTTCACACCAAAGTCGGCGATACCTGTATTGGCGCTGTGATTAATGGCCGCGAAGTCCCACTGCGCACGCGTCTTAATAATGGCGAAGTCGTCAAAATTATTCGCGGCGGTCAGCCCGAAGCCCAGCCCGATTGGGAAAACATGGTCGTAACGGGTAAAGCCCGCTCGGCTTTGCGGCGGCTAACTCGAACTGGTGAAGCAGATGAGTTTAAACGTATCGGCCAAATGCTCGCTGATCATGCCTTTGCGCGTGAAGATAAAGACTTTAGCGAAAGCGCATTAGTGGATGCCTTAAAACGGCTAAAGTTTGAAACTGTCGAGCCCCTATACGAAGCTTTAGGCCGAGGCAATTTATCCATTCAAGACTTTATGAAGGCTGTTTTTCCAGGGAGGGAAAGCACAAAGACGCTTGATGAGTTCGTTAACCGCGAAATGATTGATGACAATACGGCTATCCTCTACGTCAAAGGTGACGGCTTGCGGGCAGGGGTGTCAATGCATCTGTCTAATTGTTGCTCACCCATTCCGGGGGACCGCATTGTTGGCTATCATTCCGAAGGCCATGGCGTAGATATTCATTCAATCGACTGCGAAGTTCTGGCGGGTCTTGAAGGTCAACAAGACCGCTGGCTAGATTTAGGTTGGCGCCGCGCCGCAGGGCAAACCGCTTCTACCGCCCGTATCACGACCACAGTTGAACATGTCCCTGGGTCCTTGGCGGACGTAACAAAAATTGTGGGCGAAGCTGGCGGTAACTTGACGAACATCAAAACCTTAAAACGCAGCCCGTCATTTTTTGACATGGTTATCGATATTGAAGTGTCTGATAACCGACACCTCATGCAAATTGTTGCAGCTTTGCGCGCCAGCGCCTATGTGGTGTCCGCGAAACGGACTCGCGCTGAGTCTTTAAAAGAATAACGAGATAATTCCATGAATACTGATGATGTTTTAGACGTCTTCCGCGAAGCAGGCGCTTTGCTCGAAGGACATTTCATTTTGTCCTCCGGCCGTCGTAGTTCAGTGTTTTTGCAAAAAGCGCTTATCTTTAAGAACCCAGTTTTGACGTCCAAGCTCTGTAAAGCTTTGGCTGAAAAGGTGACAGCGAGCTTGGATGTTCAGCCTGATATCATTGTAGCGCCTGCCATGGGCGGGGTTATCCCAGGATATGAAACCGCGCGCCATATGGGCCTTGAATCTCTTTTCGTAGAACGTGAAGGCGGAGAGTTTTGTCTGCGCAGAGGCTTCACACTAAAGCCGGGCCAAAAAGTTCTCATGGTGGAAGACATTGTCACCACGGGGCTGTCCTCTCGCGAATGTATCGCGGCGATGAATAAGACGGGCGCAACGGTGATTGCCGGCGCCTGTATCTTTGACCGCTCCAACGGAAGCGCTGATATCGGCGTGCCGCTTGTTAGTCTCGCAGCGCGGAAGTTTCCTGATTATGATCCAAACGAACTACCTGACGAGCTCAAAAACATCCCTGCCATCAAACCTGGCAGTCGGGGACTGTCTTAGTGGAAAAATCGCTGCCAAGGCTTGGGGTCAATATTGATCACATCGCAACTGTGCGTAACGCAAGGGGCGGTGAGCACCCAGACCCGGTCGCGGGAGCATGGGCCGCAATTCAGGCAGGGGCCGATGGTATAACGGCGCATTTACGTGAAGACCGCCGCCACATGCGCGATGATGATATGGAGCGCCTGCAATTACTCTGCGAGAGCAAAAATATCCCGCTCAACATGGAAATGGCTGCAACGACAGAGATGCAAGACATCGCGCTTCGCCTTAAACCTAAAGCCGTATGCATTGTGCCTGAACGCCGCGAAGAACGTACCACCGAGGGCGGGCTCGATGTCGCAGGACAACATAACCGTCTCGTGCCCATCATATCGGCGCTGAATGATAACGGGTCTCGCGTCTCTCTTTTCATCGAGGCTGTGACTCATCAGATTGAAGCCGCAGCTCGAACAGACGCAGAAGTCGTTGAGTTTCATACGGGCGCTTATGCCCATGCTTTGGATGAGGATAACCAAGACAAGGCTGATAAAATTTTGGATGCCCTTCAGCAAGGTGCAACGCTGGCTCACGCTTTGGGGCTTGAGGTTCACTTTGGACACGGCCTGACATTTGACAATGTGGAGCCTATCGCGGCTATCCCCGAAGGCATGGAACTTAACATCGGACATTTCATCATTGGCGAAGCTATTTTTATAGGCCTTGAGCCTGCAATAAAAGAGATGCATCGCCGCGCAACACAGGCTAGATACGGCTCATGATTTTAGGCATCGGTACAGATATTTGCGACATAAGCCGCATAGAGAAATCCATTGAAAAATTTGGACAGCGTTTCCTCGATAAAACCTTCACAGAGCATGAGCAGGCTTATTGCGAAAGCAAATCTGGGAAAGCCGCATTTTATGCCAAACGTTTTGCCGCCAAAGAAGCTGTTGCGAAAGCTTTGGCAACATCTTCTTCAGGCGCGTTGTCGTGGCAGGATGTGGAAGTTAAAAACGACCCCTCAGGGCGGCCGCAAGCCGTGCTGTATCGCGGCGCGCAAGAACGGCTAAATGCAAAAACACCTGATGGTTTTAAAGCCCATGTACATCTAAGCCTCTCGGATGATTATCCTTACGCTGTCGCCTATGCGATTATCGAAGCGCAGGACGCCTAGACATGGCGAAAGAGAAGAAAAAATCCGGCAATCAAACTATTGAAATCCTCATCACCATTGCTTGGGCGCTGGGCATATCGATTGTTTTGCGAACCTTTCTGTTTCAGCCCTTTCATATTCCCTCGGGATCTATGCTGCCTGGTTTGATGAAAGGTGATTATATTATCACGACAAAATACTCACTGGGATATGGAACATATGCCGCTGCGCCGCTCCCGTTTCCGGTGAAAAAAGGGCGTCTATTTGAGCGTGAACCCAATCGCGGCGATGTCATTGTCTTCCGCCCCGAAGGCGACAATAAGAATTTCATTAAACGCCTCGTGGGATTGCCAGGCGATCAGATGCAGGTTCAAAAGGGAAAGCTATTTATCAATGGTAAGGCTGTCGCGACAGAGTTGGTCGGCGACCAGGAATACGTCAATCAGAACGGTGATAATGCCGTAGCCCAAGCGTGGCGCGAAACTTTTGACAATGGTAATCAGCATATTGTTTTCGACGATCAAGATAACGGCCAATTGGATAACACGTCGATATATACTGTGCCTGCAGGATATTATTTTATGATGGGCGATAATAGAGATAATTCCTTAGATAGCCGAGTATCTGTGAGACAAGGCGGGGCCGGGTTTGTCCCAACAGAAAACCTTATGGGTAAGGCGGAATTTGTTCTTTTATCCGTGGATAACGACTTTGCGCTTTTCAAACCTTGGACATGGGCCAATATGCGCGGAGACCGTTTCTTCAAGGGCATAAAATGAAGCCCGAATATCGCCGCTTGAGCATTCTTGAAAACAGAATGGGCTATATCTTTAAAGATAAAGAGCTTGCGATGCGCGCATTAACACACAGTTCTTATGGAGATGGACGGCGCAAGACACCTGATTATGAGCGGCTCGAATTTCTTGGGGACCGCGTGCTCGGATTAATGACAGCCGAGAAATTATTTTTCCTCAGCCGTGAAAAAGAGGGCGCTTTGGCCAGGCGGCTTAATGCTTTAGTGCGCAAGGAAACCTGCGCTCGCATCGCGCGGCATCTGGGTATTGGGGACGCTTTACTGATTTCGCCCTCAGAGGAGCGTCAAGGCGGGCGTGATAAAATCTCAATATTAGGAGATGCTTGCGAGTCTATTATGGGGGCTATCTATCTGGATGGCGGGTTTCCTGCCGCTCAGGCCTTTTTTGATGTCCATTGGAAAGAAGATATCGACGCCGTCACGGATAAATCCATGAAGGACCCAAAGACCACCTTGCAAGAGAAGGCCTCCATCGCCAAAAAAACACTCCCAACTTACACCACGCTCAATCGGTCTGGGCCTGATCATAAACCACTATTTGTGATACAGGTTGAGGTCGAAGGCGTGGGCCGCGCGACAGGTACAGGTAAATCTAAAAAAGACGCTGAACGCTATGCGGCTATTCATTTATTAGAAGAGTGGCCATCATGAGCACGACACCACAAACACGCGCAGGTTTTGCCGCTATAATCGGCGCGCCAAATGCCGGGAAATCCACGCTGACAAATGCTCTGGTTGGAGAGAAAGTTTCCATCGTTACGCATAAAGTTCAAACTACACGCTTTCAGGTTCGCGGCATTGCGATGCTGCCGCTCGAAAACGGAGCCGAGGCGCAAGTCGTACTTGTCGATACGCCTGGAATTTTTACGGCAAAAGACACAGACCGCTTAGCGAAATCCATGGTTCATGCCGCTTGGACGGGCGTGAATGACTCTGAAGCCATTGTGCATGTTGTGGATGCGCCCGCTCACCATCGTCATGCACACGGTGAGGGCACTTCGCAGGACCGCCTATCTGTTGCGGATACGAAAAGTGTTTGCGCGGGCCTAAAGAAACGTGAGCGCGGAAAAGTCTTTTTGGCTCTAAATAAAATTGATGAAATGCCTCATGATTTGCTTCTGGCTCAAATCGCAGAGTTTAACGCATTAGGTATCTATGAGGAGATATTCATTATTTCCGCGTTGAACATGGATGGCGTGGATAGGCTCGCCTCCACACTGGCCAACTCTATGCCGCTAGGGCCTTATTTATACCCTGAAGACCAAGCCGCCGATATTCCTTCGCGCCTTATGGCTGCAGAAATTACGCGCGAGAAAATATTCCTGCGTCTTCATGATGAACTGCCTTATGCGTCCACGGTTGAAACAGAAAAGTGGAAGCAACAAAAGAATGGCGACATCCGTATAGACCAAGTCATCTATGTGCGCCGCGACAGTCAAAAGCCCATTGTTCTAGGCAAAGGCGGTAAGACCATTAAAGATATCGGCGCCGCTGCCCGCCGCGACATGCAGGATTGGCTCGGCCGCAAAGTTCACCTCTTCCTCTTTGTCAAAGTTCGCGATAACTGGCAAAATGACAAAGCCCGTTATACTGAAAGCGGTTTGGAGTTTGACGTTTAATGGATTGGACCTCAGAGGGTTATATTTTGTCTGTGAGAAAACACGGCGAAACCTCTGCAATCATTGATGTTTTTACGCCTGACCATGGTCGTCATTTGGGCCTCGTCAGAGGCGGCGTTAGCCGTAAATCCCGTCCAGTTTTACAGCCCGGCAATAAAGTCAAAGTTGAATGGCGCGGACGTCTATCTGAGCATTTGGGCAGTTTCACAGTCGAACCTCTTTCAGCACGGGCTGCCGAAATTATGGAAGATCGGCTGTCTTTGGCAGGGCTCAACGCTATGTGCGCCATTGCGAGGGAATGCTTGCCAGAGCGCGAAGCCCATATGGATGTCTATCAAGCCTTCAAAATCTTACTGGAAAACTTGCATGATCCTGATATCTGGCCCGCGCTTTATGTGAGATGGGAAGCAGGTTTGCTGACCGCTATGGGCTATGGTCTGGATTTGAAAAGCTGCGCGGCAACGGGCGTGAATGATAATCTCACCCATGTTTCCCCGCGTTCAGGCCGCGCTGTCAGCGCGAGTGCTGCCGAGCCTTATAAAGACAAGCTACTCGCCTTACCGCTCTTTTTACTCGGACAGCCTTATGTCACCCCCGAAGATGTCAAAGCCGGGATGGCTTTAACAGGATATTTCTTGGAAACACGCGTGCAGTGGGGCGTCAATAAAACGCTCCCTGAAGCGCGCGCACGAATGCTCGAACGCCTCAATACAGAGGGCTATAGCCGCTAGCGATATTTAAACAGACGCGTATCATCGGAAGTCGGATTATATCTATCACGCAAAGCGGTCTGACGAGACTCTAGACTTTGACGGTCGCCATTGATGAACATATCGGTTGGAGCCGATGTCACGTCTAAAGGATCACCGTCCCACACGACTAACGTAGCGCCCGAACCTTGCAGAACCGTTCCGCCAGCTAGCCCAAACCACTTTGCGGGGGTGGAAGTTATAGCCGCGAAAGCCTTATCCCACTCCAGTCCGTTACCAACGGCATTGCCTGCATGTTGCGCAAGCGTTGCAGGCCGCTGCACACCTAAGGCCGAAGCGTTACTGATAGCATAATCAACACCCGCTTCGTCCAGTAAGATGACATTGTCCAGTCGCGCATTTACGGCTTCAAAACTGACGGGCAAATTATCATGCGGGTCGACCATGACCTTGATGTCAGCGGCGGCTAATTCATCCGCAATTTCCCAAGCTTCTCGGGCGCCCAATATGATAATATCCAGATTACTATACTCATTTTTGAGCTTGATGATGTTGAGCATATCCATGGCGCGGTCCGCCGCAATCATAAGCGGCATTTGCCCTTTTGCGGCTTTTACAAGCGCGGCGGCATCTTGCCTTGTCAGCGCATCTCCATCCTCAGGACCATCATAGCGGCCCGGATAAGCGGCGGCATCGTTCAAGGCGGCGCGAAGCTGTACAAGGGCTGCAGCACGAGATCCACCTGCGCGGCGTGTTCCGTTTTCACCAAGCTGCACGAAAATGAAAGCGCTCGGTTTTTCCACGGAGTCATACTCTCCGCTAAGATTGATGACCGCGCCTGTACCGCCAAAGATACTGTCTCCCGCGGCGCTAGGTGAAATTACGGCATGGGTTATCCCCATGCGGCGTGTATTCGCGACGAAAACCGCTTTCGGGTTAAAGCTGTCACTTGCGAGCTCACTGACAGATGTTTTTGACTCGCCTGAGCTTGTATCATTGGTGACGTCTTCGCCGCCAATATCCATCAGTCCCAAACGAGAAAACGGCGCAAAAAGACCTGGCGTGACCCAACTGCCATTTGCGCTAATCGTTTCTACATTGGCCGGAGCTGTTAGGTCTGTACCGATTTGCGCAATCTTGCCATCACGAATAATAAGGTCAGCGTTCTCGACAATACCTTGAGATGTGTTTGTGACCAATTTGGCATCAGAGATAAAGTAATCCTGCGCCCAAGCCGTTGTGCTTATGGCTGAAAGGAGGAGGGCGGCTGTGAATGTTTTACGTAATGTCATAATCTTACTCCCCAAATCCTAAGCGGAAATCGCTTTTGGGTTTCAAACCCGTTTCTGTGTCAAACATCAGAGCGCCATCGAGAAATACTTTTTCAGGGCGCGCATATGTTGTGAAGGGGTCAGCTGACCACATGACGACATCTGCGCGTTTGCCGACTTCTAATGTGCCTGTTTCGTCAATAATGCCCAAGGCTTTTGCCGGGTTGGTACTGAGCCACTGCCAAGCTTCGGCTTTCGAAATATTTAGCCCGGCGCGGTTTCCATGCGCCCAAGCTTTCGCGACTTCTTGGTTGAGGCGCTGGATACCATTTTCATCATCGGAATGGATCATAGCGCATGCGCCTTCGGCATGAACAAAAGGAATGTTTTCCAAAATCCCGTCATAGGATTCCATTTTAAAGCCATACCAGTCAGCCCACATCGCGGCGCAAGTTTCGTTATCTTTAAGGTAATCCGCTATTTTATAAGCTTCGACCGCGTGATGGAATGTCGTGACCTTGTAATCAAACTCTTTAGCGAGGTCTAAAATCTGAACCATTTCATCTGCGCGGTAACAATGCATTTGAACCAAAATTTCTCCGTCCAGAACATCGGCTAGAGTCTCAAGTTGTAAGTCACGCTTAAATCCGTCACCGCCTTTGTCGCGTTTCTTTTGATAGTCCTGAGCCTTAATCCAGTTTTTGCGATATCCAGCAACATTACCCATACGCGAGCCAGGGCCGCCTTTATTACCATAAACCCGCTTAGGATTTTCTCCGCAAGCCATTTTCAGTGTGTAAGGCGCATCAGGCAATTTCATTTCCTGAACGGTACGCGCCGGGATATTGCGAAGCGTTACGCCGCGGCCGCCAAAGAGATTGGCCGAGCCAGGAAGGACGTGCAGTGTAGTTACTCCGCCTTGCAGCGCTTCATCAAACCCTGGGTCTTGGGGCCATATACCATGTTCCGCATAGACTTCTGACGTAATTGGAGAGGTAATTTCATTGCCATCGGCATGAGCACTGACCGAGGGCGTTGGGTAATCACCCAGGTGGGAATGAATATCAATAATTCCGGGGGTCACATATTTGCCGCCAGCGTCAATTGTAATAGCGGCATCTCCGCTCACATCTGTTCCTATCGCCGTGATTTTTCCGTCTGTAATAAGGATAGAGCCGCCATCAATCTCTTGGCCCGTCCCGTCAATGATGCGAGCATTGGTTATGAGGGTCGTCTCCGAAGGTTGAGGTTGATAAGTGCTGGCAAATGCTCGCGCCTTATCACTTGAGTCTTCGGATTTAGTTTCGGTGTTATCTCCGCACGCAGCGAGCAATGCTAGAGATGTTGTGCCCAAAAGGGTCATGCGTAATGTTTTTATCATGAGCGCAAATAATCACGCTTCTTTCTGCGAAGCAAGATGAAAGCTTGTCTGAATCTCCAAAGCGTCTTTTAAAAGTTCGTGATACTCTTGTCTGGAAATTTCTACGGCGCCCATCGTCTTAAGGTGGTCAGTCATGAACTGCGTATCCAGCAATTGATATCCTGCCGCATTCAGGCGCTCCACCAAATAGACAAGCGCAACTTTGCTCGCATTTGTTGCGCGAGAAAACATACTCTCGCCAAAGAAAGCGCCGCCAATGGAGACGCCATATAATCCGCCGACTAATTGCCTGTCCTGCCAGACCTCGACGGAATGGGCATGAGAGTGAGCGTGGAGGCGGCCATAAAGATATTCAATGCCGTCATTTATCCACGTGTTTTCACGATCAGGAGCCGCTTCAGCGCATTTGCTGATAACCTCACTAAAGGCTTTATCAAAAGTGATATTAAATGGCATGTTGCGCATGAATTTTTTAAGCGACCTTGAGATATGCAGACCATCCAAAGGGATGATGCCTCGCTCATCAGGGTCGAGCAGAAAAACACGGGGGTCATCACGGCTATCGGCCATAGGGAAGACGCCGCGCCTGTAACAGTCCAGCAGCTCTTCGGGGCCGAAATGTTTCACTTGGCTTTCAACTCAGCTTTCAGCCTTTCAGGCGGCTCTGCGTAAAGAAATCCGAATGAGACCGCGCCGTCTTTTTCTGTCGTATGATGATGCATCCGATGCGCCAAAACCAAACGGAACAGATAACCTTTTTTGGGTGTGTAGTTAAATGGCCAGCGTTGATGCACTAAGCCGTCATGAACAAAGCCATACAGCACGCCGTAAATCGTAAAGCCAAGCGCAACATACCAAAGCGGCATCCACCATAGAGAGCCCGAAATAAACAAAGCTGCGGCAATCACGCTAAAGCAAACCGCATAGAGGTCATTCTTCTCAAAATAACCCTCCGTATGAACATGATGGCTCTCATGCCAACTCCATCCGCGGCCATGCATGAAATGCTTATGGAAATAGAGCGCAAAGATTTCCATGCCAATGATGCTAGCGATAACGATGAGGATATTCACTATCATGCGCCAAACTTTCGGGCCGGCAAACGCCACCATGGCTCATGCGGATAGAGGTGATGCTCATGGTGATATCCGAAGTGGAAGCAGGTGAGCAGTGATAACCATTTCGGATAATCATTCGTGCGCGCATTATGATGGTCGGGAAAGGCTTCGGCATGGCGATGCGTCAAATAGGTCCCAAAATAGAAAAGCTGAACGGAGGACAGGATAGCAGGAACCGCCCACATAATAATTGTATTTAGATAACTCGCCCCAAAGAGGAAAATATAGGCGAGGGTGAAACAGACCAAAATCAAGAGCTGACGCAGACCGAAATACTCGCGGAAGAATTTTAAATACCACGGCCAGAAAGACTTGGGATCATTGGCATTAAAATCGGGATCATTCTCTGTGCCCGGATTATCGTGATGGGCGTGATGAGCTTTGCGCATATAGCTCCAGTCAAAGCCTGCATAGACAAACATAATGGCTTTGCCGATACGGGCATTGGCCGCCTCATTTCCTGGCACAAGAGAGCCATGCATAGTGTCATGCGCGACAATGAACATACCTGCATAAAGCCAACATTGTAATAAAATTAAGCCAACAGTCTGCCATATGGGCGCGGAGAGGGAATGGAAGAAAACGCTGTATATATGCACGACGAGCCAACCGCCCACGACCAAGGCTGCATAGAGCAGTCCCGTCCCGGTATTTGGTTTCGTCATCGTCTCAGCCATTAAACTCTCATCATACGGTGCGATATTACGGCGGCAAGCAGCAGCAACAGCGCGGCTCCGCCAAATAATATGCTCCATACATATAGCAGGTCAAAGGCCGATTGTCCCCGCGCTAAAATGCCGTAGAAAGCTTCAATACTCCAATGGTTAGGCGTAAAGCGTCCAAGATCTTGCAACCAGCCGGGCATCATAAAGCGCGGCACCATTGACCCGCCAATGGCCGAAAATAACAACACGATAAATGTGGACACGGTATTCATCTGCGCAGAACTTCCTGACAAGCTCGCGACTAGCAAAGCGATTGCCGAAGCCAAGGCCGCAGAGCCGACACAGGCCAAAGCAAGGGAGGGGAGATGTTCTGTGACAGACACCTTAAAGGCCAGATAGCCGACAGCGACGATGATAATCGCTTGTAGCGTTCCAATGAGTGTTAGGAACAAGAACTTGCCCGTTAACATCGCGGCAGCTCCTCTGGGGCCTACTAAGAGCCTGTCTGATATACCGTTCTTACGTTCATCCAAAGAAATGGCCGCGCCTTGCATGGCTGAGAAAAGTAAAAAGAGAATAGCCGTCGCGCCGATATAATATGTCACTGATTGATCCGTCACATCTGTATCGCCATTTCGAGGTAGAGCGGAAGATTGTGTAAATAATTCCGTTGTGCCCGCTTGATTACTCTCAGCCATTAATTGACGCAATTGCCCCATGAGAACGGTTGAAGCCACTTCTCGGCTCGGATCTTTTATAATGTCTATGGGTCTTATGAGCGGATTTGCGACATCACCCGATATAACAAAGCCGACATCATCCTGCCCAAGTCTTACACGCTGCTCTATGTCAGTTAGGGTCCAGTCTTCATTCGTCGTAACCGTGAAGTCCGCTTTAGTCTCAACGTCCTCTGCGAAGGCGAGACTTGCGGGAGCTTGACTTGTCACGGCCATGGAAACGCGTAGTTCCAAAGACCCGCCTGAGGCGTTAGAAAAAATGGCGGCGAAGATAGCAAAGATGAAACCAGGAAGGACAAAGGCGAGAATAAGCGCGCCTTTATCGCGCCACAGCCTAAGCCACATTATTTTGAAGACGGCTGATATCACGTTTCAGCCTCCTCATCTGCGCGCTCTAAGCGGTGCATGAGAGAGGTGAGACCAGGACGGCGCACGCTAATCTCGCGCACAACCTCATCACCATTGCGCAGGGCCGTCATAAAAGCTGATACAAATGAGACTTCACTAGCCTGAGTCATGGCCGTCCAAATGGTCGGCAACTCACCTTGTTTAAATTCAAAGGGACGCATGGCCTCAATAATGTCAGGCTCCGGCGGCACCGCATAACGCACCATTACTTCGCGCGCACCTGCAAAGTTACGGGTCAGGACGCGCGGCGGAGTATCGAAATCCAGCTTTTCACCTTGGCGTAATATCAAGACTTTATCGCAAAGCGCTTCGGCTTGTTCGAGCTCATGTGTCACCAGCAAAACCGCCATGCCTGAGCTAGCAAGTTTACGCGCCAGTCGGTGCATCGTATCGCGGGCAGGGATATCGACACCTGCAGTGGGTTCATCAAAGATTATGACTTTGGGGTTATGCATGATGGCGGCAGCGACATTGATACGCCGCTTCATACCACCTGAAAGCGCACTCACAGGCTCATCGGCTTTGTGAGCCATACCCACAGATTGCAACGCTGTCTCTATCGCGGCTTTGCGCTTAGATTTAGCTAAGCCCATAATTTTAGCAAAAGCGGCTAAATTTTCGCGCCCGCTCATATGCCCGTAAAGCCCAATATCTTGGGGGACGAGCCCTAAAAGACATTGTCGGTTATGGCCGCGCTTGAGACGCGTATCGCCAATTTGGACATAGCCAGTGTAACTAACACGTCCGCATAAGGCCTTGATAAAGCTCGTTTTTCCAGCTCCATTAGGCCCTATAATGCCGACAAGTTGTCCTGCCTCAATCTCCAAATCCAGTGATTTTAAAGCTTTGTAATCGCCATAATTGATGGACAGATCAGCAACGCGTAAAGCCGTTGTCATGATTTTAAGAACGAAAACTGCGCATCCAGAACCGCGTTCAGTGTTGGCTCATTGCTCAGCTTAGCCCGCGCCAACGCACTCTTAGCGCTATCTATATAGCCTGAAAGCCTTTCCATGGCCGCGGCAGAGCCTGTTAAGGCAAGTATAGTCGCTTTGCCAACGTCACGGCCAACAGACTTCTCGGCTTGCTGATCTGTCATTACGGTGTCTTTGACATCATCCATAAGCTGGAAGGCTAGACCTAAGTGATGGGAAAAGTCCTTTAGAGCGGCGCGTCTTGCTGCTTTCGAGCCCGCTATGACGGCCGCGCCTTCAACACTAAAATCAAATAATGCGCCTGTTTTCAACGTATTAAGCCGTTCTATTTCCGCAATGCTGGCATTGGAATCGCTATTGGCCAGATCCGCCATTTGCCCCGCAATGAGACCTTTGGAGCCGACAGCGTAAGATAACAAATCAACAAGCTCTATCCGTTTCTCGGCTTCAACATTCTCAAGCCGCGAGAGCACGCCAAAGGCTCTGTTCAGCAATGCCGTTGCTGTCAAAATTGCAGTGCTTTCATCAAAGGCAATATGGGTTGTGGGTTGGTTCCTCCGCAAATCTGCATCATCCATACAGGGCAGGTCATCTAGAATGAGTGAGGCCGCATGCACCATTTCCGCAACGCAGCCAACATCGATAGCCGCTTCGCCGTCAAATCCTGCGCCTTTAGCTACGAATACGCAGAGCAGGGGGCGAAAGCGTTTGCCGGGCGAGAGCAAGGCATGTCTCTGCGCCTCATGTAGGCGGGCAGGCCATGTTTGTGCGGTGGGCACAATTGTTGCCAAACGCGTCTCAATAGCGGCGCGCGCGCCCGCAATATGCTCACGAAGCGATTGCTCTATCGCAACAGGCTCTAGCTTTTCAATTGTCATAGCCGTGTTTTGGCACAGCCATCGAGTCGAGGGAAGGGCAATAGCCTAACAATTCAGGGCCCGCTTACGCTTGGAGCTCAAGCCGTTTCACGTTGACGAGCTTAAGCAATTCTGCCGCCGCCTTAGCATCGCATAAGGCGCGGTGATGGCTAGTCAGGTCAATCTCGAACTCACGACAAAGGTTCTTTAAGCTGTAGGATTTATAGCCCGGATAGAGCTTACGCATGGACGCGCAAGTACAGATTTTAGGATGGCGGAACTTACGGTCAAGACGGCGAAATTCCGACGATATAAATCCATAATCAAAATTGACATTATGCGCAGCAAAAATAGCCTCTCCCATAAACGCTTTAAAACTGTCAGCGACCTCGTGAAAGAGCGGCGCCGTTCTAACCATATCTTGGGTAATCCCTGTTAGCCGCGTTATATTAGCCGGGATGGAGCGTTCGGGATTAAGCAGGCTTTGCCACTCATCAATGACTTCTCCGTTTTGTATTTTCACAGCCCCGATTTCAGTTACGCGGTGCAAACCAGAACGACCGCCTGTTGTCTCCACATCAACCACCACATAAACCTGACTTGGGTCAATAACCCAGTCTATACGCGTGATATCTGTTCGTAGGCCTGCCTTGCGCAGCTGCTGAATACGGGTGAGTTGATTGCGTCGGATAACATCACCCGAAGCCTTAATCTCAATAAAGCGAATACCGCCATCTTCCAGACACATCAAATCCGGGAAGCCGTCTTTCATGTTGCGAAAGTCTTGGGCCATGAGCCGCATAATTTGAATAAGCGCGTCTGGCGGCGCGTTTGTTATCAGTGCTTTCACTTTCTCAACCGTGCGGCCATTCCAGCGAAATATCCCATTTGGCGTGTTATGATGTCGGCTGATTGTTTTAAGCAATTCGATAAATACTGATTGCGGCTTGCGCAGGGTTACAAGCTTAGTCTCGATCTTTTCCTTGAGCGCGGGATAAAATGCGCCTGATTTCAAACCCGCGGGCATGCGCTCAAAACTGTTATAAAGACCCGCCGACGTCTGGCCGTAAAGCTCTTCCCAAAATAGCAAACCAAACAACATGCGCCACATCATGTTTTCCGTGCGGTAAACCGTGAGCCCGCGCGCCTCATAATAGCGTTTCGCTGCGGCTTCAGGTTGATTGCGATAGGCTTCATCGAGGCTAATAAGCTCGCTGCCGCGCAAGATATCCGTGACAAGGCTTGTGCGTTTCTTTTTAAACTTACGGCTATAAAAATCCTGCGCAAAATTATGCTCATCATCACTGCCAGGGTTATCGATAAGCTCCAGAAGACGTCTCTCCGTCCAAGTTTTTTCACCTTTGGCATATCGCAGGCGAATGACACGTTCATTACAAAGCGGCGTGTCGCTGCGCTCATAGAGCGTAAGCGCCGTTTGCGTATCCCCCAAACGCTCGGATAGCCCGCCAAGCTTTTGCAATAATTTATCGCGCGAGTGAGAGCTGACGGAACAATGTGCCTTGGGCCAATCCTCTATGCTATCAATTAGAGCCGCGACATCACTATCTGTCCCATTTTTAACAAGGTGTAATCCATCGGCATAAAAATAGGCTGACTGAGCCTCTGCCCCCGTCTCAAACCTAGCGCCATAACTCTCTTTGAAGTCGGGTGTCTTGATGAGTCCTAAATCCCGAAGCGTGAAATTTTGCAGATTGGTTTCAATTTTTCCAAAATAAAGAAAGAGGCAGAATTTCAAAGCATTCTGACGAGACTGAACAATATAGCAGGGTTTAATGGTGGCCACAAAAAAGGGGATATGGGTTAGGGCGGCATCTACGAGGACGGCTTTCTTCCATGAAACCCGATACGCGCTGGCACAGATGTGACGTGTCAGAAACGCTACCAGTTCTGCCTTAGAAAGCGCATTTAAAAATGAGGCGTAATCTGCTTCTTTGACAGACGACACAAATGCTAAGCCTTTCAAAATTTCACTTTGTTTGTCTAAATGCGGGATTTCCGCATAAGAGAGCTTATCTAGAGAAAAGACATTTCCCTTACGTCCTGCCAATCGCGCGTAAAGACATTGGGCTGGCACTGGCAGGGCCATAAAATCATTTATAAAATCTTTGTGCTCATCTTGCAGCACATCATCATAACGCTTGGCCACAAATCTCAGCATCTCGCAGAAATTACTATGATAGTAATATTGCGGAAGGTCGGGCAGGGCGCGAGGTTTTC
The DNA here is from genome assembly GCA_028224375.1 of Hellea sp. Taxonomy (GTDB): domain Bacteria; phylum Pseudomonadota; class Alphaproteobacteria; order Caulobacterales; family Maricaulaceae; genus Hellea. Next base: position 150,945 of record JAOIVW010000003.1, read on the forward strand.
TTTGCGGCCTCAAAAGAAATCCTCCGCATCAGGAACGCGGCCAAAGGCGATTTTCGCGCCTGCATATCCACCCGGAATTTTATGACGCGGGCCCAGATGGATAACCGCTTTTTTTTCTTTGCGGTTAAAGCTGTCCATGACATCGGTGAGCGTGTCCCAATCCCGCGTGTCTTGGTCTTCGAACAAATCCCGTCCGCGTTCTGTGGGCAGGGCGATTTTATGCAGCATGACATAGACCCCTGCGAGGCGTTTAGGCTGCATCTCAGCCACCCCGCGATCATAAAGCTTATGCATATGTTTTAGAAAACTATGGTCATCGCGGCAGGGCGCAAATTGTGTCTCGCCCGTCCAGCGCTGCTTATCCTGTAATCTTAATGACACGGACATAGCCCCCGCTGTGTAATTCTCGCGGCGCAAGCGGTTAGCGGCTTTTACTGTAAGAAGGCGCAAGCAATCAACGGCGCGCTTGGGGTCTTTGAATTCCCCCGAGAGCACGCGGCTATGGCCGAACATCCGCCGCGTCGTAGGCGGGCGTTCAACGCGGTGACCATGAAGCTGCGCCCACATACGCTCGCCTTCAACGCTACCCCAAATCGCGCGGGCATGTTTAGCTGAAATATTCCAAAAGTCCTCAACGGATAAAATGCCTGCCGCGTTGAGGCGCTTTTCCATACCCGTCGAGATGCCGGGCAAATCGGAAAGTTTAAGACCCAAAAGCGGGCCGGGCAGATCTTCGGCGCGCAGCATAACAAAGCCATTGGGCTTTTCGAGCTCAGCGGCGACTTTAGCTAAAAACTGATTAGGGGCCAAACCAATGGACGGCGTAACATAGGCGCCGATATTTCTGCGCAGACCATTTTGAATGTCCAGACCGATTTCATAGGCGCGCTCACGCTCTCGGCCTATCAATTGGCATTCCATCTCATCAATGGACCAAACTTTCTTGACCGGCACATGCCGGTTTATTTCGTCGATAATCCTTTGATGAATATCGACATAAACATCAGGCCGCGCCACACGAATAGCAATATCGGGGCAAGCCTCTCTCGCCTCGGACACACGCATCCCGCGGGTAATGCCTGCGCGCTTGGCCATATAGCACCGTGTGATAAGGGCGGAATGCTCTGACCCCAAAGCCGTCACCCCAACAGGGCGCGAGCGAATGGCAGGTTCAATCTGCTTTTCGACATTAGCGAAGAACGCATCAAAATCGATATAGAGTGAATTTATAGAGCAGGGCGGTTGCATATCATGTCCTTAAGTTAAGAACATAAAGCGAACATTAATCGGCGTCTAGACCAATATCGAAAAACACGTAAAATTATTTTGCACGGTCTTTATATATAGTGGGGATATATAGTGACGAGACTTAGTGGCGGGCGGGGAGGGATTCGAACCCCCGATGGAGTTGCCCCCATGCCGGTTTTCAAGACCGGTGCATTCAACCACTCTGCCACCCACCCGCAAAAGTAAGTTTGGTTGTGCGGCGTTGGCTCTAAAATGTTTTTGGGGCTTGTTCAAGCCGTTTCTGGCTTTGGAATCAGAAAAAGTCACACGCGTCGCTATCCACGTTAACCGCTCATCAACCCTGAAAAAAAACCACTCATTAAGCGTGTTACCTAACCTCGATTTAAAGATGTTCGTTTAGCTTAATAATCAACGAAGATACGAACCTTCCGTCAGAGAAGATCGATTTTCAGGTGAAATTGGTAGGCCGCTCATAAGAAGTGTGCTCCTAGATAAGGCGAGTGAATATGTTGAAGTTTAAGCGTGATGTGAAAAAAGTAACTTTGGTGATAGCAGGCGCAAGTTTAGCGCTAGGGACAACGGCTTGTAGTACGACTAAAACAACGAAAGTCGCTCAATCAGCGCCCATCACATATAAAGTAGGTCATGGCTCTGCAAAATATGCGTCAACCGCCATGCCAAGCCGCGTGGCTTCGAACTCACCTTATATTTCAATGCGCCCAACATCGCCGCGAGTCGCTATTCCTCATGTCTCTGCCCCAGCACCTCGTGCGTCTGCCCCTATGCTCGACCAAAGCCGGATTGACCGCGACCTCTACAAGCATCAGAAAGTCGGCAAGCGCTATACTGTCTTGGGGCAATCTTACACACCGCGTCACGATCCTGATTATGACGTTGAAGGTATGGCCTCTTGGTATGGTGATAAGTATCACGGCAAACCAACGGCTACAGGCGAAATTTTTAATAAAAACGCCATGACAGCGGCTCATAAAACTCTGCCGCTCAACTCAATGCTATATGTCACAAACCTAGAAAATGGCAAAAGCCTTATGGTTCGCTTAAATGATCGCGGCCCATTTGTTGGAAACCGTATCATTGATTTGTCTGAAGCAGCTGCAGAAGCTCTCGGAACTAAAGGTCAAGGCCTTGGCAAAGTCCGCGTCCAATATGCCGGACCCGCAGACCCAATGGCGGCTAAAGGAAGCGTTCCTGCGCCTCAACCGCAATATGACAGCATTCCGCAAATCGCCCAAGCGCCGCAGCCTGTTGCGCCGACGCCTCCAGCTCAGGAATATCGTCCTCTGCGTCAACAGCCTATGGCTCAAGCGCCTGCGCCTTACACAGCCCCGCAAATGGCTGAACGTGAAGACTATCCAACACCGCGCGTCTCTGCCCCTGTGCCAGCGCCGATTGCGCCTCAAGCTCCGCAAGCTGTCGCGCCGCAACTCGAACCTGAAGATGGCGGACAAGTGACGTTGACAATTAAAGGTCCGATACACCTCGCCGATCATAACCAGAATACTGCACAACCACGCCTTATTAAAGAGCGTTTGGAAACAAAATAAAGCCAGCAGGTGGGCTTGTTCCCGCCACAAAGCTAAGGCATTCATACTGGGCACCTTCGGGTGCCCTTTTTTGATTCTATGGTATAGGTTTGTTGTGTATCGTCTTTCTTTAGCTTTTCTCTGTCTTGCATTTACGCTTCCGGCGGCCGCGCAAGATAGCAGTTTTACGACCAAAGCCCCGCATGTTGTGATTATGGATTTTGAAACGGGCGAGGTTTTGTTTGAGAAAGATGCGCGTGAGCCTATGGCGCCTGCCTCTATGACGAAAATCATGACAGCCAATATGATTTTCGAAGCTCTGGAAAATGGAACTATCACACTGGATACAGAATTTAGGGTCAGCGAGGAAGCTTGGCGGCGAGGCGGCGCAGCGTCAGGGTCGTCAACCATGTATCTTGATGTAAAATCGGTGGTTCGCGTCGAAGACCTTATCAGAGGCATTATTATTCAATCTGGAAATGATGCCTGTATCGTTATGGCGGAGGGATTGGCAGGGTCTGAAACGGCTTTTGCAGATAAGATGACAGCGCGGGCGCGCGAGATAGGTTTAACAACCGCAACATTTCGTAATGCAACAGGCTGGCCGGACCCTGAACATAATATCAGCGCCTATGATTTGGCGCAATTGGCGCAATATATGATTACAAACCATCCTGAATATTATCCGATCTATAGTGAGCGTAATTTTACATGGAACGGCATTCGGCAAGGTAATCGTAATCCGCTGCTTGGGAAATTTACAGGGGCGGATGGTCTAAAAACCGGTAGTACATCCGTATCAGGTTACGGTCTTGTCGGCTCTGCAAAGCGCGGTGATGATCGCCGCATCATCGTGATTAATGGCTTAGCCAATAAACAAGAACGCAGTGATGTCGCCAACCGCCTCATGGGCGCTGCTTTTGACCAATTTAAAGTCTATGACCTCTACGAAAAAGATGATGTCATCGGAAAGGTCGATGTCTTCATGGGCAAGGCTGAAAGCGTGGACGTTAAAATTGATGAAAAGATTGTCACGGGCCTCTATCGGGGCGACCGGTCTAAAATCAGCTCAAAAATGACATTCAAAACGGTGACGGCGCCTGTTGCGGCAGGGGACCATATTGCGGATATGGTGATTTCGGTCCCCGGGCGCGATGACCGCACTGTACCTTTATTGGCGATGAATGATGTCAAAGCCAAATCCGCCCTTGGGAAAGCCTGGGCCGTCTTACTTAGAAAAATTCGGGGAGAGTCATGAAGCCGGGACAATTTATAACATTTGAAGGCGGCGAGGGCGCAGGCAAGACGACCCAAGCCAAAATGCTGGTAGAGGCCTTAGAAGGCGCTGGCATTGAAACACTTATGACGCGCGAGCCTGGCGGGACTTTTGGAGCTGAAGCTATTCGCGATTTGGTGTTAGAAGGCACCTCTGATCGTTGGTCCGGCATGACAGAATTACTGCTTATGTATGCCGCGCGGCTCGACCACGTCGAAAAACTTATCAAGCCTGCTTTAGAGCGCGGTGTTTGGGTGATTTGTGATCGCTTCTCGGACTCCAGCCTAGCTTATCAAGGCTATGCGAGGGGGCTAGGACCCGACAAAGTTGAAGCTCTACATGCTGCCGTTATGAACGAGTTCGAGCCTGACCTCACAATCCTATTTGATATAGACCCTATCTTAGCGCAAAAACGTGTAGAAACGCGGGGCGAGAACCTCTCCCGTTTTGACGCAGAATCCATTGCCTTTCATAACACATTAAGAGATGCCTTTTTGAACATTGCCAAGGACAATCCGAAACGTGTCTTCACAGTTGATGCCGCGGCCTCACGTGATGGGGTACAGACCCGAATTCTTTTCGCTGTGACCCAAAAATATCCTGAACTCGCTGGTAAGCTGGGCAGCAGTGCGTAAGACAGAAATAGAAGAATACCCCGAAGCTGACCGCGCGCCGGGATGTCCGCATCCGCGCGAGACTTATGATTTGATTGGGCATAGCGAGGCCGAGACGCGCTTCCTAGATGCGCAAGCTTCAGGCCGTCTGCATCATGCTTGGCTCATTACAGGCGCGCCGGGTGTCGGCAAAGCCACCTTAGCTTACCGCATGACTAGGCACATATTAGGCGGCACATCTTTACTGACCACAAGCATGAATGTTCCGCAAAGCGACCCTGTTGCGCAAAGGATTGAAAGTCTCGGCCACGGAAACTTCATGCTCTTGCGCCGCCCTTATGATTTCAAGCTCAAGAAAGTTCGCACCGAAATACCCGTGGATGATGTTCGTGCTATGGGAAAGTTTTTCCAAGGCACAGCCGCAGAAGATAAGAGCTGGCGTGTTTGCTTAATCGATACGGCGGATGATTTAAACCGTAATTCAGAAAATGCGATTTTAAAGATATTGGAAGAGCCGCCTGAAAAAGCTATGATAATTCTGCTCTCCTCAGCGCCGGGGCGCTTGCTGCCAACCATCCGCTCTCGCTGTATGCATTTGCCGCTGCGCGCCGTTCCAGAGGACCAGATTAAACCGTGGCTACGCGAGCGTATCGACGCGCCGGATCAAATTATTGATGCCGCCGTTAAGCTCTCTCGCGGAGGGCCCGGCAAAGCTATTGCGCTGGCGCAAAATGCGGATAGCGTCTTGAAGCCTCTGACGGGGTTCTTGAGCAGCCTTGACCGTTCCAACTCAAAAATGGACCACATCTTATCAAATAGCCTCGCCGCGCAAAATGCAGGAGCCTCGCGCAAACTATTCTGGGAGGCGCTTCAAGATATCTTGCAGGCCCAATCCGTCTTTACTGTCACGGGTGAATGGCACGGCGCGTTTAAGCCGCTACCCGTGTCTAAGCCGCCTGAAGTCTGGCAGAAATTATGGGATAAGGTTGGGAACATGCAGCGCATTGAAGCCGCCATTAACATGGATAAGAAGACTGTCATGTCAGATACCTTATCCGCGATAAGAGCCGCCTGATGTTAGTCGACAGCCACGTAAATCTCCACGGCGATAAGTTTGCTGAAGACCGCGAAGAGGTCATTGACCGCGCCTTTGAATCAGGCGTTGGGACCATGCTCAATATCTGTTGCAAACTTTCTGACTTTGACGATGTTGTCGCTGTGGCTGAGGCTCATCCAAATATGTGGGCCAGTGTAGGCACGCATCCGCATGACGCCAAAGAAAATCCTAACATAACGGCAGATCAGCTTATTACCGCTGCCCAACATCCTAAGGTCATCGGAATTGGCGAGACGGGCTATGACTTTCATTACGGCTATAGTTCTGAGGCTGAGCAGGTGCATAACTTTAAAGCCCACATCATCGCGGCGCGTGAGACCAAGCTGCCCCTCATCATCCATACGCGTGAAGCGGATGAGCTTATGATGAGCACATTGAAAACAGCTATAGCAGAGGAGGGGCCCTTTGCGGCGGAACTTCATTGCTACACATCTGGCCCAGAGCTAGCAAAATGGGGCGCAGATCAAGGATTTTACTTTTCGGTTTCGGGAATTTTGAGTTTTAAAAACGCTCATGATGTACGCGCCCTTGCCAAGGCTATGCCAGATGAGCGTATCATGCTTGAGACGGACTGCCCTTATCTCGCGCCAGTACCTCATCGCGGCCGCCGAAATGAGCCCGCCTATGTCAAAGAGGTCTGCCAAGCTTTAGCAGAGGTAAAAGGTTGGAGTTTCGATGAGACAGCGAAGCGCACAACAGATGCCTTCTTTAATCTCTTCACCAAAGCCAAACGGCCCGAGGGCTTAAAATGAGCATCAGAGCTATCATATTAGGCTGCGGATCTTCTGGCGGCGTGCCGCGTGTTGGCGGGGATTGGGGTGTTTGCGACCCAACTGAGCCTAAAAATCGCCGCTCACGTAGCTCGCTCTATGTGGAATATTGGGACGGGGAGACAGAGCCTGCCCCTGAAGACCGCACAGCCGTGTTGATTGACACATCCCCGGACTTGCGGGAACAGTTTCTTAAAGCTGATATCCAGCGATTGGACGCATTGCTTTATACCCATGACCACGCGGATCAGAGCCACGGTATCGATGATTTGCGCGCCATTGCTTACCGTATGCGCAAACGCATTCCGACATATATGGACGCTCATACAAAAGAGCATGTTTACAATCGTTTTGAGTATTGCTTTGAAATGCCTGAAGGCCGCGTGCATCCGCCTATTCTTGAACTGCAAGACCTTATAAAAGGCGAAGACACGTTCAGCATAGACGGGCCGGGCGGGGAATTGTCTGTTGAAGTCATTGAGCTTAGCCACGGCCCCACACCGTCATTGGGTTTCATCTTTGGCGGCAAGCTCGCCTATAGCCCTGATGTTTGGGGCATAGAAGATGTTGGTTTTGAAACGCTAACAGGTATCGATACGTGGATATTAGATGCGCTTCGCTATAATGACCATCCCACCCATGCCCATGCAGACCGCGCGCTCTCATGGCTGGCCAAAACCCAAGCCAAACGCGGAATTCTGACGAACCTACATATCGATATGGATTATAAAACGCTTAGCGACGAGCTATTTGGAAACGTGACCCCTGCCTATGACGGTATGGTTGTTCACGCCTAAGCGCCGCGAATAACCTTATAGATATTTTCCATGTGATCGGCGTGAGATGCGATAGTCGCGAGGTCAGTGCTATCGCCCCTCAAAAAAGCGTTAGTTTGCGCATGTAAACCAGGTTTGAACCGCGTGTCCAAATCATCTTCAAGCTCAACAGGCGTAATTGCAAAGCCTTCGGGAGACCGTTCATTTAACTTTTCTAGAGGGTTAAACATCAATGTGCGCTTAGGCGTCATAACCTCGACCATCCAGCGCGGCGCGGCATCCCAATCGGCATGATAAGAAAAAAGCCCGCCATTCTCTAATGACCCATGACCCACAAATTGTGACCCTGCAGGGTGCCAATCTGAGCCTCCAGCCTGCTTTCCGGAAATGTCAGTCGGATAACCCGCAAGAAAGAACCCCATATCCAAGACATGGGTTGAGTTGGCATAAAGCCACTGCGATTTGATATGGGCTGCCGTTGGCACATCTTTGATACGGAAGGCAAATTCGGAGAACTCCATTCTTAGAGATGTTGCGCCGCCATCTTCTGCGATAAGTTTTTTAGCCGCCATAACACTCGCATAAAAGCGGCGATTATAAGCGACATAAACTTTTGCATTATGAGCTGCGGCAAAGTCTGCAAGCTCTTGCGTTTCTTCAGGGGTAAGGCCAGCCGGTTTTTCGACGAGGACATTTTTGATGCCTGCTGCAATCAGGGCCTTCGTATTTGGCGCAAGCGCGTCCACAGGAGTCGAAACAATAGCGTAATCGGGCAGGGCTTCGCCCGAGCCCAAATAATCCTCAAGCCCGCCTGTGCGGACGTCCAAACCGGTCTTCTCTTTAAAGGCGGCTGCTGATTTTTCGCCGCGCCCAATGACGCGTGTATCAGCTTTCAAGTCTTTTAAGACGGCAGCATAGGCCATGGCCATTGGGCCTGCGCCGATAAGGGCTAATTTTGTCATGTGGTCATCCTGTTTTAAGAGATACGTTTATCCCAAGCCGTAACTTTGGACATTCCGTTTTTGATTTCAATTATACCATAAGCGGCGGTTCGCAGCTTTCTTGGCGCGTCTGTAGCGATTTCGTCGACAGCATCAAGCGCAAAACGCGCAATGCCGTTACTTGTGACGACCAAAATATCGCCCATACCGTCATGGTGGTCTGCGAAGAATGTTTTCCACGCGCTGATAATTTCAGGTGGGTTTACTTTCCATCCGTCAGGCGGAATGGCATCATTGTCCCATTGTTCAATTGCCTTTTCCCCTAAGCGTGCCACGACGTCACTTTCTGGCTTGTTTTCATCTATGCCGTAATCAATTTCAGTCAAAAATTGTAATATTTTCAGCTCTTTAACAGGATGTCCTGATGTCAAAATGAAATCTGATGTCTGGTATGTGCGTAGCAATGAAGAACAAAAAGCTGATTTAAAGCTAAAATCTGATGTCTCAGGCGAAAAATGGTCTGCCAAACCTTTAGCTTGATTAATGCCTGAGATAGACAAAGGCATATCCGTTCGCGATCCTACGCGCGTGATGACATCACCCTTATCGAAAGTGTTCCCATGTCGGCAAATGACGATGCGCGTCATTGGTAAGGGTCACCATGTTTTGCAATTAAAGCTTCTGCAAGGGCGAGGTCTTCTGGGCTATCAATTCCTGAGATGGTGATGTGCGTCGGCTCAACACTCACACAGCTAATCACAATACCATTTTCCAGAAGGCGCAATTGTTCCAATCCCTCTAGCTTTTCATAAGCGCTTTCGGGGCTCTGCGTGAATGTTTTCAGAGCTTTCTGGGTATAGGCATAAAGACCGACATGTCTCCGCACAGGGGAAAGGGACATCGACTCTTTGACGACATCTTCTTTGCGAATGGCGGGGATAATGTTTTTTGAAAACCAAATCGCTTCATTCTCTTGATTCACAATAACGCAGGTCCCGCTAAAAGGGGTCTTAGCCTTATGCTCTCTTAGATCCGCCAAAGCTTGCCATGATAATTGAATGTACGGCGTCGCCACCTCTGCACCGCCTTTTAGCGCCTCTGCCAAAGCGACAATCTGATTTACTGGTGTAAAAGGGGCATCGCCTTGAAGGTTGATGATAAAGTCAAAAGCCATGCCCGTTGAAGCCGTCATTTGCTCTGCCGCCGCCAAAGCACGATCGCTGCCTGTCTTCAAATCCGCGGGCGTCATCACGCAGGGAATATCATGCTCTGCGCAATGCGCTTGGATACGGGCATCATCCGTTGCAACAACATATTGTGCGTTCGAGATGCTTTTAGAGGCGAGCTGTGCTGTACGCGCGGTTCGGCGCAACATCGAAATACCATTGATTTTCGCAAGCGGCTTACCCGGAAATCGAGTGGAGGCATAGCGGGCCGGAACGACGATAAGCGTTTGCATAGCTGGCTATTAGAGGCTGCTTTCACGACATGCAATAAGGCTTTGCGGCGTTGCATTGCCTCAAGCCCTTATTTACACAGATGCTTAGCTGGTTTACGTGCACATCAGCGCTCCAAGATTAGAGGTTACTGCGGTGAATCAAACAGCGATAGATGTTCTAAAGAAAGAACAGGCGGGTCTTACGGCTCTCATCGCCGCCATGGCTGACCATTTGGAGCATGGCTTTGGCGCGGCCTTCGATTTAACCCTTGAGGCCATAAAGGCTATTAAGGGCAGGGTCATCGTAACCGGCATGGGTAAATCAGGGCACATCGCGCGTAAAATCGCGGCGACATTTGCCTCAACGGGCACACTCTCAAGCTTTGTACATCCCGGAGAAGCCCTTCACGGTGACTTGGGCATGATTTCAACCAATGATATTATCATCGCGCTGTCCAACTCTGGCGGCACAGCTGAGTTGGCGGGCATTATAAGCTATGCTAATCGCTACAACATTCCTCTGATTGGAATTACATCAGGTAAAGGTTCGTCTTTAGATCAAGGCGCGAATATAACCCTTTTGCTGCCAAAAGCGGATGAGGCGTGTCATGTGACTCAAGCTCCCACGACATCAACCCTCATGGCTCTGGCGGTAGGTGACGCATTAGCCGTAACGCTGATGAAGCGACGAGGCTTTACGTCAGATGATTTTCACCGCTTTCATCCCGGAGGAAAACTGGGAGCTGCGCTTAAGAAAGTGTCCGATGTTATGAGGCCTATTGAAGATGTTTATCTCTGCAATGAGACTCTTCACATCGCGAAGGCCGTTGATCAAATCAATCAAGGCGGCGTTGGCTGTGTCGGTATCACCGCAAAGAATGGAAGTCTTACAGGTATCATAACGGATGGTGATCTCAGGCGGCATTACAGTGAACTGGACAAAGATAGTTTGGCAGCCGATGTAATGACAACTAACCCCATTTCTCTTCTGGCTGATGATCTCGCCGCAAAAGGCCTCAACATTCTAAGCCAAAAGAAAATCACATCGCTTTTCGTTTTAGATGGGTCGGCAAAGCCTATTGGGCTCATCCATATTCATGACTTCTTGGAAGAGGGCGTTATCTAGCCCTCATTAGCAAGAATTTCATGATAGGCATCCCAGACTTCTTGCGTCGACATTGTCTGACGTCAGGGCCTGTGTCTCAGATTCAGGTCTGGACTGAGAGAGACCTTGCTCATCTTCATTCTTATGGAGAGAAAGATGAGACAGAGTAAAACAACATCAGGCGAGCATATCGTCAAAGACACCAAACATAAGACCCGCAAACAATACAGCGCAGATGAGAAGATCCGCATTGATCTGGATGGCCTTCGCGGCGAAGAAAGTATCGCGGAGCTGTGCCGTCAAGAATGAATTGATAGTGTTTGGTGAGATTTATAGCATTATAATTTCTCATAATAAACATTATGCGTTTCGCGTCCCATCTTACGAGCGGCTTAAGAAGAGCTGAGCTTTTGATGCTAACAGCAAATATTGCCAAGTCGGAATATGACCCCTACTCTGTGACGCCGCCTGATGTTCTGGCGGCGATAAGTCAAACTGTAACGTCTTCCCCCTACAAGAACGTAAAGTCATCGACTGTCAGGTCTGCGATGTCCATGTTTCTGACGGTGATGACGCCGTTATCTGAGGTGATGATAACATTGGTGCCGCTTTGCTCCAGGGTGAGGTCAGCAAAGCTGTCGACCGCGCCGCGGAACTCAATCGTGTCAATGCCGTCCTCAAAGTCGCGGATGACATCATTGCCGGAATTGGCAAAGAACACAAAAGTATCCTCGCCCTGCTGGCCAAAGAGAACATCATTATCAGCGCCCCCGACCAAGCGGTCATTACCATCACCGCCAAAGAGCGTATCATTGCCGCCTGCGCCTATAAGCGTGTCATTACCCGCCAAGCCAATGAGCTGGTTCCCTTCACCTCCGGAGGTGATATTATCATTTAAGTTAGAGCCGGAGAAGTTCTCAATTGAGATATAAGTATCACCTGCTGCTTCGCCTGTGTTTAGCGAGGGGTTGAACACGTTGATGGTCACGCCTGTGGATGCGGCTGTGTAGAGCACGCGGTCAATCCCTTCGCCGCCATCCAGCACATCAGCGCCCAGCCCGCCTGTGAGCAGGTCATTACCCTCCCCGCCCATCAGCTCATCATCACCAATACCGCCTCTGATAGTATCATTACCGGCCAAGCCCTCAACAATGTCGTCATTCTCATCCCCGACAAAGAGGTCATTGCCTGTGGTCAGTGTTGTGTTGACATCTACGCCTGTGGCGTCCGGCAGCGGGTTTACAAAGCTAAAGTCATCCGCTGTAATCGTGCTGGCTGTGATACCGATTAGGGTTAGCACACCCACAACTGAGGTAATGCGCGTATTATTGCCCACCTGCTCAATGGTCAGGTCTGACAGATCGCCCGGCCCGTCAATATACTGGATAAGGTCAGTTCCGCTTTCATAGCCAAAGATACGGTCTGCCCCTGCGCCTGAGCGGATAACATAGGTATCCGCCCCGCCTTGGCCAAAGAGATCATCATTACCAAAGCCGCCAATCAAGCGGTCATCGCCGCTGCCGCCAAAGAGGCGGTCACGCCCGCCGGCGCCGCTAAGCACGTCATCACCGCCAAGACCAACAAGATCGTTATCATCATTGCCCGAGGTAATCACATCATCAAAGTTAGACCCTGTGATGCTTTCAATACTGTTATATGTATCGCCAGCCGCTTCGCCTGTGTTTAAAGACTGGTCGATGAAGTTAGCTGTCACGCCTGCTGCTGCCGTTGAGTAGAACACACGGTCAGCGCCTTCGCCGCCATTAATCTCATCCGCGCCAGCCCCGCCAAAGAAGTCATCATTGCCCGCATCGCCATTGAGGATGTCATCACCATCGCCGCCGTTCAGGATATCACGCCCGTCACCACCATTGATAATATCGTCACCGCTAAGGCCAAAGATAACATCATCACCCGCCAAGCCGTTAATAAAGTCGTCATCTGTCGTGCCGTTGAGAGGATCGTCATCGCCTGGGGTTCCGTTCACGAGAGCCAGAATCGTTGTAAGATCGATAATGTCAATCCCGACCTGCACGAATTCAATATTGGTCAGCGTATCGACGCCATTACCATTGAGGTTATCTGTGACGGTAAAAGTCCCATTACCATTATTGACGATGTCGTAGTCTGAGACATTGCCGTTATAGATAGCAACGTCATCATCTGCGCCGCCATCCAGAGTGTCATTACCCGCGCCGCCTTCAAGGCGGTCATCGCCTGCATTGCCACTGAGCGTATCATCGCCTTCATCGCCAAAGAGAACATCGCTTCCTGCGCCGCCATTAATGACGTCATCACCCGCAAGGCCGCGAACGACTTCGCCATTATTGGAGGCAGTGTAGCTGTCAGTGGCCACGGAGAGAATTTCGACGGTGCGGCCAAACTCAGCCTGACCGTAAATGATATAGGTTTCGCCGGTCTCACCATTGCCACCATGATCGCCGTAACGCGCCCCGATGAGGATATCATCAAACCCGTCGCCATCAATATCCCCCGCAGAAGACACAGAAATCCCACTTTGATCAGCTACACTGATACCGTTAAGGACAAAGCCGTTCGTCCCGTTAAGCGTAGACAGCTCAAGACTTGCGCCGAAACCACTCGCCTGTCCAAAGACAATATAACTCTCACCGCTATAGCTCCCATTTGGAACAGCACTAAAGGCCCCTATGAGGATATCATCAAATCCATCGCCATTAACATCTCCCGCAGAAGAGACTGAACGCCCGCTTTGATCAAGCGAGTCTACTCCGTTGATGACAAAACCATTGCTGCCGTTAAGTGCAAATAGTTCAAAACTAGGCGCAAAACCATTCTCTTGTCCAAAAACAACATAGCTCTCGCCGCTCTGCTCTCCATTAGGATCTGCACGTGATGCACCGATAATAATATCGCCAAAGCCATCCCCATTAATATCCCCTGCAGAAGACACTGAACGCCCGCTGTAATCACGCGTACCTATACCGTTAAGGACAAAGCCATTCGTCCCGTTGAGTGAAGATAGATCAAAGCTAGCGCCAAAACCGTCCGCTTGCCCCAAAATGATATAGCTCTCCCCGCTATCAAACCCATTGGGATCAGCATTGCGTGCGCCGATGAGAATATCATCAAAGCCGTCTCCATTTACATCCCCCGCAGACGCGACAGAATCCCCGCTCAAATCACTGGCATCTATGCCGTTAATGACAAAGCCATTTGTGCCGTTTAGCGCGGAAAGCTCAAGGCTGTCTCCAAAACCGCCCGCTTGTCCAAAAATAACATAGCTTTCACCGCTAAGGCTCCCATTGGGATCTCCGCCCGTTGCTCCGATGATAAAATCATCAAAACCGTCACCATTAAAGTCCCCTGCGGATGACACTGAACGACCGCTACGATCATATGCGTTTATACCATTTATGACAAAGCCATTGGTGCCATCAAGAGATAACAGATCGAGGCTGGCCTCAAAACCGCCCGCTTGCCCAAAAATAAGATAGCTCTCCCCGCTATCATACCCATTGGTATCGGCTCTGTACGCGCCGATGAGAATATCATCAAAGCCGTCTCCATTGATGTCGCCCGCAGAAGACACAGAACTCCCGCTATAATCAGAGACGTCTATACCGCTAATGAGAAAGCCATTGGTACCATTAAGGTTGGACAAGTCAAAACTAGCGCCAAAATTCCCTATTTGACCGAAGACAACATAGGTTTCACCGCTGTTGTTTCCACTGGGATCAGCGCTATCGGCCCCGATGAGAAAATCGTCAAAGCCATCCCCATTAATATCCCCAGCAGATGAAACCGAGTACCCAGTTCTATCACGCCCATCAATACCATTAACAACAAAACCCGCACTGCCATCCCCGCCATTGGCGGCGAGGAGTGAGGAGAGTTCGAATTGGGCTTCAGGTAACACTGGAGGCGGTGTCGACGCAGATCCTTGCCCATAAATGACGTAGGTTTCGCCCGCGCCACCTATCCCGTTAGGATCGGCGCTAAAAGCCCCAATGAGAATATCATCAAATCCGTCACCATTAACATCCCCCGCAGCAGAGACAGAATTACCGCTCCTATCACCGTCATCTATGCCGTTGAGAACAAAGCCATTCACGCCATCTAGCGAGGACAAGTCAAAACTAGCTGCAAAACCGGCGTCAGTTCCATATATCAAATAGGCTTCGCCAGCCGAACTATAACCATTTGGGTCAGCATTGGATGCTCCGATGAGGATATCGTCAAACCCGTCGCCATTAATGTCACCTGCAGAGGACACAGAGACCCCGCTATTATCATTCTGATTAATCCCGTTAATGACGAAGCCATTGCTCCCGTCAAGCGATGACAATTCAAGACTGGCCGCAAAACCGCTAGCCCGACCAAAGACGACATAGCTCTCACCGCTACCCTGACCATTGGGCTCAGCGATAGCGGCTCCAATAAGGATATCATCGAAGCCGTCCCCATTAACATCTCCCGCAGAAGAAACAGCCCCACCGCTAAAATCAAACGCGTCTACACCCTTAAGGGCAAAGCCATTCACGCCATCAAGCGCAGACACATCAAGACTAGCGCCAAAACCGTTAGCCTGGCCAAAGACGACATAGCTCTCACCTCGTAGGCTACCTCCCGGCTGACCCGCAATTGCGCCGATAAGGATATCGTCAAAACCATCACCATTAACATCCCCGGCATCTGATACAACAATCCCATTTGCATCGTAGGTTTCTATACCATTGATAACAAAACCATTAGTCCCGTCTACCGTGGAAAGATCAAAGCTAGCACCAAAACTGTCCGCGCTGCCAAAGACAACATAGCTCTTTATGCTGTATAGGTTATTAGGAATAGCGCCTGGTGCGCCAATGAGAAAATCATCAAACCCGTCTCCATTTACGTCCCCAGCAGAAGAAACAGACGTACCGCTTCGATCATTTGCCTCTATACCGTTAATAACAAAACCATCAGTACCATTAAGCGCTGAAAGATCAAAGCTAGCCCCAAAACCGCTCGCTTGCCCGAAGACAATATAGCTCTCCCCGCTATCGCTCCCATTAGTATCGCCGCCCCTAGCTCCGATAATAATATCATCAAAACCGTCACCGTTAATGTCACCCGCAGACGACACAGAACGCCCGCTTCGATCACCCGCTTCTACTCCATTAATAACAAAACCATTTGTGCCGTTTAACGCGGACAAATTAAGGCTAGCCCCAAAACCGCTTTGCTGCCCGAAAACAACATAACTCTCACCGCTAGAAGCCCCATTAGGTTCAGCGTCCTGTGCCCCAATAATGATATCGTCAAAACCGTCGCCATTTACGTCTCCGGCTGAAGAGACAGAGGCGCCGCTGAAATCACCCGCATCTATCCCATTAATTGCAAAGCCCGCGCTCCCATCGCCGCCATTGGCGGCGAGGAGTGAGGACAGTTCAAAGACAGCGCCGAAGGCCCCGCTTTCTAAAGGCTGGCTCGGCAGTGTAGGTACATTTGTAGAGCCTTCATTAATCGTGCTGGATGCGGCAGCAATGCTAGGCAATTTAAAGCTCGCGAAATTATCTGAGAACACTGACTGCTGCGCTAAATTTGGGTTAAGGTCCGTCGCAAAATTTGGGCCTATCTCGAACACATCGCTGAGACGGCTATCAAAATCATAACCTTCTAGCTCCAAATTTGAATCTAGATCAAGATTAAAGCGTCTTGCCATTTCATCATCCTTAGGTCATGTCAGAGGGATAAAATGAAAGCCCTCCCATAATTGCAGCCTAAGGACGTAAAGGTGGATTTTCAAGCGAGACGTTAGAAATCTTGCAGTTATTTAAAGGTAAAAACATGGAAGAAAAATTCGCCCTCACGACATCGCGCGGGTTCAATGGCTGGCTTCACGCGTTGGGCGGCTCGCTCGCCTTTACGACTTATCAAGCGGGCAAGATATTTTTCTTAGGGCTAAAGCCTGATGGGCGGCTCTCTGTTTTTGAGCGCAGCTATCCGCGCTGTATGGGACTGGGCGTCTCGCCCGATGGCCGTACATTATTGATGGCCACTCATTATCAGCTTTATCGTTTTGATAATGTCCTGCCTGCTGGGCAAAGACAGGGCCTTTATGATGCCGTCTATGCGCCGCATCAAAGCTGGATTACTGGCGATATTGATATTCATGACGTCGAAATTGACGGAGACGGCAAGCCTGTATTTATCAACACGCTCTTTAATTGTGTGGCGACAGTCGGTGACGGCGCGAGTTTTAAGCCGCTTTGGAAACCGCCCTTTATTAGTAAGCTTGCCGCTGAGGATCGCTGCCATATGAATGGCCTAGCGATGGAGGGGGGCAAACCTAAATATGTGACTTGCGTCTCGCGGTCAGACGCCTCTGATGGATGGCGGGATCGCCGCGCTGATGGCGGGCTAGTGATAGATGTAACGACGGACGATATCATTGCCGAAGGGCTCTCCATGCCCCACTCCCCGCGCCTGCATGACGGTAAGCTCTGGCTGCTGAACTCTGGCACAGGGTATTTTGGCTGGGTGGATATTAAGAGCGGCGAGTTCAATCCCGTCACTTTCTGTCCCGGCTATGCGCGCGGGCTGTCTCTTGTGGGAAATTATGCGATTATCGGTCTGTCCCAATCGCGCGATAATAAAACCTTCCAAGGCCTGCCGCTCAATCAAGCCCTGAAAGACAAAGATGTCGATGCGCGCTGCGGTCTTCTTATTGTGGATTTGACCACAGGCGACGCAGTAGAATGGGTGCGCATTGAAGGTGTGGTACAGGAGCTGTTCGATGTCGCCGTCTTGCCTGATATTAAATGCCCATCCGCCATTGGTCTTAAAGGCCAAAAAATATTAAAGGTGATATCAATAGAAGAGCGTTAGATTATTTAGAAGCTCACTATTCAGCGTCATTCTTTAGGTGCGAATTCAAGCCGCTCAGCTGATACTCATTAACAGCCTGCAGCTACCAAAAAAGACGTCCTAAAGGACTGAGTTTTACCCTGCGTTCTCTATGCTGATCTGAGGACTTGTGCGGGACGTTTGGCGAGGGTTGCTATGCCGACACCTGCGCCGCCAATGGCAGACACCAAAATGGCTAGTCCGATGACGAAGAGTGCTTCTCGCCATGGGAATGTCCAGCTGGCTTCAAAGACTTTCGTGACAATCGGGTAAGCGGCGCCAATGCCAATGACCGCGCCGATGATGGCTCCGGCGCCTCCTGCAAAAGCAAATTCGCCAGCATAGAGGCGCAAAACTTGCCCGCGTTGCGCCCCGAAGACTTTGAGCAAAGCCGCCTCGCTTCGGCGTTTACGCGCCATGGCCGCAAAAGCCCCCAATAAGACAAGAAGCCCTGCAACTGTCACGACGCTAGCGGCCGCATTCACAGCAATCGCAATGCTCCCAAAAAGCCGCGCCGCTGTCTCTAAGGCTGCCCGGGTTTGGAAGACAACCACGTCAGGCAAGCTCGTGCCGAGCGCGTCGATAATGTCCGCCTCATCTGCCGGGGACGTTTTCACGATGGCGATAAAATAGGGCTTGGCCGCCTCCAGCGTTCCCGGAGATAGAACAAAGGCTGTATTAGACGCGATACTGAATTGTCCCCAATCCACCGTGCGCAAAGAGGCAACTTCGGCCGTGACCTCGCGGCCAAAAACACGGAAGCCGATTGTGTCCCCCACGCCAATGCGAAGCCCCGCAGCGGCGTCCGCTTCAACGGAGACCAGTAATGGCCCTTCATATTCCGCAGGCCACCATTCGCCCTCGGTTAGTTTCGTGTCAGGCGGCTGCTTGGACAAATACGTGATGCTGGTCTCGCCGCGCACGACCCAGCGTTCTGATTCAGCAATATTCTCTCTCACGACAGGCGCGCCCTTGAGCGAGGTTACGCGGGCCAGAAGGAACGGCGCGCGGCGATACACAAACGTATCTTTAATATCGACACCTTCGCTTGCCAAAAGGCTGTCAAATTGATCAACGGCGTCATTGGGGATTTGGGAGAACACAAGCGACGGCGCATTGGTCGGCGCAGTCTCTGAGATCTGGCGCATCAGATTGGCTTGCACCGAAGCGACCAAGGTCAAGAGCGCGAGGCCCAAACCCAATGCGGGAACAATGGTCGTGGCCAAGGAACCGGGACCGCCAATGTTTGAAAGTGTGAGCCGCCAGAGGCCTGCCGCGCGGCGGGACAATACGGACGCTAATTTTCGGATGAGATAGGCGGCTAGCAAAAATATACCCCAGGAGACAACCGCGCCGATGAGAAGCATCGCCGTAAGGCCTGGACGAGAACTGGTGAGTGTTGCCAAGGCCGCTAAAAATCCTGCCGCTGCAATTGACCAAAGCCGTTCGAACCTAGGTGTGCGGGTCCGGGTGTCTTCTGATAAGCGGCGGAAAAGCGCTGCAGGCCGCGTTGCCCGGGCACGCCCTATCGCCGGCAGGGCAAATATGGCTGCCGCGAGAAGTCCCGATAGCAGCGCGATGAGCAATGGGACGGGATAAATACCGATGGATTGCGGCAGAGGAATTTTTCCGCCTGAGACCCAAACAAGAATGTAGGGTGTGGCCGCGCCAATTATCGTGCCTGTCAGTGCCCCGAATAGCGCCAATAAACCAAGCTGAATAATATAGGCATTTCGAACCGTTCGAGAATCCGCGCCGAGCGCTCTGAGGGCCGCAATGGACTCTATACGTGTATCGAGAAATGCCGTGGTCGCTTGTGCCACGCCGACTCCGCCTGCCACCAATGCGGCGATACCGATAATCGCGAGGAAACTATTGAGCGTGGTCAATATATCTTGGAGGCCATCAACGGCGTCTTCGGGCTCCCTAAGTCTTATGCCCGCCTCGCGCATCTTCTTTTCCTTAAACGCTGATTGGACCGCTTCGAGATTAGTGCCCGGCTTAAAGACAACCCGAAAGCCAGAGCGAAATAATTGTCCCTCGGATAATCTATCCGCTTCAATCAACGCCTCCAAATGCACCATGGCATGAGGGCTGAATGAGCCCGGCGTTCCAACCCTGTCCGGAAGCGCATCTAACCGCCCGCGTATAACGGCTTGAATAGATCCCAGCGAAACGGGGTCGCCTATGTTTGCATCAAATGTGTCGAGGAATGATTGACTCACAACCGCCCCCCATCTCCCGTCCTGACGTCTAAGAGCCGTTTGAAAGTCCGTCTCAGGTCCGGTCAGCGTCACCTCGCCAATTAACGGAAAACTATCATCGACAGCCCGGACCTCTACCTGACGCCGCGTTCCATCCGCCGCCGCCATTAAGTCGACAGCGGCCGTTTCGGTGACTTGGCCCAAATCCGTGATAAAGGCGCGCTCCTGCGCATCAGGACGTCTCTGCGCCATGGAGAACATCGCGTCTCCGCCGAGAAGAATGCGGGCTTGTCCATCTAGGCCGCGCGTGAAGACTTCGGTGACAGACCCCGCCGACGCGATGGCCGCCGTGCCTAAAATAATGCAGGCCAGATAAATCCAAAACCCTTTCAGGCCGCCGGAAAGCTCGCGCAGCCCAATTTTAAGCGCAACACGGCTCATATAATTTTCCCGGCCTGCATTGTCACCATGCGGTCAGCCCGGGCGGCGAGGTCTAAATCATGAGTAACCAAGATGAGGGTCGCGCCCCGCGCGCCAGCTAAGTCAAACAACATATCCGCAACGCCCGCCCCTGTGGCGGCATCCAGATTGCCTGTGGGCTCATCGGCAAAGACGAGCTCTGGATCTGATGCCAATGCGCGGGCAACGGCGACGCGTTGACGTTCGCCGCCTGATAATTGTCCTGGATAGTGGTGGATACGGTCGGACAACCCCACAGCGTCCAAGGCCGCCGAGGCGCGGGCCTCGACCTTATCTAATCTTGCGATTTCCAAGGGGGCTCTGACATTGTCAAAGGCGGTCATGGTCGGCAGGAGGTGAAAGGATTGAAACACCATACTGACCCGGCCCCGGCGCAATTTTGCCAATTCATCTTCGCTGCGGCCCTTTAGGGATTCTCCGAGAAGAAAAATTTCGCCTGAGGTGATGTGTTCAAGTCCGGCTGCCAGGGAAATAAGAGAGGACTTACCTGAACCGGACGGGCCAACGATGGCAATGCTCTCGCCCTTATTGGCCGAAAAATTCACGCCCTTTAAAATGTCGACCGGGCCCGACGCCGCCGATAGGGTCAAGCTCACATTGGTCATTCTCAAAGCTTCAGCCATCTATGTTATGTCCTTGCAGGTTTTAGTATGATGGCGTGTAAGGTAGCTATACGCGTTCATCGATTAGCATATGGTCGATAATTCCTATATGAGGCAAGTTATGAGATGGTTAGGTCAATTAATAGTGATAATTATGCTGTCGGCATTCGGACTTATCGGGTGCGGGCAAGCCCCTGACACGCCCGTCAGTATAGCTGGCACAGCCCAACAGGACACGGCGCAAACCCCGCCCGCGCGCGTTGAGGCGCAGGCACCTGTTGTCGTATTTCTCGGCGACAGCCTAACCGCAGGGTATAACCTCTCTCCGCAGGACGCCCTGCCCGAACAAGTGGGTCTCCGCCTCAATGCGGCGGGGCTACCTGTCACGGTCATCAATGCAGGCGTATCGGGCGATACAAGCGCGAACGGCTTAGCCCGTTATGATTGGAGCGTGAAGTCTGCCAATCCCGATTTTCTCATCCTGGCCCTTGGCGCAAATGATTATCTGCAGAACGTGCCGCCAGAAACAACGCGCAGCAATCTCATGGAAATTTTGAACAAAGCGAAAGCAGACAATATTCCAGTCATTCTCGTCGGGCTGAAACCTCGGTCAAAAGCGCAAACCGGAAGCCGAGACGCGAAATTTGGCGCGATATATCCTGAGCTAGCCAGCCAATTTAATGTCCCATTTTACCCCGCACTTCTGGAAGGCGTGCGAACCCATCCTGACCTGTTACAAAGTGATGGCTTGCACCCAACGGCAAAGGGAGTCGAAGTCATGGCAGGCCGCCTAGCAACATTCCTAAACCCATTTATCCAATAGAACGCAATGCAGATGTCACAATTAAATGAAATACATCTTCTATAGCGCTGGAGAATAGGCACGCTGTCTATCCCGCCATTAGCTTGCGAGATCAAATGGCCTTTTTCTAAAAACATCAAAACCATATATCCATTTCGAGTAAAGCTATACCCTCTGTGAAATTATCTTTTAAGCCGTTTTGTATTTTAGCTAATATCACTTTGAAGCACTGAACCAAATGACAATGCCCCAACTTTCAATATTTGAAGTTAGGGCGTTGGACGGCATTCTAAAGCAACGCGTCCATGTCGAAGATATCGACATCTTCGGCAACAAAAATATCAACACCTTCGGCAGCAAAGGCATCAAAATCATTGAACTCCTGATTAGGAGGCGGTGTGCCGCCAAAGTTGAAATCATTTGCGTCGAGGTCAGCTAAGTTCACCCCTGTGAGGGTGAGTGTATTCCCCTGATCAGTGATAACAACGTCCGCGCCAACCTGCGCCACGTGATTAGCTAGCAAATCTGCGAAATTATCAATATTTGAGACACCCGATAAATCTATGGTCTCAAAATCAGACAGCGCATCGAAATCCGTGATGGTATCTTGCCCCCAACTGCTGCTGAAGACAAAGCTATCATCACCTGCGCCGCCGGTTATCACACTTGCATCCAAAAAGTTACTGTCAATATAGGTGTCATCACCCGCGCCAAGGTCATAGGCGACTTCGGATGCACCAAAATTGTTTGTCAAGATTCCCCCATTGTTACTGGCGATGACTGTGTCGTTGCCCGCGCCTGTTGAGAGGATAGTTTGGCCATTTGTTAGCTGTCGGAACGTAATGCCTGTCAGGTCAAAAAAGTCATTGCCGCTCGTTCCAGTCATGGAAAAGCTACCAGTATTGATCTCTTCAAACCCTGAACCTGTGGCCAGGCCGCCAATGGCAAAATCGCCGCCGGACGTATTGTTGATACGGTCAAATCCCGTGCCGCCCGTTAGCGTATCAAGGCCAAACTCAGTCTGATGACGCACATCAACAACATCAAAGCCTCCGCCTAGGTCGATGAGATCATTACCGCTGCCGCCGACATAAATATCGTTGCCTGCGCCCGTAAAAACGGTGTCATTACCTTCGCCGTCATAGATGATGTCGACAAGGGTGGAGTTAGTCGTAAAGCTATCATCGCCCGCGCCAAGATTATAGGTTCCATTAAAGCTGAAACCGTTAGATCCAGTAATGAAGCTTTCAACGCCGATCACAGTGTCATTGCCTGCGCCCATGTTAAACAAAGCATTGGTCTCGGCATCAGTGCGCGCGGCATCAGCGCCAGTAAAGTTCACGAAGCTAAAATCGAAGCTATCCGCATTTTCCGTGCCGCTGATACCTTGCACCGCGAGCCGTATGGCCTCAATGCCGTTGCCATTGACCATAGAGCCGTCTACATGCGCCCCGCCTGTAAATGTTGTAAATATGAGGTCGCCCCCAGTCTCATTGAAAATTTCATCAAATCCCTCGCCGCCAATGAACAAATCGTTGATATAGTCATCGCCAGAGCGGATGATGAAATCATCATTGCCCGTCCCGCCAAAGAGTTGATCGTCCCCAAGCCCAGCTAGCAGAATATCAAAGCCGTCACCCGTGGACACGATATCGTTGCCAGCGCCGTTCTCAACACGGTCCACAATATTACCCGCGCCTGTGAAAGTATCATCGCCCTCGCCGAGATCGTAAAAGTTAAAGCCGCCAAAGCCAGCCTGGTTTAACGACGTGACAGTACCCCCTATTACCGTATCGTTACCCGCGCCTGCATCAAGCACGAGACGAGAAGCATTGTCTACATTCAGGATCCGCGTTGCGCCAAAATTATAACTATCATCGCCAGAAGACCCTTCAATTGCGAAACCTTCTAAATAAACTTCCTCAATGTTCGAACCATTTCCTGTACCGTCTGGATCAGAGCTATCCCAATCATCGATACGCAAATTGCTTTCGCCTGTATTAAACAAACGGTCAAATCCTACCCCGCCAAAATAGAGATCCGTTTCCGTATCATCAGTCGCGCTATCAGCGTAAAAGTTATCATTACCTTCACCGCCCAGGAGTGTATCGGCACCAGCCCCGCCGTAAAGGCGATCATTGTTGTCACCTGCGTCAATCACATCGTCACCAGCATCACCAAAGATGTAGTCGATGACATCGCCTTGACCCGTGAAGCTGTCATCGCCAGAGCCAAGGTTATAGCGCGTAAATCCGCCAAAGCCTGCCACGCTTATCGCCTGAAGAGACGTGCCAAACACGGTGTCATTGCCTGCCCCTGCATCAAGCGCGAGGCGTGTCATATTATCAACTTGTCTAATCTGAGTTGCGCCGAAATTATAGCTGTCATCGCCTGACGAACCTTCAATTGCAAATCCGTTAAGGAGTATTGTTTCGATGCCTGATCCGTTGGCAGCACCCAAGGGATCAGAGCTATCCCAATTGAAAATTTGGAGATTATTATCACCCAAATTATCAAGAGTGTCATTCCCCAACCCGCCCAGATATAAATCGGTCTGCGTATTATCGGTTGCGCTGTCCACGAAAAGGATATCATTCCCAGATCCGCCCATAAGTGTATCGGCCCCAGCCCCGCCAAAGAGGCTATCATTGCCGTCGCCGCCGTCAATAATGTCGTCGCCTTCATCACCATAAACGTGATCGATAATAGCG